>NZ_JBHTCO010000004.1:0-688536 GCF_042665295.1 Scopulibacillus cellulosilyticus
TGCATATACACGTAACTCCTATCCTTCTCTTGTTTCTGAACAATTCAAGTGTAAAGGATTAAGGAGCTTGCGTGTATTTTTTTGTTTTAATTTTTCTCATACCCCAACAAATATTATAGAGCCTAAATATTAAGCCAAAAAATAAACACCATATAAAACGGTGTTTATTTCTCACTTTTAGTTTTTATATTTTGTCCGTTTTATGAAATTGCTTAAAATAACAGTAACAAACGAATGAGTTGGAAAAAATATCCCTTTATAAAAAGCCTATATTTGACTATTTTTCACAAAAACAGAATGTTCCCATTCTGTTTTCTTTTTCAGTTTCTTCCTTACTAACCAGCCAATGTACGAAAACTTTTTCCTTCTCATCTAAAGACCGTCCCAGTTTCCTTTCAAACTCATAAGACAGGATATTATACCTATCTACTTTAACTGACATAGCCTTGAATATCACTCCTCATATAGTTCTTTGTTCTTATTCTACAACAAAATAATTTAAAATGAAATAATAAATTTAAAATATTCAGAAATAATATCAGGCAAATTCGGTCTGTTATAAAAGATTTTATACGAAAATGGCTTGTTGAAATAAAAATGTTCCGCATACGGATTAATTAATAGAATAATGAAAGGAATTACCTTAAGAAAAATGAAATAAAAAAGGATTTGTTTGTCACTCAATAGAGGGGAAATAACATGATTGAAATTAAAAGGGGTTCTTTAGAGCATGTTAAATGGGGCGCGATTTCGCTACTCTATAGCCGCGCCCGGTTGCTCAAAGTAAATTGTTTTTTAATTACTAATAACCTTTAAAGGATTTATCTTTTGTTTCCTTCTGGGGAATTTGTAAAGTTCGTTTAACTTTTCCCTTTCCAGTTAGGAGTAAGAATAATTTTAAATTAATGGATATTAGGATTATAAAGATGATGTCCATGAAAAGGACTGACCAAACTTGATTAATGTGAACCATCATGGGAACCATTACGCCCATTATACCGCCCATTAGCCCGGATACCATTCCGTCAACGATCGCAAAGGAACCAAAAGGTTTTCCGATAATTAATCCAAATGCTAGACCAAACAAAAGTGAGATAAAGAAATGATAGTCAATTAAGGTAGCGAGAATTGTTCCTAAAGTAAGACTTATAATGGTACTTAAAGACATGACTAAACAATGAGCCTGCGAAATGTTGAGAAGTTCACCATCACGGACGTAGATCAAGCAGATGCACATACCCGTAATAATAAATACCAAAAGTAAACTTAAAATACTTATAAACATGGGTTGCCTCCCTTTTTTTGTAAAAATAAACAATGCACTTATGGAAAAAGGCTGTGTTAAATTTAAAATAGTGCAGGCTTGTATTGAAGAAATTCATAATCTTTACTTTAAAGACCGACGTCGCCATGAAAAAGCTCTCACATTTTAATAGGATAAAAAGCACAATTATTAAAGGCGAACCCTACCTCTCCACAAGTTGATTTTACTTCACACCCTTTTATTTTAAATTATGAAATTAACCCTGTGCGTGATATGGACAATGAACAGAGTTAATTTATCCAAAAAAATAAATAGGCCGAAAAAAGCCTACTTATTATTTTCTTACAAGGATTAAATTTTACCGATCTAACTCTATATTTGTTTATTTAGGAGGCAAGCTTATGGATGATATACGATGCTTTTTCTTTGTTGTTGCAGTGTTCATTGAGATATTTTAATAATTGGACTGGCTTTGGGTTACCTTCGTGCTTTTAACGGCTAATGTTAATCTAAGTGATACATCGTTTTAATTCCCCTGATTTTTCTTCCTTCGTTTCACGCAGCGACGAAGACGACGTTCGAGGTTTTTTATTTCTTTTGGCGATGGAACAGCATTTACTGTCCCCATTGTTCTTGCCAATTCCATGCCATCGCTTACACGAATCATTTGAAGTGTTACTGTATACGTTCCCAGTTTTTCAAAAATGGCTTGAACCTGATTACAGATGTTTTCTAATGGAAAAGGTCCAAAGAACGCGACCCCATTTTGATTAAATGTAATAGGTTCAAATAATTGTGTAAGAGGATTGAAGACTTTGACTTTAAGATCATTATGCTGAGAAGGTTTACTTAGGGTAATAATCACTTCCACTTCAGTTCCCAAATCGGGTTCAGTTGCTGTATGACATACCTGGAACAGCTGTGATTCTCCAATCAATACGGTGCTCGGCAACCCATTAAAAAAAATTCCGGCTGACAATATTATCACCTCCCTTATTCAGATTTGCTTTACGAGATCAAAGTATGACAATTTAATATAAAAAGATTGGACAAAAATAGAGTAACGCTCCCAATTAAGGAGAAATGTACGTTCATAACCGGGTTCTCAAGCAGTATGATAAGCAAAAGTGCCAATTTTTTGAAAGAAGCAGAAAAAAGGCACGCCTAATAGCGCACCTAAATTGGTATAGTGAATACACAATATATCTTATGAAAGATAAAACAAACAGCTTTTGCAACTCCCCATTTTTGGTCACCCAAATTAAGTTAACTATAATTTTTTCCCAATTTTTTTACGCAAAAGCAGTTCTTTAAAAGCGAAAAGGTACTTTAAATAAAATGAATGATGGTATCGTTGCCCATCACAAAGTCCATTGGAAAATAACTGGACATTTTTATATATAATTAGGAAGCATTAATAACCTATAGTTTTAGAGAACAAAATACGGTCTTGTCCGGCACAAGCGTAATCGGCTTCTAAGGTCGCGGAAAAACCCATTCGTTTATGAAATGAAATGGAAACTTCGTTGACTGGAGAAGTAATACATTTAACTGTATTGCAGCCCAATTCTTGGACTTTAGCGAAAAATAGTACATAAAGTTCTTTGGCTATACCTTTTTTTCGAAGTTCGGGATTTACACCTACGAAATGTATATAAGCTTCTTTTGGATTTGTTTGCGATAAAAATCCAATTAAAAAAGCGGATAAAACGCCATCATCTTCAACTATGAAACTTGTTGGTTGAAAATGCTCAAAAAACAGCCGTGGTAATAAATGAGTCATCTGCCGACCGCCCCACCAATCATTTAAAACATCAATTACTTTATAATAATCTTCTTCTTTAGTGTTTCGAATGTTCACGAATAAAACTCCCTTCAATAATAAAGTCAAACGAAAGTTAGATCATCAAAAAGTTTAAAGGCAATTTTCATTCAGTTTATCTCGAATGCCTTGCTGATTTTTTTAAGTATATCATCTGTAATGAGGCACTGTTGTAAAACATCATCAAAAAAACTGTCAACTTTATATATTAGGCTGAGAAATCACCAAAAGTTCTACATCCCCATTAGATTCATTTATCATTTGATGTGGAATTAAAGGGCACTTCTTCTCCTTCTTTAGGATTTAAATTTAGACGCTCACCAACAATCTCTAATGTCGCGGTACCTATTTCTTTTCGTTAAGCTTTTTTTATTGTAAAATAATGAGAATACTTTTGCTGGCAATATAAGGGGAGAGGGATCGATGATAAGGAGACTAAACAAAAATGATCATGAAGTTTGCTTTAATTTGTTAAAAACTAAGAGTGCTGAAAACTTGTTTTTAATTGGTGATATTGAAGCATACGGATATGAACAAGAATTCCAAAAACTTTGGGGAGAATTTAACGAAAACGGTGAACTTATTGCTGTTTTGTTAAAATACGAGGAAAACTATATACCATTTGTAACAGAATCTTTTAATGCAGAAGGTTTTGCCGAGATTATGTCAAATGATCCTTCTTTTAAGATGATGTCCGGATTAAAGGATGTCACTGAAAAAATTGAACCATACTTGGAAAAACAACCTAAAAGAAAAAGACAAACCTATTATGCTAAGTGTACGAGATTAAAAGTCAATAAAAATGATGTTGCTTTTTCAAATGTACAACAAGCAGTTCCTGATGATGCAGAAGCACTTGTTGAATTACTGAACGCTATTCCAGAATTCAGTGATTCAACTATTACAGTAGAAAGAAAACGTCGGGAGTTGAAAAATGGAACTTCGCGTTCATTTTTTATTATTGAAGATGGAAAAATGGTATCAACGGCCTCAACGGCAGCGGAAAATTCCTTGTCAGCAATGGTTGTTGGAGTCGCTACGCTAGAAAATTATAAGAAAAAAGGTTATGCCACCAAATGTATGCTCAAGCTTTGCAGCGATCTTTTACTTGAAGGAAAAGAACTATGTTTGTTCTATGATAACCCAGCAGCCGGCGCAATTTATAAGAGAATTGGCTTTGAAGACATTGGATACTGGATGATGTATACATACTGATAAAATTAAAGATTTTATTATTCAACCGCATATATAACTTTTGTTATCGAGTTATAAAGGATTATGCCTATCAAGCTGTTCAGAAATCAGCTGATCGATACATAAAAGTGAAAAAATTAAAAAATGTTGAACAGTTAAGTAAGAAAGAGGCATCAAGTTATGCGTTTTAAAATATATCTAATCTAAGGGGAATTTTCATAGTATGGGGGTACTGGGTTTGGAAAAAGAGGCTGAATCTAATTACTGCCGTATTGAAGTGATAAAAAAGCGGGGCAATATCGTTGGCTATCTCGGCCGTATTGTTTCGTTCCTGATCGGTATATTCGGTATATTACTTGGTGCATTATGTTGTCTTACGCTAATTGACATCATTGTAGGATATCCGATGATCCTTAGCGCCATGGGATTAATTATGTCAGCTGTTGGCTACCAAAAAGTTGAATGTCCGGCGTGTGCTTTTAGAAATCTTATCGAGACGGATTTTCACAACTTTGACTGTGAGCGATGCAATACACGTGTACTGGTTGTCTGGACTGACCCTGGAAAATCACTATAAATGGCCACACTGCTTCTTGCGTTCAACATTTCGGTATGTGACTGTCAATTCTATCACAAATTATAATGATAAACCTATTCTCCTAATTTGAGGAAAATAGGTTTCTTTTTTAAGCACTGCTGTCCACTTTAGTAAGAATGTTTCCTCTTTTCATAAAGGTCAAACAAAATTGCTTAAAGTCAAAAGTTCAATCATTGGAGGAACAAATTGCTGCTCTTTTTGTTTCTTTAAATAATTTAAAAAGCTGATGCTTTTTTACTTTTCTTTGTCTTTTGTAAACTTATTAAGAAACTAATGAATACTGCAGCACTTGAAACAAAAGGTAATAAATGAAATCCTCCATTAGATATAACAAATCCGCCTATCATAGAGCCAATTGTAATACCAATATACAAAGCTGTATTGTTCCAAGCCATCGCTATTCCCCGTTTTAATGGATATTCCATTGCTAGTCTTGCTTGGTATGAGGTAAATCCTGCATAGCCAACTAACGCCCATAAAAAAAGAAACACATAAACCAACTCGCCATACGAGAAAAAAATGCCTAAGCAAATAAGAATGAAAGTAAGAAGGATTAAGGTTACCTTTGAAATTTTCGTTTCCCCGAAATGATCCGTTAATTTCCCGCTTAAAAGACTGCCTAAAACGGCACCAACACCGTAAAAAATGACAGCTTCAGCAATTTTTGATGAACTGAAATGATTTTCAGAATAGAGAGCGGAACCTAAATATACATATAGTGAATACATTGAAATCGCCCAAATGGCGGTAACACTTACTGAACCAAGTATTCTTGATGAATTTCCTTGTCTTGTAATTTTCGTTTTGCTTTTATTAGGGATAGATGCCCATGTTTTAAAATTTATAGCAGACAATATTGCTCCCAAAATAGCCAATACAACAAAAACAGATCTCCAACCAAAAAAATGTTCTAATAATGTGCCAAAAGGTGCTCCAGCCCAAAGAGCGGTTAAATGTCCCGAAATGACAATAGAAAGCCATGTTCCTCTTCGGCTTGGGGGTGCAATATCGCCTATGATTGCGTATATGGTGGGGGTGATGGATGCCGCTGAAAAGCCAACTAAAATACGGCTGACAATTAATAATAGGAATGAAGGGGCATAGGCAGTTAAAATATTCGCCAGTACAAATAGCAATAAGCCAAATGTAACAAATTTTCTTCGTCCTTTTTTATCTGAAATCCATCCAAAAAAGGGAGCAGACAAAGCATAGGTTACAGCAAATACAGTTACCATCCATCCTGCTAATGCAGGACTAAGCACAAATTCTTTAGAAATAAAAGGTAAAAGGGGAGAAACTACAAATAAATCAGTCCCCATTAAAAATAAAGTTATCCAACTCACACATAACCTTAACCTTCCTTGCAATTCATTCACCTCGTAAGTTTTTTCAAATTCCCTTTATTAATAAATGCAAAAAGACTAATTGTGATAATTGGAAGAAAATATGAGATTAGAAATGTTAGCATTTGCCGTTAAAAAAACTGTTATTCTTTGAAAAAGAGTTTTATTTTTTCCCTGTAAAAATTAGGATGGCATCCCGCAAAAATTCGGCACCGCCTTTAACTGCTTTATCATAGTAAGCTTTAAATCGTTCATCGGCGACGTACATTTCAGCAAGACCGGCATGAGCTTCTTTAGAATAATTTGGCCATGAATACATAAGCCATTCTTTGTGCTTTGCTGCTGCTTTTTGTGCGAGGGAGGAGGATGGATCGCCTGCTTCGTAGGCTTGTTTAATGAGCTCAAGCACCTCTTTTTCTAAAGCTTGCATGGCAGTAAAATCGCCCTTGGACATACCTCGAAGTTTTGCATTGGATTCATCAATGGTTTTATTTCCGTATTTATGACGAATTTCTTCTCCATATTTTTTTCATTTTCGGCAATTAAGCTTTCTTTAAAGGCCTCAAATTTTTCTTTATTTTCCATAGGGTATTCTCCTTTCAGATGAGCGATGGTTTTTTCCACCGTTTCAATCAATTTATCAAGGTGGTTGCGTTTTTGTATGAGCTGACTATGATGTTTCTGTAACGCCTGCTCTTTGTCAAAGTGCGGATCGTTCATGATAGCGACAATTGTTTCCAGGTCAACATCTAATTCACGGAAGAAAAGAATTTGCTGCAGGCGGTCAACCTCTTCCTGACCGTATATACGGTATCCCGACTCGTTAACTTTTGCAGGTTTAAGCAGGTTAATTTCATCGTAGTAACGTAGCGTTCGCGTACTGATGCCAGCCAAGTTCGCTAACTTGCCAATGGTGTATGCCATATGAATCCCTCCTTGATACATCAATCATAAACTTTCACGTAACGAGAGGGTCAAGGGAATATATTTAAATTTTTAAGCCCTTTTTTGCACTTTAAGAAAGTATAAATTTGCCGCACAAATGATAATTCACGCAGGGGCAATTTTTAGATGCAAGTTGTTTAGATTTCAAATTCTTTGCTTTTTCTAGATAAATATGACGAGAAGGAGGAGGCAAGTCAAAAACAGAATATAATGAAGAAAGGGGGATCATTGCCTTAAAAAACTTTGAACAAAATTGGGTGGGTTATTACCGACTGCCCTAGAGTTAAAGGGATTTGGCTGCTTCTCTAAATTCACGTATTAACACGACAGGAGTGAACAATTTTGTTTACACTTAAAGGTGTCCGTTTTAAACAAATTATCAATATTCCTTCCCTTGAAATTCCTGATGCCAAAATAACAGGGATCGTTGGCGAGAGCGGCAGCGGAAAATCAACATTGCTCAAACTGCTTAACCATCTTACTAGTTATGATGAAGGGACGATTGAACTTAATGGAAAAGCAATAGAACAATATGATCCGGTTGAACTTAGAAGGCAAGTAGTTATGCTGCCGCAAACCCCGGTTCTTTACGCTAAGACAGTAAAAGATAACCTGTTAATCGGGTTGCATTTTTCAGAAAAGCCTCCTGTCAGTGACCAGGAATTAAAACGGATGTTAGAAGTTGTTCACTTAGATAAGGCTTTGGAAGACAATGCTGAAACGCTGTCAGGAGGTGAAAAGCAGCGCTTAGCTTTGGCCCGTGTACTCTTGATGGATCCGCCGGTTTTTTTGCTGGATGAGCCGACTTCCGCCCTTGATGAAGGACTTGAGGATGCAGTTATGAACGGCTTTTTTAACACAATTAAAGAGCGGTGCAAAACGGTTGTGATGGTGACGCACTCACTGAACATGGCTCGCCGTTATTGCGATGTTTTAGTCAATATCAGGCCATTTACAATGAAGGGAGACGAACATGAATAAGATTATAGACCTTCAATTGTGGCAGCTGCTTGCAGCTTACTTATTTATCTTGATTCTTTTAGTTATTCTCAAATTAAGAAAAATCCCCCGTGAGAAAGAGACTTTAATTGCTTCAATCAGGATGACGCTTCAATTGGTCATCGTCGGTTACCTCTTAATGTATATTTTTAAACATCCTAACCCTTTTGTTACAGTGCTTATTGTTCTTCTTATGGAAGGGTTTGCTATTTATAATATTTATAAACGTGTCAAAAACGACATTTCACGTGCTTTGAAAAAGGTTATAGCTTTATCTATGATAGTCGGGACTTTTATCAGTTTACTATTCTTCGATTTTGTTGTTATTCATTTTTCGCCGTGGTATGATCCTCGTTACTTTATTCCAATCGCCGGCATGATTATTGGGAATTCTATGACAGGAATAACCCTTGGCGTTAACACGCTTATCGAAAGTATGAAAGTACAAAAAGATTCAGTAGAGTCGGCTTTAATGCTTGGTGCTACCCCTAAGGAGGCAACAAAGCAAATAGTTAACCACGCGTTTGATTCAGCTATTCTTCCGCAGATAAATTCAATGGTTGGCACAGGAATTGTGTTTTTGCCTGGAATGATGACAGGCCAAATTCTTTCTGGCATCTCGCCGGTAGTAGCTATTGAATACCAAATTATTATTCTTCTTGGTATCGCCGGCGCCGTTTCATTGACGGTTATGATTTTTACCCAACTTGGGTATAAAACCTTTTTTAACAAACGATGCCAGCTTGTTGACGGGCAAGAAATAGTTTAGCGTCAAAATATTGTTCGAACGGTATAAGTCCCGATAAAAGATCTTTTACAAGAATATTAGTTAAAATCGCTAGGAGAGAAGTCTTCGGATCGGTTGCAAGAAGGCTTTCGTCCACCTATAAACATCGATTTGGACAATGAACAAAAGAATATATTTCGTAAGGACGTAGGGAAAATCATTTCTTTTTCCGAAGATATATCGTACTCGCAGATTAGACTTGTTAAAGCATTGGTGAAATACGGTGCCCGATACCTATTCCTAGTTCGGATGGATTTATTTTTAGAGGGGAGATAGAAAATGGGAACGATTGAACGAGCAAATCGAAAAGATGCAAGTGAAATCTTAGCTTTACAAAAACTCGCATATATGAGTGAAGCACAATTATACAATGATTATACAATTATGCCATTGAATGAAGATCTTTCAATTGTAGAGCAGTCATTTGAAAAGAACATTGTGCTAAAGTATGTCGAAGATGGGAAAATTGTAGGTTCTGTCAGAGCCTATGAGAAGGATGGCGTGTGTAATATTAACAAGCTTATGGTACACCCAGAATACCAAAATCAAGGCATAGGCAGAAAATTAATGGAGGAAATTGAAAAACACTTTAAAAATGTGTCCTATAAATTGTTCACTGGAAGCCGTTCATCAAAGAATATCGCATTGTATGAAAAACTTGGCTACAAAGGGTACAAAGTTGGGAAAATTGAAAATGAAGATACGCTTTTCCTTTTTATGGAGAAATCAAGCCAACATGTATAATAACTGAGAGTATGGATTTCTCTTATGAAATGATCATATCCAAAAGGTACGTTCTTGGATGCTCTGTGTAATTGATAAATCTTTTAATGGTGTTGAGTCATTTATGATCAAGAATAAAGATAACAATCAAGCTGTTCGAGTTGTTTCACCAGATACATATTTAGGGCGTTTAAGTAACATCACTTAAACGCCCCTGTCGTTGATTCATAAACAATTTTACATCAAAAAGAAAATGCCGATAAGCGAGTAAATAATAATCGTCAAAAATAAGATAGCATTATGGAAGAGCGAGAAAATAAACATTGATTTCGCCCATTTTTCGGAATCCATTTTTTTATATCCGACAATGCTTAAAATAAGCCATACAACACTTAAAAGAAGTGAAACTAACATAATCCCGATGCTTAAAGATCCAAAAAGAAAGCTGACTGCGATTAAAACGACTAAATAAATATTTGTTTGTATATAAGTTCGTTTAACACCTTTAACTACTGGAAGCATTGGGACCTTTGCCGCTCTGTATTCGTCTTCCCTGCGGATTGCTATTGCATAGAAATGGGGCATTTGCCAAAGAAGGGCAACGACAAAAAGACCGAGAATGGCAGGGTGCGTGATGTCTTGATGAATAGCTGCCCATCCCATAAGGGGCGGCATTGCGCCAGAAATACTTCCTATCTCGGTATTATAAATGGTCCGGCGCTTGCTCCACATCGTGTACGGGACCACATAAAAAAACAACCCCAAAAATCCTAAAAATCCAGCAAGAGGCGTTGCTAAAGTCAGAGCTGCCAGTCCAAGAACGGTCATTGAGATACCAAGCCATAACACAGTCTTAGGCTTTATTGTACCTGTCACGGTTGGCCTGTTTTTTGTTCTCTTCATAACCGAGTCTATATCACGATCATAAAGGTTATTAAAAGCGCCAGCCGCGCCTATGACTAGAATCGAGCCGATCAAAGCAAATATGATTTCCGGAAGTTTATCAAACAGACTAATCCGGTAGGTATATAAGGCCAATGTCAATCCAGCAAACATCGGAATTAAATTTGATTTAATAATCCCGGACTTAACAGTTTGCGCCAAAATTTTTGAGGAATTTTGTTTCGGCATCGTTAGAGGGGCCTTTTGAACACTTTTGTCGATCTTTACTTCTCTTTGCATTGTTTCCCTCTTTTCTTTTACCTAAAAATATCAACGTTTATCAGTTTACCATAATTCACCCAATAATAACGGGCCAAGCTTTGAACACTTTTAGACGAAACTATTGGTAAAAAATAAATGTCGTACAAAAACGGAAAAATCATCCATAATTTTAGTATCCGGGTTCTTATTTTTTTTATTCCTATAAAGTGAATTTAACGTTGAATTTAATGATGGGAGAATAGAAAAGGACTATTTCCTCAGCAGATAGAAAGTATAAATAACTGTTAAATGATATAAGGAGAAAGAATATGGACATACAAATACATGGCGATTTTTCTCATGCAAATCTTAATGAAATGAAGGAAGTATATCATTCTGTCGGTTGGACTAAGCACACAAATGAAATCATTAAACAAATTTTTGAAGCAAGTAATGTCATTGCACTAGTAACATTGGACGGGAGAATCATTGGATTTGGAAGGGCGATTTCAGATGGTGTGTTTAACGCTGCTATTTATGATGTTGTCGTCCATCGGGATTTTCAAAAACAAGGCATAGCCAGAAAAATTATGACTTTTCTCCTTTATGAACTTAGTGATGTTTCCTGTGTACATTTAATCTCTACAACGGGAAATGAGAATTTTTATCGGAAACTTGGATTAAAAAAGATAAAAACGGGAATGGCAAGATATCTAAATCAAAAGCTGACAGACGAATATTTAGATTAATAAATAAATCCTATTTTTGTTTGATGCTTGACAAGGTTCAAGTCGAACACTAACATAGTTATATGACTATCAAACAATCTAACTTAGATGAAAAACGAGTAAAGATACTTAAAGCATTATCTGAGGTAAAGCGAATTGAAATTATCCGCTATCTTTATCATGAAAAGAATCAAATAAAAAATTCTTGCGGAGATATTGGAGGCGCTATTGGGATGAATAAGTCCAATGTTTCCTATCATCTTAAAATTTTGGCTGAAGCAGATTTGGTTGGAGCAGGCCGTGACGGCCAGCATAAGTTTATAAAAATAAAGGAGGACACTTTTAAAGAATTTTTACCTGGTTTTTTGGCTACACTATAAGCGCCAAAAAGCCTTCGTTTTTAATTTATTGTTTGATGGTTTTAAAACTATATAAATAAAATGTACTTACGTTTATATTTTTGAGTAACATAGAACATTTATAAAAAGGAGTTTTTTAAATGGACAATCAAAATCAACAAATTCTTTTAGCAAACCGTCCAGAAGGTTTACCAACAAAAGAAACTTTTGAATTTCGTGAAATTCCAATTGAAAAACCGAAAGATGGACAGGTTGTTGTTAAAACCCTCTATTTATCAGTGGATCCATATATGCGCGGGCGGATGAATGCTGGAAAGTCTTATGTTGAGCCCTATGCAATAAATGCGCCGATTTCAGGAGGCATTGTCGGTGAAATTGTTGAATCCCGTTCAGAGAAGCTGAAGGCCGGAGATAAGGTGCAAGGTTCACTGAATTGGCAGCTTTACAATACCGTGGACGCTGCTGCTGTTCGAAAAATAGAAAATACAAATGTTCCTTTATCGGCTTATTTAAGTGTCCTCGGCATGACAGGCTTAACGGCTTATTTTGGATTGCTTGATATTGGCCAACCGAAAGAAGGAGAAACGGTCGTTGTCTCTGGTGCCGCAGGCGCTGTCGGATCAACCGTCGGGCAAATTGCAAAAATAAAAGGAGCCAAAGTCGTCGGCATAGCTGGGTCAGATGAAAAAATTAAGTATTTGGAGAATGAGCTTGGCTTCGATAAGGGAATTAATTATAAAACAACTGATCATTTACAAAAGGCTTTAGAAGAAGCTTGCCCTAATGGTGTAGATGTTTATTTTGATAATGTTGGGGGCAGTGTTTCCGATGCAGTGCTAAATTGTTTGAATGATTTTGCCCGTATCCCGCTTTGCGGTGCAATCTCATCCTACAACGCTGATGAAAACGAAGACTTTGGCCCGCGTATCCAACCTAAACTGTTAAAAACACATTCTATGATTAAAGGTTTTATTGTTGGTGATTATAGCAATGATTTTGCCCGAGGGATTCAAGACCTTGCAGAATGGTTATCACAAGGTAAACTCAAATACAAAGAAACAATAGTAGAAGGATTTGAAAATGTGCCTGATGCTTTTCTTGGTCTATTTGAAGGTAAAAACCTGGGTAAACAGCTTGTTAAAGTTAGTGAGCCATCTAATAAATAGAGAGCTCGTTAATATACGCTAACTATAAAAAGTAAGGCCATAAAAGTTATGAAATACGGTATTATCAGAGAAGTATCAAGAACGCATCCTTTACATGTTGACTAATAGAACGTAGAGACTTACGAAACCTAATTATATAGAAGATTAGTTTGTATTCAATGCCAATTTATGCACTGCTTGTGGTCCAGTCCTGAAAAAAACGACGCTATCCCTATTTTGTATAATCCTGCATAATTAGGTAAATAATGTTCAGGTATTACTTATAAAAGATAGGTTGTGTGTTGTTTGGACACTTTTATGGAAGAAATTAAGTCGGTTAAAATATCTTCTCATTTAAAAGAAAATGTAGACTATATGAATAATTTAATTGGTGTGGGAACAAGTTGGGACGTACTAGCCAAACCATTTAATTTTAGCAATGTAAGTATGATGTCCTACACTACCAATGGATACTTCTTAACAATGAATATGGTTTTAATTCTGGAAAACTTAGAAGCAAGTATACATTCGTTTATCGCCAATTCAGAAAAAGATTTCCCACTTGAAAAACTGGCTGATTACTTAAATACAAATGTTGCCTTTGTCCAGGTACAACCTGTGCCAAAAATGTTTGATGCGGTAAGATTTATTCTTTCGGGAGCGCTCATTATTTTCATTGAGGGATACGATCAAGCGTTGTTGATAGATACAAGGATTTACCCGATGCGCAGTATTCAAGCACCAATGACCGAGCGGCTTATCCGGGGTCCGCATGACGGTTTTACTGAAACAATGTTGATGAATACAGCTCTGATTCGCAGGAGATTAAGAGATCCCCGTCTTCGGGTGGAACTCATGCAAATCGGTTCCCGTTCTCAAACAGATCTTAGTTTTATGTATCTCGACGATGTTGCAAATAAAGACATAGTTGATAACATCCGTAATAGACTGAAATCTATTCCTGCGGATGCCGTCTGTATGGGCGAACAGTCTGTTACAGAGTGGATTGCGAAGACAAAGTGGAATCCATACCCGATTGTGCGTTATACAGAGCGGCCGGATGTAGCTGCAACTGCTCTAATTGAAGGTCAGGTCGTAATAGTTGTGGATAACAGCCCGGAAATCATTATTGCGCCTATTACATTATTTCAACACCTGCAGCATCCGCATGAATATCATTCATATCCGCTTTTTGGAACGTATATGCGATGGATTATCTTATTATCTGTTATTGGCAGTACCCTTTTGCCCGGGGTATTCCTATTAGTTAATCAGTATCCGCATTGGGTGCCATCTTGGATGACCTTTTTTCGGGCAGATCGTACTTACCCCCTGCCATTATGGGCTGAACTACTTTTAGGGGAAATATTTATTGATATCCTGAGACTTGCCGTTATAAATACCCCTCCAGTTTTAGGCTCAGCTGTCAGTATCCTTGCTTCTATTGTATTTGGACAGTTTGCGAGTCATATTCATTTAATGCAGCCTGAGGTACTTGTGTATATTGCTGTTGTGGTGATTATGGAATTTGCTACATCCTCATATGAAGTTGCTGAAGCAAACCAAATGGTAAGGATTGGCCTGCTTATTATTACATCTGTTGGCAGGAAATGGGGATTTTTGGTGGGAGTTATCGCGATTTTCGTGTTATTGGCAAGAACAAAGTCTTTTGGTGTACCATATCTTTGGCCGCTTATACCATTTAAATGGAGAAATGGCTTATCAGAAGTGATTCTTCGGAGGCCAATGATCGATATTTCAGGACGGCCAACTGTTTTATCACCTAAAAAAAAGAAAAGAAAAGGAAGCTGATTATAAAAGTGCGCTCTTTTACTTAAAGGCGCACTTTTGCTTATTGATTTATACTAGTTAGTATTAGTTAGTATGAAATTGAAAATATGTAACTTTCAAAAAAATGGAGTGAGATGAAGAGATGAATCCCTTCATCCTGCTGTTTATGTAAAAAATCTATTTTTGTAAAAGACTTTCCAGAACTATTTCGCAATCTCCTGAATAACCCTGCTGATCAATTCAACCGTGAACCTTTCACAGTGCCGTCTTACAGCTTCTATTTGTTCAAAATGAAGGGTTGCGTGTCCTGATTGTCCCGCTTTCCGGGCATTTTTCATCTCCTCAAAGGCATGATTAAATTCTTCTTCATATGTTTTGTTAATTCGTTCTAATATCTCCTTAGATATGTGCTCTACATCAATTTTGTGTGTCAAAGTATCATCCCCTTGCCTCTTACTGCTTTTTGATGTGTTATAACTGATAGTTTAACGGTAACAAAGTTTTCGGTAAAGTGCATTAAAAAATAGCTATCAATCTAGCATGTTTTTGAATATGGCTACATATAATCTGATAGTACAATAAGTTAACTTGAGAGGTGAGAGAATGAACTGGTACGAACTTTCGCATGAAGAAGTAGAAAAGCAGACAAACAGTAATATTAATAGAGGTTTAACCAAAGAAGCATATGAAAAAAGGCTGCAGCAAGATGGTTATAACCAGTTAAGAGAAGGAAAAAAGACACCAGCTTTTCTAATGTTTTTCTCACAGTTTAAAGATTTTATGGTGCTTGTTCTTTTAGCCGCTACAGTGCTTTCAGCAATGCTTGGTGAATTTTTGGATGCGACGGCAATCATTATCATCGTCATAATTAACGGTGTGCTGGGATTTATACAAGAGATCAAAGCAGAAAAATCACTTGCTGCGCTCCGGGAATTATCAGCTCCAACAGCAAATATTTTACGTGATGGCTCGTGGCAGTCTGTTTCTGCCAAAGATATCGTCGTTGGGGATGTCATAAAGGTATCCAGCGGGGATAGAGTCAGTGCGGATTTACGATTTTTTTCTACAAAAGGTTTATACATTGAAGAGTCGGCCTTAACGGGTGAATCAGTTCCCGTCCAGAAAATGTCTGCAGCTATAAATGGAAAGGATCTTCCGCTTGGTGATCAGGAGAATATGGCATTCATGGGAACAATGGTGACACAAGGCAGCGGAATTGGTATTGTAACGGGTACTGGAATGAATACCGAAATGGGTAAAATTGCTCACTTAATTCAGAGTGCAGAAACGCTCTTAACGCCGCTGCAGTTAAGGTTAGAGCAACTCGGTAAAATTCTTATAATCATTTCCCTGGCATTGACAGTCTTAGTTGTCGGGGCGGGAGTGTATGAAGGACACGACCCATATAAGATGATTCTATCAGGTGTTTCCCTTGCGGTTGCGGCCATTCCTGAAGGACTTCCGGCGATTGTAACGATTGCACTGGCTCTCGGTGTGCAAAAAATGATCAGACGCCGGGCGATTGTCAGGAAACTCCCTTCAGTTGAGACACTTGGCTGTACAACAGTTATCTGTTCTGATAAGACAGGAACATTAACGCAAAATAAAATGACTGTCACACATTTGTGGTCTGGAGGAAACACTTGGCATGTGACAGGAAGCGGATATAAAGCCGAAGGTGAGTTTATAAAAGACAATAAAGAGGTGAAGGCTGAAAATGATCAGACTTTGTATCAACTGCTTTCCTATGCTGTCTTGTGTAATAATGCAGAGTTGATTGATGAAAAGGGCAAAGATGAATATACATTGAACGGGGATCCGACAGAAGGAGCGCTTCTCGTCAGCGGTCTTAAAGCAGGGATTACTAAAGAAAGTTTATTAAAAGAAGTTGATATTATTGATGAGTTTCCATTTGATTCTACAAGGAAGATGATGAGTGTTGTTGTCAAAACAAAAACAGGTGAGAAATTTGTTGTCACGAAGGGTGCACCGGACGTTTTACTAAATAAATGCGACTTTATACTTTGGGACAAGCAGCGTCAATTGATTAAAAACAAACATACTGAAAAAGTAAAAGAAGCCATTACAACCCTTGGCAATCAGGCACTCCGGACAATGGCGATTGCTTATAAACCAATCAAAGGCACGCAAGAGTTGTCTAATGCGGGACAAGCAGAAAGCAGGTTAACGTTCATTGGCTTACAGGGTATGATCGATCCGCCGAGACCTGAAGTAAGAGAAAGCATTAGAGACTGTCAGAAAGCCGGTATTAAAACGATTATGATTACCGGTGATCACGCCATAACGGCGAGCGCCATTGCAAGACAATTGAACATTTTGCCGCATAACGGTGAAGTTGTCGAAGGTTCTGCCTTATCTAAAATGACTGAGGACGAGCTCGTAAGTAAAGCGGAGAATATTTACGTCTATGCCCGGGTATCACCGGAGCACAAATTGAAGATTGTTAAAGCTTTGCAGAAAAGAGGGCATGTTGTTGCCATGACAGGTGACGGTGTCAACGATGCGCCTGCTATCAAATCGGCCAATATCGGTATTGCAATGGGGAACACAGGCACAGATGTTGCGAAAGAAGCCTCATCATTAGTTTTAAGTGATGATAACTTTTCTACCATCCGTGCAGCTATTGAAGAAGGGCGAAATATTTACGAGAATATCAGGAAGTTTATACGCTATTTACTTGCTTCGAATACGGGTGAAATTTTAGTTATGTTGTTTGCGATGATGCTATCATTGCCGCTGCCGCTTTTACCGATACAAATTCTATGGGTCAATCTCGTTACTGATGGATTGCCGGCTATGGCACTTGGAGTTGACCAGGCTGAAGATGATGTGATGACACGAAAACCGAGAAAATCGGATGAAGGGGTATTTTCACGTGGGCTTGGCTGGAAAATTATTTCCCGCGGATTTTTGATCGGTTTAGTGACAATCGGAGCCTTTTGGATAGCTCTCAAACAAAATCCCGATCAGTTAGTGCAAGCGCAAACAATCGCTTTCTCTACTTTAGTCATGGCACAATTAATCCATGTTTTTGACTGCCGGAGTGAACGTTCAGTGTTGCACCGCAACCCGTTTGAAAATATTTATCTTGTACTGGCTGTTCTGTCTTCCATTCTGTTGCTGCTTGTTGTCATGTATATTCCGGTTCTTCAGCCGGTGTTCCATACGGTACCGTTAACTTTACGTGATTGGTTATTAGTCATAGGTATGTCTGCTATACCAACATTTTCTCTATCCGGGTTTCAAGTATTTAAGGATAAGAAGAAAAGCTGGGGTGCCAGCCCATATTCAAAAATTTAAATTTTTATAAATGACGCGGTTTCTCGATGTTAATCGGGAAACCGCGTTAATTATTAATAATTTTCTTCACCGAATTCTTGGATATCGGCATCAGGATATTCTTCAACTGCCTTTTCTTCATTTAACATGCTTCGGAGACTATAGAATGCAGCATCAGCTTAGTAAATTATTGATGGGTGACAGGATAATAATCATTAAAGCAGGGCATAACTAGAAAAAAACAGGAATTGTTCAAGGGATTGGTTATGTGAAAAAGAGAAACATTTTGTTATTCATTACAATATGTATGATGGTTATAGCCATTGCTACAAATCCGTCAAGAAGTGAATATATCGGCTGGTTGAAGGAAAAAACTGCAGACTCCCCCGTTGGTAAGGTTGACAGGGGGATTGTGACGTTGATAAGCAAAAAAGCACTTAGAAATACAACAACAACCAAAGATTATGGAATCTTTTCCGTATACATTACATCAACAAAAAAAGATTCGATGATCGCTTTAGGTGTGTTTAATCACTTTATTCCCATTGACAAATAATGAATTTTAAATTTTATCCCGGTGCAACCGTCCGTAAAACTCCCGCCTCAAAACTTGAGTATAAGCGCTGACGTTTAGGCGGGAGATAACGGACGATAACACCCCGATAAGTTCAACTAACCATCAGTGGGGGATGAACAAAACTCCCCACTGATGGAAGTTTCACTTTATACGGACAATCAATAAGCCGCTGGTCAAATTAAACCAGCGGCTTAATTATGTTTGGAAAAGCAATCTTTCAATCGTTATGTACTATCTATTTTTGTTATTTATTAAACATTGTGTTCCATCAAGCCAACCTTTTTTATAAACAGAAACCAATTGTTTAAATATAATCTTCTTTTGAATATCATTCAGCTGATAAAGATCCAGTAAATCCTCTATCAGCATTTTTTCCTCGTAAATCTTTAATAGAATCTCTTTTTCTGCATCTGTCAGGTCTCTTTGCAATTAAAATCACCTTATTTTATTAGAGATATGTAATCTAGTAAGTTCAATATACTTAAGACAGATAAAACAACAAGTGGTTACTTTCCAGTAAATTTATTGACAAAACCCTAAAATCAGTCTTAGGTCTTAGGTATTTTAGTTATTTAATCTGATTGTCAATGACAAATATTGTTGTAAACTAAGTTTCAAAAGCATAAGCAGACCAAAGAAACTTCATCATATTCTTTTCCAAAATTTTATACAAAAATATGTTCTTATTTTTCTGGTATTAAAAACATATGTTCGTATATAATGTATAAAAAGGCTGGTTAAAGGAGAATAATGATGAACCTAAAAAATCACATCGGTGAAGTCATTGAGATCATTTATATAGATAAAGCCGGTAAATTGAGTCAAAGGCATGCTAAAATCATTGACGTCACGGACCACTATTTGAAAGGATATTGTTATAATCGCAGATGTGTAAGGATTTTTTTACTTAAAAATATTTTAGCTGTTAGTCAAAAAGGCATCTGTTAATTCGTTTAAAGAGAGATTAAAAGATTTGCGGGAGAGAAAAATGAAAGCTATATGGAAGACAGTTAAAACGGCGGTTGTAATAACATTCTTTTTATTCGCCGCTTTAATTTTCATGATTAACATTAATCATCCATCCAAAGAAACCTCAATAAATACAAACAGCCGTTTTGAAGAAGTAAAGAGATATAAACCTTTAATTCAAGATGAACTGGAAAAACAACATCTTGAAAAATATACTAATGTGCTTTTAGCATTAATGGATCAGGAAAGCCATGGAGAGGGCGGGGATCCAATGCAGGCTTCGGAATCGGCAGGTCTTTCGCCCAATGAAATCAAGAATCCAAAACAAAGTGTGGCAATAGGCGTTAGGCATTTTCGGAGAGTGCTTACTTATGGACAGCAAAACCATGTTGATTTTCCAACTATTATTCAAGCCTATAACATGGGGACAGGTTATATTGATTTTGTAAAAGAACATGGAGGAAAGCACACAGAACAATTGGCCAAGAAATATTCGATGATGCAAGTCCGCAAAAAACCTGAAGTTTATAATTGCGGAGGCAATAAGGATAATTTTCGTTATCCGTATTGTTATGGAGATTTTACCTACAGCACTAAAGTTGAGCAAAACATTAAATCTTTAACAACGTAATTCTGAATAACTAATTTAGACAGACAACAGTTAAAAAGCATTGTCTTTGTCAAATGTTGCCCCCATTGTCAAACAAACAGTCATAAGAGCAACCAACAGGACAACAACAGCAGAGTAAAAGAAGTTTACACCGATGGTTTTATGGCCGGTCAATAATATAATCCCGTCAAATATAAAAATAACCCCGCCGACATTGATGGACAGCTTTTCAGCAATAAATTGCGAAAGCAGGTCAAGACCGCCGGTGCTGCATTGTTTTCTTAGCATAAGTCCAACGCCGATGCCAACCAGACAACCGCCAATCACAGCATCAAAGTAAATAGGAATATGGAATAAAGAATTTAAGGGAGAGAACAAATCCATAAAGAAGGATGATATTAATAAGCCGTGGAGGCCATTATAGAAGACGCTTCTTTTGTAAAACCATGCAAAAATATAAATAGGCAGACTGAGTATGATAATAGTTAGGCCGACTTTAAAACCCCAAATATATTTTAAGATAAGTCCAATGCCAATAATGCCGCCGTCAAGTAAATGATTGGGAACCAAAAAGCCATCTATTCCTATAGAGAGAAGGATACTTCCCATTATCATTGAAAGAAATTTTTCAATCATTTGATCACCTGTTTGTACAAGCTTTTAAATCATATTATGAGGAACTTTAAGAAATCATGAGTACTTCTATTTATTAATATCAGTAAACCTTAGTACAGCTTACCTTTTCTTTAAAAATAAATTAAACTAATGTAGAATAAAATATAAAAAAGGAAAGTTCAATGGAGGTGAAACCCGTACACATTTGTGTAGGGGGCTTATTTGGACATAGTTGGTATATTTGCTGTCATTATTTTAATTATTTTATCAGCGTTTTTTGTTGCCGCTGAATTTTCCATTGTCAAGGTCAGGTCAACGAAACTTGATCAACTCATTGCAAATGGCAGTAAAAGAGCAAATGCAGCGAAAAAGATTGTTAATCAATTAGATGAATATTTATCCGCGACACAGTTAGGAATTACAATTATTTCATTAGTTTTAGGCTGGGTCGGCGAACCTGTTGTTTCCCATCTTCTCAAACCAATAATTGAATTCTTCAATCTTAGTGAAACGGCATCCAGGTCAATATCCGCTATTATCAGTTTTATTGTTATTACTTTTCTGAGTGTTGTTTTAGGGGAACTGGCGCCAAAGAGTATTGCTATTCAAAAGGCAGAGAAGATTACACTCATGTTAGCTATTCCATTAATTTGGTTTAATCGTATTGCTTTTCCTTTTATTTGGCTGCTTAACAGCGCCGCCCGTTTAGTGACACGTCTATTCGGTTTCAAACCGGCTTCTGAACAGGAAAATGCGCATACCGAAGAAGAACTTCGTTTAATCTTATCGGAAAGTTTTAAAGGCGGCGAAATAAATAAATTAGAATTACAGTATATGAACAGAATCTTCGACTTTGATGAAAAAATGTCAAGAGAAATTATGGTGCCCAGAACGGAAATTGCTTGTTTATATATAGATGATCCGATGGAAGAAAACATCCAAATCCTTAAAGATGAAAAATATACAAGATTTCCTGTAGCTGAGGGAGATAAAGACCGGATTGTCGGGATGGTCAATATTAAGGATATTTTTGATGACTTTTTAAATAAAGAGGTCCGCTCTCTTGGAAAATATATTCGGCCAATTGTTTCGGTGTTGGAAACAACCCCGGTCCGTGAGCTGTTAATAAAGATGCAAAAAGAAAATATTCATATGGCTGTTCTTGTTGATGAATATGGCGGAACGGCTGGGATAGTAACAGCTGAAGATATTATTGAAGAAATTGTCGGTGATATTCGCGATGAATATGATATAGATGAAGAACCGGAAATACAAAAAGTAAATGATGACACAGTTATCCTTGATGGGAAGGTTCTTATTTCCGATGTTAACCGGTTATTAAATATTAACATTGAAGAAGAAGATCTTGATACAATCGGCGGTTGGATTTTATCTGAAAAATTAGAGGCCGAAGAGGGAACGACTGTTGAGTTTGCAGGTTATCTTTTTAAAGTTATAGAGTCTGATCTGCACAGCATTAAAAGAATTGAAGTGAAAAAAGTACAAGAAAAAGAACAGCAGCGAGGTTAACACCGTCATGAGACGGTGTTTTTTACATGTCTTTAAATTAAGTGTAATCTTAAAATAGCAAAAGTTATATAGTGAAATTACTGTAGAAATATAAGGGAATTACAAGGAGGAGTAAGATGGCCGAACGAATTTTAATTATCGAAGATGAAGCAAAAATTGCCCGGGTATTAAGCCTTGAACTTGAACACGAGGGATATGAAACGGATACAGCCGGTGACGGAAGAATCGGTATGGAGAAAATTGATAATGATAGGTGGGATTTAATTTTACTTGATATTATGATCCCAAAGCTGAGCGGGATTGAGGTTCTTAGACGAATGAGGGCGGCGGGAAATCTGACGCCTGTCATTTTATTGACAGCTAAAGATACAGTGCCGGATAAAGTCACGGGCTTAGATCATGGAGCAAACGACTATGTTACGAAACCTTTTGAAATCGAAGAGCTGTTGGCTAGAATTCGTGCTTGCCTGCGAACCGTAAAGATTAAGCAGTCAAAAACAGCAGCAAATATATTGCAAGCCGGACAGATCAAAGTTAATAAAGATACGAGGGAAGTGACAATTGATAAAGAGGAGGTGGCTTTGACACCTCGAGAATACGATCTGCTTGTTTATTTTATGGAAAATGCAAATCAAGTGTTGCAGCGGGAACAAATTGTTGAACAAGTATGGGGTTATGATTTTATGGGAGATACAAATGTGGTTGATGTGTATGTCCGTTACATAAGAAAGAAGATTGACGCTTGTGTTAATCAGTCCTACATCCATACTGTCCGGGGGGTAGGTTATTGCTTTAAGGAGAGCTGACAATGAAACTGCGGTCTAAAATATATTTATTTTCAACAGGCATTTTGTTTATCATTTTGCTTTTAACGAATATTGCTATTTATTTTTTGTATGTCCATTCTGCCATAGATAAGGAAGAGGATATTCTATCCAACCAGGCAAACATTATTTTCGAAAATTTGCCGCCATCTAAACTGAATGATTCTGACAGCAATGCCCTAAAACCTTATAAAATTAACGATGGTATGGTCCGTTATATAAATAAAGACGGCAAAGTCATCCATCAAGTCATGGATGATGATGATTTTGAACATATTCATCCCGTTGTTGTTAATGATGAGGAAAAGAAACAAATGACAGCGGATGATCATCAAATTTTTATTGCCCGTTATCCGGTTAAAATAGGAAATGATGATGATGATGATCATGGTGAAGTGATCGGCACACTTGAGTTAGCTGTTAAATTAGATAATGTTTATGAAGACAGTTCGCTCTTATTAACAATTCTCGTTATTACTTCTTTAATCGCTCTTATTCTATCTTTAATAGGAGGGAAATTGTTATCTAATTTACTCTTAAAACCAATTTCCCTATTGTCCCAAACGATGAAAGCGACACAGGAAAGCGGTCAATTTAAAAAAATTAAAATGAATAACCCTTCAAAAGATGAGTTGTACCAATTGGCTGTCACCTTTAATAAAATGATGGATCAGTTAGAAGAAAACTTTGAAAAGCAAAAGCAGTTCGTTTCTGATGCTTCCCATGAATTGAAAACGCCGCTCACCGTTATTGAAAGTTATGCAAAATTATTAAAGCGATGGGGAGCAGAAGATCCTGACGTGCGGCAAGAGTCGATTGAAGCTATTTATTCAGAAAGCATTAGAATGAAGGAATTAACACATCAAATGCTTGACCTTGCTTCAAGCGAAAAACAAAAAAGCTTGCAAATTGAAACCTTTGATCTAGTTCCGTTTTGTAAACAATTGGCTCGTACCCTCGAAACGGTTAATCATCGTGAGATTTGGGTTCAAAGCGATCAGGATCAAGTAAGAGTTAACTGGGACCCGCAAAAATTAAAGCAGGTGTTAATGATTTTACTTGATAATGCTTTAAAATACAGTGAAAAACCAGTAGGCATCATCTTAAAAGAACAACATGGCCGGATCGCATTGACTGTTAAAGATGAAGGGATAGGCATTTCAGAGGAAAATCAAAAAAATATTTTTGAGCGATTTTATCGGGTTGATCCTTCAAGACAAAGAGGGTCAGGCGGAACCGGACTCGGCTTATCGATTGCTAAAGCCATTGTTGAACAACATGAAGGTGACATTGAAGTGAAAAGTCAAATAGGTAAGGGAACGGCCATCACGATTTTCCTTTAAAGAAGATTCATATTTTTCTCATCAAATTTTAATCTGGTTCTTGTCTGTTTCTCATATTATGCGGCTATGATTGAGTTAGAAATCATAAAGGGAGGAAATAAACGATGAAAACGAAAATGTTAACACTCTCAATAGCCGCATTATGCGGATTCGGTATCGCAGGGGGTGCAGCTCTTCAAAATCCGGCTCATGCGGCAAATAATCCAAAAACATATCAGCAAGCTCAAGCTGAAATTCCAATGGAAAAGGCTATTGAAACGGCTAAACAAAAATACGATGGTGTTATTTCAGAGGTTGAGCTTGACCATGATATGAACAGGCTTGTCTATGAAATAGAATTCCAGAAAGGCAACGGCAAAACCTTAAACATTAAAATGGATGCGAATACCGGCAAAGTCATTAATAAAAAGACCGATAAAGATGATGATCCGGCCGACTATAAGACAGATTTATCAATCGAAAAAGCTGTCAAAATTGCCGAACAGAAATACGACGGAACGGTAAGCGAGGTTGAATTAGAAAAACAGCCTTCAGGAAAAATAGTTTATGAATTTGAAATTCACCAAAACAATGGCAAATTAAAAGTGGTTATGGATGCTAATTCAGGAGATATTTTAAGCCATTCAACAGTAAATAAGGATAACGATGACGACCAAAATACTGACGATGACCAAGATTATCAAGATCAAAAAACCAATGGACATGTGAAAATCAGTAAGCAGGATGCCATAAAGATAGCTGAAAACAATATTACCGGTAAAGCCGTTAGCAGTAAAATAGACCATGATGATGGCAAAACCATTTATAAAATTAAAATTAAAACGAAAGATGGATCTATCTATAAGGCAGAAATAGACGCTAATTCAGGGAAGCTGCTTGAAATGGAATTAGATGATTAATTTTCTCACAGAAGAGTTGCCGTATGCTGTATTGTCATTTATACGGCAACTTTAATTTGTAAAAAAGAATCGTTACAGATTTTTTATTTTATGTTTTGATTAATAGTGTCTGGAGGTATATTGTTATATAAAAATAAAATATACCGGGGAGGGAATATTGTGTCAGCCAATCATAGTTATCGAACAGTACAAGACCTAACAACAAGGGGAATTGGTGTAAATGCCGATGCCGCATCTTTAGTTTTAAAGTATCCGCGAGTTGAAAAATCTGTTCCGGGAAAACAATGGGCCGGTCAAATTGGCAAGGCCCAAGCGGTTGTCAGACTTCCAGACAAAGAAGTTTGGAATGGAAAGCTTATTATTGGCGCTACGCCTGCGGTTCGCAATGAATTTTCTATGGATTTATTGCTAAGTGATATTGTTATGCAAAAAGGTTACGCCTATGCAGCTTGTGACAAAGGAACCCCGAAACTGGTGCTTAGGGATCCGAATAGACAAATGACAGAATGGATACAGCATTATCATCAATTGACATTAAAGGCAATGGAAATGGTTGCATCAGCTTATAGTGCAGCACCAAAATATACATATATTGCAGGGGTTAGTAATGGAGGGTATATAACGAGAGCCATGCTCGAGCGTTATCCAGAGTTATTTGCCGGCGGTGTTGATTGGTCAGGCGTGTTTTGGCATCCTAAAAGTCCGCATCTTCTTACTTGTTTGCCAGAATTCATTCAAGAATATCCTATTTTTGCTAACTGGCGTGGTGACAGAACAAGTCATGATCGCCGGATAGCCTATGACAAACTATTGCAAGCTGGGCTCCATCCAGATTCTGAACCCTACTGGCACCAATATTTTATGACTTATTGGGTCTTTTCTCTTTGGTTATATGGCAGAAATCTTGATCCAGATTGGGAGCCTTTCAAAATGGAGTGGAACAATGATTGGCTGCGTGACCCTTCGCCACTGATATATCCATATCAAGAAAGAGAAGACATACTCCAGGAGCATATAAAAAAATTCGCCAATGATGGGCATTTAACCAAGCCGCTGTTATCTGTTGCAGGGAATTGGGACTGTTTGATTACTTTTACTTATCATGCGAAGGCATACAATGACATGGTCGAACATGAAGGATGTTCTAAAAATCACCGGCTTTACGAAATCCCACGGGGCAATCATGTTGATGGCTTGTTGAAATCAAATCAGGGCAAGCAACAGACCGTACATCCTTACTTTGAAGCTGCTCTATATCATTTAGAAAAATGGGCTGAAAGAAATATATTACCGCCTGAATCGGGTATATATGAAACAATTGAGTCTTTTGCCCCTTCTGAATGCAGGCTTTTCACAAAATAAATTTATCAAAATGTTTAAAAAAGATGAATGGCGTTTTATTGACGCCATTCATTTTGCGGATAAAGAAGTTTTCACTTACCAGCACCATGCAGCACCAACAATAATCAACAAAATGAAGAGGACTACGATTAAGGCGAATCCGCCACCGTATCCAAATCCGCCGCCGTATCCAGCGCCGCAGCAGCCACCCATAATTTTCACCACCTTTGTTACGATGTACTATATTTTATGGTCAGCCTGGCCTTTTCGTATAGGACAAAAACTCAGTTTTTAAAATTTTTTAAGGGGGATAACTTCCTTAATGCTGTCATCCTTTTTCAATTTAAAAAAAAGTGGACCTGCTCGGATTAAGACTGTCGTCATATATTATCAGTGACATGGGGTTTTAACTATTGAGGAGGTAATGATATGGAAAATATCCCTATAAGTGATGGAGCAGGTTTTGGATACGAAAATGGGTATGATAATGACTTTACTAACGTAAATAGTTATCCAAATAATTATAGCGGTATGTCAGGATATGGAAATGATTATAGCGGTGTAAATCATTTTATGAATGATTATGGAAGTATGAATGGGTACGGTAATGACTATGGCAGCGGAAATAACTTGATGAATGATTATGGATATCCAGGTGAGGGCCCTTCTTACGGAGGAAATCCAACTAATCAATATTTGCCCCAAGAGGCAATAAATCCAGACGAAACAAGGGCTTTCCCATTTTACTATCCATGGTATGGCGGATATGGGTACGGAGGCTACTGGCCGAGACCATGGTATGGCGGATATGGATACGGCGGTTATTGGCGGCCAAGACCATGGTATGGAGGGTATTGGTATTAAAAAAATACTTTAAAAAAAGGTTATCAGCCGGGATAAGCACCCGGCTGATTTTTTTGGGATTAAAAAAGGGGGTATAACCAATTTTTCGGTCCGATTAAGGTTCATGTGGGGGTTTAGAATTTTGTTTACATTTTTGTTACAAAAATCGAATAAATTTCATAGCAATTTAGCTTTAATGGATTTATAATAAGGACTTAATTGGTATTAATTAATCAGCGTGGACCAAATTTAATTTGCACAAAATACAATTAGACATGTAACTGTAATTTCAGTAGACATGGAATAACAATGCGTGGTGTTATTATGAAAGAATTAAAGAAAATTGGCCTGCCATTAGTCTTTGTATTTGTTGTAGTTATTATTATCGGTTTTATCCAATCTGCTTTTTACAGCCCGGTTGAATCATCAAGCGAGGATGTATCAGCTAATTCCGAACAAAGACCAATGTTAATTTTAGCGGGTATTGACAGCCTGACGAACGGTCCAATTTATCATAAAGAAAAAAGCCGTTACCTTGATGATTTTATTCCAAGAATGCATAAATACTTTGGTAATGGCGGTCCGGGATATGTTCCGTTTGACAGCATTTACTTTAAACAAGAACATGGCAGTTTTCACTTTTCTTATGGGATGAAGGAGATAAACGATCTGACCCCCGGGCAATATCCGTCCCAATACAGCCTTGATTTAAAAGGAATGTATACTACAAATGGCTGGTTAAATTGGATGACGGTTAAATTTCCGAAAGGATGGAATTGGACTTACGGGAAAATATTTTACTTAAAACAGCCTCATGGCGGAAGCTTTAATGTGGGTTATAGGCAGAGTGACAAAGCACTAACTGTAAAAACAAACAGCCAGCATATCAGTTTAGGAGTCATTAACCTTCCGAAAAATATTTATAATGGACAATTAGAATTTTCCCATATTAACGGAAAAGTTACCATTTTTGGCGGGGAGTTTCTAAACAATAAAGGTGTAGCACTTAGCCGGATTGGCCAAGGCGGCGACCATTTGGCCTGGCATGCACTCATTGATAATCATATGATGGATGAATGGCTCAAAGAGCTTAACCCGCAGCTGTTAATGCTGAACGCGGGTATGAATGATCGCCGTTTCTTAACTGCAAGTCAATATCAAAAAGATTTAACAAATTATCTTGAACCTTTTAATAGAGAAAAAACAGACATATTGTTAATTGCTCCAAACGCCATTTTGGGGGATAATACCAGGCTGAAACAATATCGGCAAGTCTTAAGGCAATATGCCGATAAGGATAATACGGGCTATATATCCAATGAAGATGCCATCGGTCATTCTTACTTAGAAGCGAAGAGTAAAAATTTAATGGGAGACCGAATTCATCCGGATGCTCTCGGAAGTAAAATAATAAGTCAACATTTATTCAACTATTTAATGAGAAACAGTCAATATGACTCGCTTTTTCATAAAAAATCGTAGGCCGGGTCATGCACCCGGTTTTTTTTCATAGTCATTTCCATTTTGCCCGATAGTTGGTATTTTAAACAAATAAAATTTGAATTTCCCTCCTATTGTTAAATGGGTTATAAACAGTAACCCGGATACATACATTCATAAGAAGAGCTTTTTATGAGCAAAAGGAGGGAGAGACTGTGGGAGATTTACTTTCCATCCATTTTGGGGCATATATTGCTTTAGCATTTGTTTTATATGCCATTCATGAAGCCACCAGGATACATAATCGTTATATCCCGATTGTAGCGGTTATTTTAGGATTTTTATTTGCATGGTTTGAAGCGGGGGACGTTACACCGCATGTTTTATTGAAAGGGATCCAATACGGATTATACGGTGTAGGTTCAGTTGCAACGGTTAAATTTGCGTTAGAAAAGGCAGAAAAGGAACCGGAAAATAAATAATCCATTGAGAGACTTCTAATAAGGAGTCTCTTTTTTCTTTTGGCCCCATTAATAGACATTCGAAAAAAAGGAATAATAAAAGAAAATGTGAAGTTTTGGAGGTGAAACTTATCCACAGTTCACAGGGTCAGACCCCGTCTTTGTATATAACTTATGAACGTGAAGATTGGCGGCGTTTACGCGCTGGCATATCGCTTCCGTTAACAGAAGGTGAGTTAAATAAGTTGCGGGGAATAAATGAAAATATATCACTTGATGAAGTAGAGGATATATACCTTCCATTATCAAGACTCTTAAATTTATACGTTACCGGAAAACAAGACATGTACAATATGACTAACTCTTTTTTTGGCAGTCATATTCCAAAGGTGCCATATATGATAGGCATTGCCGGCAGTGTAGCTGTTGGAAAAAGCACAACATCTCGTATCCTTCAGGCTTTACTTGCCCGTTGGCCAGGTCATCCTAAAGTAGATTTAGTAACAACAGACGGCTTTTTGTATCCTAACCATATTTTAGAACAACGCGGTTTGATGAAGAGAAAGGGTTTTCCAGAAAGTTATGATATACAGCGGCTCATTCGCTTTTTAGCAGATATAAAATCCGGCAGACCGGAAGTAACGGCACCGGTCTACTCCCATCTGGTGTATGATATACTCCCTGATAAAATTCAAGTTGTTCATGAACCGGACATTGTCATTGTTGAAGGGCTCAATATATTGCAAACAAAAGGATCAGGGAAAAGATCAATGCCAAGATTGTTCGTATCAGATTTTATTGACTTTTCTATTTATGTAGATGCTGAAGAGAAAAATATTACGGAATGGTATATTGAGCGTTTTCATAAACTTTGTCAAACCGCTTTTCAAGATCCAAAATCTTATTTTCATCGTTATGCTAATTTATCACCTCAACAAGCAGACCGTATTGCCAGGCAAATCTGGACAGAAATTAATGCAGTCAACCTTAAAAAGAATATCCTGCCAACTAAAGTCCGTGCTCAATTGATTTTAGAAAAAGGAAGGAACCATTCCGTTTATCAGATAAAGTGCCGTAAATTATAGAATTTTAAATAGATTATAACTTATCATAATCCAATAATAGATTGCAGTCAATAACTTCTCTGCAATCATTTTTTGTATTATAATGTTGAAATATCATAGATTTTGGAGGAAAACTTTATGGGATTGACAGCGTATGTCAATGCGACATTTTATACAATGAATCATGAAAGTGATGTTTTTGAAAACGGCATGATGATCGTTGAAGATCATAAAATCACGTATATTGGACCAAAAAATGAAGAGAAATTAAAAAGTGCAGAAAAAGTCATTGATTTAACCGGAAAATGGGTCATGCCCGGCCTCGTTAATGTTCACTCACATATTGTTATGACAATTTTGCGGGGAATTGGCGATGACATGCTGCTCAAGCCATGGTTAGAAACAAGAATTTGGCCGCTTGAAGCACAGTTTAATACCGAAATAGCACAAATCAGCACACAGCTTGGTATACTTGAAATGGTGAAGTCAGGAACAACAACATTTTCTGATATGTTTAACCCTAATGGCATTGATGTTGACGCGGTCATGCACACGATTGGCGAGACCGGTGTTCGCGGGGCGTTTTCATTTACTATCTTTAGCCTTGGTACGGAGGAAGATCAACGTAACAATTTAGATGGTGCTGAACGTTTCGCAAAAAATTATAAAACATTTGCAGACGGACGTCTCACAACAATGGTTGCTCCTCATAGTCCATATTCTTGTACACCAAAAGCATTAGAAGAAAGCGCCAGAATTGCTAAGGAAAATGGACTAATGGGACACATTCATGTTTCAGAAACCGAATATGAAGTAAAAGATATCCTAAATCGATATGGTGTGCGTCCTGTTGAACATGTCCGCCGATCCGGATTGTTTGATCAGCCAACGGTTATGGCTCATGGCGTTGTTCTTAATGATGAAGAACGGGAAATTATGAAACAATATGACGTTAGGGTTGCACATAATCCGATTAGTAATTTGAAACTCGGATCAGGTGTGGCTGATGTCAGCAGGATGCTTGATGCCGGGATCAAAGTCGGTATCGCAACTGACGGTGTGGCGTCTAATAATAACTTTGATATGTTCGAAGAAACAAGAACAGCGGCTCTTTTGCAAAAGGGGACTTATAGAGATGCAACAAAGCTGACGGCTGAAACAGCATTGTCTATGGCAACCAGGAAAGGTGCTGAAGCCATTGGTATGGAACATACCGGCTCTCTGGAAGAGGGGAAATGTGCTGACTTTATAACAATAGATGCGAAGGATAAGCCTCATCTTCAACCGCTGAGTGAAGCATATTCTCATCTGTTATATGCAGCCCGCGGCTCAGATGTCTCAGATGTTTACATTAATGGTAAAGAAATTGTACGGGACGGCAGCTGCATAACGATGGACGAGGAAAAGATTATCTTTGAGGTTAATAGGCTGCAAAAGACATTGTCTTATTAAAAGTTGTTCAAAAAATAGAGAAGCAGGAATGGCCATTTTGAAATAAACTGGTCATTCCTTTCATATCTTTATATTGTAAATGGAGGACATTTTATGCCAATTATTGTAAACTTCCTATTACTTTTATGCGTCATTCCGTTTGTTTTTATTATTGGAGTAATATTTAAAGAGATTAAAAAGAAAAAATAATTGACATATGTAAAAAGACCTTCGTCAGTTATTTCAACGCAACTGTACGAAAGCCTTTTTTAAAAAAAAGATGAAAAAGGCAGATATTGCCTTAAAACAGTCAATTTAGTACACGTAAGCTGTTCCAACGATGATAAGGAGGATGAAGAGGACGACGATAAGCGCGAATCCGGCACCTCCGCCATAACCGCATCCACATCCATAACCGCCGCCGTAGCCATAACCACCGTATCCATAGCCGCCGTATCCGCATCCGCAACCATAACCGCCATATCCTCCATATCCTCCAGGGAAACCGTAACCGCCTTTACCAAAGTGACCCATTACAATCAACTCCTTTAAAAAGATACTGTATCATATGTCCCTGATACAAATGCTGAATAGAGCAAATATAACGGTTTTTAGTAAATGTGCGTATGCCTATATTGACCCAAACCTTTCCCGGGCAATATTTGACGGTTATCTTTTTCAATCGACAGGGCTGCTATTTTTGTTAATCTTATTTATGGTTTGTAATTTTTTACAAAAAAGTAATTGTGATAATACGGATAATAGAAAGCGCTGCTATTAATTAAGAGAAATATTAATTCTAATGGATTCATAGCTTATATTTGTAGATTTCCACTTCTCTCCTATTAGCTTGGCCCTCTCCTTTATCAACGGACTAGCATATATTTTTAATGAGGGTACAAAAATATTTTATATATTTTATTTTATATCATCAGCTTCCTCTAGTTGTACCCTCAACCTTATATGCTTGGGAGCGATTCTTATGGATGATTTATTATCCATTCATTTTGGGGTCTATGTGGCGTTAGCTTTTGTCCTATATGCCATCCATCAAGCAACGCGTATTCAAAATCGCTATATCCCGATCATAGCTCTCGGTTTAGGTGTTTTTCTTTCCTGGCTGCAGGCGGGTACGTTGAGTTATAGTGTTTTGTTAACGGGGATTAAATATGCTTTGTATGGTATTGGCACAGTGGCAACAATCAAATATCTACTAAAGAAATTTGAGGAGTAGCTGATAAGCAGAAGTCTTTTGGGACTTCTGCTATTTCTTTAATTGCAAAAACTATCCCTTTCAAAGAGATAGTTTTGTTAATTAATCAAACTTGCGAATGTCCGGTATTGATAGAACGATAATAACTGTTAATATAATGAGTCTGGATATTAGAGTGGTTGTAAGAATTAGGAAATGATAATTAAGCGTTAATTCGGAATGATTATTTTATTCGTTCCGGATTTTCAAATGATAACAATAAAGGTTGTTTACAAATTTACCATTTAAATCAATATAAATGTCAAAAGAGTAAAGAATAGATAAAAAAATAATAAAATTTAGTTTGGTAGCGCTTGCAATCCTTTTCAAAAAAAATCAATATGTTAAAATGTTTCATAAATAACATTTGAACTGACTTTAAGTATCACATAAGAAAGGGATCTTAACATGACTAAACTACTAAGTAAAATTCACATCGAGGATATTATGATCGCCAATCAGACACTTAAAGATGTTGTCGTTAAGACACCATTGCAAAGAAATGATTTGCTGTCAAAACGATACGATTGCAACGTCTATTTAAAGAGAGAAGACTTGCAAGTAATCCGCTCATTTAAAATAAGAGGCGCATACAATATGATGAAAAGCCTGACTCCTGAAGAACTGCAAAAGGGTGTTGTTTGCGCAAGCGCTGGAAATCATGCACAGGGGGTCGCCTATTCCTGTAAAATTCTCGGCGTTTATGGAAAGATATTCATGCCTTCAACGACCCCGAGACAAAAAGTTAATCAAGTTAAGTTTTTCGGGGAGCCGTTTGTTCAAGTCATTTTGACCGGGGACACATTTGATGACTCCTTCAAAGAGGCCATGAAAGTGTGTGAAGAAGAAAAGAGCACATTTATTCATCCTTTTGACAATTACCGGACAATTACAGGTCAAGGAACGGTTGGTGTTGAAATCATAAACGATATGGAAGACAGCATCGATTTCGTCTTCGTTCCTATCGGCGGGGGAGGATTGGCATCAGGTGTCGGTTCTTATATGAAAAGTATCTGCCCTGATACAAAAGTAGTCGGTATAGAACCGACGGGCGCCGCGGGAATGAAGCGGTCAATCGGGGAAGATAAGGTTGTAGAATTAAATAAGATCGATAAATTTGTTGATGGTTGTGCTGTTAAAAAAGTAGGGGATCTTACTTTTGATGTTTGCCGTGATGTTCTCGATGATGTTATCGTTGTTCCTGAAGGCAAAGTTTGTACAACAATTCTAGATTTATATAACGAGAACGCCATTATTGCCGAGCCTTCAGGGGCATTGCCGATCGCAGCGTTAGATTATTATAAGGATGAAATTAAAGGTAAGAATGTTGTTTGTGTCGTAAGCGGAGGAAATAATGATATCGATCGCATGCAAGAAATTAAAGAACGCTCCCTTATGCACGAAGGGCTCAAACATTATTTTATTGTGCAGTTTCCGCAGCGTGCCGGCGCATTGCGAAGTTTCATAACTCAAGTGCTGGGCGCGGAAGATGATATTACACACTTCGAATATACAAAGAAAAATGATCGTGACAAAGGTCCCGTTCTTGTTGGCATTGAATTAAAACATAAAGAAGATTATGCGCCGCTAATCCAGCGTATGGAGGAAAACGGGTTTTCCTATATGGAAATTAATAAAGATCAGAAATTGTTTAATTTATTAATTTAAAAGTTTTTTAGATTAAATTCGGGAACAGACGGTTAGTTAAACTGCCGTCTGTTCATTTTTTTGTTTAATAGTATAACTGCCATTTCTAATTCTATTGCTATTAAGCGTCATTTCGATTAGAATTTAATCTGTTGCTTACGAATGTAAAATTTATCAATTATATAATGAGAGGGGGATATCTATGGGGAAAACAAATAAAAATGTTGTTATGATCGGCCTAATGATTGGGACCTTTTTAACGGCTATAGAGGGAACAGTCGTCAGTACGGCAATGCCGAAAATTGTAAGTGATTTGCACGGCATTCAGTTAATGAACTGGGTCTTTTCTATTTATCTATTAGTTTCTGCTGTTACTACACCGATATTTGGAAAGTTATCGGATTTATTCGGGCGGAAAATTATTTTTAATATCGGTGTCATTTTGTTTTTAATAGGCTCTATTTTATGCGGCATCTCACATTCGATGGGGCAGCTGATTTTCTTTAGAGCGATTCAGGGTATCGGTGCAGGCTCAATCATGCCGGTCAGTACAACGATCATTGGTGATATTTTCCCGCCAAAGAAACGTGCAGGAATGCTTGGGTTAATCAGTATGATGTGGGGCATAGCCGGTGTAGCCGGGCCGCTGGTCGGAGGTTTTTTTGTTGACCAGATTTCCTGGCATTGGATATTCTTTATTAATATTCCCTTTGGCATTATCACGATGTTGATGGTCAGTTTCGGATTAAAAGAGACACTTGAAAAGGAAAAGAAAAGTATCGATTATTTGGGAGCAGTGACATTTGCCATCAGCATTTTTTCACTCTTATACGCCCTGCAAAAGGCCGGTGAAGACAGACAATGGATGACGCCTGGGATGATTAGTTTATATGTCATCTTTATTGTTTTTCTCGGATTGTTTTTACTTGTAGAAAAAAAGGTGAAAGATCCCATTATCCCTTTAGAATTGTTTCGTAAACGGATCATTACTGTTGCCAATTTGATTGCATTTTTGGTAAGTGCAGTTCTTATGGGATTAAATGTATATATGCCAATGTGGGTTCAAGGTATCCTCGGCTATAGCGCTACAAACTCGGGATTTGTTTTAACACCGATGTCGATTACTTGGATCGCGGGTTCTTTTTTATGCAGCCGGCTGCTGATAACCCGCGGGGCAACGTTTATCTCTATATTAGGGACAGCTATTATTATTATTAGCTCATTATGGTTTACAATGCTGACAGTGTCTAGTTCACAAATCCAATTTTATTTAATTACAGCGATTGAAGGCATAGGCTGCGGATTGCTTATTACACTCTGTACGGTTTGTGTTCAAGCTTCAGTGAATTGGAAAATGCGCGGTGCCTCTACGGCTTCTAATATGTTTTTCCGTAACTTAGGGCAAACGGTCGGCGTTGCCATTATGGGGACATATTTTAATTCAATGATTAACGCCAGTGTCAGCTCACATAATCATTCGCATAGTGAAAAGCTGAGTGTCGGCCAGCTTAATGAGCTGATTAATCCCCAAGATGCCGTCAAGCTGACGGGTTCTGTTGTCCATTCGTTAAAAGAAATACTAGTATCGGCCATTCATGACATTTTTGTTTTTGTTTTGATTTTATCAATCGCAGCATTGATCGTTTCTATCTTTTTACCAAAATTAGAATCGGAATCACAGCAAGAGAAGAAAAGAATGGTAAATTAAAAGACGTCTTGTAAAGGCGTCTTTTTAAATAATTTATACTTGTTTTATGAATTAAACGGCTTTTCGTCATTGCATATATGAATTGTAATGTTAAATAAAAAATCTAACTATAGCCATTAAGATGACACCTATAATGACTGTGGCTGATAAACTTTTCGTCCGTATAGCGACTATTAGGGTCGGTATGATAACGATGATGACTGTCCAGTCAATTTTTATTGAATGATTCGTTTCAATAATAAAGCTGTCAACAACAAGTGCGGTCAGAATACAAATGGGTACATATGACAGCCATTTTAATACAGGTTCAGGTAAATTAACATTTCGAACGACTAAAAATGGAATGATGCGCGGAATGACCGTTACTAATGTACACCCCAGTATTAAAAGTAAAATTGAAAAATGGATACTCATTTATCTGTCACCACCCCAATTGTTGCTACAATTAATGTTGACAGGATAACAGCTAAATGGGAAGGAACAAAAAGGGAAAATATAATCATAGCAACGATCATATAAGCGATTAAAGATAAGTAATGCTTTATTTTAGATGATTTAATACTTTGTAATTGTAAGATTAGCAGTGCCGCAAACATGGCTGTTACAGCAAAATCAAGACCAAAAACTTTTGGATCAGGAATCCAGTTACCGCATACAGCTCCAATGACACAAGAAACAACCCAAATAATATATGAAGAAACATTTATACCATTCATCCAATGATCATTTATATTTTCGCCTTTGACGATTTTATTCATGGCAAGACCAAATGACTCATCTGTAACGAATATCCCGATACCTAAATTTTTTACTAAAGAATATTTTGTAAAATAAGGCGCGATCGTTGCACTTAGCAGAAAGTTTCGTAAGTTCACAATAAAAGTTGTTAATATAATGGCCATTGCGGGACTGTGGGCCGCAAGCAATGCACAAATAATGAATTGCGATGCACCTGCATAAACGAGTCCTGATAATAAAGCTATCTCTACTATACTCAGCTTTGAAGATACCCCAACTATCCCGGCAGCAAAGCCAATGCTGATATATCCTAACCATGTCGGTATGCAATCTTTGACCCCTTGTTTAAAGGTAAGAAGTTTTTCATTTGAATGGACCAACTCCTTTTCTGTAATCACGATTCTCCCCTCCTGTTGTATGTTATGTTATACAATTGTTTGTTATAGTGTACAATAATTGTGTTATAATAACAATAATAAATTTTTAAGGAGGACGGAATGGATCCTATACAAGAGATTATCGCGAATAATCTAATACATATAAGAAAAAGCAGGGGGCTAAGTTTAGATAAAGTATCCGAATTAACGGGGGTAAGCAAAGCAATGCTGGCTCAAATTGAAAAGGGCAGATCAAATCCAACAGTCTCAACCCTGTGGAAAATTGCAAACGGCCTCCAAGTCTCCTTTTCATCATTTATGAAAGAGGATAAACCAAAGGTAACTAAAATAAATATTGAAGAATTATCTCCTGTGATTGATGCTGATGGAAATTATCTTGTATATTCTGTTTTTCCATATCATACTGAAAAAAAGTTTGAAATTTACTTTGTAACTCTTAATCCCGGTTTTGCTCATACATCAGAAGGTCATTTAGGTGAAGAGTACATACTCATCAAAGAAGGCGAATTAAAGGTTGAGTTTAAGGGAGAGGAACATATTTTGAGGTCGGGAGATGCCATGCATTTTACACCAACTGTGCAGCACTATTATACGAATTCCTCAGATGAATTGGTAAGCTTTTTCATGCTAATCTATTATCCGGAATGATGTTTTTTAAGGGAAAGAAAACCTTCTTTCCCTTTAAGAATGACTTAAGGTACTTCATGCCCCATTGAGCTATGCAGAATCTCAAACCATTGATCCAATGTTAAGGAGTGATTTAATGCTTTTGTTGCCGATTCAATTCTGGTTCGTTTTCCGGAACCGACAATTGGCATAATTTTAGCTGGGTGGTTTAACAGCCAGGCATACAAAACTTCATCAATACCATCAGCATCAATATCCTTTGCGATTTTAGATAAAGTGTATCCCGGAGCCGGATAGCCTTATCATCTTGAGCTGAGAAAATTTGTCCGCCGGCTAACGGGGACCAAGCCATTGGCGGGATCCGTTTTTCTTGACAGAGATTTAAAGTACCATCCTCAAAGTTCTCTAGATGATAGGCGGATAATTCAATTTGATTAGTTACCAGATCAAAATCTAAATAAGATTGAAGCATATTGTATTGGTCGCACTTAAAGTTAGAAACGCCAAAATAGCGGACTTTTCCTTGGTTTTTAAGCTGAGTAAATGCTTCAGACACTTGTTCTGGATCCATAAAAGGATCAGGGCGATGAATAAGCAGAACATCAATATAATCTGTATGTAAATTTTTAAGAGATTGCTCAACTGATTTTACAATATGGTGTTTGGAAGTATTGTAATGATGTGACTTGTGTTCCGGGCGATTTTCCGATTCGATAACAATCCCGCATTTTGTTACAATTTCCATCTTTTTACGCAGTTCAGGCTTTAAAGATAACGCATCTCCAAACAATTTTTCACAAGTGTAGCCGCCATAAATATCCGCATGATCAAAAGTCGTTATGCCTTGTTCAAGGCAAAATTCAATAAGCGACAGCGTCTCTTCCTTTGATTGTTTCCAATCTGCCAAACGCCACAACCCGTGAATAATTCTTGAGAAAGTTAAGTCATCGGCCAGCTGTATTCTTTCCATAACTATTGCTCCTTTCTTTTGCTTAATTAGGTTAATTAGGTTAATCATATCTAAATAAATTAATCTTATAAAGTACTTAGCTCATAAATTTACGATTAAAAAAATAGACGGCTTTAACCGTCTATTTTTGGGCAGCGACAGAATTCTTGTGGTGTAATGTGAAGAAAAAGAGTGATAATTACAAAGTTCTTTTTTGTATTCTGTATAATTATTATCGTCCATTTTTGAAAGAACATCCTTATAATTTACCTTATTCAATGAGAAAATTTGTAACTATTGCTGCTATTATAGCAATGGCTTCAAATATGATTATTCTCGATGAACCAACTACCGAGCAAGATACTTATCAATGAATATACTTGGTTCGATTATAGAGACTTTAAATCAAGAAGGAAAAACAGTCATTACGATTACTCACGATATGGAGTTTGTTGTTAATCAGTTTGAAAGAGTTATTGTAATAGCAAATAAAAAGAAAATTGCCGACACAAATAAAAGGGAAGTCTTTTGGGATATTAAAATCCTTGAACAAGCAATACTAAAACAGCCTCATGTCAGCCAATTAAACCATTCACTAAAAATTGGCAGACGGAGTTTAAATATAGAAGAAATGATCAATAAATTGAAAAAAGAAAAGTTAAGATTGAAGAAGTATGAGCATTGAATAAACATGACAAGTGATTAAATTTGACCAGTCATGTTTTATATAAGCTTAAAATTAGTTTGCTTCTATTCTTTGTAATATTATTTTTTTCCAGTCTTCCATTGTAGGTAGCATTAAATAAATTGGCTCCCCTTCATATTGATCAAATTGTGAAATAACCCACAATTGTTTTTCCTCTTTCAAAATAAAAACGACATCCAATATTGTAGGATATTCTTGAAGACTTGGGATATATGAAACTGATAAATTGTCAGGGAATCTCCTTTTACCTGACTTCAATGAATATAAAAAACTTTGGATAAGTTGTTTGTTTTTTGTATGTTTAAAAATAGATTCAAAAGTGTTTTCTTCTATATTTCCTTTTTCGGTCAATAATACCATTTGTTTGAAATCCTTTTTTGAAATATGTATCTTCTCTGTTTTGTTTTTGTCTAATTGTGTTATACCATAAAAGTGATTAATCTCATTAAAAATTTCAGATTGATTAACGATTGAAAACTCGTGACAAATATGATGAATAACACGGTGTGCTATCCATTCATATTCAGATATTTGATGAAACATTAAAATTTCTAGATCATCGTTTTCATTTTTTGTTAGTCTGAACATTTTTTTTGAATGAACATAAGTATTAAAAAATGAAATCCATTCTTCATTTAAAGGTATATCACCTTTTTTCTGTCTAGATACATTCCATAGTCCTTTAGATAATAAACCATGAGAAGCTGTTTCAAAAATAGCCTCCCAAATCTTGTCTTTTTTCTCTCCCAAAGTTGGCTTAATTAAGCCAGCAGCGATTTCCTCATATCCGCATAACATTAAACAAAAACCAAGTTCTTCAATTGATAATACAAGCTTGTTCTCCATTTATATGCTCCTTTTTGGGTTAATGAAACCAACTTGATACCCACTTTTTACTGCTTTTAAATATTTCATTTCCTTTTTCTTTAACATTTTTAGCAACATCTTTTACTTCGGCAACTATTTCATGAAAATGTCGGACAACATGTTCTACTCCTTTTGCTGCTTTATCTGCCAGAAATCCACCTGCAGCCCCGCCAAGCATACCACCTATAATAACTCCGGGAGGACCGGCCCAAGATAATGCAGCAGCCCCTGTAGCAGCTCCGACATATGTTCCAGTTGACTTAATAGCAGTATTTGTAGCAAATACAATACCATCTTTGTAGGTTGCTGTTCCTTTATTAATTTTTTTAATAAGGGAAAAGGATTCACCTATTGCTGTTGCACCAACATTTATAGGACCAAATCGTCTTACAACGGATTTGGTAATTGTTTTTATGCCTGCCGAAGTAGAATTGGCCGGCAACCCAAGTAAATGGCCTTTTACATAGTTTGCTGGATTAGAGTAACCCTTATTAAATCCGCCTAATTTATGTAAATAACGTGCTGGGAATCTTTTAGGTTCAGCTTTTAAAAAACGGTCAATCGTCTTCGTTATAGGATTTGAATATTTACCATTTTTCTTAAGTAACCAATCCTTTGAACTATATGACCATCTATTATTTTCCATTTCATTAAACTTAACGGATTTTGTTAGTAATACGCCAAGTCCGCCAAACTGTGTACTGCGACTTATTGCCTTTTCAAAGTCCTTTTTCCATTTCCGGCTTTAAAGGGATGCGTCAGTCAATCTTTTTTGATGATCATAAAGTCAAAATAAATAACAACACTATCCCTTTAAACGAAATATCCACAGTTCAATTCAAAAGCAAAAGTTTTTCCGTTATTAATATTCCTTGTCCCTCAATTCTTGTTAAAGATATTAAGGGAAAAGAATATGAGTTTATTAATTACTTATGTATTAAAGAAAAGCAATTTAAAAAGTTTTTCAATACGTTGAAAAAAAAAGTTAAATGATTGTCAAGGCGCAATCGATAAAGGAGTAATTATACTTAATATAGCTAGAAAGATAACAAATATTAAGGATATTATGAGACGGAAAACGGCACGTATATTTTTATGTTCATCGAAAAAAATAGCAGGAATAATTTCGAAAATAAGAAAAAGGCATTGAAAATTATATAAATAGAAAGGAATAAATAAGAAAAAGTTATTGGATCCAAAAATAAAATATAAAAGAATAGTGGCAAATATTTCAATGATTAAAAGAAGAATGTACACCCAGCTTTTTTTAAAGAAATGATAAACGTAATGATCTGACCTTAACGGTTTTCCGACAAAATAAAGAATAACAATAAGAATTAACGTAATGATAAATGATATAAGCAAATAAAAACCTCTTTCTATTTTTAGTTTAATATAAATTATAGCATGCAATGCAATTACCAAAGTGCAAAAAGCGCCCTTGAACACTTCAAGGGCGCGTGTGCTAAATTTAATTAATAGTATTTACGTATCAAAAACCATAACAGCCTCACCAAAGTCCATCTCTTCGGTAAGCTTAAATCCGAACGATTCATAAAGCTTTTGTGCGGCAAAATTTTCAGGATGAATACTCAGATAGATTCGATCGCACTGATAAGTTTCTACTATACAGTCAATGAGCAAGGGAATAGCCTGTTTGCCGTAGCCTTTGCCTTGGTAATGCTGATCTATCATGAAACGGTCAAGCCAAATTTGGTTCTTTTCTATATCGGTTCCGTACATGCAATAGCCTACTGGGGTATTCCCATCATATATGGCAACGGATTTCCATTCAGGATGATATTTTGATTGAACAAGAGAATAGCTGTTGCTTTCTATAAATGCATGTTGATCCTTCGAAACTGATAATGCGGCGATGATACGCCAATTGTTTGAATTAACCTCACGTATTTGGAGGGTCATTCTTCCATCTCGCTTTCTTGTACTATCAGAAAGTATATCTTGGTACCAGCCAAGTTTTCTTTAATGTTTACAAATTTAATTATATGATTCGCTCTCTTCTTATTTTAAGCATGCCTGAGAGTAAAGCTACAAAGATTAGCAACGTCACGCTGACAACGAGCATTGATGCTTTTACAGTCAGTAAATCTGCAAGTACTCCGCCGATTAATGGGCCAAGCATCATGCCGATAGAATCAAAGATATTAAACAAAGAATAGGCGGCTCCATAAGAAGAGCTTCCTTCCCGGTCAACAACCTTCCCCAATGAACCAAGCGTCGGTGATAAAGCAAAGCCAACGCCGGCACCAACGAGGATCATTGCACCTGCCTCTTGCCAAAGTGTTTTTGAAACAATCATTAATGGGATTGTAACAGCCGACCACGCCAGGCCGATAAGCATAATGACAAAAGGATGAAATCTATCCGATAATGCACCCGATAACGGTGAAACTAATCCGTATGACAGGGACATAGCGCCAAATAACAGTCCAACCGTTGAGGCTGAAAGATGAAGCTGATCGGTTAAAAATACAGGGAGCACAGGTTCCAATAAGGATACCGCTGCTTCGGATAAAAGTACAACAAGAATAACAAAGATAACCATTGGATTACGTAAAAATGTAAAGGCGCTTGTTGTTTTTTCTTTGTTATGTGATGGTTCGGTTAATGTAAATAAAATGATCAGCAAAATGGCTAAAGTAATTCCCGCGATCACCAAAAATGGCATCATGTAGCCGCCGGCATCAAATAACGAACCGCCGATTGGCGCTCCCAGAAGCAAGCCGATTGATATTCCCGTTACGGCAATGCCCATCATCGTCCCGCGAACCTTTTTAGGGAAAAGATCAGCAATAAGTGCCAAAGCAGCGGAAACGTTAGCCGCTGCGGCAACCCCTTGAATAAAGCGGGCGGCTATCAGCGCTGGTATTGTATGGGCAAAGGAAAACAGCAATGTCGAAATGATAAGAACTGTTAACCCGAATATTAATGGTATTTTTCTGCCGATACGGTCAGATAAAGGTCCAAATAAAGGCGTTAATATCAAAAGTCCAATAGCATAACTGCTGACAAGAAGTCCTATCATTGTTGAAGAAGCGCCCAACGTCTTCGTTAAATAAGGAATCATCGGGATAATCAGGCTGTAAAGCAGCATATCCAGAAAAAGAATAGTAACAGCAATACATAAACCAAGCAGCTGCTGCCGGTTCATCATTTTTTTGAAAAACACAATTCCACCTCTAAGTCTAGAAAAAACTATTTTTGTTTTCATAGTTTTCAAGTGATAAAAGAAAAGAATAAAAGTTTATCTTTTATTCTCAACTGCTAATCCGTACAATAAAATATCGACAATAGATGATAATGCTTCTTGAACAGAGATATTATTCTTCATAAAAAAAGGCTGGTCAAGGGTTGAATTTGTAGAATCAATCATTAACTTCATAATCAGATCGACATTCATATCCTTAATAAGGCCATCTTGAATTCCTTTTTCAATAAGTAATCTAAGGTCATCCCAATCATTTAATCCGGCATGAACAACTTTCCATTGTTCAGGATAATACTTCCTCATTTGATCAAGAACCCTTAAGTCAAGAAATTCAACATGATTAGGTACAACGGTAATGACACCCTTAATTTTTTCTATTAAGGTTAAATTGTCATCTTCAACAATTTTTTTCGTTTGCTCATCAACATCTGAAAAGGTTTGTTCAATAATGGCTTCCAGGATATCAATTTTTGAGGAGAAATGCTGATAAAGCGTTCGTTTACTTATGCCAAGCCGCCCAGCAAGGTCATCCATTGTAAATTTCATGCCTTTATCTTTAATTTCCTCAATATACCCATGCATAATGCGATCTTTCATATCAATCCTCCTGAATGGAAAACTCAATAAACTTTTTTAGTTTTGTTAGTATGAACATATTTTACCAAACCGGCATTAAGTTTTCAAGAAGCGAAATAAAGTAAATCTTTTCAAATAATTTGTACAAACAGCTATCATTTTTTCTTTTATATTAACGTAAGAAGGATAAAGCGCAAGTTTTGTCGAATGAAAATATATTCAGCCTATTTTTAAAAGTAAAAAAGGCAAGAGGATGTTGATCACTTTAAAAGAGTATAAAGAAGATGGGGGTTAAAAATACCAAAAGTTATCTATTAATTCAAAATACAATAAAAGGGTTAAGGAGGGAAATATGAATAAATCTGACAATCTCTTAGATGAAACATTCCATGATAAAAACAATGGCAAAAACAATTTAAAACGGGGATTACGTTCCCGGCATATGTCGATGATCGCGATTGGCGGTGCCATTGGCACAGGGCTGTTTGTAGGAAGCGGCGAGACGATCCATGGAGCGGGTCCGGGCGGCGCTCTGCTTGCTTATGCCATCATAGGTGTTATGGTTTATTTTATCATGACAAGTCTTGGGGAAATGACGACTTTAATACCTGTAGCCGGTGCTTTCGAAACCTATCCAAGGCGTTTTGTTGATCCGGCGCTTGGCTTCGCTTTCGGCTGGAACTATTGGTACAATTGGGCGACAACCATTCCTGCCGAACTTGCTGCCGGGACACTTGTCATAAAGTATTGGTTTCCCAATACACCGACACTTTTGTGGAGCATCCTTTTTTTGGCGCTAATATTTGGTCTTAATATTCTTTCTGCAAAAGGATATGGGGAATCAGAGTTTTGGTTCGCCGGCATCAAAGTAGTCACGATCATCGTCTTTCTGATTATGGGTGTTGCCATGATCTTTGGCATTCTTGGCGGACACGCCGTCGGTACAAAGAATTTTATGCAAGGCGGGACACCTTTTCATGGGGGGCTTTTAGGATTATTAGCCGTCTTTATGGTTGTCCGTTTTTCTTTCGGCGGCACCGAATTGATTGGTGTAGCGGCTGGTGAAAGCGAAAATCCGGCTAAGGATATTCCAAAAGCAATACGAAGTGTATTTTGGAGAATTTTACTTTTTTATATTCTGGCAATCTTTGTTATCGGCATGCTGATTCCTTATACGGATCCGAATCTACTAAAATCGGGCGTTAATAATATTGCCGTCAGCCCTTTTACTCTAGTATTCAAACGATCCGGATTAGCCTTTGCGGCGTCTGTAATGAATGCTGTTATTTTGACATCTGTTTTATCAGCAGGAAATTCCTCTTTGTATGCTTCAACCCGAACACTGTTTGCTTTAGCTAAGAGCGGAAATGCACCCCGGCTGTTTGCGAAGGTTAATAAACGGGGTGTGCCGACGAATGCACTATATTTAACGACGGCGTTTGGCTTTTTGGCATTTCTTTCATCATTTTTCGGTAACGGTGTTGTTTATAACTGGTTACTTAATGCGTCAGGTCTTTCAGGGTTAATTGCCTGGTCAGGAATCGCTATCAGTCATTATCGATTCCGTAAAGCCTACATCGCGCAAGGAAAAGATCTCAAAGACTTGCCTTACCGGGCAAAGTGGTACCCATTTGGACCGATTTTCTCATTCGTTGTCTGTCTGGTTATTATTGTCGGCCAAGGTTATACCTCTTTCATTGGTTCGTCTGTAAACTGGCAAGGACTGTTAGTATCATATATTGGTCTGCCTTTATTTATTTTGACATGGCTTATCTATAAGTTTGTTAAGAAAACAAAGGTTGTACCGCTGAAAGAATGCGACTTTGGGTACAATGAATAATTCTTTGAATTTGATGAAAATTAGGAGGATATCATGGAACTAAGTAAATACGCTAAAAGACAATATACATTAAATGAGACGCCGATAGAAAAACTGGAAAATCTCTCAAATGTACTTGGAGGACCGGATATTTTTATTAAAAGAGATGATTTTCTCGGGCTTACTGCGGGAGGAAATAAGACAAGAAAGCTTGAATTCCTTGCAGCGGACGCTCTAAAAAAAGGAGCGGATACCTTAATTACATGCGGCGGGGTACAATCAAATCACTGCCGCTTAACACTTGCCGCAGCCGTAAAAGAAGGAATGAAATGCCAGCTTGTTTTGGAAGAAACAGATTACAGCCCTTATAATCCAAATGCCAGCGGGAATAATTTACTTTATCACTTATTAGGTGCAGAGAAGATTAAAATAACATCAGAGGGGCATGACCTTGGAGAGGCTATGCAGGAACTGTGTGCGGATTTAGAAAAAGCCGGCCGGAGGGGATACCCGATTCCGGTCGGAGGGTCAAATGAAATTGGTACACTCGGTTACGTAAATTGTGCGCAAGAAATTATCAGGCAAATGTCTCATTTAGGGACAACTTTTGATTATGTTGTCACACCAAGCGGAAGCGGCGGAACACAGGCTGGCCTTGTAGCCGGCTTCAGCGGAGACGTGAGCAAAACCCGTGTTATCGGCATCAATGTCAGCCGGAAACAAGAAGAACAAGAACATTTAGTTCGTGATCTGATTGAAAGAACATATTCATTCATGGGATTATCTAATCGGATACCAGAAGATACTGTTCGTTGTTTTGGGGAGTACGTAGGGTCCGGTTATGCTATTCCAACACCGGAAATGGTTGAAGCTGTTCAGCTTACAGCCAGGACTGAAGGCATTTTACTTGACCCTGTCTATACCGGAAAAGCAATGGCCGGTTTGATTGATTTGATTCGCCATGGTTATTTTAAAAAGGGTGAAAATGTTTTATTTATTCATACAGGAGGTACCCCAGCGCTTTATTCCTATACCTCAACGTTTTTGGGAAAGCTTGATATGGCTGCAGATTGCAATTAAGAAAAAAGTAAATGATAGTCCGTTTTTTGAAATAAACGCTGAAGATCACTCCCTTTTCGGATATAACCTCGGGGGAGTGATTTTACTTTTTATTACCAATCTAAACATGAGCAAATTAAATATTCGGTATAACATATCTCACTAAATTGAATATCCTAACCATAGACGAATGCCTATGGAAAGGAGCCACAAATGTATCCCCAATATCCATATTACGGTAAAAAAACAGAATGCAAAGATATTCCCATGACTTTTCCGCCGCAGCACCAAAACAAACAGCCTGGCCTGGAATATATAATGAATCCGCCGCCTATTGCAGAGAATCCTCATTATAAGGGGAGCGGAAAGTTAAAGGGCAAGGTAGCTATTGTGACTGGAGGAGACAGCGGCATCGGCCGTGCTGTAAGTATTGCGTTTGCAAAAGAAGGCGCGGACATTGTTATTGTATATTTATATGAAGATGAGGACGCCAAAACGACTAAATCAAGGGTGGAATCTCTCGGCGGGCGCTGTTTATTATTAAGAAAAGATCTAAGGGATCCAAGCTCGGCGTATGCTGCGGTCAATGAAACAATAGAAACATTTGGCTGCTTAAATATTATTGTAAATAACTGTGCCGTTCAATTTCCTCAAAAAAGCATACTTGATATTTCAGTTGAGCAATTAATCACGACATTTCAAACGAATATTTTTTCATATTTCTATATGACTCAAGCCGGTCTGCCTTATCTTGGCTCCGGCGATACAATTATTAATACGACATCTGTAACAGCTTATGAAGGTGAAAAAAATTTAATTGATTATTCATCCACCAAAGGGGCGATTGTCTCATTTACACGTTCATTGGCTCTATCTTTAGTTGAAAAAGGTATCCGTGTTAATGCTGTTGCACCAGGGCCGATTTGGACACCATTAATTCCTTCATCTTTTTCTGCAGAACATGTGAAGACATTTGGATACAATACCCCAATGAAGCGGGCAGGCCAACCGTTTGAACTAGCGCCAACATATGTTAATCTTGCTTCTGATGATTCAGCTTATGTGTCCGGCCAAGTGTTGCATGTGAACGGCGGAACAATGGTCAGTTCTTGATAAAAAATGTTTCTTTAACAAGGATATTAACAGTTTGATAGAATACAAACTTATTATAAAAATGAACGAAAAAGATCTTATTAAGGCGTATTAAGTTTATTTTTATTTAGATAAGGGAATGGGTTAGTATGCCTCTTTATAACAAAAACATTCCCTAATTTTACAATAAAATTTTCAAAAAGAAAGGGTTTTCATACGGTAACATCGAACTTCATAATAACTCGATTTTGTAAATCTTCCAAGATATAAATTTAAATAGTCCTGCATAGACTACTATATTAAAAACAACTTTGAGGTGACGATAGATGAAAACAATCGGTATTATTGGCGGCATGACATGGGAGTCAACAGTTGCCTATTATCAAAGAATAAATCAGCTTGTTAATCAAAAATTAGGCGGTAATCATTCAGCAAGATGTCTTATAAACAGTTTGGATTATGAGGACATCGATCATTATCTTGAAGCAGGTAAATGGGATCAAGTAGAACGGGTAACTTCCCAGGCTGCACAAATTTTGGAGCAGGGCGGTGCGGACCTTATTATAATCGCATCAAATACGATGCATAAAGTAGCAGATTTGGTCCAACATCATATTTCAATTCCGGTACTTCATATTATTGATCCGCTTGTTGAAGCATGCCGAAATAAAGGCGCGGGAACAATCGGTCTTGTCGGAACGATATATACAATGGAGGATACTTTTTATATTGAAAAATTAAATGAACTTGGGTTACAAGTTATCATACCTGATGAGGAAGACAGGGATTTGATCCATGACATTATTTTAAGTGAACGAAGCAAAGGCAAGGTTTCTGAAAAGGAAAAGCAGGATACGCTTCAAGTGATACAAAAGCTGGTTGACAAAGGTGCTGACGGCATAGTTATCGGCTATACTGAAGGAGATTTTATCAGCCAAGATGATGTTAAAGTACCAATTTATAATACGACTAATCTTCATGTGAAAAAAGTTGTTGAAGACGCATTAAGATAAGGTCTCAGGGAATTTTGCTGGACAAAAAGACGAGAAAGTATAATATTGAAGTAACCTTAGCTTAGATTTACGTATTGCTAGGGTTACTTCTATGTTAATGATTGGAGTGGCTGGAGTTGAATATTTTAGTTATCGGAGCCGGGGCATTAGGCGTTTATTATGGCGGCAGGTTATTAGAAAAAGGGTCGAATGTTTCTTTTCTCGTTCGTAAAAACAGAGCGAGACAAATTAAGGAAAATGGTCTGGTCATACATAGTGTAAAAGGGGATTATACGTTAGAAGACGCCCGTGTTGTGACTGATCCTGATGAAGCGGGAGAGTGCGATATTGTAATATTGGCTGTGAAAGGTTACCATTTGGAGGGAACCTTGCCGCAATTAAAGAAATTCGTTAATAAAGGCGCGAAAGTTTTACCTTTGTTAAATGGTATCGAACATATTCATCAGCTGCAAGCGGAACTTGGTGAAGAAGCTGTATTAGGCGGCCTGGCTTTTATCATTGCAACACTTGATGAAAAAGGACATGTTGTTCATACATCAAGTTCGCATGATTTGATTTTTGGACCGCTCGATCCTGCACAACATGATATATGCAATGAATTAAATGAAGCTTTAGAAAATGCTAATATGAAAGCGCGTATGAGTGGTAATATATTACAAGATTTATGGAAAAAGTATATGTTTATCACAGCATTTTCAGGCATTACGACTGCCGTCAACCTTCCAATAGGACAAATACGCAAACATCAATCAACCTTTCAATTAGGTGAGAAAGTCCTGAATGAAATGAAGATGCTGGCAAATTCTTACGATGCTTCAATATCTGATCAGGATGTTGAAAATGGCGTTAACCAGTTAAGTCAACTTCCTGATGAAGCAACTTCATCAATGCATCAGGATAGAAGAAAAGGATTGCCGCTTGAAGTTGAGCATCTGCAAGGCGGTGCATTGAGATTAGCTAAACAAAAAGAGATCGCTCTGCCTGTCATCGAAACTTTATATGCAGTGATAAAGCCATTTGAAAAAGGGAATTAACTTACCTTATCTATTCATTAAAAAAAGGCAACATCGACATGATGTTGCCTTTTTTAGCGGAAAAGTCGCTCATAAACAGCGGAAATCCTTTCATAATCAAGAAATCCTGTTTTTAAACACAAAAAAAGTGCCAGAAGTTAAATAACTTCTGGCACTTGATATAAATTATTTTTTCTTTTTTGCAAGGCTGATTATAAACGCGATGATGCTAATAATAACAGCTGCTATTGATAGGTACAATGGCAATTGGCTGCCGGCGTCCTTTGCCGCAGTATTACCCTGATTATCACTTGTTACAGCGTTATGTCCATCTCCTTCAGCGCCGCCTTTAACAACTTTAGTTACTGGAGCAGGATTATCGCCGCCTGCTTCTTGAATCCATTTGACAACACTGCCGTCCTTATAAGTTTGATAAGCTTTCCACTCTATTTTTTTTGCCTTTGGTGAGACTTTACCCATAACGCTGAATTCACCAAATTCAGTTGAAGATAATCCTTTGCCTTCGGCAGTCCAAGTTATGTTTGTCACTTTACCGTCTTTATTTTTTTCGAGGCTGTATTTCCAGCCCGGTACAGGTTCAATTAAACTAACGTCAACGTCACTAGGAACTCTGACTTTAAGTTTTACAGTAGGAATAGTTTTTTCAGTTGGCACTCTAAAAGTAAACTCTTGGTAACTGTTAGATGGCACTTGATCAGGTGAAACCGTTACATGTGCGCTTGCAATGTTTGCAACCGCAAATACCGTTATACATAACATCGTTAGCATTGATAATATTTTTTTCATAATAAAATAAAACCTCCTCTATTGACTGACTTGATAAACTTTCATTTGTTTATCCCATACGGTTTCGTCATCATTTTCATTCATAATTCTAATTTCGACAGTCCAATTGCCCGGAACGGATAAGTATGACCCTTGAGCTTGGTAAGTATAGATGCCATTTGTTTTCTTTCCTTTTAAAGGAACTCTAACTTTAGGGATATCAGTATTTCCAAAATGTTTAAGGTACAGTTGTACATATTGCAGATGATGCTTTGTTTTAACTGTTACGGTGAAAGTATTATCAACGCCCGGATTCCTTGGCGTAATCATTGCAGTCATATTCAATTGATTTCTGTTTGAATGTAACTTAAATGGTTCATTTTGCAGCAGCGGATTGGAATAGGTCAGCGCGCCGACAATGATGACAATAATGACCATTAGCGAAAAGTCATATTTAAACCAATGCCTAAATCCTTTGGAATCCCGTTTTTTCAATTGAGCCTTAAGAAGCGCACCAACAACAAAAACAAGTACGACACAACCGGTTTTTATGAGAAGTAAAATCCCCCAAGTCGTTACAAACAGATCGGTCAAGCTTGGCAAAAAGTTAATCGTTGTCCAAACACCGCTTACAACAAGGACAATGAGACTGATAAATGCCGCTTTTGAAAACAACGGTACAAAATCCTTAAGTTGTTCTTTGCGCCAATGTGTAATAATAAGCAACAGACCGCCTATCCAAATACTTGCCGCAAAAAGATGGATAATATCAAGGATGACATTAATTGCCGCCGGCTTAAAAGATAAAGCATGGCCGTTAAATCCTTCATAAATAACAGCAATAATGATCCAAGCGGCGTCAAACCACGCTAATTGACGAAGACAAATCGCTGTAACCGCTAAGAAAAACAACATAAGTACCGAAATGCCGAAGCTTGTGTAAAATAATGTATGTCCAATTGATGTTAAACTTAAAGAGTCAGCGGCACTCATTAATTGAACAAATCCTAAAGAAATGGCTGCCAGGGCAAAGAAACCTTGAATATATTTGAACCAGGCCGACGCCTTCTCATGAATTGGGAAATCGCGTCTTCTCGTCACTAATCGCCAGAAGGTCCATCCGGTTAATGACAGTAATAGAAAATAATAAAAAGCTCGCAACAAAGCGTTGCTTATAGATTCATGCTGATGTTGGTCTTGGCTTGCGGTTGTTGCTGCGCTTTCATTCATTTTGACATGACCGACTGAAAAAAGATAAGATGACTCAACAGGATGACCGTCCGCTGAAATAATATGATAGCTGACGGTATATGTACCTTTATTGAGTTTTGGGACTTTTAACGTTAATGTCGTTTGGTCCTTTGACATATGAGTTGTTTCTTGGGAGACTGGACGGCCTTTTTGATCGTATAATTTAATCCAGTATAGTTCTTTTTGCAGCCTTTCATTAAAAGTCAACTTAATCTTTGCCGGGGCCTTAGATAATTGACTGTTAGCGTCAGGTGATGCTTGGACAAGGCTGGCATGGGCACCTGCATGATAACCGGGCAGGAAAAAGAAAATTAAGATTAGCAGACTGACAAGAAATTTAGCCCAAGACTGCTTAAAAAATTTATCGCCGGCTAAAGCCATGAGTATGGTTTCACCTCCTAAGAAAGAAATAAGCTGATATGTTATAATCAAACAAACTATAACAAACTATAACTTTATTTTAAATCATCTTTATGAAAGTAAAACTAAAAAGTGTGAAGATGCTATGACAGTTAGAGGATTCTTCCAGAAACTGCTATGGGTTCGACGAGAAGTTGGAAATACTTTCTTTAAAATCCTCAAAAAAGGATACATACTAAGGGAGTGTCAGATTATGTTACCTATCGAGAGGCAGAAGCTGATAAAAAAATGGATTGAAGAGCAAAAGGATATGAAAATATCAGAACTCAGCCGAAGGTTAAATGTTTCAGAAATGACCATTCACCGTGATGTACAGGCACTTATCGATGAAGGGACCGTTGTTAAGACATTTGGCGGTATTACGCTTTCACCTGAGTGGAAGGAAGAGGAAAGGGCTGTCCATGACCGTTGTGTTTATTGCTATAGGAAAATTCATGAACGGTTAAGCGTTCGCTTAATAAAAAAAGATGGCGGAATGGAAGTCGCCTGCTGTGCCCATTGCGGTCTTCTTCGATTAAACCAGTTAAATGATTCGGTAACTCAAGGGATTTGCTACGATTTTCTTTTAAATACAACAATCAGTGTATTTTCTGCATCATATGTTGTGGAACCTGAGCTTCAAGTCGGCTGCTGTCATCCGCAAATTTTAACATTTGGGGCTTCCAGTCATGCAAAAAGATTTGTAAAAGGTTTCGGGGGACGTTATATGAACTATGATGATGTTATTAAGGAAGTTGCAAATTACATGTGTTCCAGCCGTGAAGGCTGCAAGACAAATTAATATGGCTGTTTCAATGATAAGAGCCCGCTGCGGAATATCAATCGCAGGCGAGCTCTAATCATTCGTTTAATTAACCGATGACATGATAGCCAATCAGCAAAATGATAATTAAAATAATGATAAATAGAATCCAAAAACCGACAACTGGTTTTTGCTTTTTTGTACGGACGACAATCATTTCCATTAATCCGATTAATATCAGCGCTAAGATGCCTTTAATAATGAAAAGACCCGGCCAACCGAAACTTGCGAGCATCATAACACCGGATACGACCATAATAATATAGAACAAGCGTTGCAGCCAAAGAGTTACTTTTTGCTTTTTGAAAATGACACTTAATAAAAATAAAATAATCAGAACTGGCCATGAATCACCATGCATATGAATAAGCATATGAATTATCCTCCAATCATTTTTGTTTAAAAAACTATGTAAAAAAGCACATGGAGATACTTTGATTTTATTGGTTAGCAGTTAATTAATCAATTAATTTGTTCAAAAATATAAAGTTTGTTCACAAAAAGGCACTATATAAACAAATTTATGTCATATTTTAAAGAGGGTAAATGACAGATTGAACCGGCATTTTAAAAATAAATATTGACTAATCCCTAAAAAAATTTTAAACTACAAATCGTAACGTTTCCGATTTAGAAATGAAAAATGATTTTACATAGAAATCAATTAAATTGCTGGAGGGAAAGTCATGCCTAAAAAATTGATAAGTACAATCGTCGTATTGGCAGCAGCTATGTGCCTTGTTTTGACCGGATGCAACAGCCAAAAAAATAATAACGGAAATCAATCGAGTTCAGGATCAAATAAAAAATTATCAATCATGACCAGTACGTTCCCAATCTATGACTTTACTAAAGAAATTGCGGGAAATAGGGCTAACGTGACTAACCTTCTGCCGTCGGGAGCAGATCCGCATTCCTATGAGCCGACACCGAAGGACATGGCAAAAATATCCACTGCTAACCTGTTAATTTATAACGGCAGCGGCATGGAATCGTGGATTGATGACGCAAAAAGTTCTGTTAACCAATCAAAGGTAAAATTTTTAAATATGAGCAAGCATATGGATTTATTAACTTTACAACAAACACATGCAGCTAATGTTTCAGAAGATGGCGAACATCACCCTGCAAGCAGTGATGATCCTCATTTCTGGCAAGATCCGGTCAGGGCAAAACAGATGGCAAAGGAAATCGAACAAGAACTTATCAAGCTTGATCCAAAAGGGAAACAAGAATATGAGAAAAATTATCAAGCCTTGGTTACAAAGTTAGATAAATTAAATCAACAATATAAAGATGCGCTTAAAAATGTAAAAAACAAAAATATTATTACGTCACATGCAGCATTCGGCTATTTAGCTGACAGATATGGATTAAAACAAGTGCCGATTTCAGGAATTTCACCAGATGAGGAACCGAGTCCAAAACAAATTAAGCAAATCATTAACTTTGCGAAAAAGAACCACGTTCACTATATTATGTTCGAAACATTAGTAAATCCAAAAATCGGTAAAATGGTTGAGGATAAAATCGGAGCCAAGCCGCTGACATTGAATCCTATAGAAAATTTAACAAAAGCGGAGCAAAAGAAAGGTGAAGATTATTTCTCAATTATGAGGGAGAATCTCAAAAGCTTGAAAATCGCTTTAGGAAGTGAATAGAATGACGTTTGAAACACCTGTGTTAGATTTAGAGAATGTATCTTTTTCTTATGATAGAAAACCTGTACTTGAAAATATTAATTTTAAAATTGAACCTGGTGAGTTTGTCGGATTAGTCGGGCCGAATGGTTCAGGAAAAACAACGCTTATTAAGATTATACTTGGTTTACTTAAAACGAATCGCGGAGAGGTTCGGCTGTTCAGCCAACCTCTTTCAAAATTTCGAAAACTGTCTTGGATAGGCTATGTCTCGCAAAAATCAAATAGTTTTAATTCTGGTTTCCCGGCGACTGTCTTTGAAGTCGTCTCAATGGGACTTTACAGTCAAATGAAATTTTATAAATGGTTTGGCAAAAAAGAAAGGCAAAAAGTTTGGGAAGCGCTGGAGAAAGTCGGTATGGAGGATTATGCTAAACAAAATATCGGCAGGCTGTCGGGCGGACAGCAGCAACGGGTCTTTATTGCCAGAGCGCTTGTCCGGAATCCTAAGCTGCTCATTCTTGACGAACCGACAGTCGGCGTTGATGCCAAATCTGAAAATGCCTTTTATGAATTAATAGAATCAATGCATAAAGAAAAGTTAGCTATTTTACTTGTTTCTCATGACATTGGTGCGATTACTAACAAGGTAGATAAAGTGCTTTGTCTCAATAAGCGCCTTTATTATCATGGAGATCCTAAACACTTTGAGATGAACAGGCAACAAATTTTGTCTGATGCTTACGGACAGCATTTTGAATTGCTTGAACACCATCATTAAGGGTGAATAACTTTGCTCCTTCGCCTGCGTTTATTCAAAGGAGTATGACCGCTTCTCGTCGCAAAGCTGCAATGGAGTGCAGTCAGGCAGTTGCTTTGTTACTATTAGAAGGGTGAATACAATGATGCTAGAAATTTTACAAGTTGATTTTTTACGGTATGCTTTTTTGTCAGGGATACTTATCGGCATTTTATGTCCTGTTATTGGTGCTTTTATTGTTTTGCGTAAAATGTCTTTAATGGCTGATGGCATGTCACATATGGCTTTGTCAGGTATTGCCGCGGGGCTTGCTTTACAAAAGTACCTCCCGTTTCTAAATTTTTTAAATCCATTTTATATCGGCATGTTATTTTCAGTACTCGGTTCATTTTGCATCCGTCCCTTGATGAAACTGTATCCTTATTATAGAGAGTTTGTCATTCCTATTATACTGGCATCGGCAATCGGGTTAAGTGTTGTCTTTATTAGTTTGGCGAATGCTTTTAATAGTGATTTATTCGGCTATTTATTCGGGAGCCTGGTCACAATATCTAAAACAGATTTTATCGTTGTGTTGATCGTGCTCATTTTTGTGTTAGGATTTGTGATTTTATGTTATAAGCCGCTTTTGACATTAACATTTGATGAGGAAGGGGCACTGGTTTCTAAACGGGGCAGACAGGTTGTAGAAATTTTATTTACGGTTACAATTGCTTTGGTTGTTTCTGTCACTATGAATATTGTCGGCGTCCTTCTCGTTTCAGCGATGATGACAATTCCGGTCGCAAAAGGAATGCAATTGGCAAAAAGCTTTAAACAAGTGTTCATTTATTCTATTATTTTTGCCGAGTTTGATATATTATCCGGCCTGGTGATTTCTTATAATTTTAATTGGTCAACAGGAGGAACAATTGTTGTTATTGCCTTTTTAGTATTTATGATAGTTTTGCTGATTAAAAAAATCGTTCAAACGATAAGTCACTCAAAACCGGTCAAATATTCTACAGAAAAAACTGTTAAATTTTAATTATTGGTGGGAAGTCAAGTGATTGAGTTCTTTCAAAATTTGTCATTTATGAAAACAGCCTTTTTAGTAGGCATCATAGTAGGATGTGTGACACCGTTAGTCGGCGTTTTTATCTTTGCGAGACGACTGCCGCATATTAGCGAGTCGCTTTCGCAAATGAACCTGGCCGGGATTGCGATTGGCTCGACAATTGGGTCAGCTGTCCCTTATTTAAGCGGGATTAACCCTTCTATTTATGGAGCTGTGTTTGCTCTCATCGGAGCTTTTCTTGTGGAATTGTTAAGAAAGGTTTTCAGAGATTTTTCTGATATGAGCATTCCAATTATTTTGAGTTTGGGTACAGGACTTGGAGCGCTCTTCTTCAGTATCCTCCATGGATTTAATTCCGATTTCTTCAATTACTTATTTGGCAGCTTAATTGCCGTCAATCAAAGTGATTTAAATAACACGCTGACCATCAGCATTATTGTCGTTGTTATTCTTTTAATCTTTTACAGACCGCTGCTCTTGATCACTTTCGATGCAGAATATGCGCAAGTCTCAGGTATTCGTAAAAAATGGATAGATTTAATTTTTATGGTCATAATGTCATTAACTATATCGGTGTCTGTTCAGGCAGTCGGTGTCATGCTCGTAACCGGACTTATGACACTGCCTATTGCTACAGCGATATTTATCGGCAAAAGCTTTAAATCAGTCCTTGTCCTTGCGATTATCTTTGGGGAACTTGCTGTTTTGATAGGATTGGTTTTATCATATTATTTAAGCATTGCAACCGGGGGAGCTATTATTACTTTCTCTTTGTTATGCTTCCTGCTCGTTTTAGGTATAAAATATATTTATCGAATTAGTTCCAGGCATAATATGTAAAAGTTCAATATAAAAAATAACCCAGGCTCTTAAAAATCAGCCTGGGTTATTTTTATACAGTATGATCCGTATTTTTCTTTTTTGGTTCAAGACGGAATATTTTAACGGCAAATTTTGTTACAGGATAGAGAAGCGGTGAGAGTCTCCAAGACAGACGGCCGGCAATTGTTCCAACTATGAAACTTGCAATCACGTCTGTTGGCCAATGAACACCGGTATAAACCCTTGAAAACATGACTGCAATGGCAAGTATAGTAAAAGACCAACTGACCCATTTGGACTTTTTGCCCCATGTAGCTGATGCGAACGCGAAACTGCCTGATGCATGATCGCTTGGGAATGAAGCATCTGCAGCATGAGGTATAAGCTGGTGGAAACTTCCGCTGGGCAAAGACACAAACGGGCGCGGACGGTACCATATATGAGCAATGACAAAATTAATAAGCAGGGCAAATACACCAGCGACAAAGGCCACGACTAAAGTTTGTCTTTTGTCTACTTTGGATCTTGGCAAAGTAAACCAAAATATGATAAACAAAGCACCGTATATTTCTATGGCATACTGTGAAATAAAAGCCATTAAATCATCAAACCACTTAACATGGCCGGATAAGTTATTTATAGCATGATAGACAGCTGTATCAAATGGATTCATAGGATACTCCTTTATTTTTTATTTGATAAGAATGTTTAACATCATTTCACAAAATATAAATTGTCAGCAGGATTAATAACGCCAAGAGGTGTTTTCCTATAAATAAGGTTGTCATAACAGGTATTCCTCCGAAAGAAAAATTTTAGGTTGTTTTGACAATATGTTTAAAATGACATGAGCGGCATGAGATGCTGCATTTTTTTGATGCTGGATCATTTGAACATTATTTTGGATGGATGTAATAAGTTCTGGATTTGTTAACATTTCAATGATCTTTACATACAAATCCTTATCATCCTCAGCAAGAAGCGCTGCTTTTCTATTGATGAGAAACTTTGTATTGTCTTGTTCCTGTCCCCCTATAGGCTTGTACAAAAGCATAGGCAGTTCCATTGTAACAGCTTCCGTAACAGTTAATCCTCCGGCTTTTGTAATCATGATATCTGAAACGGCCATCAACTCCTCCATATAGTCTACGAAGCCGGTAAGAAAAATGTCGTGTTTTGAATAACCAATATGCTGTTTAATACGTTGATAGAGACGCTGATTATGTCCGCAAGTTATAATTAACTGTATCTTAAAAGGAATTTTTTCTAATACTTTTAATGTAGAAAGGATCCCTTTGATAATCCCATAGCCGCCTCCGCTTATTAAAACAGTTGGTAAATCTTCAGCGAGTTTATATTTTTTCTTTAAGGCCTGTTGATTAAAATGATCCAAAAATTTTGGATTAATAGGTATTCCCGTTACTTTGATACATTTATCCTTAATTCCGAATTGTTTTAACCCTTGTCTTACGCTTTCGGAGCCCACGATATAAATATCGGTATTTTGGTAAACCCAGTAGCTGTGAACAGTATGATCTGTAATGACTGTAACTGTCGGAATATCAATTAAACCGTACTCTTTGAGAGTTGAAATGATTCCCGCTGCAACTGGACAAGTACAAACAATGACATCGGGCTCCATATGTGAAACCAAATCAAAGACACGGTTAATGCCAATTCGGTTTAGTCCCTTTAACATCATCCCGGAGTAATTGAGATAACGGGTTTTTTCGTAAAAATAATTATATATAGAAGGAAATATTTTCATACTGTTAATAAAAAAGCGTCTGCTGACTGAATCTAAGAATGGATGTGTTTCTTTTGCAGGGTCAATAACTGTTACATAAGCATCAGTATACTTATGATAAATAGCGTCTTTAATAGCTAAGGCAGCTTGCTTATGTCCTTCTCCGTAGTGACCGGTAAATATAAGAATGTTATGTGACATGTCTTTCACTCCATTTTTATTGCAAATATGTTGAAAAAAGTAAATTTAAAAGTCCTGTTTAAAAAGCCGCTTATATTAATAGACTGTTATTCTGCATTAAAAGTTTAGTCAAAGTATAATTTTTTTTAATTTCAGCAGCCAAATTAATAAATCGCTAATATTTTGTGTCAAATTGAAGGATATAAAATGAACCTTTTAAGTATATTAGACGTCCATTTATGTAGAACCGGTTTAATAAAGGAACTTGAACCGAAGATAGAGGATGAAAACGTGTGGATCAGGAACTGTTCCAATTAATTCAACAAGCAAAGCGAGGTAATCAAGACGCCTTTTCAGAGTTAGTTAAAAGATATAAAGGACAGGTTTTCCGCCATGCATACGCAATGGTTAATGATCGGATGGAGGCAGAAGACATTGCACAAGAAGCATTTGTGAAGGCTTACTTTTATCTGCCTAAATTAGGAAAGGAATACGCGTTCGTTTCGTGGCTGACGCGGATTGTGACAAATTTATGTCATGATAGCCTCAAAAAATTAAATAAAAAAAAGTTAGTTTTTCAAACAGATAATGAGGATACCAGCCAGTTGTCCAATCCAAAATCAGATATGGAAAATACACAGCTTAAATTGACAATTAATGAGGCTTTGCAAACATTATCGGAAGAGCATCGAACAGCACTTATTTTACGAGATATGCAAGGGTATTCCTATAGTGAAATTGCCGGCATATTAAATATCCCACTCGGAACAGTTAAATCAAGGATTAATATAGCACGGGCGAGTCTAAAGAAAGAAATGACGAGAGGTGATGAAAATGCATGAATATGTGGAAGAGCTTCTATCACCATATATTGATGATGAATTAAACAGCGAAGAGCGGAAGGCTGTTGAGCAGCATTTAAAAACATGCAAACAATGCAGGGAGGAAGTTGAAGATCTTCGCTTTCTTAAGACACAAATGTTATCCGCATATAAAACAATTGAGATTCCTGATATAGGTTTTGAACAAGAAGTTATAAGGAAAATTCAAATATTAGAGGCTGAAAACAGAAAAGCCTTTAGTTGGAAGTTCTGTACCGCTCTTGTCATTGGAATATTAGTCATTATCTTTGCTTTATTGAAATTATCGCCTATACTATATGCCAGCCTAAGGGTCGTATACACTTTATTTGCTGTCGGTACAAGAATTACCCATGCGTTGCTCGTTATTGTAAGTGATGTGCCTTATTTATTAGGAGCATTTATTATTGTGACATTGATCTTAATTGTCATTTCAGGTTGGTCAGTAAGACGATTATTTGGTACGAAAACAACAGGGTGAAAAGGTGAGTGAAATGAAAAAATCTCGTTATATTTTAGGCTTCCTTTCGATCATATTTTTTGCTGCATTTCTGATTCACCCTGCTTTTGCTGCAGAAAAAGGCATCATCAAATCCAAGGAAACGGTAGTGCCTGAGCATCAAAAGGTTGAGCATGTCATTGTATTTGGAAACGACGCGCATATCAGCGGTTCAGTAAAAAACGCGGTCATTGTTATCAATGGGAATTTAGATATCAAACGTACGGCAAATATTCACGGATTTGTTCTCGTCGTTGGCGGACAGATTAAACAACAGGCCGGGGCTCATGTAACAGAAGATATCATGTCATTAAATTTAAATAATAAGATGCAAAATAGTTTGATTCTGGGTATTGTTCTTTTGTTGGGTAATTGGCTGTTAAGACTGGCCGGAAGCATTGTGTTAGTTTTAATTACCATTTTAGCAGGCATACTTCTAAGAAAGCGCCTGAATCCCGCTGACATCATTAACAAGCAAGTGGGCCGGTTTATGGCGACAGGTGCTATTGCAAGTTTAGCGATCATTGCGGTAACCCTGTTATTATTAATTACGATTATTGGTATTCCGATTGGCGCGATTCTCTTGCTCTATACTATCATTTCATTAATCATTGGTATGGCTGTGTTGAGTAAGGCAGTTGCGGAACGGATTAATGGGATAAATGATAAGCCTGATTGGCTGTTATTTTTAACTGGTGCAATACTGATTGTATCAGTCTTTAACTTCCCGTTAATTGGTTTCGTGATATTTCTTATTGTTACTTGGCTGTCATTAGGCTTTTCAATGAAGTGGATATTCGATAAAATAACTACTAGAAAGCGATAACTTTTCTAAAATGGAACTTATTTAAAAGGAGTAGAGCAATGGAAAAAGTACTTATTTTCGGACACAAAAATCCCGATACAGACACGATTTGTTCAGCAATTGCCTATGCGGAATTGAAAAACAAGCTAGGTTGGAACGCTGAAGCGGTTCGTTTAGGCGGTATTAACGAAGAAACTCAGTTTGTGTTAAAACATTTTAACGTTGAAGCTCCCCGCCAAGTTGAAACTGTCGCAAATGAAGTGAAAAGTGTTATTTTAGTCGACCACAACGAAAGACAGCAAAGTGCAAATGATATCGATCAGGTTAAAGTATTAGAAGTCATTGATCATCACCGTATTTCCAATTTCGAAACGAACGATCCTTTATATTACCGCGCTGAGCCGGTTGGATGTACAGCAACAATTTTAAATAAAATGTACAAAGAAAATGGCGTAACAATCCGCAAAGAAGTAGCTGGATTGTTGTTATCAGCGATTATCTCTGATTCATTGCTGTTCAAATCGCCAACGTGCACGCAAGAAGATATTGATGCTGCGCATGAATTAGCTAAAATTGCTGGCGTCGATCCTGAAAGCTACGGATTAGAAATGTTAAAAGCCGGAGCTGATTTAAGTGATAAATCAGTTGATCAATTGATTTCTCTTGACGCAAAAGAGTTTCAAATGGGTTCCCGCAAAGTTGAAATTGCCCAAGTTAATGCGGTTGATACGAATGACGTCATGAGCCGCCAAGCGGAGTTGGAAACAACAATCGCAAACGTTATCGATGAGAAAAAATTAGATTTGTTTTTATTAGTGGTAACAGATATATTAAACAATGATTCCACGGCTATCGCACTTGGCAATGAAGCATCTGCAGTGGAAAAAGCTTTTAATGTTACTTTAGCCAATAATACTGCTGTTCTAAAAGATGTTGTTTCACGTAAAAAACAAATTGTTCCTAATTTAACACAAGTTTTAGCTTAATCGGGGAACTCTTGGCACCTGAATACTTAAAGTTCAGGTGTCTTTAAATATTTTAAGTGACAATCCGTTTATTTAATCATTCATTAAGTCCCATTGATGCTTTAATTTTTTCCAATCTTCGTTTGCTTTTTTACTATTGGAAACCGCCAAACTCATCTCAAGATTTTCCGTCAGCCTTTCTAACTTTTTTCTGTCTTTATGACTGTAGTTTGAACGGACATACATCCAGTTATCTAAAAACTTTCTTGTTTCTTCTTCCGCTTTACTCCAGGACTTATTAGTGATTGCCGTTCCAGCTTCCTTAACATTTTTATTTAATTCATAGACAGTCGGTTGGCCGCAGCCTGTTAAAAATATACATAACAAAAATCCAAGCCAAAAGTTTTTCATTGTTAAACACCCCATTAAGTCTAGGATATCCAGTTAAAAACATTTAGATAAAAATAAAATTGGAAATAAATGAAGCTCTGCCAGTAAGAAAAGCAGAGCTTGAAAATGTTTACTTTTTTGTTTACGTTCGAAAATGGTTAAAAGAAGAACCATCGAACAATTATAGCGACAATTCCAATGGCAATTGCCCACCATCCAAGAGCAACAGACTTACCGAACAATGCAATAATACCTAAAATTATTGCAGCTATTCCGAGCCAAATAGGGGCGACGAAAAAAGCAATAATTCCTACAATAATTCCTATCCAGCCTACCCATAGCGACCATGTGTAATGATTATGTTTATGTTCAATAGCTTCAGCCATTTTCCTTCACCTCCTTCTCCTTATCATTCGCATTTAAACATTAACGTATTCCAGTTAGAAGCCGTTTGGTCTTAACATTAGAAAATTACAGTACTGGAGCAGTAAAAAGTTTAATTTTTAATAATGTGTTAATGGATTGACAAATGAAAGAAAGGGATCATATAATGAAGTCAAACAATATATGTTTAATTGTTCATATATTAAAATTTATAAAAGCTTTATTGACAACTTCTCGTTGCAAAGCACAAAAATTACCTCTACATAAAGCAGCTTTATTAACCATCAGCGGGGATGAACAAAACCCCCACTGACATAGAAGTTTGACTTTATTAACTAAATAAAATTTGATTGATGATATTAATTTTTAATTGTTAAAAGCAGAACTTAATCGGATGAAGCTCCTTACTGTGGATGATCTTTCCACGGCTTATACAAAGGGAGAGAAGGAGATGAGAACAAATGGGCGAGCCGCAGCAAAAAGTGAAAAGAGAATTTTTGTTAGAAGGATTAGATTGTGCCAATTGCGCCATGAAGATTGAGAGCGGCGTAAAAGGAATACCCGGTGTTTCTGCCTGTTCCGTTAATTTTGTAACTAAGACACTGACATTAGAAACTGATCAAGGACAAGAACCTGCCATTGTATCAGAAGCAACAAAAATCATTAAACGGCTGGAACCGGAGGTGGAAGTTGTTTCGGAATCGGGCAACCATGAGCATAACCACGGTCACAGTCATGATCATGGCAATAAACAAACAAAAAAGATGGCGGCTCGTTTGGGAATTGGCGCCGTTCTCACCGCAATTGGCATGTTTGCGCCTGTTTCGAATACAGCAGAGCTGGGATTATTTATTATTGCATATATTATTGTGGGCGTCGACATTGTAGCAGGAGCTGTAAAAAACATTTTAAGAGGGCAAGTATTTGATGAAAATTTTCTTATGGCTCTTGCAACAATTGGGGCATTTGCTGTTCGGCAGTTCCCTGAAGCTGTAGCGGTTATGCTGTTCTATCAGGTGGGAGAAATGTTTCAAAGCATGGCAGTTAATCGTTCTCGTCAGTCCATTGGTGCATTAATGGATATTCGCCCGGACTATGCAAATGTAAAAGCCGGAAACAATATACAGCGAATGTCACCGGAACAAGTAAAAATTGGTGATATTATCGTGATAAAACCTGGTGAAAAAGTACCGTTAGATGGAAAAGTCCTGGATGGCAGTTCCATGGTTGACACATCTGCCTTAACAGGAGAGTCAGTACCGCGTGAAGTAGAAACAGGAAGTGATGTTCTTAGCGGCTTTATTAATAAGAACGGCATGCTAACTGTAAAAGTTACTAAAGAATTTGGAGAATCAACAGTAACAAAAATTTTAGAGCTGGTTCAGAATGCAAGCAGCCGAAAAGCGCCTACAGAAAATTTTATTACCAAGTTTGCCCGTTACTATACACCGGTCGTCGTCATTGTTGCAGCTGCGTTAGCTTTTATACCGCCTCTATTTATTGACGGTGCGGCATTTTCTGATTGGATTTACCGAGCATTAGTATTCTTAGTTATATCTTGTCCATGTGCCCTTGTCATTTCCATTCCCCTTGGATTTTTTGGCGGGATTGGCGCAGCTTCAAAAAATGGTATTCTCATTAAAGGAAGTAATTATTTAGAAGCTTTAAATGCCGTTAAATATGCAGTGTTTGATAAAACAGGCACCCTGACAAAAGGTGTCTTTGAAGTCACAAATATTCAGCCAACAGAAACGATATCAAAAAAACAATTGCTGGAATACGCCGCAATTGCTGAGGTTCATTCCAACCATCCGATTGCTCAGTCCATTCGAACAGCGTACGGAAAAGAAATAAAGGACAGAGATATACAACTTTATAACGAAATCTCCGGTCATGGTACTCAGGTCAATTTTGATGGTAAAGGGATTTTAGCCGGGAACGCCAAGTTTATGAACAAAGAACAAATTGTATTTCAGGAGCCAAATGAAATCGGGACAATTGTTCATGTAGCTGTTAATAAGAAATATGCCGGTTACATCGTGATTTCTGACCAAGTCAAAGAAGACTCTGCTAAAGCAATCCGTACTTTAAAAGAACTGGGTATCAAAAAAACAGTTATGCTGACCGGTGATGCCAAAGCGGTTGGAGATACAGTCGGTCAAGAGTTAGCACTGGATGAAGTACATGCTGAATTATTACCGCAAAATAAGGTAGAAGAAATAGAAAAATTGGAAACACATAAAGCGCCGAAGGAAAAAATTGCTTTCGTTGGCGATGGTATTAATGATACGCCTGTTCTCGCTCGGGCAGATGTGGGAATAGCAATGGGAGGTTTAGGCTCTGATGCAGCCATTGAGGCAGCAGACGTTGTCATTATGACTGATGAACCGTATAAAATCTCTTCAGCTATTCGTATTGCAAAACGCACCCGCGGTATTGTTTGGGAAAATATCATATTTGCTTTAGGGGTCAAAGCAATCTTCCTTATATTAGGGGCATTTGGCATTGCAACTATGTGGGAAGCGGTTTTCTCGGATGTAGGAGTGACACTGCTTGCCGTATTAAACGCTATGAGGGTATTAAATGTTAAAAATATATAACTTCAAAGAAGCCAATCATGTCGACATGATTGGCTTTTCACTAATCGTTTTCAAAAAGTCCGCTTTTTACAAAAATTACATAGTAAGCTTTTAAGTGCTTTTTAACTTTAAGTCGGGATTTTTAACGTTCTTTTTGGCATCAGGCGGATCATCACATAGAATAAGGTCTTTATGAGGATGGTTTGTATCTTCAATTTGAATAGTCGTATGATCGATATTTTGATCTTTAAGTTTATCTTCCGCTTCTCTTATAATTTTTTGACTTTCCGAAACGGTCAAATTACCATCCAGGACAATATGGCATGATAGCGCGTTTTTTCCGCTTGTAATGCTCCAGACATGAAGATCATGTACATTTTTTATTTCCGAAACGGACCGGATAGCCGCTATGACTTGATTTAAATCAACATTTTCAGGTGTTCCTTCCATAAGAATACCGATCGTTTGTCTTACAATACGCCAAGCACTGAAAGCAATTAATACAGCGATTCCAACACTTAGAAGAGGATCTATGTCATACCAGCCTGTAAAATAAAGAATAATGCCGCCGACAATGACACCTGCTGAGGCTGCAGCGTCCCCAAGTATATGAAGAACAGCGCTTTTGACATTCAGATTTTCTTCTTTTCTCATGCCAAGCCCTAAGTACAAATTAATAATTAATCCGACACCGGCGCCAACAAACATCCAAGTTGAATGAATTGGATGGGGTGTTTGAAAACGTCTATATGCTTCCCAAAGAATAACTACTGTAATCACGATAAGTGCGATCCCGTTAATAAAAGCAGCAAGGATGCCGGCACGATGGTAACCAAAAGTACGAGTCTTATCAGCAGGTTTTTCCGCCTGTTTTAAAGCAAACCAGGACAAGCCTATGGCTCCTAAATCTGTAACAACATGGCCGGCATCGGATAACAGGGCTAAACTATGGGAAATGACCCCTCCAATGACTTCAGCGAGTAAAATGAGGATCGTTAGCCAAAAAGCCTTTTGCATCTTGCCTGCCGGTGCATGGGAATGGAAAACACCATTATGATCGTGGGCATGGTCTTGAGCGCTCATTATCTTTACCCTCCTCACTTAAGCTTAGTTTCTCATGGGGTAAAGAAATGATTCGTTTGTTTAACAAAAATAGATATCCTGATAAAAAGGACAATAAACAAGGTCTTTTCAATTATGTTGAGCATGCTTTAAAGTTTGTTCCAACAAGTTCAGGACATGGTCATCATCAGGGGAGTAGTAAATGGTGGTGCCGTCACGCCTCGATTTTATCAGACGCAGCTGCTTTAAAAAACGCAGCTGATGAGAAACAGTTGATTGCAGCATATCAAGCGTTTTAGAAATTTCATTGACAGAACACTCTTTTTGATAGAGCAAATGCAAGATTTTTATTCGTGTCGGTTCAGACAACGCTTTAAAAATTTGAGCAGCTGTTTGAAGGGTTTCTTCATGAAGCGATTCCATATGTTGTTTTTCCATAATGTTCACCTGACTTCACATATGATATAAAATATCATTACATTTTAATCATACCATCATTCCATTTATGATAAAAAGATTAAACTTAGTTTAGGAGTTGAATTCTTACTGATTATAAGATAGCCTTCACCTTTTTAAGCCGGTGTGAAAAGCGGAAAAGTTCCATGACCAGGATGTTTAGACTCAGCCATACTCCGCCAAAGGCATAACCCGCAACAACATCACTTGGGTATTGTATTTTAAAGTATATTCGGCTTAATCCAATTAAAAGCAATATGATAAGAAAGGCAATAAATGCAAATGTATGAAGCCATGCGCTTTTGGCATGCCTGACCAACAAAAAGGCAGAAAAACCGTACAATATAAAGGCTGTTAACATCTGTTCACTGGGAAACGGATAAAGAATACTTTTGGTTAAAGCGCGGTGAACAGGGTGCAAATAATGAAACAAACGCCTTATACATTCCTCATAAATTTCTCCGCCAATAACTACGATAATTAAAAAGCTTACTTCGATGAACCGTTCTCTCCCTTTTATTAAAATCCAAAGAAAAGTTAAAACAATAAGTACAGTAAGCACCTTTACAGAAGTTAATAAAATGAATTGATTCATGACGTGTTTAAAGCGTTCACCAAATATTAAAGAAATCAGTGTCATAACGATTGTATCAAATTGTTTAAATTCATTATTTAAGTAGTTTTCAGTCAAACTGCCAATAAGAAAGATAAAACCTATAAATAAAATCATTGCACCAATAATCAGAAGCCTTAGCCGGCGCAAAGAGTGAAATCGCTTTACACCCCTTCCCAAGAAAGAGATGATATATTCTTTGATCTGCAGTTTATAATATCTAAACAAATAGAATAAGGCCAAAATAATGATGACAATAATGCTTCCAATTAAAAAATATTTTTTTATTGAACTGTGGAACTGTTCCCATTGCGGTCCAAATAATTTACCTAAAGAAATAAAAGTGCCCGTCCATAAAAAGGCGCCAATATAAGCATATAACGCATATTTTCGAAAAGAAATATGAGTAATGCCTGAAAAATATCCTGTAAAATGGCGAACCCCTGGGATAAAGCAGACAATGACTAATAACTTGTTCCCAAAATTATTAAACCAGCGAGACATTTTTTCTAATCTATCAGGCCCCATATGTATCCGATGTCCATGTTTATAAAATAAAGGGGCTAATTTATAGCCTATCCAATAAGAGATAGTCATGCCGATGCAACTGCCTAAAGCTGCGACGCCAATGCAAAGTATCCAATTTAATTTCCCTTGAAATGCAAGAACGCCTGCGTAACCCATGATGAAGTCTCCAGGCAGCGGCAGGGCAAGGAGTTCTAACATAAGAGATATAAATAATACGATATATCCATAATGCTCAACCCAGGTTGTAATAAATTGCATATTTCTCCTCCATGTCATCATTCTTATTTACGCATATCCATGATTAAAAGCCTGAAATTATGAAAAAAAGATAGCCTTTATTCTTGCCATGTATAGGCTTTAATAAAACAAATGGCGAATACATAGTTATAAAGTGAAACTTCCATCAGTGGGGTTTTGTTTTTATCCCCTACTGATGGTTAGTTGAACTTATCGGGGTGTTAGCGAAGCAACTACATGAATTGCCTCTGTGCAATTTGCGACGAGCTTTGCTTTAACTTCTTTGTTATATCATCGCGCAGGAGCACCTCCGTTAACTCCCGCCTAAACTTTAATGATTCATTTAAGTTTTAAGGCGGGAGTTTTACGGACGTTTGCACCGGGATAAATCATTACCACTCTGAAACTAATTTTAAAAAAATGAACTTTTGCTTTGAGCTGTCGGTCATTTAATATGTAACACTTTTTATTCAAAGAAGAGAAATTGTTGAACCCTAATAATAAAAAGTTCTGGACAATACAACAAAGAAGGAGGGACAACCTGTGAATTTTGTTATGGATTATATGCATCAATATGGCTATGTTGTCCTTTTTGTCTCATTAATGCTGGAATTATTGGCTTTGCCGTTACCAACTGAAGTTCTGATGAGTTATTCCGGAGTCCTTATTTCCGAAGGGCATTTAAATTGGATAATGACCATTATAACAGCTGGACTCGGCGGTTCGGCTGGTATGACATTATCCTATTGGATTGGATATAAACTCGGCACACCATTTTTTGAAAAATATGGATACCGGATTCATATAGGACCCGAACGTTTGGAGAAAATGTCAAAATGGTTTAGAAGGTCCGGAAATAAAGTGATTATTATTGCCTATTTCATACCCGGTGTCAGGCATTTCACAGGTTATTTCTCCGGAATTACAAAAATTCCATTCCGCGTCTATGCGCCTTATGCTTATATTGGCGCCTTTATATGGACAGGGATGTTTATATCTATAGGAAAAGTTATAGGACCAAGTTGGGATTTGTATTATAACTCAGCCAAAAAATATCTTGTTATCATTTGTGTCATTGCGGCTTTAGCTGCCGTTATATTTTTCCTTTATCGAAAATATAAACAAACCATTATATCAAGCGGGCTGACAGTGGCAAACAAGCTGATAAATTTCTTTCACAAGCGGGGCCGGGCGGGATTGTATATTACCATTTGTCTCGTTATTAAATTAGCGGTTAAGTTGAAACGATTATTCATTTGAAGGGAAACTGATTAAAAGTTTGAGAGGATAAAACAGTACTCTCAAACTTTTAATCAAGTCTACAAACTTTTATTACAAAAGCAATTTTAGGAGTTTGCTATGAAGTCATATTGGTTGAAATTAAATAAGGAAACTAAATATATTATATTTTCAGCTCTAATCCTCATCATTTATCTTTCGCCGCTTTATATATTGGGCGATAATGCGCATATAAGAATTCATGATAATCTCGATTCTAATATTACTTGGTATAAAGTGCTAGCCAGAAGCGGTGAGATTTTCGGGAATGTTAACGCAACGATACCGCAAATTATTAATGGGCTGCCGCGAAATGCCTTTGATTCGCAATTTAGCGGGATCGTTTGGTTATATGCATTATTTCCAACAATGACGGCGTATGCTATAAGTCAAACGATCACAAGAGTATTTGCCTTCATTGGTATGTATTTATTGTTAAAAACGTACTTTATCAAAGAAGAAAAACTATCATTTATACGTATAGGTGTATCACTTGCCTTTGCATTGACCCCTTTCTGGCCATCCGGAATGTTAAGCACCTTGGGCATGCCCTTGGCACTGTGGGCTTTTCTCAATATTAGAGCAAAGAATTCGACATGGAAGGATTGGCTGACGCTTACATTATTGCCGCTATATTCGAGTTTTGTACTAGGCTTTTTCTTTTTTCTGACTGCAGTAGGTTTCCTTTGGCTGCGGGATTTAATTGTTAAAAGAAAATGGCATTTGCGTTTTTTATTAAGTATTGCTTATATGACGGCGCTGTATCTTTTAGTTGAATATAGACTGGTTTATTCACTTTTAATACCGCAGCCGCCGACGAACCGAAATGAGTTTGTGGAATCGACAAATGGGTTCTGGGATACGATACGCCTGGTCTTTAAAAACTTTTTTATGGGCCATACCCATGTGATGACCTTGCACACCTATTTTATATTGCCTGTATTATTTCTTGTTCTATTTTTGATAATTAAAGAAAGATCGTGGAAAGAAGAGAAATATTTCGTCTATCTCATGGTGTTAAATTTTCTTTTGTCTGTCTGGTATGCTTTTTGGTTTTACAAAGGCTGGCAGCCGATCAAAGAAAAAATTTCGCTTTTAGATACATTCAATTTTTCCAGATTTCATTTTTTGCATCCTATAGTTATCTATCTTTCTTTTGCGTTGGCGTGCCGGTTTCTTTGGCATAGGAGGAAGGCTTGGAAAAAGATTGCGATTATTTTTTTATCGCTTCAATTAATTTTACTGTTCTGTTATAACGAGGAAATTCGTTATAGAGTCATAGGTTATCCGTCTGTCAAACAGTTTTACTCAACGCACTTATTTGAAAAAATTGATCATTATATTGGAAAGCCAAAAAGTTCCTATCGTGTCGCAAGTATTGGACTTCATCCGTCCATTGCTCAATATAACGGTTTCTATACGATTGATACTTATAACAATTTTTATCCTCTTACATATAAACATCAGTTCCGGAAAATAATCGCAAAGGAACTGGATAAGAATCATACGTTAAGAGATTACTTCGATGATTGGGGCGGAAGATGTTATATTTTCGCGGCTGAATTAGGAAAAAATTATATGTTTGAAAAGGATTCTTCTAAGAAAATTTATCACTTGCAGTTAAATATGCATGCTTTTAAGAAATTAGGCGGCCAGTATATCTTTTCAGCTGTTCCGATTGTAAATGCTAAGCAGGATGGGCTTAAATTTATGAGATCTTTTACCGATTCACAGTCAGTTTGGAAAATCTATCTTTATAAAGCGAAATAAAGGTACCCGAGGTGATCAATGTGAAATACCCAATATTAACGATTGTCGTTCCATGTTTTAATGAGGAAGAAGTGTTCAAGGAGACGGCAAAACAACTATCTTCCGTTTTGAAAAATTTAGAAGAACAAACTTTTATAGATTCCAAAAGTAAAATCCTATTTGTTGATGATGGAAGCAGTGACGGGACATGGTCTTTAATAGAGGAAGAGAGTTCGTTAAATGATTATGTAACAGGGATAAAGCTTTCCCGTAACGTCGGGCATCAGAATGCCCTTTTGGCTGGGCTTGAAACAGCAAAAAACATGTCGGATTGTGTGATTTCGATTGATGCAGATCTGCAAGATGACATCTCAGTTATCAAGGATTTTATCGTTAAATACCATGAAGGATATGACATCGTATACGGCGTTCGCAAAAGACGGGAGACAGATACTTTTTTCAAACGGTCAACAGCGAGAGGTTTTTACCGTTTGATGCGTAAAATGGGCATTCACCTGATCCCGGATCACGCTGATTTTCGTTTGATGTCGAAACGTGCGCTTGATGAGTTAAGTCATTATCAGGAAGCTAATCTATTTCTGCGCGGGATCGTTCCCCTTATTGGTTTTAAATCGGCCAAAGTCATGTATGACCGGAAAGAACGATTTGCAGGAACTTCTAAATATCCTTTGAAGAAAATGCTGTCATTTGCCTTTGACGGCATCACATCGTTTAGTGTCACACCGATTAGATTGGTTACTTTGATAGGCGCTTTCTCCTCCTTGTTAAGTATATGTGCTGCCGGCTACGCTTTTATTCAAGAATTGCTTGGACATACCGAGTCAGGCTGGACATCGCTAATGATTTCGATTTGGCTGATCGGCGGCTTACAGCTTATGGGGATAGGATTAATCGGAGAGTATATAGGAAAAATCTTCAATGAAACAAAAAGGCGGCCAAAATATGCAATTGAAACAGACCTATATTCACATGAAAAAGCAAGCCTCCCGCATCAAAAACAAGGGGTTTTTGAGGTGGAAAAGTGGTGATTAAATGAACCGTTCTTTTTTCCGTTTTCTTTTGGTTGGTGTTTTTAACACAATCATCGGACTTTCAATCATGTTTTTATGCCTCCATGTGCTTGGATTTTCATACTTTTTATCAACAGCTATTGGCAATACGATTGGTGCAATAGTCAGTTACACGTTAAATAGAAGATACACGTTTAAAAGTAATAAATCTATCAGTAAGAGCGGCTTTCTTTTCATCATTGTGGTGGGATCCTGTTATATTATTTCCTATTATTTAAGCATGGTTATCTCCACTTGGATTTCAAAGTTTTTTTACACATTTCCAAGAGATGATGCAGCCGCTTTGTTAGGCGCAGTTCTATACACGGTCACCAACTACTTTGGACAAAAGTTTATTGTATTTCAAAATAATAGTGAGAAGAATGTTAAAAAGAATATAAGGACTTAAGAGGTAAAAGTGATTTTTATTTTTAGGAAGAAAATATATGAAGCCGTATGTTATGGGAGAGGAAATTGATTATCATGTTGCATCAAATTACGGAGTGGCTTGGCTCCTTTACAACAGACTTAATTACAGCATTTGGTTATTGGGGGATCTTTTTTGGGATGGCAATTGAAAGTGCCTGTATTCCACTGCCGAGTGAGGTTATTTTACTTTTTGGCGGATTTTTAGCCGTGCAAGGGAAATTAACTTTTTGGCTTGTAGTTTTGGCAGGCGTTTTGGGAAATTTAACTGGATCAATCTTAACTTTCTGGATTGGAAAGAAAGGCGGGCGTACCTTTCTGGAGAAATACGGTAAATACGTATTGATTAATAAGAAACATTTAGATACTGCTGATCGTTGGTTTAATAAATATGGAGATTGGGCAACTTTTTTCGGACGGATGTTACCGGTTATTCGAACTTTTATCTCTTTGCCTGCCGGGGTTGTCCGAATGAGATTTAAGCGTTTTTTAACCTTTACTCTTTTGGGCTGTATTCCTTGGAATATTGTTATCACTTACCTTGGCTGGAAGTTAGGACAGCATTGGGAGGAAGCTCAGCAGTATCTTAAACCGCTCAGTTATATTGCTGTCCTGTTAATTATTGCATTGGCAGCACGAATTGTTGTTAAGACAATACGCAAAAGACGGCTGGAGTAAAAATTCCGTATGGGTATGAATAATCTGAATATAATGATAAGATTTAAATACCGAAGCTAAAATCTTACCCTTATTGGAGGAATGCTTATGCCAAAAAGTGACAACGTGATGATTATTGGAGGCGGTATCGGAGGACTGGTGACGGCATTAAATCTTCATAAAGCCGGATTCTCTGTCCGTGTATTTGAAAGCGTTGAAAATATTCGTGAATTAGGTGTAGGTATTAATTTGCTGCCGCACGCTGTCCGTGTTCTGACTCATCTTGGTTTATCGGATGAACTTGCTAAAGAAGGGCTGCCAACGTCTGAGCTCATTTATTGTAATAAATTTGGACAAAAAATTTGGCAAGAGCCGCGCGGGAAGGCTGCCGGTTACAAGTGGCCTCAATACGCCGTTCATAGAGGCCGTTTGCAGATGCTGCTTCTCCGGATTACAAAACAACGATTAGGTGAGGATGCGATAAAAACCGGGCATCATTTAACATCATTTCATGCTGACGAAAACGGAGTTACAGCCCATTTTGAAAATCGTAAAACGGGCAGACAAATAGGTTCATATAGAGCCGATTGCATGATTGGAGCTGATGGTATTCATTCTGCTGTTCGCCGCAGCTTTTATCCTGACGAAGGTCCGCCGAAATTCAGCGGTAACATCATGTGGCGGGGCCTCAGTAAATGTCCTTCCTTTCTTACCGGCCGCTCTATGGTTATGATAGGCCATTTGAAACAAAAGTTTGTTGCTTATCCGCTTCGTCCCCAGCAAGAAAATAAAGGGGAGGCACTGATTAATTGGATTGCCGAACTGCGTATCAATAGCGATGTGCCTCCTAAAAGGGATTGGAATCGTGAAGCCAATAAGGCGGATTTTGCTCCATCATTTTCAAATTGGAGATTTGATTGGCTGGATGTCCCTAAGATCATCAATGCGGCTTCAGCTGTCTACGAATTTCCAATGACAGACCGTGACCCGCTGCCTCGTTGGAGTTTTGGACGGGTAACTTTGCTTGGCGACGCTGCTCATCCTATGTATCCTATCGGGTCGAACGGTGCTTCTCAAGCCATGCTTGATGCTGAGGCCTTAACGAAAGCTCTGCTTAATCAACCAGATGTGAAAACCGCTTTCAGGCAATACGAAGCTGCCCGGCTGGAAACAACTGCTTCCATTGTAGAAAGCAACCGGAAGCTGGGACCTGAGCGTGCCATGCAGATAGTGGAAGACCGGGCGCCAAATGGGTTTACTGATATTAATGAGGTTATCTCACGCAAGGAACTGGAGGCTATTTCTAATAAGTACAAGCAATTAGCCGGATTTGACAAAGAGACGCTTAATGCTCGTTAGTTTTCTAACATTTAAGGCCTCTCTCAACTCTAAAGTTGGGGGAGGCTGTTTTTTATGTAAAATATCAGGATAACCTTTTCTATAAAAAAGTAAAGATTAAAAAACTTGTCGAATTTTATATAAAAAAGTCATATTTGTATGGATTAATGGAGAAAGTTGAATTATAGTAGACCTTGATACAAATGAAAAAGCGTATTCAATAATCCTTTGCGAGGGAGAGAAGGTTTATGACAAAAAAAGTATATTTTAATCATGATGGCGGTGTCGATGATCTCGTATCGTTATTGCTGCTGACACAAATGGAAGACGTTGAGGTCATCGGCGTATCTGTCATCCCTGCCGACTGTTATCTGGTTCCCGCTGTATCGGCAAGCAGAAAAATTATTGATCGATTTGGAAAGTATGACATAGAGGTAGCACAATCTGATTCACGCGGGAAAAATCCGTTTCCGGCTGATTGGCGTATGCATGCTTGGTATGTTGATGCACTTCCTATTTTAAATGAACAAAAAGAAGTAAAAACACCCTTAGCTTCTCAGCCGGCACACTTACATATGATCGAAAAAATAAGAGAGAATCAAGATAAAACCACGCTGTTGTTTACCGGGCCTCTTACTGATTTAGCCCGCGCATTAGATGCGGCTCCTGACATTGAGGAGAAAATTGAAAAACTTGTATGGATGGGGGGCACTTTTTTACAAGAAGGAAACGTGCATGAGCCTGAGCATGATGGAACGGCGGAATGGAACGCTTTTTGGGATCCGCAAGCAGCAGCGCGCGTTTGGGAATCTGATATTGAGGTTGACATGATTGCTTTAGAAAGTACAAATCAAGTACCGCTTACAATAGATGTGCGAGATCGTTGGGCTTCTCTTCGTAAATACCCGGCCATTGATTTTGTTGGACAATGTTACGCGATGGTACCGCCTCTTGTGCATTTTGTGACGAATTCAACCTATTTTTTGTGGGATGTACTGACTACAGCCTTTATTGGTAAACCGGAATTAGTTAAACAAAAAACAGTTAAAAGTATTGTTCATACAGACGGACCAAGTCAAGGCCGCACAGAAGAAAGTGAACAAGGGAGATCGGCACAGCTCGTATATGATGTGTGTGCAGACGATTTCTTTGACTACATCATTGAGTTATTAAAAAAACATAGTGAGTAAATAATGGTAATGGACAAGGTTAATTGATCAGAGAAAAATAAAACCGTATCACCGGATTTTGGTGACTATAACGCTTCATAGGAGGATAATTAATGAAAATAGTAATGTTTATAGTGGGGCTTGTTGTCGTTTACTTGCTTGCGCTTCTTGTAAGCAGTGACCGAAAAAAGATTAAATACAAGCCAATTATAATTATGATTATTATAGAATTAATTCTGACTTATATATTGCTGAGTACGAGATTTGGAGCAATACTCGCAAAAGGCTTATCTGATTTCTTTGCTAATTTATTAGCAACTGCCGGGGCGGGGATTAACTTTGTGTTTGGCGGGCTGGCCAATAAAGGACAAGCACCTTTTTTCTTAAACGTTTTATTGCCGATTATTTTTATCGCGATCATCATTGGCATTTTACAGTACCTAAGAATTTTACCGCTTATTATCAGGGGTGTCGGCTGGTTATTAAGTAAAGTCAATGGATTGGGAAAATTAGAATCTTATAACGCTGTTGCAGCGGCAATCGTTGGTCAAGGGGAAGTATTCATTACCGTAAAAGATCAATTAAGCAAGCTGCCAAAAAACCGTTTATACACACTTTGTGCCTCGTCAATGTCAACGGTTTCAATGTCTATCGTCGGCTCGTATATGAAAATGATTGAACCAAAGTACGTTGTAACTGCGATTGTTCTAAACCTTTTCAGCGGCTTTATTATTGTTCATATTATTAATCCGTATACAATAAGTAAAGAGGAAGATATTTTAGAAATTAATGAAGCAGCAAAAGAGTCATTCTTTGAAATGTTAACGGAGTATATTTTACTCGGTTTTAAAATGGCGGTTATTATTGCTGCAATGCTTATTGGCTTTGTTGCGCTTATGGCAGCGATAAACAATCTTTTCTCGTTTTTCTTCCATATCACGTTCCAACAAATTTTAGGTTATATTTTCTCACCGTTGGCATTTGTCATGGGTATACCTTGGCACGATGCTGTGCAGGCCGGCAATATTATGGCTACCAAGCTTGTCACAAATGAGTTTGTTGCTATGATTGATTTAACAAAAGTTCAGCAACACCTGTCCGCGCGTACTGTTGGCATTATTTCAGTATTTCTTGTTTCGTTTGCCAACTTCTCGTCTATTGGTAATATAGCAGGCGCAACAAAAGGAATCAGTGACAAACAGGGGAATCAAGTGGCGCAGTTTGGTTTGAAATTATTGTATGGTGCAACATTAGTTAGTGTTTTATCAGCAATCATAGTGGGAGTTATGATATAGTTAATTATAAAAGTCCATAAGATTCATGATCTTATGGACTCTTTTGCATTTACTTCCAATGGTTTTATGCTGAAAATAAATAACATGTATAAAAGTATGTCATCGAAAAAAGATTATAAACAGGATTATTTTTACTTTCTGTTTCCGTAATAAAGAAAACTTGCCGAATACTAAAAGTATAAAAAAGTTAATAGGGTATCATTTGTACTTTTGTTTATATTAATTATAAACGTCTATGAACTTTTATTTCTAATTTGCCGTCCTTTTTAAGAGGGGGAGAAGCAGCTGTTGGCAAGAGGTCAAGGAAGACTTTGAACAATGGCACATTATTCATCATATTAGTCACAGAGGTAAAAAGTGAATAAGGATTAGACAGCTCAAGTAAGCTTTTTATAATAATAAAAGAAGGAAAGGCAGAGTCATATGACTAAAAATATCCTAATTATTTCATCTGATAATACTGGGCACGGCCATAAAAGTATCACAGAATCAATATGTGAAAAAGTTAGAAAAAATCATGACGTTAAAATACATGTCATAGACGGCTTCTCTATGGGCGGTCAATTTCTTATGAATATTGGTAAATCATACGGACCAATAACCAGGATGTCCGGAACCTTATGGAAAATGATATGGCATTTTTCGTCTCTTAAGCCATCGCTTGTTAACCAATTTATTGAGTCTCAGATAAAAAACGATTTTTTGCAATTATTAGATGAGGTCAAACCTGATCTCATTTTATCGGTTCATCCAAATTTTAATGGTTCCGTCATAAATATTTTAGAGAAACAAAGGATTAAAATACCTTTTGTTACTCTCATAGCTGATCTTGTCAACATCTATCCGCTTTGGGCCGATAAAAGAGCCGATTATATTATTAGTCCAACCGTTGAAGCAAGAGATAAGTGTATAGAGTTTGGTATCCCTGCAGAGAATATAAAAGTTTCGGGATTTCCTGTTCGTTCCAGATTTCACAGAGACACAGGAAATTTCATTTTAAAAAAAGGTACTCCATTAAAATGCTTGATCATGAGCGGCGGCGAGGGTGTTGGCAATATGCAAAACATAGCCAAAAATTTGCTTGATAACTTTGATTGCACCATTAAAATCGTCGCAGGAAGAAACGCTAAGCTTAAAGCAAAGTTGGAGCAAACGCTTAAAAGCCGATATGGAGACAAAGTTGAGATTTTCGGTTTCACTAAAAATATTCAGGACCTTATGTTTGATTCCGATATTGCCTTTACCAGAGGCAGTCCTAATGTGATGTTTGAAGCGATTGCTTCGAATACACCAATAATCATTACAGGGGCTTTACCCGGCCAGGAGGAGGACAATCCTGCTTTTGCTGAAAAATATAATTTAGGCGTAGTATGCAAGAATGCAAATGAAATAAAAAGTATAATAAACAAATTGCTTGCAAATAATGGGGAAAAATTAAATGATATTAAAACCTGCCAAAGGAAATTTATCAATTCTCATGCAGCGGAAGATATCCTTCAGCTCTTATTACAAGTTGAAGATCGTTCTTATGAAACTGCTGCAGTACCCTCTTACAGTTAAAAACGAATGCTGATCGGAAAATTGCCATAAGAAAAACTTTCTTGACTAAAGGGGTATTGCTAAAGGGGATTAATCACTCTTGAAAACTGTAAAAGCTAAAATCATTTATACGATTGTTGTTTATATCGCACTAGCTGCATTCGATAATATCATTATCGGGTTATTTCCCCCGCTTTTTAAGTCTATAGCTAAAGACTTGCATACAAATGTCAGCTCAATGGGGATTATATCAGCTCTTAATATTTTGGTTACAGCCCTTTCCTCCCTTTACTGGGGGTACCTTTCCGGAAAATTCAAACGGAAAAGGCTTATCTTTATTGGAACTTTAATATGGGTATTATCAGTATTTTTAACGGCCCTTAGCAGAAATTACATAGAGCTTTTATTATTTCAAATATTAACCGGCATAGGTTTGGGGTGTATTGCTTCAGTGGGATTCAGTGTTTTAACTGATTGTATTCCAAGCAGAATGCGCGGCATGATTTTAAGTCTTTGGGGAATGACACAAGGGTTGGGCGGCATTGCCGGCTCTTTATTAGCGTCTTTAATAGCCCCTTCTGCCGGTTGGAGAACCCCTTTTTATATTGTGGGTTGTATAGGTTTTCTTTTAATTATACTCTATATTTTTGTTGCAGAACCGCCAAGAGGCGGATCAGAGCCTGAGCTGCAAGGGCTTATGAAGGAAGGCTATTCTTATAATTATATTATAGAAACTAAACAGATTTTACCTATCATTTTAAAGGGAAGCAACCGTTACCTGTTTTTGCAGGCTTTTTTATTTAATATAGCCATTGGCAGTCTTATCTGGCTGCCAACATTATATATTTTCAAAATCCAGCAGGAAGGCTATGCGATGGGAACAGCAATGGCTGCTTCAGGATATCTTTATGGCATCTTTCAGCTTGGCGGAACGATCTCTATGTTGTTCGGTAATCTTGGGGACAAGCTTCAAAAGAAAAATCGAAAGGGAAGGGCTTATTTATCATCTGTTTTTGTATTTCTTACCATTCCCTTTTATATTTTAATGTTCATTGTTCCAATGACCAACTTATCCTTGCCGGCGGGACATAATGCTTTTTTTATTTTAATAGGCTTGGTGAAGCAAATACTTACAAATCCATGGATTACTTTATTGTTCATTTTATCGTTTCTCGCTTCTGCTGCTCAATCGGCAAACACGCCAAACTGGCTGGCCCTTATAACCGATGTTAATCTTCCGGAGCACAGAGGAACAGCTTTCAGTGTTGCTAACCTTTCCAACAGTTTAGGAAGATCATTGGGAAACATTGGTGTCAGTATTTTGATAAGCGTTTTTTCTATACATCTAAAGGAGCCGTACAGCTATATCATCACCTTATCATTACTGCAAATTTTCCTTATTCCATCGGCACTATGCTATATTAAAATGGCAAAACATAATGTTTCAGATATACATCGCGTAAAAGAAACATTGATTGAAAGGTCTGAAAAGGATTAAGGTCTTTAGGGACAACTGCTATAGAGATATTTTTAATTCACCATAAGATTATTGTCTTATGGTTTTTTTATTTTATCTGGCGTATGTTTTTATAGATAATAAAACCGTGAATAAAAGTATCTCATTTAAAAGAGATTATAAATAGGATATTTTTAAATATCGCAGATGAAATCCTAATAAGGAAAGGAGCGGGTGAATGGAAAAGGAAAAAATAAGTGCATTTCAGCTTTTCTGTATCATGATGTGCTTCGAAGTCGGGACAACCGTACTTTTCGGATTAGGGGCGGATGCTAAGCAGGACGGCTGGCTGTCAATTCTTCTATCTATGCTTTCCGGACTTATATTAATGTGGGTCTATATCAAACTATCTAACCTTTATCCTTATGATACACTCACTCAAATGATACCTAAGATCGTCGGGAAAATCATCGGAATTCCGCTTGTTGTTATTTATATATCATATTTTATATACTCTGCTGCCCGGGCTTGCCGGGATTTTAGCAATCTCATCAAAGGAACAATTCTTACAGAAACACCCGTTATAATTATTATCGGAAGTTTTCTGATTTTACTCATTTACTGCCTGCGGGGAGGGATTGAAGTGTTTGGCAGGATGGGAGAATTGATATTTCCCATTTATATGCTGGCGCTTATTTTAACTTGGATTTTAATGTTTGGTTCCCAACTTATTCATCTGAAGCAGCTGACACCAGTATTGGCAGGAGGAATAAGACCGGTATTAAATTCAGCATTTCCGCTTATTGTTACTTTTCCATTTGGAGAGCAAATTTTAATTATGATGCTGCTTCCGGCACTGAACAATAAAAAGAAAATAAAAAAGGTGGGAATGCTTGTTATTTTGATTGGCGGTATATTGTTAACTTTAAATACTATTATTAACCTTTCTATTCTTGGTCCAAATTTATTCGGAGATGTCAATTACCCGCTTTTTACAGCGGCCCGGATGGTTTCTATCGCTGATTTTATTCAAAATATTGATGCTGTTATTATTTTAATGATGATCGCGGGTGTTTTCTTTAAGATGGGAGTGTGGATGTATGCTGCCGCAGCGGGTACAAGCCAATTATTTGGTTTAACAAACCATCATTCTATTCTAATTCCTCTGGGGACACTGATTACTTCACTTTCTATCGTAATTGCTTCAAACGCCCCTGAGCATCTTGAAATCGGGTTTAAATATTTTGCTCCTTATTTTCTAATTCCGCTTGAAATTGTTATACCAATTTTGTTATTAGTTATCGCCTGTATTCGCAAAAAGTTAAGTTCCCGCACTCACCAAGTCACAGGATAAAAGTAGGTGCTATTTTGAAAAAAGTAAATAAACTAAAGAAAAAGGGTGCAAATGACCAGGATCAAAAAGATGACAAACAAACAACTTCGGAAAATGGCAAGCTTACCGGCTCTCTAGAAAAGGATTATAAAATTATAAAAAAGCGATTAGGTCAAGCACTGGATGTTGTGTATAGAGAATTTGAAATCAAAGCAACTAAACAAAAAGGATATCTCATATTTCTTGAAGGATTTATCGATAAAGCATTAATTGATGTCGATGTTCTAAGACCCTTATTGATATACAGCATAGAGCAGAAGAATCAATTAATAATGACAAAAAAAGACATAAAAGATTTTATTCAGCGCCAACTCATAACAGCTGCTCAAGTAAAGAGCGGGCAGAAAATACAAGATGTCCTGGATCATATCCTTTCAGGAGAAACTGCCTTGCTTGTCGACGGGATAGACGAAGCATTTTTCATAAAAGCCATATCACTAAACCAACGGTCAGTTGAACAGCCGGAAACAGAGAGAGCCATCAGGGGACCGAAAGATGCATTTACGGAAAGTATAAAAACAAACGTCAGCCTTGTCCGCAGAAGGCTGAAAACTCCTCAGCTTAAATTAGAAAATAAGAAAGTAGGTCAATTGTCGCAAACCACAGTTGTCATTACATACCTCGATACTATTGCCAATCCTTCTATTGTTGAGGAGGTACACAAAAGAATTGACAGAATTAAAATTGATGCGGTGGAAGAAGGCGGCAGCATTGAGGAATTAATTGAAGACAATGCTTTTTCTGTTTTTCCGCAAGTTTTATATACAGAACGCCCGGATAAGTTAGTTGCCAGTCTATTGGAAGGCAAAGTTGGCATTATTGTTGAAAATACGCCGTTTGCACTCGTTGTTCCTGTCACATTTTTTGATATGATGACGGCTTCTGAAGATTACTATGAACGTTTTGTGCTGGCGACCGCTGTGCGGATGCTGCGCTATTTGTATTTGCTGGCGGCTCTATTGTTTCCTTCTTTATATATTGCAATTGTCACCTTTCATCTGGAAATGCTGCCGACTAATTTAGTTTTTAGTGTGGCAGCTTCAAGAGAAAATGTCCCGTTTCCAGCTCTTGTCGAGGCGTTGCTCATGGAAATTTCTTTTGAAGGATTAAGAGAAGCCGGGATACGCCTGCCGACTCCGGCCGGGCAAGCAATAAGCATTGTTGGCGCTTTAGTGATTGGTGAGGCTGCTGTCCAAGCAGGTATTGTTTCAGCGCCATTAGTGATTGTTGTCGCAACCACAGGCATTGCTTCTTTTATCTTTCCAAATTATGCTTTATCAGCTTCTGTTCGACTGCTTCGTTTTCCGATGATGATTCTTGCCGGTACTTTGGGATTATATGGCATACTTTTAGGGGTTTTTTTCATCCTAATCCATCTATCGCGGCTTCGCTCTTTTGGAATCCCGTATTTATCTGCTGTCGCTCCTTTCCATTTTAGAGATCTTAAAGATGTCTTTATTCGTGCACCGTGGTGGGCGATGATCAACCGTCCGGATGAGTTTGGGAAAAATAACGGGCAGCGAATGAAAAAATTTCTTCGTCCGCGTATCCCTAGACGTTATCCATAGAAGGCGTTTCTGACAGGTACGGAAGGCATAAATTATAAGCAAAGTTCTGTTAAAGGAGTATTTTTTGATGAAGGTTTTGAAAAAGCTGGCCATCATTGTAGCCGTCATTCCATTTCTTACTGGTTGCTGGGACAGCATTGAGGTAAATGATGTGGCGCTGGTCACCGCAGCAGGCGCGGATCAATTGAAGAACGGAAACATAAAACTGATCCTTCAAATTGCTATACCAAGTCAATTAGGTCCTACCGGTATGGGAGGAAGCGGCGGTGTTCAAGGGAGTACATTCGTCGTTTCAAACAGTGGAAAAACAGTCATGGAGGCATATAGAAGGATTCAAGAAAAACTGCCCAGACGTATTTTCTTTTCTCACAGCAGAATCATTGTTATTGGGCAAAGCTTGGCTCGTCATGGGGTTTCGGAAGTTCTTGATTTTTTTACAAGGTATCCTGAAGCCCGTTTGAATGACTATATTATTTTTACAAAAGGAAAGGCGGCCAATTTGCTGGAGACGAAAACTCCATTAGAAAGAGTGTCTTCTGAGGAAATAAGAGAACTAAATAAAGAAGGTTTAGGGATAAAAGTCAGTTTAAGGGATTTTATCGACAGGTTGCTTGGAGAAGGTATCGAACCCGTTGCCGCTCAGTTTAAGAGAGAACCGGAACGGTCAGATGGAGAAAGCGCATCGCAATCTGATCAAGGGATGATGGATGTGGCAATTGTTGGTGCAGCTGTATTTCGTAATGACCGGTTAATCGGATGGTTAAATAATATAGAAACCAGAGGGATCTTATGGCTGGGTAATAATGTTAAACAAGGAGTTATTGGAGTCAATATTCCGAAAAATAAAGGCGGTGGAAGAATAGGCGCCCAAATTTATCAGTCATCAACTAATATTGACCCTAAAATAGAAGGAAATAACGTTAAAATTAATGTGAACATTCGGTCTGAAATGGATGTTTATGAGAATGATTCAAAATTAAATTTGGAAGACCCAAAAGTTATAAAATATTTACAAACAAATTTGGAAAACGAAATTAAAGCCAGGATAAAATTGACGCTTAATAAAATTCAAAAACAATATAAATCAGATATATTTGGTTTCGGAAGAGCAGTATATCAAAGTTATCCGAAGGTTTGGGAGAAAAGTTATAAAAAACAATGGACACGCATTTTTCCAATGGCAGATGTAAAGGTCATCCCTCATGTGAAAATTAAACAGACCGGCTTAACTAACAAATCGTTATCCGGTAAAGACGGGTGAACAAATAATGATTAAAGTTATCCTTATTTTTCTTTTCTTCGTATTGCTGGGATTTTGGGATGTGCCAAAATTAATTTCAGAAAAACGAAAGAAAGAATTGACGATTTATATCTTCTTAGCACTTATCGGGTTTATTTTTGGCATCATGGCTGCCTTTCATGTTTCGGTTTAATCCAACCTTTTAAAATATTAGTTTTTAACAGTAAACGTCTTTGAATATCTTGACATCTCAGACCTTCCAACCTAGGATTATTGATAGTACCATTAAAAAATTCAATGTTCCATTTTTTAAAAGAATAATGAACTTAATATGTAAAGGGGAAAGAATAATGAAAAAGGAGTTAGATAATACAAGCATTATCCCATTGTATCACCAGCTAAAAGAAATTTTAAGAGATAACATTGAATCAAGCAAATGGCGGCCGGGCGAACTCATTCCTTCCGAAAATCAGCTGCAAAAGGATTATAACATCAGCCGTAATACAGTAAAAAAAGCTTTGGATGACCTAGTTGCCGAAGGGTTATTACATAGAATTCAAGGTAAAGGCACTTTTGTAGCGATGCCCAAATTAGATCAATCGTTATCCAGCTTTTATAGCTTCAGCAAAGTAATGGAGGAAAAGGGATTAGAACCTAAAGATATCATTATAAGTATTAATAAAACTAATGCTGATCCAAATATTGCAAATCACTTGCAAATTCCGGAAGGTGCACCCATCATTACTTTGGAGAGGCTGAGATGCGCCAAAGAAGAACCAATCATTTTAGAAACATCTTATATTCCGCAAAGTATCATCTCCGATTTAGACAAAGAAAAAATTCAAAAGTATTCATTATATGATTATATGCAAAAGGAATATGGCGTCATTGTTACTAACGCAAAGGAAATTTTTGAACCTGTTCTGATCAGGGAATACGAGAGTCAATACTTACAAGTAAAACCCGGGTTTCCTGCACTCCTGTTAGATAGAATAGGCTATGATGCCAACCGTAGACCCGTAGAATTTTGCCGTTCAATTGTTAGAGGGGATCGCTGCCGGTTTTACACCGAACTCTTATAAAAAGGGGGTAAAGCCCCTAAAAGACTTTTCAAAATTTTCAACTTGACCCAACAACCTGTCAAGTGTTATATTTTACTTATTCAAATATTAAATCAATTAATTCGTGTTAAGAAAGATATCCAAGAAAAGAGAGGTAAAGGTATGACAGTATCAGAATCAATCACTTATAAAGAGATTAAAAGCCAGCCAAAAGTTTGGAAGAAAGTTATTGATCAATGTCCTGATAAGATAGAGTCATTTGTAAATCATCTAAAACAAGAAAATTATGATGAAATCATTTTTGTCGGCTGCGGGACATCTTATTACCTGGCTCAATCATTAGCCTTTATTTATTCTGAAAAGTTAAAAGTGAGAGCGTTTGCAGTACCGGCTTCAGAAATTTTATTTCATGACAATGCCTATTTACTTGGGACTGCGAAAAAGCTTTTCCATTTAATTTCAAGATCTGGTGATACGAGTGAAATAGTGTCGGCTGCTAAAAAATTGAAAGCGAAAAATTATACTGTTTCAGCCGTGACTTGCCGATCAGCCAGTTCTTTGGCGGAAGCTGCCGATTTAACAATCGCCATCAATGAGGCTGATGAAGAAAGTGTTGTCATGACGCGATCTTTTACTTCAATGTTTATAACAATGGTTTATGCTGCAGAACAACTGGCGGGTGCGGTAACCATTGATAAGCAAATTGTTGAAGCTGTTTCAAATATTATTGATGTCTATGAAGAAAGAGTAATGAAGCTTATTAATAATAACACGATTGAAACCTTTGTCTTTTTGGGAAGCGGTTCACTGTACGGCGTTGCTAATGAAGCTATGCTGAAAATGAAAGAAATGACGATTTCCAACTCAGAAGTCTTTCATCCCTTTGAATACCGGCATGGCCCAATGTCACTGGTTTCTGAAAAAGTCTTAGTTACCCTGTTCACTTCAATTGATGCCAGTCAAGAAGAACTGCAATTACTGAAAGAAATGAAGGGTCTTAACGGCAAAACGTTGGTGATTAAAAGCGGAGACAAGGATCTTTCAGATTTCAATACGGATTTGACAGTTCAAGTTAACGGTCTGACAAATGAGCAAGTGGGTCTCATTGGTTTGGTCTTGGTTCAATTAATGGGTTGTTATATCGCGGAGCATAAGGGACTTAACTTAGATAAACCTAGGAATCTGACACAAGTCGTTAAATTGTAGGGAGGACTTCATATGCCTTTAGCGACATTGACTGATGTCTTAAATGGTTTGAAGAATAAGCCGGCGGCAGTAGGAGCATTTAATGCTCATTATTTAGATATTATTCCGCATCTTGTTAAAACCGCAGAAAAACAACAGGTACCGATCATTATGCAAATCACTGAATCTACTTTACGATTTAGTGGTCTAGATAACGTGATAACCCTATCCATACCGATTATTGAAAAAGCTCAAGTACCTATTGTGCTTCATTATGATCATGGCAAAGATATGGATCGCGTAAAAGCTTGTATTGATGCAGGTTTCAGCTCAGTCATGTATGACGGCTCCAGCTTACCTTACGAAGAAAATATTAAGAATACACAAGAAATTGTTGCTTATGCTAAGAAACAAGGCGTGTCTGTTGAGGCGGAAATTGGCCACGTTGGCATGGCTTGCGAGGGGGGAAGTCATGCCTATACTAACCCGGATGATGCCGGCGAATTTGCTAGATTAACGAATGTTAGTGCGTTAGCTGTTGCCATCGGCACTCAGCATGGCTTATACAAAGGTCCGTCAAAGCTTGATATTGAACGTTTGAAAAAAATTCATGAACAAGTAGACATTCCGCTTGTGTTACACGGCGGTTCAGGTGTTCCTGATAAGACTATTAAAGAAGTGATTGCAAATGGCATTTGTAAAGTTAATATTGCCAGTGAACTAAAAGCACCCTGGGTTCAAGCGATCAAAGACTTTCAAGAAGAAAATCCAGAGGAATTTGACCCAAGAAAAATTCTCAAACCAGCACACAAAGCTTATGTCAAAGCTGTAAAAGAAAAAATATCTCTCCTTGGATGGCATCATGCCGCTGTTAACCATTAATTTAAATCCCGCCATCGATACAGTTTACCGGGTCAAATCATTTAATGCGAATGAAATTAATCGTATTCATGACGTCGTTAAAACGGCGGGAGGGAAAGGCAATAATGTAGCAAGAGTCGCTAAAAGTGCTGGTGAAGAAGTGTATAGTTTATGTTTTCTAGGCGGCGGGAACGGCAAATGGATTTCCAGTCAATTAACTGAGGCAGGCATTTATCCGGTGTATGAAGAGATAGCCGGGAACACAAGAACTTGTATCGCTGTCATCAATGAAAGGGATAACAGTATTACAGAACTATTAGAACCAGGCCCTGTCATTTCTGAAAAACAGCAAAATCAGTTACTTGAGAGATTAGCAGTCTTAACCGGCATGAAGGCTTTTGACTGCATAACTTTATCGGGAAGCATACCAAAAGGGATAACGGATGAATGGTTAGATAAGTTATTTGCTAAGCTGTGCGCGTTTGGTATTCCTTTTATCGTTGACACAAGCGACATCAGATTAATAGATTTATTGCATCACAAGCCTACTGTCATTAAACCGAATATTCATGAGTTAGAAAGTTGGATGGGTACCAGATTAAAAGAAGATAACGACATCATTCAAGCCGGTCGGCATTTATGCCGGAAAGGTGCGGAAATCGTGGTTGTATCCCTGGGAGAGAAAGGCGTTTTGGCCATCCTGGAAGGGGGCGTTTATAAGGTCGAAGTCCCCAAAATTAATCCGCTTTCAGCAGTGGGTGCGGGGGATGCGCTCGTAGCTGGATTAGCTTTAGGGTTTATAAAAGAGCTTCCATTGCCCGAAATATTACGGAAAGCGGCCGGTTTCGGCACCGCTGCAACATTAAGTTACACAACTGGCAGTATTGACAACAGTAGATTGCCGTTATTACAAAATCAGGTGATTGTGAAAAAGATATAAAGCCTTTTTTGAAATGATTGACAAGGAGGTGACATCGTGCCCTATTCACTTGGCGTTGATATCGGAGGAACAAAAATTGCGGCAGGAATAGTGGATGAAAAAGGAAAATGCCTATTCAGAACACAACACCCAAGTATTTCTGGAAACCGAGAAAACATGTATCAACAAGTTGTTCGATGCATCAAAGACGTTGTCGATCAGTTTGGCTGCTCTATAGAGGGGCTCGAAGGCATCGGCATTGGTGTGCCTGGGAAAGTTGACACTGAAAAAGGCATTGCAGTCTATCAGAATAATTTACAATGGGCAGACTTTCCGATAAAGCAGCGAATCTTGGAACAATTTCCTGTTAAAAAGGTCGTCATTGACAACGATGTTTACATGGCAGCTTTCGCTGAATGGATTCAGCATGGACAGGAGATGGAAGAAACATTTGTATATTTGACAATAAGTACAGGCATTTCCTGTTGTACCATTCATAACGGAACATTTATTCGCGGCAGTACGGGATTTGCAGGTGAAATCGGTATGTTGCCGGTTGCTGTCGACCCTTTGACCGGTGAACGATTGCCTTTAGAAACAATGGCTTCAGGTCCGGCAATTGAAAGATTGGCTGATAAAAAGGCTCAATCAAATAAAAATTTTATTAGCGGATCTGTAAGCGCTATCATAAAAAGTTGCAAACAAATCATCATGGAATATAGAAATCAAGAACCATATGCTTTGGAAGTTATGAATGAGATATTGGACTATCTTGCAAAGGGCCTTTATACAATTATCTGTATTCTTGATCCTAATAAACTTGTCCTCGGGGGAGGGGTTATTAACCATAATCCCGAGTTAATAAAGGCCGTTAAAGACTCTTTGCAGACTTATCTCATATCTGAACAAGCTGATCTTCTCAACCGGATTTATCCGAGTATTTTGAAAGGCGATGCAGGTTTGATTGGAGCAGGGTTAAGGATACATGAATTTTTTAATTAACCTACTCAACTTTCGCTTACAAAAATAGCTCTCAACTCTTGATGTAATTGTCATTAGCGTTTAATAGTTATGCTGCTTTTCCCTTTTCAACACCAAGAAGTATTTTCTGGTGCAAAAAAAATTCCGGGAGGATTAGTAATGAAAAAAGTTTACTTAATCATTATGGGCATTTTTTTGTTAGTCCTCGTAAGTGCTTGCTCCAATAGTGAATCAAGCTCAGGTTCGGCTAAAGTAACGCTTAGATATGGCATATGGGACAAGAATCAAAAACCGGCTATGCAAAAAATTGTTGATGAATTTCATAAAACGCACCCTAATATCAATGTGAAAATTGAAGTTACGCCCTTTAATCAATATTTTACTAAGCTAGAGACAGCGGCTACCGGAAATACACTTCCGGATGTCTTTTGGATGAATGGTCCCAATTTCTTAGAATACGCCTCTAATGATATGTTATTGCCAATCAATGATCTTGTTAAAAAAAGCGAAGTTAATATGAGGAATTATCCTAAATCTTTGGTAGACCTATATACTTACAAAGGAACGGCTTGTGGGGTTCCGAAAGATTATGATACAATCGCTCTCTATTACAACAAAAAATTATTTGATGAAGCAAAGGTACCATATCCTGATAAAACATGGGATTGGGCTAAATTACAAGAAGCGGCTAAAAAACTTACGAACAAGGATAAAGGCGTTTGGGGCATAGCAGCAATGTTAAATAATCAGCAAAATTTCTATAATACAATTTATCAAAATGGCGGATACGTCATATCGGATGATAAAACAAAATCTGGATATGATCAACCGGCAACGATTGGAGGATTAAAATTCTGGGTGGATTTAATAAAGGATGGTTCTTCTCCAACAAACGCTCAAATGACAGAAACAAGTCCTGATCAAATGTTTGAATCCGGTAAAGTGGCGATGATCTATGACGGTTCTTGGATGCAGACTGAATTTAAACATAACGAATATACCAAAGATAAAGTAGATGTTGCGCCTCTTCCAAAAGGGAAGAAACAAGCAACTATTATTCATGGCTTAGCAAATGTCATTTCCAAAAATACGCAGCATAAAAAAGAAGCTCAGGAGTTTTTGGCATTTTTAGGTTCAAAAAAGGCTGCACTTATTCAGGCAAAATCGGGTACAGTGATTCCAGCATATAACGGAACCCAAGAAGCATGGGTAAAATCGAATCCGAATGTAAATCTAAAAGTATTTATCGATAGTGCAAAATATGCTGTACCGCTTCCTTCTTCAAAAGATACGACTACATGGTGGGATGATGAAACTAATATTCTCAATAAAGCTTGGTCATTAGAAATGCCTGTTGATAAGGCTGCTAAGAAATTAGCTGAAAAAATGAATAAGGATTTAGCAGGAGAGCATTAGAACTCAAAAAAAGGAGGTGTTTACGTGGCAACTTCTGAAAAAACAGTGGAAGTGATCAAGCCTAATTTAAAAATAAAAAGAAATCTATCTAAAAAACGTTATTCTGATTGGCTTTGGGGTTATCTTATGATAGCCCCAACCATGATCGGGTTGGGCATCTTTTATTTATGGCCGACGCTTCAAACAATATATTTTAGTTTTACAAAATGGGGAGCTTTCGGAAATCACACGTGGGCAGGTCTAGATAACTATAAAAGGCTTTTTCATGATCCAGAAACTATAGAGGCTTTTAAAAATACAATAATTTTTGTTGTTTTATCTGTGCCTATTGGTATTGCAATTTCCATAATCGTAGCGGTTCTTCTCAATCAGAAAATAAAAGGGTTGACGATATACAGAACACTATATTTTTTGCCTGTAGTCACGATGCCCTCTGCTGTGGCAATGGTTTGGCGCTGGCTTTATAATTCCAACTACGGATTTATCAATCAATTTTTATCTTATTTTTCAATCAAAGGTCCACAGTGGATTACCGACCCGCATTTAGCACTGTATTCAGTTATCATTGTTGCCATTTGGAGTTCGATAGGTTATAACATGGTAATCATCTTGTCAGGACTTCAAGGCATTCCTAAACTATATTATGAGGCAGCGACGATTGACGGAGCAGGTGCCCTATTGAAGTTTTTCAAAATTACATTGCCAATGCTTTCTCCTGTTCTTTTCTTCGTTACGATTATGTCTTTAATCAATGCTTTTCAGATGTTTGACCTTATCCTTATGATGATTGGTTCAACAAATAACGCTATCGGAGAATCCCAAACGCTTGTTTATCTATTTTACCATGCTGCATTCGTCATTAATGATAAAGGCTATGGAGCGGCGATCGCTGTGGTATTGCTTATTATTATCTTAATTATAACGGCTATACAATTTAAGTTACAGAAGAAATGGGTACATTACGAGTAATAGGAGGCGGCGAGATTGCCAAATACATCGAAAAGAGGAAAGTGGTTGATTCATATTGTACTGATTATCGGGGCAATAATCATGGTTTTTCCTTTTATTTGGATGTTGTTAACATCATTTAAGACTTTTGGGGAAACGACTCAAGTTCCTCCGGTAATTTTTCCGAAAAAATTACAATGGGCAAATTATAGTAATGTTTTTAATAGCCTTCCTTTTTTAGCCTTTTACTGGAATACCATTGTTTCAACATTGGCAAAGGTCATTGGGCAAGTGATCTTTTGTTCATTAGCAGCTTATGCGTTTGCGAGAATCAACTTTCCAGGGAAAAACTTTTTATTCATTCTTATGCTGGCTGTTCTAATGGTTCCTACTCAAGTCTTCCTCTTGCCGCAATATATGATAATGGAGAAATTAGGATGGTTGAACACCATAAAGGCACTGATTGTTCCTGGATTATTCAGTGCGTTTGGAACTTTTCTTTTAAGACAATTTTTTATGTCTTTACCAAAAGAATTGGAAGAAGCAGCAAGGTTAGATGGTTGTAATCACTTTAAAATCTATTGGCTCATTATGATGCCTTTAGTTAAACCGGGTTTATTAGCGCTAGCAATTTTCACTTCCCTTTGGGGATGGAATGACCTTTTGTGGCCTTTAATTGTTAATAGTTCTCCAGACAAAATGACGATATCGGCAGGACTAGCATCTCTTCAAGGCCAGCATTCTACTGACTACTCTATCTTAATGGCAGGTTCTGTACTTGCTATATGGCCAATGATCTTAATCTTTATTTTCCTTCAAAAGAAATTCATCGAGGGAATAGCGATCACAGGATCAAAATAAAGCAGAGTCGAAAAATAAAGTTATGATTTTCTGAAGCAGCCTGTTCTTCGGTTACAATGGGGAGGGAATCATAACTCTGACCATGGTTAATCTTTATTTTAATAGTTTAAGGGTTAGGAGTCCCTATCTTGCTGTATTGCAATTATTCGAGACAAACTTACCTTTAATTTATAACTTTATTAAATCTATATACCGGGAGGCGCATGACTATGAAAAAACTATCAGCTGTATTATTAGGTGCCGGAGACAGAGGGGCGCATGCTTACGGACCGTATGCTATCAGCTATCCAAATGAACTGGAATTTGTCGCTGTTGCTGATCCTAATGAGGAGAGAAGCTATACATTTGCTCAAACTCACCAAATAGATAAGAACAACGTCTATGATTCATGGACAGAAGTTTTGGATCGGCCGAAATTAGCCGATATAATGGTGATTTGTACGTTGGATCGGATGCACTTTAAACCAACGATTCGTGCGTTGGAAAAGGGGTATCATGTCTTGCTGGAAAAGCCGATGTCACCTCATCCTGATGAATGTATCAAAATGGCGCAGGCTGCAGAACAAAATAATCGGTTACTGTCTATTGGGCATGTGCTTAGATATACACCGTTCTGGTCTTCTATGAAAAGAGTCATTGATGAAGGGAAAATTGGCGAGATTGTTTCCATACAATTAAATGAAAATGTTGGTTATTTGCATATGGCACATAGTTTTGTCCGCGGTAATTGGAATAATTCCGATGTTACAAGTCCGATGATTTTGCAAAAGTCGTGTCATGACATGGATATTCTATCATGGTTAATTGGTAAACCATGTTTACGGGTCAGTTCGTTTGGATCGCTAAAACATTTTCGAAAGGAAAATGCACCAGAAGGTTCTGCCCCTTTTTGTTTGGACGGCTGTGAAGTTTATAACGAATGCCCGTTCTATGCACCAAGATTTTATTTAGGGGAAGGCAAAGGATGGGCAAGGAAAATTACTGATGATACCTCCCGGGAAGGCATTATTGAAGCGTTAAGAACAGGACCATATGGAAAATGTGTCTATCAATCTGATAATAATGTTGTTGATCATCAAGTCGTCAATTTAGATTTTCAAGGCGGTGCGACTGCTACATTTAGCATGTGCGGTTTTACACATAATATCACACGAAACATACAAGTGATGGGCACGAAAGGTGAAATACGCGGTTATATGGAAACGAACAGTTTCACAATATATGACTTTTTAACAAAAGAGGAAAATGAGATCCGTGTGCATCGACCAACATCAGGGCACGGGGGCGGAGATACAGAACTGATGAGAAATTTTCTTCATGAGGTTCGCCATTTCCAAGGCCATCAAGGTCTTACTTCGGCTCATACTTCTACAGAAAGCCACATGATGGCTTTTGCGGCTGAAAAATCTAGATTGGATGAGGGGAAACCGATCAATTTGCTTGATTATAAGGAACAACTTGTACAAAGTCTGTAAGAGAAGTAATGATGATTGTTTCCAGCCCTCCTAATTTCAAAGGTAAGGACGCTATGTCTTCACTTAAACGTGAAAGAATAGCGTTTTTTTCGTTTTGGGGTTAATGATTTGCTTTAGCCTAAAGGTATACGGCAGGACACCAAAATGAACTTTTTTATAAAAACAATGGTCATTTTAATGAAGTGGAACTTCCGTTACAGTAAACGGACAAAATAAAGGATAAAGACCTTTAAAAGAAGCCTTAAATGAGAAGGTGAATCCGAATTCTTTTGTATATTTATTTACTTTGACTGTGGAGAAATAATTCCACCCGCATAAACTATTTTTATGTACTTTTTATGTTTTTATATTAAACTACTAGCACATCACAGATAGGAGTTTTTGATAATGAAAAAATTTATTTTACTTTCATTACTGTTGTTTACCGTCATTTTTCCGAACTTTGCTGAGGCAAGAGGATTTAGCGGTCACAGCTCTATAGGGCACAGTTCTATAAGTCATCATTCCTCGTATGGTTCTCACTTCGGCGGCGGGACTTATCATTCTGGATATAAATCACCGTCGAGCAATGTGACAAGAAATAATCAATCACATTCAACATATAACCAATCACATCATTCGAGAACAAAAAGCATTCTAACCCATGCTGCAGCTTTTGGGGCAGGGGCATTTTTAGGGCATATGTTTCACCCGTTTGGAGGACATTATTATGGAGGTTCATACGGATTTTCTTTCTTAGGACTTATCGTTGATATTCTTGTCATTGTCATTATTATTTGGGTAATTAAAAAGATTTTTACTAGAAGACGATATTAAGGAGCTGCACAATGGAATTACTATTTAATGAACAAGACATCGTAGATAGTGTTTGTGTCTATACTGCAGAAGAGGAAGACGCAAACCCTGAACAAGTTGAAGTGGATTTGGAATTTAACCCTTCATCTGGGTTTGCTGCCACTGCAATTGTCCACGGCCGGACAATTCGATTAAATGAACAAGACGTCATTGATGCTGTTGCCGTTTATTTACGTGACTATCATCAATTTATTCCGGAGAGTTTACTAATTGAATTATCCTTTTCTGAAAAGGAACAGTTTACCGCATCAATTCAAGTAAGGAATCAATATTAAGCCTTGTAAAACAAGGCTTTTTTTTTATATTATAATTATTTCGGAGCCTATTTGACCAGTTCTAAATTGTATTGCCATTTGGGGAAAATATTTGTTTAATAAATTTAACTTGTTTAAGACGCTTTTTATCAAATAAAATTTCTACACTGTCAACAGCATTTTCTTTAAGATACCAAAGTAGATATATAGGTTCTTTCAAATCATTGTCCAGAAAACATTCAAGTGATAAAATGACCTTGCTTTTTAATAAAATATCATATGCCCGAAACAAAGTTTTTTGATTGGGATTACAGGATATTTGGATATCAAATATCCTTTCAATTTTTTTGATAATCTTTGGTCTTGATTTCATAAAGATTCCCCTATAAATACAATTTGTAAAAAACATTTTCTCTAGTATGTAGTGATTTGGGGTCCGGCCAGCAGTCATCACTGTGCCGGTTGAACCCCTGTATTAATGATTAAGCCTAGTCTTTAAGAAGAAGTAGATAGTTTATCTTTTAATAAACTAACAACTCCCGCCAGCTTTCCTTTGAATTCCTGTTTTGTCGAAGCTTCTAATCCAGTTTCCTTTTCCGGTTCTTGCACTTTAAAACTTAAGTTTCCGTATTCCGTATAATAAGGGGAAACTTTTTTATAATGAGCTTTACTTAATACCGGGGCTCTTTTCTCTTTGCCCTTTCCTAAACGGACAAATTCATGGGTATTACGGGCGGAACAGCTAACATATACATCAAACACTTTTCCAAGCGAATAATCATTAACAATATCATCTATTAAAAACTGCCCGCTAAAAGAGACTGTTCGGTTGTCTTTCCATTCGAATTCCACAGGAACGTACGTATCTGCTAACTTGTCCCGTTGCCGAATATATAAGGATAGCTGTAAACAACTTTTAATTTCATTATCTCCTTTTTCAAAAACAGCTTCTCCATCAAGTTTGATTTTCCCGCGTTTAAAATCCACCCATTCCAAGTTCTTTAATGCACATATAGGTTGATTTAATTTAATTCGATGCCGTTTTTGCTCAGTTGCCTTTTCAAAAACGTCAATCCACTGCTGTACAAATTTTTTATCGCTAAATTTTTCAACAATCTTTCTCGCTTCAAGGCTCATGGCTTGCTGTTTTATCTTATTGGTAAACAAATCAATGATCGCCTTGCTTAATGCCGTAGAGTCGTTTGGCTTGACTAAAATACCATCAACACCGTTTGTAATAATATCACTCGGACCGTATTTAATGTCATAGCTAATAACAGGGGCTCCCGCGGCCATACTTTCAGTGATCACAAGACCAAACGCTTCAGTACGGGAAGTTATTAATGAAAAAGCAGCACGTTCGTATACTTCGTTTGGATTTAGTGTAAATCCTTTAAGAAACACGTTAGATTCCAAATTTAATTGTTTAATAAGGTTCCGTAAAGATTCTTCCTCTGGACCAAATCCCCATAATTCAAGTTTTGCTTTAGGAATTTGATCAACCACTTTACGAAACACACGTATCATATGATCCAAATTCTTGTTCTTAACATATCGTGCCAAGGTTACGGCTGTTAGCGGATCCCGTTCAATCTCCCGGTCTAAATTCACTTTTGAAGCATTGTGGGGAATAACATGATAGATTGACCGGGGACCAAATTGCCGCTCTATATCTTTTTTCTGGTTCTCAGTTAAAAAGATGACTGCATCAAATTGATCCATCATTTCCAGTGCTGACCGGTTACGTTCAGCTAACGGTGATCCATAATGATACGGCTTTTTCAAATGGTTGCTATGAATAACAAGCATTTTTGCAGCATTCGGATTTTGAACAGCAGCTGCCCATTTATCGGTACTTCGGGAATCAGATAGTAATACTGGGTGACTATCATGTTCCGTCAATTTTTCAAGCCAATATCTTTTTAACTCTGTTTCACTGTAAAACACATGGTTCAAATCCCCATTTTGATTGAACCAATTGATTCTCTTGAAGTCGCCGGTTTTATGATCAAACCAGACAGATAAAAAGCAATGGCCGTCTTCATCAAAATATAAAGATTGCCGCGGCTTATTTGAAACATAATCCATATACAATATTTGGCGAAGCTGTCCCGCGGAATCAAATGTTTCCCTGCGGGTGCGATAGCGGTTTTCATTAAAATAATCGATAAATTCCAGCTTATTGTCTTCATTATATTTCTTGTATTTTATATATAATCCATCTTTATAAAGGCGATAAGCATTCTTTTTCGGGTCTTTATCTTTATGCGCGACTAAACCATTTTCTTCAATTGGATGATTAATAATAGGAACGTTAAAAGGCGACTTTGTTTTATTTGCCAGAAATTCATATAGATTATGAATAATAACATTCCCTTTAATTTTTCCTAAACGATATAATTCTTGCCGAATGAGGTCATAATCCGGATTAAAATTAAAGGAAAGGATATGAATTTGTTTAAAATTATCGGATAAGAGATTAGCGCGATTAAAGAGTGCTTTTGTCATCCCGCCGCGAACCATTTCAATCTTATTCATTAGGAAATAGATTTGATAGATCATAATATCCTCCTTGACAGACCGCATTATTCTACAATCAAATGGCGGTATGTCGATTGATGTAAGTTGCTTTCATGAAAAAAGACGGTTACATCAAGAGAAAAGTTCGTTTTCTTTTTAATGGAAATAAATTCATATATTCTAATTAAATTGTTCTGCTTCTAACTGCAAAGGGTTAATAGCCCGCATTCAGCACCCAGAATTTTTGTTCGGATGCAATAAATCATTATTTATGTAAAAATAGAATTAAAAAATACAGTATATATGTATACAATTGACTGAAAATTTCATTCACAGAACAGGAAGGGCGTAAAGTGATGTCAAACTTAGAATTTAAACGACAATCAGTCAGTGATGTTGCTTACAATGATATAAAAAAGAAAATTATTGATTTGGATTACAAACCGGGTCAATCGCTTAGTGAAGAAATGCTGACTAACGAACTCAATATAAGCCGTACGCCTCTTAGACAGGCTTTGCACCGGTTAGAATTAGAAGGGCTGATCAACCGGCGGGCGAACGGAAGAATTGCTGTGGCCTCTGTTACCATTGAAGAGGCTGAGGAAGTTTTTAAGGTGCGTGAAATGTTAGAAGGCTTGATCGCAAGAGAAGCCGCAGAGCATATCACTGATGAGCAAAGCGATAAGTTGGAGGAAGTGCTGTTTATTATGGAACGAGCCGCGGAAAAAGGAAAAAATACTAGTCTTATCCGTCATGGCAGCGAGTTTCATCATATTTTGTATACAGCTGGAAAGAATGAAACTGCTGTCCGTTTTCTGGAACAAATAAACAGCCGAATTGAGCGATATCGCCGTCTTGGCGGTTTTTTGAATCCCAAATATGTACCTATGCTGCCTGTTCAAGAGCACCGGAATATTTTTAACTGCATACGGGAACATCATTTGGATGAGGCGGAAAAAGCAATGCGTGCACATATCCGGCGCAGCCTAGAATTAACTAAAAAAACACTGCAGTATTATCTTGATCAAAATGATTTTTGTTGACAGCTTTTGTAAGAAATTCACGTGTCATTATTTTTTTAATTGACACTCATTTCCGAAATGTATACAATTAGACTAGACGGTATAATTGTATACAATTATACTCCTTTACAACAGATTCGATTAAATTTAGTGAATGGGGATATTTAAATTTCTGAAATAACAAAGGAGAGGAAAAGCTATGCCGATCGAACAAGATTATCGACCAGGTCTTGAAGGTGTTATTGCCAGTGAAACAAGTCTCTCATTTCTTGATGTTGATGCGGAAGAAATTGTTATTCGCGGTTATGATCTCATTGAACTTGCCACAAAAGTAAGCTACTTGGATATTGTTGGACTTTTGCTTGATGGTAAGCTCCCGAATGAGGCAGAACGTGAATCCTTGGAAAAGGATTTGAAAGCCGAATACGATATTCCGGAAGCAGTTATCTCAATTTTGAAAGCCCTTCCAAAGGATACTCATGCCATGGATGCGCTTCGTACCGGTATTTCAGCATTAGCCGGCTTTGACAAGGAACTGGAGGACCGTTCAAGGGAAGCTAATCGCCGAAAAGCGATTCGTCTTTTGGCAAAAGTACCGGCTATAGTTGCTAACAGCTACCATATAAAAATGGGTAAATCTCCGATTGAACCCAGGAAAGATCTGTCATACAGCGCTAACTTTTTGTATATGATTACGGGCCGTGTGCCTTCAGAGAGTGAAGCCAAGGCGTTTGATCAATCATTGATGGTGTACAGTGAGCATGAAATGCCGAATTCAACATTTGCGGCCCGTGTTATTGCTTCAACGCAATCTGATCTTTATGGAGCATTAACCGGATCTGTTGCCTCCTTGAAAGGAACCTTGCATGGCGGAGCCAATGAAGCTGTTATGAAAATGCTTTTGGAAGCCGGGGATCAAAGCCAAATTGAACCATTAATTATGAAAAAACTGAAAAATAAAGAGCGGATTATGGGCTTTGGACATCGTGTATATATGAAGAAAATGGATCCGCGTGCTCAATTAATGAAGCAAGCTTTACTGAAACTGGCAGATGAAAAAGGCCGGCATGATTTGTATGAAATGTGTGAGATTGGCGAAGATGTCATGCGCCGTGAAAAAGGCCTTTATCCAAATCTTGATTACTATGCTGCACCTGTTTATTACTTATTGGATATTCCCATTGATCTGTATACACCGGTCTTTTTGGCTGCAAGGACCGTTGGCATCAGCGCTCATGTCATTGAGCAGCACGAAAATAACCGTTTGTTCAGGCCGCGCATTCGTTATATGGGTCCGCGTAATTTACATCCTAGAAGAAGTTAAGAGGCATAGCTTTTCTTTAAAAATAACATCCAATATTTAATCTCTGGAACGGAGGAAAACAAAACATGACCAGTTCTGTTACACAAACAAACCAAACAAAATCTGAAGCATTTGATAAAGTTTTACAGGAAATTGCTGACTACGCTGTTGATTTTAAAATTAACAGTCAAGAAGCCTACGATACAGCACACCATGTTCTATTAGATACTATTGGCTGCGGGCTGCTTGCGCTTCGCTATCCGGAATGCACGAAGCATCTGGGACCAATAGTGCCGGGGACAGTTGTCCCAAACGGTGCACGCGTCCCTGGGACACAATTTGAATTAGACCCGGTACATGCCGCTTTTAATATTGGCTGTATTATTCGCTGGTTAGATTACAATGACACGTGGCTCGCCAAGGAGTGGGGACACCCTTCAGATAACTTAGGCGGTATATTAGCTGTAGCCGATTACCTCAGCCGGACCCGTACGGCTGAGGGTAAACAACCGCTTTCGATGAAAGATGTATTAACAGCGATGATTAAAGCCCATGAGATTCAAGGGGTCCTTGCTTTAGAAAACAGCTTGAACCGTGTAGGGCTGGACCATGTACAATTTGTAAAGGTTGCTTCAACAGCTGTCATTACGGCCATGTTGGGCGGTGATCGTGAGCAGGTGCTTAACGCATTGTCAAATGCTTGGATTGACGGTGCCAGCTTGCGTACTTATCGTCATGCGCCAAATACCGGCTCGCGGAAATCATGGGCGGCGGGAGATGCAACAAGCCGTGCCGTACGGTTAGCATTAATGGCGATGAATGGCGAGATGGGCTATCCAACTGCATTGTCCGCTAAAACATGGGGATTTAATGATGTTCTATTTAATGGTCAGGAGCTCAAGCTGGCAAGGTCATTTGGTTCTTATGTCATGGAAAATGTCTTATTAAAAGTTGCCTACCCGGCAGAATTCCATGCTCAAACCGCGGCTGAATGTGCTATTCAGTTACATCCGGTTGTCAAAGATTGTCTTGAAGATATTGATAAAATAGAAATAATGACACACGAGGCAGCTATCCGGATTATTGACAAAAAAGGCCCGTTGACAAATCCGGCGGACCGTGATCATTGTATTCAGTATGTGACGGCTATTGGTCTTATTTTTGGAGATTTAACTGCCGATCATTACGAAGCAGATGTCGCCGGCGATCCGCGCATTGACGCACTGCGCGATAAAATGGTTGTTACGGAAAATCCGCAATACAGTAAGGATTATCTAGATCCGGATAAACGCTCTATTGCCAATGCCATTAAGGTTTACTTTAAAGACGGCACGTCAACCGAAGAAGTAGAATGCGAGTATCCAATCGGCCATCGCAGGCGCCGTAATGAAGGCATCCCTAGACTAATTGAAAAATATAAAGAAAACTTATCGACACGTTTTCCAAAACAAAAGCTGGAGCAGATTTTGGATCTGACGATGGATCAAAAGCGTCTTGAGAATACGCCTGTTAATGAGTTTATGAAACTATTTGTCATCTAGAAATATTGGAGGAACAATGTTATGACATGGTTAGTAGGAAAAGAATACAGCCAATCCGAATTAGCTGAACAATTTCTTAAAAGCATCCAATCCCCGCAAATTTTGAAGATGCCGGGTGCGCATGACGGCATGGCAGCGCTTATCGCCAAAAAGGTTGGTTTTGAGGCGCTTTACTTATCCGGCGGCGCCTATACGGCAAGCCGCGGTTTGCCTGATTTGGGAATTCTTCATTCCCAAGAAGTCGCCGACAGGGCCCGCGATTTAGTCAGAGCCACAGGTCTGCCTGTGTTAGTTGACATTGATACGGGATTTGGCGGCGTGTTAAACGTTGCCAGAACGGCAAGGGAAATGGCAGAGGCAAAGGTAGCGGCTGTTCAAATTGAAGATCAGCAGCTACCGAAAAAATGCGGTCATTTAAATGGAAAACAGCTTGTTTCAACAGAAGAAATGATGCAAAAAATTAAAGCAATCAAAGAAGTCTCTCCAACACTCGCAGTCATTGCACGTACGGATGCAAAAGGAGTAGAGGGCATGGATGCCGCAATTGAGCGGGCAAAATGCTATTTGGAAGCGGGAGCAGACGGGATTTTTCCGGAAGCCTTGCAGAACGAAGAGGAGTTTCGGCAATTTGCTAAAGAAATCGATGCACCGCTATTAGCGAATATGACAGAGTTTGGACGGACACCATACTATACCGCCGAGCAATTTGAATCTTGGGGCTTTCAGATGGTGATTTACCCGGTAACCTCTTTGCGGGTGGCTGCAAAAGCCTATGAGCGGGTTTTTACCGAAATTATGGAGAAAGGTACGCAAAAGGCTTCACTCGATGACATGCAGACAAGAAAAGAATTATATGAAACGATTCAACACTACGATTATGAAGACTTAGATGGAAAAATCGCCAAAACAGTGTTGCCTGAAATAGGCAAGTAACAAACAAAGAAAAACTTGTTGAAGGATAAGCGTAAAAAGAAGACGACAGGTTTTAAGAAGATATCCCCTGAAAATGCTATTTAGCTTTTTAGGGGATACTCTGTATTTTCGAAAACAGGTTATTGGTTCTTATTATTGCTTTGCTCAATTTCAATTTTTTCCCCGCCAGCCGATAAATAAGAATAAACCTCACAGTCAGGTTTTAAGTTCATTAATCCTTTAATATAAGGTTTGACGAGATCTTTAAAATCCTCACTGACACCTGATTCTTCAACTTGACCATGAATATATAATTTTTTCTCATTAAATAAAAAAGAAACATAGCCGACCGGTTTACTGTTTTGATTGATAACATTTAAAATTTGCGTCTCCGGCTTAATTAATTCAGGTGAAAAGTAAACTTCCAATGCGATGTCCTCCTTTCGTCATTCTGTCGTTAATTTTAATTTTTGAAATAAAGATTTTGTTGATTCTTCTGAAGAAGGATTGCTTACATGGATAAAAAGAAGCATCAACACGCCTGCGAGTAACGTTAGTGCGGCTGTGCAAAGAAACATCCCCGACCTTGACCAGCCCATTAGCCAACCATAAATCGGCGGTCCTGCGGCAACCCCGATAAATCTGACAGATCCGTATAATGATGTCACAAAACCGCGAAGATCCTTATTAACTGAACCTGTAATAAAACTGTTGATACAAGGCAGCACCAAGCCTGTTCCAATACTGCTGACAGCTAAAATAGAAATGAAAGGAACCAGCTTGCTGAAGAAGACTAATGTTGCAAACGAAAGGGTCATTAATAATAAGCCAATGATAATTAATACCTTCATCAATTTTAGGTTTTTCATTATCTTGGCACCGGTGATGTAAGAAGTTGTTGTCATAAACAATAATGGAATAGCAAGAATAAATCCCTTTAACAAACCATCAATGTGATATTTTTTTTCCAGGACATCAGATAAATAAAATAAAATACCGAATAATGTTAATAGACAGGCGGTGCCAGTAAAATATGTGACGATTAACCAAAGGCCTTCATGTTTAAAAACAGAAAACAGTCCTTTAGTATATTCTCCCGGTGATGGCGGTTCCGCACTTTTAGCCTTCTCTTTAACGAAAAATAATGTAAGAAGAATAGAAATAAGACAAAAAGCGGGAAATGCAAAAAAGACGGCATACCAAATCAGTAAAGCAAGAAGTGATCCAAGAATCGGAGAAATCACTTTGCCAAAACCATTGGAAGCCTCAATGATGCCAAGAACTTTACTTTGCTCGGCCCCTTTAAATAAATCTCCTGCTAAAGCCATCGCAATATACGCAGTACCTGCACCGCCAATCCCTTGTATGATCCGCCCTGTTAACATCCATATATAAGCATGGTTGCCAAACCAGGCCACAGAAGATCCTGCCAAAATACCGCCGCCCCCAAAAAGAATTAAAGAAGGGATAATGACTGCTTTTCGGGAAAACCGATCAGATAAATAACCCATTATTGGGATAGAAATAGCCGCCGCAGCTGAAAAGGCAGTAATCACTAAGCTCACTTGAAATTGTGAAATATTTAATACGGACTTCATTTTAGGCAAGATCGGAATCAACATGGAGTTCCCCAGTACTAAAATCATAGGGATTGATCCGAGAGCTAAAATCGTCAGCCCTGTTGGTTTTTGGTCTGACAAAGTCTGCACTCCCTTTTGTGATATTATGCTCTTTTAGCATTTCTAATTTTGCAAGTTCTATTCGTTTTTTAAATGGGCACTTTTTTTATTTCATCGCATAACATACAGCATACTCTAGGGAGGTGCTGAGTCATTGGGTGATTTGAAATTGCCTTATAGAACAAAAAAGAGCCGCTCATATGGCATGACATCAATTGTTGACTTTGGGATTCCAGTGAAAGAGCTGAAAAATACTTTGTCTGATTATCATGAATATATTGATATTGCAAAGATTGGTATAGGATCAGCTTATGTTACGCCAAATATCCGTCAAAAAATAGACGTTTATCAATCGTTTAATATCATCCCTTATTGCGGCGGTACACTTTTTGAGAAATTTTACTCGCAAAATAAATTGGATAAGTACCTATTATATTTGAAAGAGCTGGGCCTGGACTATATAGAAATATCGACAGGCATTATAGATATTCCCCTTGAAAAACGCTTGGACTTAGTGCTGAGATTAAAAAGGGATTTTAAAGTCATCGGTGAGGTTGGATCCAAAGATATTCAAAAAGATATGGCTGCTCCTGATTGGAAAAATGAATTAATCGCCTTATTAGATGCAGGCTGCCAATACGTGATTACGGAAGGCAGGGATTCGGGTACAGCCGGTATTTATCAAAGCAATGGTGAGATTAAAGAAGGCTTAATTTTTGATGTGATTCAAAATGTTAACAGCAAAAAGATTATTTTTGAGGCACCGCATCCAAAAAGTCAGATGTTTTTTATCAACCAGATTGGATCTAATGTCAATCTGGGTAATGTCAAAATTCACGATGTTTTATTATTAGAAGCCCAGCGTCAAGGTCTTCGTTCAGAAACCTTTTTTATGGAGGAGAAAGCCGATGCGGCTTTTATTAATTAGGCATCTTCCCACTGCATGGAATAAAAAAGGGATTTTACAAGGGAAAAGAAACATTCCTATAGATAAGCATTTGTTAATAGATCAAAAGGATGGCATTTTGCGTAACAAGGAACTTCTTGAGAAATTTAAGCCGTTTGATTGCATATTATCGAGTGAATTAATAAGGACTCAGCAAACAGCCGAAATTTACGGATATGACTATAGTCCGGAACCTTTATTAAATGAACTGGATTTTGGAGAATTTGAAGGAAAGGAAAAGGATGAGTTTGTTCAGAACAATAAAATCTGGATAATTAATCCGCGAAAGTTAACATTAGGGGAAAGGCTTATTGATTTTGAACACAGGCTTTTTCAATTCATTCATCAGTATGGGAAATATGAACAAGTTTTGATTTTTGGGCACGGGTCATGGATAAGGGGGATGATTTCTATCATTAATTATGGTGATATAAATCAAATGAATAGAATCAAGGTCAATAACAATGAGTTAGTCCGTCTGGAAATTCCTTCTTTTATTTTGCATTGAGAAGTCCAATAGTCCAATTTATGATTTGGCTTATGCAGAAAGACGATGGCAAGAGAAACAAGCCTGAATTTTGCCGCTCAGCTCCCGTTCTGAATTTACATGACTAAATTGATGCATGGACAAATATACTTTAGTAATCCTATTTCATTTCAGCGGCGGGAGTTAAACGATATATGGAATTTAATAAAGAAATGATCAGGTTTGTTATGCTGACATTAGGGGGATTTGTACAAGGGTTGGGAATGTCCCTTTTTCTTTTTCCGCATCATGTTCCATCCGGCGGTTCGGCCGGGATTGCTGTCTTAATGAACCATTTGACACCATTATCTTTAGGATTTTCATTATGGCTGAATAACTTTACTATGCTGTTTATGGCTTTTAAATGGTTTGGTTTTGCCTGGACAATAAGAACGATGTACGCGGTAACCGTAACATCAATGACAGTATATTGGTGCAGTTTATTTATATCCATACCCCATGTACATATTGCATTGGATTTATTGCTTGGCGGCATACTTTTTGGCATAGGTGTCGGCATTTTGATAAAGTATGATGCATCAAGCGGCGGCATGGTTGTTCCGGCGCTGTTAATATCTACTTCACGAAGTTTCCGGCCTGGACAAACTATGTTTTGGATCAATATATCAATTTTCCTGATGACCGCTCTTGTTATTGATTTAAAAATTGTTATTTATGCTATTGTTTGCCAATGGCTCTCAACAAAGATCATAGATTTTACTAACCGAAGTTCACCCTCTGTCTAAGAATAGAAATCTAATTTCCTTATTATTGATATGATTTGTATAAATATTATGCTATCTTGTTAATAGATAATAATGTAATGAGGGAGTCATGTACATGATAGAACACATCGTTTTATTTAAGTTTAAAGATGAAACAACAAAAGAACAGAAGGATGAAGCCATTAAGCGTCTTTGTCAATTAGCCGACGTTTTGCCAGGCATTATCGATATTAAGGCGGGGCATAACTTTACTGATCGCGGAAAAGGCTATACGATGGGGCTTACCGTTCGTCTGGAATCAAAAGAAGCATTTGACCATTATGGTCCTTCTGAGGAACATCAAGCTGTTCTTGCTTATTTGCATGAAATTGGCTTGGAGGATACGCTTGCCGTTGATTTTGTTATTGAATAGACTTGAACTAAGGATGGACAGCACTAAGCTGTCTTTTTCTTTTAAATGAAACCTTTTATTCCAACTGAAAATGTTATAATTGCCTTTTGTTTAGGTAACGATTTAAATGAATTTATGTGTGAAAAGAGGATGAAAATGACAAAATTACAAGCGGGTACTGTTCAAACCTTAAAGGTTGAACGGCAGGCGCCTTTTGGATACTTTTTATCAAATGGCAAAGAAGATGTTCTATTACATAATAATGAGCTGAGTGAGGATTTTGACGCGAGTCAGCCGCAAACAGTTTTTTTGTATCAGGATCATCAAGGCAGACTTTCAGCAACAATGACGATTCCGACTATAAAAATCGGAAGTTATGATTGGGCTGAAGTTGTTGCAGTAAAGCCCAAATTAGGTGTTTTTGTTTCAATCGGCATCAGCAAAGATATTCTAATTTCAATGGATGATTTACCTGATATCATTGATTTATGGCCGGTTAAAGGAGACCAATTATATTGTTCTTTAAAAACTGATAAAAAAGGCCGTTTGTTTGGAGCGCTGGCGACAGAAAATGTGATGCATGAAATAGCTGAACAAGCTGCAGAAGACGACTTTAACAAAAATATCGCAGGAAGAGTTTACCGCTTAATAAAAGAAGGATCATTTATCATAACGGAAGAAGGCTTTCTCGGTTTTATTCATAAATCTGAGAGAAGAGAGGAGCCTCGCCTCGGTCAGAAGATTGAAGGAAGGATTATTGAAGTTAAGGAAGATGGATCAGTGAATGTTTCTTTATTAGGTAGAAGCCATGAAACAATGGATACGGATGCCGAAAAAATATATGTTTATCTTGAAGGGCGCAATGGTTCAATGCCTTATTCGGATAAAAGTCATCCCGATGATATTAAAGCAAGATTTAACATGAGTAAAGCGGCATTTAAGCGTGCGCTTGGGAGACTAATGAAAGAAGGGAAAGTTTATCAAAAAGAAGGTTGGACTTATATTAAGGAATAGTTTCCATTTTATAAAGGGCAGACGTAAGCGGTCCGCCCTTTTTCCGTATAAAATATGATGTATAAGGTAAAAAAGATTTCGACAAAAGTTGTAATTTAAAGGAAATAGTTTGAACAGAAATTAATTTAAAATTCTCCAAAATTAAGTCATGTTATGGTATATTTAACAAGAAGAGTTTATGAAAGCGTTTTAGGAGGGAACACCGTGATTGAACAAATGATGCGTAATTTCTTTTTGTTCCTGGGGGATAACAAAAAATTGACGAAGCTTGCTAAAAAATACGGACTTAGTTTAGGAGCAAGCCGTTTTGTAGCTGGAGCAACGCTTGAAGGTTCGCTTGAAGCTCTCCATAAATTAAATGAAAAAGGTTTTTCGGTTACACTTGATCACCTCGGCGAGTTTGTCGATAATGAAAAAGAAGCAAATGAAATGGCGGATCATTGTATTGAAGCTATTGAAGCTATCGACCGGCACAATCTTGATTCACAATTATCGTTAAAAATTACATCAATGGGATTAGATATCAGCCGCGAACTTTGCATGAAGAACATGCGCCGGATTTTAGATACAGCGAAAAAACATGACGTATTCGTTACCATTGATATGGAAGATCATTCCCGCTGCGGTGTTACCCTTGATGTATTTAAAGAACTGAAGAAAGAATACGATAACATCGGCACAGTCATTCAAGCTTACCTGTACCGTACAATCGATGATCTCAATGAATTAGACGAATATCATCCAAGACTTCGCATCGTAAAAGGTGCTTACAAAGAGCCGGAAGAAGTGGCATTTCCAAATAAAAAAGATGTCGACCAAAATTTCAAAAATTTAATTCAAATTCATCTATTAAGAGGAAACTTCACATCAATCGCCACCCATGATGATGAAATTATCCGTTTTACAAAAGAACTGGTCAAAAAGCATAATATCCCGAAAGATCAGTTTGAATTCCAAATGCTTTATGGTATTCGTCCTGAACGCCAAGAAGAAATCATTAAAGAAGGTTACAATATGCGGATTTACGTACCGTACGGCGATGATTGGTACGGATATAACATGCGCCGCTTAGCAGAGCGGCCGGCCAATGTAGCCTTTGTTCTTAAAGGTGTTTTGAAAAAATAAAATTAAGCGTTTTCAATGTTTCTAGTAAAAGAATTAAAAGATATTGAATTTGATGATGATTCTTTTCATCAAATTGGAAGTGAAATAGCGCAGACTGTTCCCGTAAAAACGAGGAAAAGTCGGTTCAGCTGATTCTGTTTTATTTCGGCAGCGTGTGGCTGTTAATTTTGCAAAAGAATGGCTGCTTTGTACATGTGCGCAGGATAAATAAAATAAAAGGTATTTTATTAATAAAGCGTTTTCCTAAGCGCTTTATTTTTGTTTTGGCACTACTTATATTAACGGTAATTAAAAAATATTACAAAAGGATAGATATCTATTATTCTAAGATGAAGCTAATGGAGATTCAAAAAATGCTTAACAATTCATTTGGGAGTAAAAAGATCCAGTCGAATAACTAGAGATTACGCAAAAAAATACTTTAAGAAAATTTATTAAAATATAAAGGAGTCAATAAATGATGGATTTAAATAAAAAGGCATCTTGTTGTTCTGTTAGTAGGATAGCAGTAGGAACAGACATGATCAAATCACCGGTAGAATTAAATAAGAATACTGCAGCAGAATTTCATCAAGAAGAAATGGTTTTAATCAATGGAGGTGAATTTCTCATGGGAACGAATGATAAAGATGGTTTCCATGCAGATGGAGAAGGTCCAATAAGAAAAGTAAAAGTTAATTCATTTTTCATAGACCGCTTTGCAGTAACTAACGCTAAATTTGCGGAATTTGTATCAGCAACTAGTTATAAAACTGATGCTGAGAAATTTGGCTGGTCCTTTGTCTTTTATAAACTGATATCAAAGAAGACTGCGAGAAAGGTAAAACAGTTTCCTTCAGGAACGCCATGGTGGGCGGCTGTTGAAGGCGCTTTTTGGTTAAAACCTGAAGGACCTGATTCAAGCATTGCTGATCGAATGAATCATCCCGTTGTTCACATTTCATGGAATGATGCTGTTGCTTATTGTAAATGGTCTGGTAAAAGACTTCCAACAGAAGCAGAATGGGAATATGCCGCTAGAGGAGGACTCGTTCAGAAAAAGTATCCATGGGGAGATATTTTGGAACCAGGGGGGGAGCACTATTGCAATATATGGCAAGGTGAATTTCCAAATGAGAATACCGCCTTAGACGGGTACTTAGGAACAGCACCAGTAAATGCTTTCTATCCTAATGGATTTGGTTTATATAATATGGCGGGAAACGTATGGGAGTGGTGTTCAAACTGGTTTAGTCCAAAATTCCATTTGCACGAGTCTAAAGTTAATCCTAAAGGACCATCTAAAGGGAGTACGAAGTCAATGAGAGGCGGATCCTATCTCTGCCATGAATCCTATTGCAATCGCTATCGGGTTGCGGCAAGGACATCAAATACCCCTGACAGTTCTGCGGGAAACCTCGGGTTTCGTTGTGTAAAAGATTTATAGAATTAATTAAATAGGGATTCGGAAATTAAGTAGCTAATTCTAAATCACTTTGGGAATAATAGCGGATTCAGAAAAATAAAAATGCCTAAACAATCTTAAAAAGGGGGGGAAATAAACCACAACTAGTGGTTTATTTTTTATGAATGTTTAATCGGCAGATTGAAATTTAAAATTATAGATAAAGCCCGTCAACATACATTGATGTAAGAGTTTCCGCGATTTCTTCAAGCGTATCCTGGTGTGTATTTCGAACAATTTCCCATTGATATGTTTCATTTGCAAAAAACCACATACGCGCCACTAATTCCGGTTTTAAATCAGTACGGGCTAGTCCTTTACACTGGGAATAAGTAATATCATTAGTAATACAGTGAATGAATGTATTTCGTATTTCTTCCCATTTCAAATTAATTGCGGTTGAAAGACCAACGGCCTCTTGAAAAACCTCCATCATCTTGCGATTGGATTGAGCCAAACTAAGAAAGGCTGTTACTTGGTTTAATACCATTTTTTTTGCTTCTTCTTTTGTTGTTGGAAAAAAGGAAGTTTTTGCGATTTCAATAAACTCCGCCATGACATCTTCCATTAATACGATTAGTAAATCGTCTTTACCCGAAAAATGAACATATGCGGTTCCATAACCAGTGTTTGCACGTTTAATGATCTGCGAAATCGTTGCTTTTTGAAAACCTTCCTCAAGAAAGACATAACGTGCGGCATCGAGTAATTTTTGACGTGTTAACATTGAACGCTTATGGCGGCCATCAACAATTTCTTCTTTTGAGCCTTTCACGAACCTCCCCCCTTTAACATATAAGGATACATGTTAATGTTAAAAAATAAAAGGGATTTTAAGAATATTAAATATTAATGGCTAATTTTTACTTTAACAGCGGTCGTTTTGATAGACTCTTATAAATAATTAAAATATTAAAGGATGAATAATATTGACATCGCGTCATATTTCCTTTATATTTAAATAAATTCAAAATATTATTTATTATGTATAATAGGGGAGATAATTATGACCAATGGAACAGTTCAAGTAACTAATGATTATGCTTTACAGCTTGATAACTTAGACGAATTTAAGGATTACCGAAACGAATTCTATTTAAATCCTGGATCGATCTATCTTGATGGAAATTCATTAGGATTAATGAACAAACATTCAGAAAATAAGGTGAGTGAAATTTTAAACGATTGGAAAACACTTGGTATTGATGGTTGGACTCAGGGAACCTATCCATGGTTTTTTATATCTGAAAGGTTAGGAGAAATGATGGCTCCGCTGGTAGGGGCTGAAGCAAAGGAAGTAATTGTAACCGGTTCCACGACAGTAAATTTACATCAACTTGTTGCTACTTTTTATAAACCTGAAGGAAAGCGAACGAAGATCATTGCAGACGAATTAACTTTCCCCTCGGATATTTATGCACTGAAAAGTCAGCTGATGCTGCATGGATATGATCCGGAAGAACATTTGATTCGGGTTAAGAGCGGTGATGGAAGATTCATTGAAGAAGATGACATCATTAAGGAAATGACAGATGAGGTTGCTTTAATTGTTTTACCTACGGTACTTTACCGAAGCGGTCAGCTGTTCGATATTCAACGTTTAACAGCGGAAGCGCATAAGCGAGGCATTCTTATTGGTTTTGATGGATGTCATTCTGTAGGAGCTATTCCTCACTATTTTAGTCAGTGGGATGTTGATTTTGGATTTTGGTGTACTTATAAATATTTAAATGGCGGTCCAGGAAGTGTCGCAGCGTTGTATGTAAATAAAAAACATTTTGGCAGACATCCGGGGTTAGCAGGATGGTACAGCTCGAATAAGAATAAACAATTTGATATGGAACACACATTAGTTCCTGAAGAAACAGCTGGTGCCTTTCAAATAGGGACGCCTCATGTATTAAGTTTAGCACCGCTTATCAGTTCTTTAGAAATGTTTGCAAAGGTATCTATTGAGAATATTCGAAAGAACTCCCTTAGCAAGACTCAATACTTTATGGATTTAATTAAAGAAGAACTCTCAAACATGGGATTTACAATTGGAAACCCGCTTGAAGATGAACGTCGGGGCGGCCATATTTGTTTAGAACATGAAGAAGCTATTCGAATTTGTAAAGCGCTAAAAGAAAATCAGATTACGCCGGACTTTAGGGCGCCTAATATCATTCGTCTAGCACCAATCGCTTTTTATACTTCATATGAAGATATCTTTAAAACAGTGCAAATCTTAAAGAAAATAATGTTAGACAAGCAGTATGAGAAGTATGAAAATAAGCGGGGCGTAGTCTCCTAATAGACAAAAGAAAGGTTGGAATTTATATGGCCAGTAACTCCGAAAAAATTCAAGACATTACGGAGGGAGAAAAGGGATTAAAAAAAAGCTTAACGACCCGCCAGCTATCAATGATCGCCATTGGGGGCGCTATTGGGACTGGTTTATTTCTTGGAAGTGGATCCGCTATCAAAACAGCGGGTCCGAGTGTCATCATTAGCTATGCTATTGGAGCAGCCATTGCCTTGTTGCTTATGGGCTGTCTTTCAGAAATGACAGTTGCCCATCCTACCTCCGGATCATTTGGTGTTTATGCAGAACGTTATATTAATCCATGGTCGGGTTTTACTGTCCGCTATTCTTATTGGTTTAGCCTTATTTGTTCTATTGGGACGGAAGTTACTGCCATTGCTATCTATATGAAATATTGGTTTCCAAATATCCCAGGATATGTATGGATAGTTGTTTTTTCTGCCGTCCTCCTTTATGTCAATGCGACAAGTGTGAACATGTTTGGTGTTGTTGAATATTGGTTTTCTTTAGTAAAAATCATAGCGATAGTTGGTTTTATTCTTTTAGCCTTTTTTGTTGTATTCGGTACAGGAAGTCATTCAGAAATTGGTCCTCAAAACTATGTAAATAAAGGCGGATTCTTTCCAAATGGTTTTGGCGGCATGTGGTTTGCCACATTTATTTCGCTTTTTAGTTATTTAAGTATCGAAATGATTGCGGTAAGTGCCGGAGAGGCAAAAGAACCAGAAAAAGCTGTCCCCATTGCACTTAAATCTGCCGTTTTTCGACTTGTGCTATTTTATATTTTAACGCTCGCGTTAATGTTGATGATTGTTCCATGGAATTTTGCCGGGAACAATGAAAGCCCGTTTGTTAAAGTCATGGATATTCTTAATATCCCTGGTGCAGGCGGAATTATGAATTTTGTTGTCCTTATTGCTGCACTTTCCGCCATGAACAGCCAGCTATATACTTCTACCCGAATGATGTTTTCATTGTCCAGAGCTAAATTTGCACCACAAGGACTTGGGAAACTTAGCACCAAAGGCGTTCCGGTGAGGGCCCTTATATTATCAGCGGCGGGGGTTGTTATTGCGGTAATCTTTTCAATTGTTTCACCTGACAGCGCTTTCAACTTAATGATTTCATTATCCAGTTTCGGCGCTATGTTTGCATGGTTTATGATTTTTGTTACTCATTTATTTTTTCGCCGTAAGTGGGATCGGGAAGGGACCCGTAAATTACCAGTTCGTATGATCGGTTTTCCATATTTAACAGCGTTTGGAGCCATATTGTTAGCAAGTGTTGTCTTATCAACCGTATTCTCACAAGACTTTAAAAGTACATTGACTCTTGGAATTCCTTGGCTATGTTTTATTACTATTGCCTATTTCATATGGAAAAGGACAAATCAACAGTTGAAAAAAGAAACAAAGAAAAAGGACAAATCAACAATTGAAAAAGTCAACTAAGAAGAATTATAATAAGAACTTTTGAAGTGTTTCGCTTTTCTCTTTTGAAGAAACAATAAAAGATCTATAATCATAAAGATTCGCTATCATGACCTTCAACAAATGTGGTTATAAAGAAAGAGGTTATGTGGATGGCAACAGTAAAGCTACCTAAGTTTTGGCAAGCATTACTGCCGATGATTATTCTTCTTTTTACAGCGTTGATGTCAGGACTTAAATGGAAAGCAGGAATGGATATCCCTTTAGTGGTAGGAATTATAGCTGCTGCTATTTTGGGAATTTTCCTTAAACATAAATGGTCTGATCTAGAAAAATTTATCATTGAAGGAATTTACAAAGGCATATTCCCTTGTTTACTACTTTTTATTATAGGGGCCATCATTGCAACATGGATGCAAAGCGGCGTTATTCCTTCTTTAATCTATTATTCATTAAAACTAATTGATCCGCACATTTTTATTCCTATAGTGGGGTTAACGACAGCTATTTTAAGTGTTTCGATAGGGAGTTCGTTTACAACCATTGCGACAATCGGGGTCGCCTTCATGGTAGTTGGGCAAGGCATGGGCTTTCCCCCTGCTTTAGTTGCGGGTGCTGTTATTTCCGGCTCCTATTTTGGGGATAAATTGTCACCTTTATCAGAGACAACAAACTTGGAGCCTGTAGTATGTGATACTGATCTCATAAGTCATGTTAAGCATATGTTATGGGATACTATTCCAGCCTTATTTATTTCAATTGTTATTTACTATTTTGTAGGATTACATTATTCAACGACTACTGCAAATCTGCATCACATCAAAAATATTATGAACGTATTAGAACATTCGTTCAATCTTAGCTCGTATTTACTTTTATTGCCAGTGTTAACAATTGTTTTAATTATAAAACGTTTTCCAATTCTTCCGACCCTTATATTTATTAGTGTCATTGGCGGCATTGTAGCCATGGTGGTTCAAGGCAATTCACTGACCCAAGTTATTTTAACTGTTACAAATGGATTTTCGTCCCATACAGGGTTAAATGATGTTGATTCCCTACTTAATCGCGGCGGACTTTTATCCATGTTAGATGTCATTATGCTGATCATCTTGTCTACAGCATTGGGGGGAATCATGGATGGCATAGGAATATTTAAGGCCATTATTCAGCCAATCGTTCAGAAAGCACGCCGTACAGGTTCGCTCATTTTTTTAACAGTTGTTTCAACACTAATTGTTGGATTTGCCAGCGGTTCTCAACATCTTTCGATCATTCTTTCTGGACAAGGATTCACTAAAACCTATAAAGAGCGCGGTTTAGACACGAAAAATTTATCGCGTTGTGTTGCAGCAGGAGGGGCAGTCGGTATTAATCTCGTTCCATGGAGTGTAAATGCCTTTTTCGGATTAGCGATGCTTAAAGTAAATCCGATAGATTATATCCCATTCAGCTATTTTGTTATTCTAGTGCCGTTGATAAATATTATTTATGGATTTACCGGATTTAGTATTGTTAAAATAGCCCCTGCAGCTAAAAATCCAAGTAAGGAGCCTGAACTTCAATACAGGGAAGAGAATATGTAATGACTTTTTACTTGGTAAAATACGGAATGCTTTCTATAAAAGCGATTATCGCTTTATACTTTTCATATTATTGACAAGGAGGAATTTAAAATGGCGTTAAATCAGCCTAACATAATCATGATATCTTGTGATCATTTAAGAGCCGATTTTATGGGCTGTAGTGGTCACGAGTTGATTCAAACGCCTCATATTGACCGGTTAGCTAGAAAAGGGATTCGTTTTACCCAAGCCTATTCAACGACACCGATATGCGTTCCAGCTCGCGGGATGATTATGACCGGGTTGGAGGGTCATGATTTGGGATTAACAACCTACCATGAGGGTTTTCCAGTAAAAGAAACTTTACCGCAACAGTTACATGATGCAGGGTATCAGACATTAGCTGTTGGGAAAATGCATGTGTATCCTGAACGATGTCATTATGGGTTTGATAATATGATACTTTGGGAAGAAGGCCGTCAAATTGGCAAGCCCTATGGCATGAATAAGGGATATGGTGACTATGAACAGTGGCTGGCTGAGCAGGGCTATCCTGGTATGGCTTTTACTCATGGTATGTCTATTAATGAATATAGTATGACGCCATGGAATCTTCCGGATTACTTACATCCAACTGAATGGATTGGGTATCAAGCATGCAAGGAGATCAAACGGCGTGATTGGACAAGGCCATTATATATGTGGGCATCGTTCACAGCTCCGCACCCGCCTTTAGTACCGTTAATGAAAGATCTTTATCTTTATGACAGGGATGACATGCCAAGTCCGGTCATTGGCGATTGGGCAGATAAACATCCGGCTTTTCATCAATTGGAATTATCATTTGATGAACAAATGACCGATAAACAAATCGATTTAGCTTACCGCGCTTATTTCGCACTAGTAACTCAAGTAGACAGACAAATAAACAGAATTATTGGAACCCTCCGTGAAGAGGGAATGCTTGAGAATACATGGTTTGTCTTTACTTCTGATCATGGGGACAATCTTGGAGACCATCATCTCTGGCAAAAATCGAATTTTTTGAATGGTTCATGCCACATTCCATTAATTATTACGCCGCCATTGCGAGCAGAGGGGGATCAGTTGGATGAACTATTGGGACCGAATTGGGTGCCTGGAAAAGTTAACAACTCTGTCGTTGGCTTACAAGATATATTGCCAACCTTGTGTGATATTGCCGGCGCTGAAATACCAGACCATGTTAATGGAAAAAGTTTGTTACCGCTTGTAAAAGATCCAACAGATCGTGTTCGGGATACTATTCTTGGTGAGTATGGAAATACAGGAAGACGTTCGTTGATGTTAACAAACAGTGAGTGGAAGTATATTTGGTATGAGGAAGATGGCTTCGAGTTACTTTTCAATATTCTAGACGATCCAAATGAAACCCGCAATCTTGCCTCAAAAGAACTTAATATATTAGAAAAGTGGAGAAATAGGTTAATTGATATATTATCGAGGAGAGAAAACGATCCTGCAGTTAGTGGAAAACCCTTAGCGGGATCATCCATTGGATATGAGCTTTCCTTAATTGAAAAAGAAAAAAGGATTAATACATATCCTTATTACCATCCTATGGGCTTACGGTAAATAAAAATGATATATAATCGGCTTTCTTTTTAGGCGTAACTTGTAAAATGATAGTTACGCCTATTTTTATTTATAGATTCATTAAAAATAATATTGACACCATGTCATATTTCTGTTAAATTATAATTAATTTCAGAATATATTAATGATTAATAATTGAGGGGATGATAAGATAATTTTACAGTTTATGATTAAAAATCTTAATGAATGGTCGATTTTAAAAAACAAAGCAGTTTAATATGTTAACTTTTTTCTTTAAGAAACATTTACTAAAAGACTTTTAACAAAAAATTTTAAGAATTTCATATTATGAAATAACCATATTGAATAAGATTTTCTTATTTAATATAGTTTCATATGTAGGTAATATCTTAATAAAATGACGAATTCGAAGTACTAAATGTAAAGCAGTATCGTTCCTTTAAATCTTAATAGCAATTTTAATAGGCAATGGTTGTAAGCGCTTAATAAAATGTATTTTTTAAGGAGGATAACAAATGGCTTTGAAATCTGGGGAAGTTCAATTAAATTCTAGGGTGCTAAACTTGATGAAAACGATTGAGGACAATAAGGACTTGTTGAAACCGCCTGTCAATAATAAAGTGCTTTGGGAAGATTCGCAATTTATTGTCATGCTGGTTGGCGGGCCGAATAAACGGCGTGATTTTCATGTCAATCCGACAGATGAATTTTTCTATCAAATTAAAGGGAACTGCTATGTGGAATGTATTAACGACAATGGTGAACGTGAAGTAGTAACCGTCGGTGAAGGGGATATGTTCATGCTTCCGGCAAACGTTCCGCATTCCCCTCATCGTACAGCTAATTCTTACGGTATTGTTACAGAAATTAAAAGAGGCAAAGATGAACTTGAAAGCGTTGTCTGGTATTGCGACAAATGCAATCAAGAAATGTTCCGTAAAACATTGCAAATATCGAATATCGAAACCCAATTGAAAGCTGTTATTGAACAATTTAATGGTGATGAAGGACTCAGAACATGTGACAAATGCGGTCATCAAATGCCTGAAGAAGTGAGGGAGTGGAAATGAGGGTAGATTTTCATACTCATATCATTCCTGAGGATTTACCCGATTTCACCCAAAAATACGGACAAGACCGCTGGCCGTTAATGCATCGGACATGCGCATGCGGCGCTAACATAATGGTTGGTGGAAAGGTATTCCGGGAGGTGACTGACCAAGTTTGGAGTCCGGAAAAAAGGATCTATGATATGGACCGCGAAGGTGTTGACATTCAAGTGATTTCTCCGATTCCAGTCACTTTTTCATACTGGGCCCCTGCAGATGCTGCTTTAGCTATGTCACGGATTCAAAACGATTTTATTTCAGAAACAGTCAAGGGGAATCCAACCCGGTTTATCGGCTTAGGAACAGTACCTTTGCAAGACGCTCAAACCGCAATTAAGGAAATGGATCGCTGTGTACACGAGTTGAACTTACACGGCATTGAGATCGGTACAAATGTTAATGGCAATAATCTGGATTCTCCGGAATTGATTGAATTCTTTGAGATGGCGGAAAAATGGGAAGTCCCTTTATTTATTCATCCTTGGGAAACAATGGCAAGGGATCGGACACCGCGCCACAATTTCATGTACACAATCGGCATGCCAAGCGAAACAGCTCTTGCAGCCGCAAGTCTCATTTGGAGCGGTATCATGGAGAAATTTCCAAAACTTAAAGTCAGCTTTGCCCATGGCGGCGGATCGTTCCCTTATATCCTGCCCCGCTTAGATAAAGGCTGGGAGGTTTGGCCACATTTGAGATTAACGACACATCCGCCAAGCCACTATGCGAGGAACTTCTATTTTGACTCGCTTAACTATGATCCTTTAAACATTAAATACTTAATTGATCGGTTTGGCCATGACCGCATTATGCAAGGTTCTGATTATCCTTTCCTATTAAGGGAAATACCGCCGGGTAAAGTCATTGATGATGCATTGGACCTTTCTGAAGAACAAAAGAAACTCATTTTAGGTGAAAATGCTCTGAGATTTTTAAATGTAAAGGGGAAAAAGAATAAAAATGAAGGAAACGCTCGCGACACCCGAAGAGAAACTGCAAAGTCTGGGAATTGATTTATCACACGTCCGGCCTGCTGTGGGGAATTATGTCAGTCATGTCCGAACAGGAAATTTAATTTTCACATCCGGTCAAGGCGTCGATGAGTTTCATGGGAAACTTGGCCGTGATTTAACAGTTGAGGAAGGTTATAAGGCCAGCCGTCAATCCATGATCAACTTGCTTAAAGTCCTTAAATCTGAATTGGGAGAACTGAGCAAAGTGAAACGGGTTGTTAAAATATTGGGATTCGTTAACAGCACCGAAGACTTTACCGACCAGCCAAAGGTTATGAACGGTGCGTCCGACCTGTTAGTTGAGGTTTTCGGAGAAAAAGGTAAACACGGCAGATCCGCTGTCGGCATGGCCCAACTGCCAAATAATACGGCGATTGAAATAGAAATGATTGTTGAAGTCGAAGATTAAGGAAGGTGTGCATTGTGAATAAAGAAACACTAATCGGAAAAGCAAAAGTAAAAGATGCCAAACTTTTCATTGATGGAGACTATGTTGATGCCATTTCAGGAGAAACCTTCGATACGCTTAATCCTGCAACAAATGAAAAACTTGCTTCAGTAGCCAACGGCAGTGATGCAGATGCGAAACGTGCGATTGAGACAGCGCAGCGGACATTCGAAAGCGGCGTATGGAGCAAAATGCCTGTTGAAGAAAGATCGAACATTCTTTGTAAAATGTCTGACTTAATCTTGGAAAGGGTTGATGAACTGGCCTTAGTCGAAACCCTTGATGTAGGCAAGCCAATTAAAGAAAGCCGCGGCTTTGACATCCCGCGCGCAGCACAAAACTTCCGCTTTTTTGCAGAAATGGCCAAATACGTGGTTCATGAACACTATGACCAGCATCATGTGATGTCATATGCCAAATATGCACCGGCAGGCGTGACAAGCTTAATTATTCCATGGAACTTGCCATTTATGCAATTGACATGGAAAGCTTCTGCTGCTTTGGCTTCAGGCAATACAGTTGTTGTTAAACCGGCATCCTACACCCCGCTAAGTGCGGTCATGCTTGGAGAAATTGCCAACGAAGCGGGATTGCCGCCGGGTGTTTTAAATATTTTAACGGGTCCAGGCAGTACGGTCGGTACAGCAATGGCAACGCATCCATTTGTCCGCCGTATTTCATTTGTTGGCGAAAGCAATACCGGAAAAATGGTGATGAAAAATGCATCGGAGAATTTAATCCCTGTTTCATTAGAATTAGGCGGTAAATCAGCAAACATTATATTTGAAGACGCCGACTTAGATGAAGCGGTGAAAGGTTCACTTGACGCCATCTATCGCAACCAAGGACAAATTTGTCTGGCAGGGTCACGGATACTTGTGCAGGAAAGCATTTATGATCAATTCTTAGATAAGTTTACAGCAGCCGTTAAGAAGATAAAAGTCGGCGACCCGACCGATGAGAAAACGGATATGGGTGCCCTTGTATCAAAGAGTCATCTTGAATCAGTTGATCAATATGTGCAAATCGGGTTAGAGGAAGGAGCTAAGCTTGCTCTTGGCGGAAAGAGAGTAGAGGGGCTTAAAAATGGCAACTTTTACGAGCCAACTGTTCTCTATGATGTTGATAACAAGATGAGGGTCGCTCAAGAAGAGATCTTTGGTCCTGTTCCTGTCATTATTCCTTTTAAGGAGGAAGAAGATGCGATCCGGATTGCTAATGACTCCATCTATGGCTTAGCTGGTGTTGTTTGGACAAATGACTTAAGACGTGCACAACGGGTGACTTCAGAAGTAAACTCCGGACTGCTTTGGGTTAATTGCTGGTACATTCGTGATTTAAGAACACCGTTTGGCGGGGCAAAAGCAAGCGGTATCGGACGTGAAGGCGGCCGCCACAGCTTTGAATTCTATACAGAAGCAAAAACAGTCACAATGAAACTTTAATAAATTAAGACTTCCATCAGTGGGGTACCAAGAAAAACCCCCACTAATGGAAGATTAGCTTTATAGTGAATTTCTAAGACGATTAAATTGTATGAAGCAATACATATCGTTTGATGGATTGAACAGGGAGGGACTAGGTTTGAGTACAAAAATAGAAGAACTTGCAAGTTTCCTGGTACATGCAGAAGAAACGGGACAAGGGATTGAGCCGTTAACTGATAGATATCCCGATTTAAGTACCGGAGAGGCCTATCAAATTCAGCTCGTTAACATTCAAAAAAAGATAGATGCCGGTCAACGAATCGTAGGGAAGAAAATAGGCCTGACATCTTTACCGATGCAGCAATTGTTAGGCGTTAACGAACCGGATTATGGTCACTTACTGGACGGTATGGTTGTGGAAAACGGCGGGGAAATTCCCTTCGGCCGGGTGATGCAGCCAAAAGTTGAGGGAGAGATTGCCTTTGTATTAAAAAAGGATCTTCAAGGACCAAATGTCACAACCCTTGATGTACTAAAGGCGACGGACTTTGTCCTGCCTGTCTTAGAAATTGTCGACAGCCGGGTTGACAATTGGAAGATTAAATTGCCGGACACGGTTGCCGACAATGCGTCCAGCAGCTTTTTTGTTCTTGGTGATAGGCCGATACCGACAGATAAAGTTGATCTAGCGCAGTTAGGTATGATTCTGTACAAAAATGATGAGATCGTAAACACTGGGGCAGGCGCCGCGGCTTTGGGGCATCCAGCCAATTGTGTCGCTTGGCTTGCCAATAAGATGAGTGAATTTGATATTAGTTTAAGAGCGGGGGAAGTGATCCTGTCGGGTGCCTTATCAGCAGCGGTCGTAGCCGAACCGGGAGACAGTTTTCGGGCAAAGCTCGCTCATTTAGGAGAAGTCAGTGTACGATTTACACGTTAATTGAGGGGAATGATCATAAATGGCAAAATTGAAAGTTGGCATCATTGGTTCCGGCAATATCGGCACGGACTTAATGATTAAATTGCGCCGTTCCGATGGACTGGAATTGACAACAATGATTGGCATTGACTCTGAGTCAGATGGTTTAAGACGCGCAAAAGAATTGGGCTATGAGACTTTTGATAACGGGATAGACGGATTTATGGCGCATCCGGAACTGGCGGATATTCTTTTCGATGCGACTTCGGCGAAAGCCCATCTGTACCATGCAAAGGTTTTAAAAGAAGCTGGGAAAAAAGTTTTGGATTTGACACCGGCTGCGGTCGGACCGTTTGTGGTGCCCTCTGTGAATCTCGGAGAGCATATGGATGAACCAAATATTAATATGATCACTTGCGGCGGACAAGCAACGATTCCGATCGTTCATGCCATTAACAAGATAAGCCCTGTCGAATATGCGGAGATTGTAGCAACCATCTCAAGTAAAAGTGCAGGTCCCGGAACCCGGGCAAATATTGACGAGTTTACGGAGACAACATCAAAAGGGATCGAAGAAATCGGCGGGGCAAAGAAAGGAAAAGCGATTATAATCCTTAACCCAGCCGAACCGCCGATTCTGATGCGTGATACCGTGTACTGTCTCGTAAAAGAAGGCACGCTGAACAAGGCGGTCATCGAACAGTCTATTCAAAATATGGTGCAAACTGTCCAGGCATATGTACCGGGATATCGTTTGCGTACGCTGCCTATTTTTGAGGGCAATAAAGTGACTGTATTTGTTGAAGTAGAAGGAGCGGGGGACTACCTCCCTAAATACTCCGGTAATTTAGATATTATGACCTCTTCAGCTGTTAAAGTGGCTGAAGAACTTGCCAAACATCAATTAGTGCAAAAGGCTTAATGAACAAGTTGCGGAAAGGAGAATAAAAATGGCAAAACAAGATGTCCTTATTACAGAAGTAGCGCTTCGTGACGGCAGCCATGCGATCAGACATCAGTATACGGTTGATCAAGTGCTGCAAATTGCAAAGGCGTTAGACGAAGCTAATGTTCCATATATAGAAGTGACTCATGGGGACGGTCTTGCAGGGTCATCCCTGCAATACGGGCTGTCGAAAACTGATGAAATGGCGCTGATTGAGGCAGCTGTGTCCGTTTGTCAAAATGCCAAGATAGCTGTGCTGCTTCTGCCGGGAATCGGCACGGTAGAAGAGTTGAAGCAAGCGGCAAATATCGGAGCAAAGATGGCCCGGATCGCAACCCATGTCACCGAAGCCGATGTATCCAGACAGCACATTTCGATAGCCAAGGAATTAGGCATGGAGACAGTTGGCTTCTTGATGATGGCGCATATGGCACCCGCTCGTAAGTTAGTTGAACAGGCAAAGCTTATGGAAAGCTACGGTGCAGATACGGTCTATGTCGTCGATTCAGCCGGGGCGCTGTTACCTCATCAAGTCAAAGAGCGGATCAAGGCGTTAAAAGAGAATATTCAGGTTAATATTGGTTTTCATGGACACAATAACCTTTCTCTCGCCATGGCTAATACCTTAGCCGCTATCGAGGAAGGGGCAACAAGAATTGACGGCAGCGTTCGTTGTTTAGGAGCAGGTGCCGGGAATACTCAGACGGAAGTGTTAGTTTCAGTGCTTGACCGCTTAGGGATTGAAACCGGGATTGATATTTATAAAATGATGGATCTGGCAGAAGATATTGTAGCGCCAATTTTACCTAAACCTCAGGAAATTACTAAAGACAGCCTTGTCTTAGGATATGCAGGTGTTTATTCAAGCTTCTTGCTTCATGCACAAAAAGCGGCCAAACAATTCGAGGTCGATTCACGTGATATTTTAATAGAGCTCGGAAAACGAAAAGTCGTAGGCGGACAAGAAGACATGATCGTAGATGTCGCAGCTGAAATAGCCAAGAAACAGTCAGCGCCAGTTTAAGGAGGAAAGTAATGATGGATTTACAAAAAATTGCGGAAGAGATCGATGCACATCAAAGTTCAGGCAGGGAAATGGAGAAAATCACGCTTAGCCATCCAAATCTGAGTGTAGAGGAAGCTTATGATATTCAAAAACGGTGTGTCGACCTGGCTATTGAACGTGGTGACCGGTTAATCGGCTGGAAAATGGGGCTAACGAGTAAACCTAAACAGGTCACAATGGGCGTAGAAGAACCGATTTACGGCAGACTCACCCAATCAATGGAGCTGACTGAACCTGTTTTACGTCTGGAAGGACTAATCCATCCCCGCGTTGAGCCTGAGCTTGCTTTCGTTATAAAAAAAGAATTAGGCGGAGATAACATCACGCCCCGTGATGTCTGGTTAGCCACCGAATGTATTTTGCCGGCGGTCGAAGTGATTGACAGCCGCTATAAAAATTTCTCATTTACACATATAGACGTCGTCGCTGATAACGCTTCATCCTCGAAATTCATCGTCGGCGATCAAGGGTTTTCACCATACCATACCGCTTGGGATGAAGTGGGCGTGTCGATGTATAAGAATGGTGAGGTTGTTCAGACAGGCGCAGGGGCAGCCATCCTCGGTCATCCGGTTCGATCTGTAGTAGAACTTGCCAAAATGCTTAGCCGCAGCGGCCTAACCATTCAGCCTGGCAATGTTATTTTAGCCGGGGCTGTCACAGATGCGGTGAGTGTCTCTGAAGGTGACCGGATCGAGGTTCAATATGACCAGCTTGGATCACTTAAATTTAGTGTCAAGGCTTAACTTGGGGAGAATCTAGCTATGCCGATAGCACATATTCATATTTTACAAGGACGCAGTCAAGAACAGAAGAAACAATTGATTTGTGAAGTGACATCCGCTATTAGCCGGAGCCTTGATGCCAAGCCGGAGTCGATACGGGTGCTGTTGCATGAGACAGCAAGAGAACATTGGGCGACCGGTGGGGTAACAAAGGCAGAGGAAGGGTCAGCCGGTAACGAAAGATAGATTAATTGGGGCGGGACAAAGAAAACCCCGCCTCTTTTAATCTTGTAGACTAGTAAAGTTTATAAAAATAAACTTTGGATAGATAATTGGAAATAATCCAAATGGATTGATAAATTCATAGAAAATACATAGACAAAGCATTATAATGAATATAGTGTCAAAACAAATTTGGAGGTGAGTGATTTTAAATTATTAATGATAAATTTATCGTATAAATGAAGTATATCGTAATCACTTCAGATTGGGATAACGGTTTGAATTTGTGCTGAATACTCTTAGAACAAAGGAAGGGGAAAAGCAAAAGTGATTTCGACAGTTCATAAAATCGCAAACATATTAAATTGCTTTACGCCTGATGAACCAGCATTAGGAAACTTAGAGATTGCCTCAAAACTGGGTATGAATCCGAGTACGGTCCATCATTTACTTCGCTCGCTTCTTGAGGAAGGTTTATTGATTAAAGACCGCAAGAATAAATACAGACTTGGATGGAAACTTTTAGAGCTGGGCAATCAAGTGATGTACCAGCAGGATATTTATAATGAAGCCATACCTATGGTTCAAGAATTAATCAAGAGTTTCAACAGCATTGTTCATATTGGCATGTTGGATGAAAAGGGGCAATTTATTTTTGTTATGAAGTCTTCATCAAAGCATGCAATTCAGGTGCCTACATACATCGGTGCCAGGAAACCGACTTATTGCTTCAGTACGGGAAAAATATTGCTATCATTTAATCCATCATTAGTAGAGCCTACAATTAATAAGGGATTATTGCCGCGTGGACCTAATACGATTACGACCATAGACAAGTTAGAGACTGAGCTTAGCGATGTACGGAATAAGGGGTATTCGGTAAGCGATAATGAAAATGAATTTGGCGTATACGGCATCGCAGCCCCTATTCGATCCTATACAGGAAAAACCATTGCCGCACTTAATATGGTAGGCCCAGCCTCTTATATGCAAGGAAGCGAGAGGCAAGTGATGATTAAGAGTGTCATAAATACTGCGCAATCTATTTCAAGGGAATTGGGATATATTGAAGCAATATGAAAGCGCTGACATTTTTTTAAAAGCAATACTAAATTAAAAATAGATTTTTAAACCGCAAAGACAAATGTTCTTGCGGTTTTTTTAATGAATTTTATAAAAAGTTATATGGGTTTCATATTATGAAATAATCAGATAAATGGATTCGGTTTATTCTATATAGTTTTAATTGTAGAGAAAATAGAATTTGGACTTTAGTTATTTTGGAGGTGACCGTAATAGATGAATAATGTACGAGAATTAAGAAATTGTTTTGGGCGGTTTGCGACAGGTGTTACGGTTGTTACTTGGTTTGGGGATAATGGACAACGATATGGCATTACTGTCAATTCGTTTACTTCTGTATCATTAGATCCTCCGCTTGTACTTATTTCTATCGACCGCAAAGCTAATTCTTATAATTCCTTGAAGGGGCGTTCGTTTGTTATTAACATTTTGTCAAAAGATCAGGAAGTTTTGGCTTGGCAATTTGCAGGACGAGAGCAGCAAGGTCTTACTGTTGAATGGGAGGATTCATCTATTGGCCCTAAGTTAAAAGATGCTTTAGCAACGATAGAATGCGAGCCTTGGGAAGAATATGACGGCGGAGACCATGCCCTCTATATTGGACGTGTTCAAGACTTTTCTTACAATAACGGAGAAGGTTTGTTGTTTTTCCAAGGTAAGTTCTTGCAAACAAAAGAAATTGAAAATAGGGTAAAAGAACAGGTATAGGGGGAGCAAATATGGGTATACGAACAGGTGCACAGTATATTAATGGGTTAAAATCCCGCCAGCCGGAAGTTTGGATGTCGGGCAGAAAGGTTACAGATTTAGTTAACGAACCCGTATTTCAACAGCCGATTCGCGAGATTGCCAGATTATATGATATGCAGCACGATCCGGAGTATAGCGACAAAATCACGCATATTTGTGAGGAAACCGGTGAAAGGGTGTCCAATGCGTTTTTAATTCCAAAGAGTTTCGAAGATTTACAGGCACGAAGAGCATTATTTGAAACTTGGGCGAAAGAAAACTTTGGACTAATGGGAAGAACGCCTGACTTTTTGAATGTAACAGTCAGCTCAATGGCAAGCAATGCAGCATTCTTTGAAAAGTATAACCCGGATTGGGCAAAAAATATTCAAAACTACTATAAATATATTCGGGATAATGACTTGTTCTTAACACACGCCATTGTAAATCCTCAAAACGACCGGAGCAAGGCGTCTCATGAGCAAAAGGAGACTTTTACCCACTTAGGGCTTGTGAAAGAAACGCCTGAAGGCATTATTGTTAGAGGAGCAAAAATGCTTGCGACACTGGCACCTATAACAGATGAAGTTATTGTGTATTCATTTCCAGGTTTTAAACCGAGAGACGAACGTTACGCATTATCGTTTGCAATTCCTATAGACACACCGGGATTAAGGCTTCTGTGCCGGGAACCGATGCAAGACGGCACACGCTCACTATTCGATCATCCTTTGGCATCAAGATTTGAGGAAATGGACGCCATATTAGTCTTTCACGATGTGCTTGTTCCATGGGATCGCGTCTTTATGCACAGTAATGTTGAAGCAGCAAACCAATTATATTCACAAACAGGTTTGATGCAATCGACACATCAAAATGGTGTCAGAGGGCTTACAAAACTATCATTTGCGATGGAAATTGCAGCCAGATTAGCTGATGCGATTGGCGTCGACGGCTATCTTAATGTACAAACTCAGCTTGGTGAATTAGTACAGTCTGTTGAAGTGATAAGGGCTTTATTACGTGTTTCAGAATACGAATATGTAACAACGCCGCACGGAGAAGTTATTCCTGCAGGCATTCCCCTTGAAACAATTCGCGGCATGCTGCCAAAGATGTATCCACGGGCCATAGAAATCATCCAAACAATCGGAGCGGGCGGTTTGCTTATGATGCCATCCGGCGACGATTTCGAGAATGAAGAATTGCGTGATGATATGGATCGCTATTATGGCGGACGTTCCGGTGTATCTGCATATGATCGGATCCGTTTGTTTAAACTGGCATGGGATTTATGCGGTGAAGGTTTTGGTCAAAGATTAGTGCAATATGAGCGGTATTATTCTGGAGATCCGGTAAGAAAACTTGGCATGTTTTATAGCAATTTTAAGCGGCAGCATTCATTTAAATTGGTTGATGATGCACTGAACGGAGCGCTTAAAGCGCAGAAAGAGCCCGTTGGCACTCAGGATTAATGATAAATGACTTTTATGAAAATCCGTAAGCGCTTTATATAACATTAGACTGAAAAATAAATATTATAGTTTTTAGAGATGCGGGACTAAGATTAAGATCATGATGTCCCGCACTTTTTATATTAAGCTAAGCTCTCCGTTTATTAATTAAAAAGAGAATAAGGACTTAGTGTTAGAAAATAGGAAATTTTAGTATTATAATAAAAATACATAGTGTTAAAGAATTTTAAGTGTCAACTGATTAACAGGCTGTTCATTAAAGAATTCGTAATCACTTTAATTTTTGATGATTATTCCAGTTTGCGCTGAATACTCTTGAAAAAGGCAGGGGAAAAGGAAAGTGATTTCGACGGTCCACAAAATTGCTAAAATATTAAATTGCTTTACACCGGATGAACCGGCGTTGGGTAATTTAGAAATTGCTACAAAACTTGGTATGAACCCCAGTACGGTCCATCACTTGCTTCGCTCGCTTCTTGAAGAAGGATTTTTAATTAAAGACAGCAGGAATAAATATAGACTTGGATGGACATTGTTTGGGTTAGGCAACCAAGTCATGTATCAACAAGAAATATATAATAAGGCCAATCCCTTAGTCCAAGAATTGATTAATAGTTTTAATAGCGTCGTACATATTGGCATGTTGGATGAAAAGGGACAATTTATTTTTGTTATGAAGTCATCATCAAAGCATGCCGATGAGGTGCACACGTATATTGGTTTAAGAAAACCGACGTATTGTTACAGTACGGGAAAAATATTACTCGCATTTAACCCGTCATTAGTCCAACCTACTATTGCCAATGGACTGATAAAGTGGGGACCTAATACAATTACAAGACATGACAGACTGAAAGAAGAGCTTAATAATGTACGAGAAAAAGGATATTCGATATGTAATAATGAAAATGAATTGGGGGACTATGGTATCGCAGCCCCTATTCGATCTTATTCAGGGAAAATCATTGCTGCTTTCAATATGGTTGGCCCCCCTTCTTACATGCAAGGCAGAGAAAAACAAATCATGATTCAAAGTGTCATAAAGACTGCTCAATCAATTTCTAAAGAATTGGGATATATTGAAGTTTTGTGAAAGCGCAATCATATAAAAAGATTAAAAAATAAATAAGTATACATAACCACAAGAAAATTGTTTTCTTGTGGTTTTTTGTCTTATTGAATATTTGATGGAAAATAATGAAATTTGCATTTTATAAAAATTATGATAAACTAAAAATAATTAAAGTAAATACTAAAAAATTTCATTATACTGTAAATTGAAAGGGCATTCATTATGGATGACATTAATAAAAAGATCAAAAACATTCGTCAACAAAAAGGCTTAACGCTTAAAGATTTAAGCGAAAAAACCGGTTTATCTATCAGTTTTCTTTCCCAGGTTGAAAGGGGAACTTCTTCATTAGCGGTTACATCTTTAAAAAAGATTTCTGATGCACTGGAAGTTAACATCGCTTATTTTTTTGAAAACTATCAATCTAATCATAATTACGTTGTCAAATCAGGTAACCGGAGCGAGTTTAATATTGAAGGCTCAAAACCGACTTATGCCCGTTTAAACGGTGAATTTACCGGCAGGTCTCTTGAACCGATGCTTGTCAAGATGGCCCCTAAGCAGGAACGTTCACAAATCCTGAGGCATCCCGGTGAGGAATTTTATTATGTGTTAAAAGGGGCCGCATTGTTCTATGTGAACGATAAAGAATATTTTATCCGGGAAGGTGACACAATTCATTTTCCTTCTAATGAGCCGCATTGCTCAGAAAATCCGTTAGATGAGGAAACTATTTTACTTTCCATCTTAACACCAGTGATATTTTAATTTACAAGGGGGATTCTTATGAGAGTCGCAACAGATATTGGAGGAACATTTACGGACTTAGTCTATGTTAATGATGAAGGAGCCATCGGTGTAGCAAAGAGTCATACAACACCGCCTAACTTTGAAAAAGGGGTTATTGACGTTATAGAAAAAAGTAAGATTGACCCCCGTTCTATTGATACTTTTATTCATGGCACAACTGTTATCATTAACGCGTTGACTGAGAAAAAGGGTGTAAAAACGGGATTAATTACGACGAAAGGGTTCAGGGATGTATTAGAAATTGCCCGAGGTAATCGTCCTGACTTGTTTAATGTCCGCTATCAAAAGCCTGAACCATTTGTAGAACGTTATTTGCGGCAAGAAGTGGAAGAGCGGTTGAATTATAAAGGGGAAGTGCTTACGCCTTTAAATAAAGAACAAATTAAGGAAATTATCGCCTATTTTCAAAAAGAAAATGTGGAAGCAGTTGCAATATCGCTTTTACATGCTTATGTCAATCCGGTACATGAACAGCAAACCGCAGCATTAATTAAGGAAATATGGCCGGAGGTTGCAGTAACTGCTTCTCACGAGGTGACAAAAGAATGGCGGGAATACGAAAGAACAAATACAGCCGTTCTTAATTCTTATGTCAAACCGATTGCTGCAACATATGTGGACAAGCTTTATTCCAAATTAAAGGAAAATAAAGCTGATGGTTTTAACTATATTATGCAGTCCAACGGCGGAACGACAACTTTTAATCAAGCGAAAGAAACACCGATTAATTTAGTTGAGTCCGGTCCGGTTGCCGGGATTTACGGTGCCGCTGTCCTGGGGGAATTGTTGGGAGAAGAAAATATCATTGCCTTTGATATTGGCGGAACAACCGCTAAATGCTCCTTAATTAACAAGGGCGAGATTAAGGTAACAACAGATTACTATATTGAAAAAAATGAACGCACCGCAGGCTATCCGATTAAAGTTCCGGTGATCGATATTGTGGAGATCGGCAACGGCGGAGGCTCAATCGCCTGGATTGATGATGCCGGTTCGTTAATGGTTGGTCCGCAATCTGCAGGGTCTGTGCCGGGTCCGGTTGCTTACGGGCAAGGCGGAACGGAACCGACAACAACAGATGCTAACCTTATTACAGGAAGGCTTTCAAAAGAAAACTTTGACTATCATGTGGATTTAGAAAAGGTTAAGAAAGCCATTCAAGAAAAGGTAGCCAAACATTATGATATCTCTGTTGAAGAGGCAGCGCTTGGAATAATTCGTATCGCCAATTCCAATATGTTAAATGCGCTTAAACTGATTTCAATTAGAAAAGGACACAATCCGGGAGACTTTACGCTTGTCGCTTTCGGCGGCGGCGGATCCATGCATGCCCCTGCACTAGCCAAGGATCTTGGTGTGAAAAAAGTCATCGTGCCTGTTGCTTCCTCAGTATTCTCTGCTTGGGGCATGTTAATGACGGATTTGCGCCATGATTATATTCAGACACATATAAAACGTTTGAACGATGTTGACTTGAATGAATTAAATCAAGAGTGGCGCCACTTTGAATCGGAGGCGATTTCACAATTTAGTGAAGAAGGCATTGACGCTGCTTGTGTGATGTTCAGCCGTTTTGCGGATATGAGATATGCCGGTCAGGAACATACGGTTAAAGTGCCGGTGCCAAATGGTGATTGGACACAAGAAACAATTTCCGAAATTAATGAAAGATTTCATCGGCTCCATGAGAAAAATTATACATTTAAATTGGAAGATTCACCGATGGAAATTGTTAATTTGCATTTAACAGCTTTCGGAAAAGTTGAAAAACCTGAATTGAAAAAATTAACGGTAACAGAGAAACGGATTGAATTAGCTTTAAAAGAAAAACGCAGCGTTTACTATGAACATGAAGGCTGGCTGGAAACTGCTGTTTATAACCGGAGTCAATTGTCACCGAATATGAAGGCAAGCGGTCCTGCTATTATTGAAGAAACTTCTGCTTCAACCGTAGTGTATCCAGGGCAGTCTTTTACAGTTGATGATTACGGCAACCTTATTATTCATACTGGCGTTAAATAAGCCAGTTCTTAAATGGCGCAAATAATACTCAAGGATTTTTATTAATTTGGATGGAGGTAGATTGCAGTTATGACAGTGACTAAGGTAGATCCATTCAGTGTGGAGATAATTAAAGACTCGTTGCTCGCTATTGGGGAAGAAATGTTTTACGCCCTTGCGCGTACATCGATGAGCCCGATTATTTATGAAGTCCTCGATTATGCCAGCGGCTTGACCGATGCAAAAGGCCAGCTGTTAACTCAAGGGAATGGTGTTACGGGTTTTATCGGGATGTTAAGCTCAATGGTTCAGCAAATATTGAAAAAATATGAAGACGGTAAAGGACTGGAGCCGGGTGACATTATCATCATTAATGATCCATACGGCGGAGGAGGATCTCATCTCTCCGACGTCGGATTGGCTATGCCGATTTTTTACGATGGTGAACTCGTTGCTTTTTCGGTTAATAAAGCCCATTGGACAGAAGTGGGCGGAAAGGATGCCGGGTCATTTACAAGTGATTCAACAGAAATTTTTCAAGAAGGTCTGCAATTTCCGGGAGTGAAGTTATTTAATAAAGGTAAAGTTAACCAAGCCTTAGTCGATATGATTGAATCCAATGTTCGTTTTCCTGATTTATCTATCGGTGATATGTGGGCTCAGGTTGCCGCCTTGCGTACGGGTGCAAAACGATTTGGTGAATTATGTGATCAGCACGGCAAAGACATGGTATTAGCTTCAATTGGCCATCTATTAGATCATGGCGAACAGTTAGCGAGAAAAGAATTAGCCAAGCTGCCAAAGGGTACTTATACAGCGGAAAATTATATTGATGATGACGGGACTGGTGCCGGCCCCTTTAAAATTAAAGTTAAAGTAACAATTACAGATGATGAATTTATTTGTGACTTCCGCGGAAGCCATCCGCAGGTGATCGGACCGGTCAATTGTTCTTATTCCGCGTTAGTTTCCGGAGTCCGCGTTGTCTTCTTAGCGGTTACAAATCCGTCCCAGAATGTCAACGACGGTGTCTTTCGTCCTTTAAAGGTTATTACAGATGAAGGCGCCATTTTCTCTGCAAAACGTCCGGCGCCAGTGTCGATTAACTGGGAGGCACGCCTTGGCGGAGCAGATTTAATTTGGAAGGCACTGGCACCTGTATTGCCTCATAGATTAACGGCCGGTCACTTGTTATCTGTTTGCTCGGTGACTTTAACCGGCAATCATCCTGATACTGAGGAACCATTTCTAATTGTTGAACCGTCAGCCGGCGGTTGGGGAGCTGGAGCCGGGCAAGACGGGGCACGGGGACAGTTTTGTCTTGGTGATGGAGAGACATACAATGTCCCTATTGAAGTAGCCGAAACGAGATATGGCGTACTCGTTGATCAATATAGTTTACGATGCGACGGCAAAGGTGCCGGCGAATATATCGGCGGTTCCGGTGTTATTCGTTCTTACCGCGCCTTAACGGATAATCAGAAGGTGACAACAATGTTCGGTCGTCACAAGTTTGCACCGTGGGGAGTTAATGGGGGTGAGGAAGGGTCTCCAAATGATGTTTATATTCGAAAGGCTAATGGAGAAAAAGCCGGGCCATTTGGCATTACGGCCAGATTCCCGCTGAATAAAGGCGATGTCGTTGAACTTGTAACGGCTACAGGAGGCGGTTATGGAGATCCTTGTAAACGTCCTGCGGATAAGGTAGCCTCTGATGTCAAAAATGGTTATATTACTATTAATCAAGCCAAAGAAATATTCGGCGTCATCGTAGATTCTGAAACTTTTGAAGCAAAAAGTGTAACTTCAAAAAGAAAGAACTATTAATTGTTTTTAATATAAGTAGGGTTATTTACAAAAGAAATAGGAGGATTTTCATGTTTGAGGAAAGACGAAGCAAATTAGTACAAGCATTAAGATCAAAGCATTTGGACGCTGCAGTTCTTGTTCCGGGTGCTGGTATGTATTATTTTACCGGCTTGAAGCTAAACCATTCAGAACGATTAACGTTTGCAATCATCACTAAAAAAGGTGAACTTGTTTTGGTCTTTCCTCAAGTGGAATACGACAAAGCTGAATCAATAGCTGAAGCTAAAAAGTTTTTTTACACTGATGAACAAGGACCAAATGAGGTGCTGAAAAAGGCATCTGCTGTCATTCAAATGGAGAAGATTGGCATTGAGTATGAGCATATGAACGTAAAGGAGCTTAAGGCTCTTGAATCGCTCAACACCGAAGCAACAATCGATATTAGTATTATCGTTAATAATTTCAAAAATTGTAAAGATAGTAAAGAAGTCGAGAACATGAAAAAAGCCGTTCAAATTGTTGAAAACAGTTTGGACGCAACCCTTCCTTATATTAAAGAAGGTGTTCAGGAATTGGAAATTGCTGCACATCTTGAATATGAGATGCGAAAGAGAGGATCAGAGGGGACGCCATTTGGGACAACGGTTGCTTCGGGTTATAGAGGCGCGTTGCCGCATGGACGTGCCTCGAATAAACAGATTAATAATGGTGAGCTTGTTGTTATAGATTTCGGGGCAATTTTCAATGGGTATGTGGCAGATATCACGCGTACAGTAGCTGTTGGCGAAATTTCAAATGAGCTGAAAGAAATTTATCAAGTTGTAAAAGCGGCACAGCAAAAGTCGGTTGAAATAATTAAACCGGGTATAACGGCTCACGAGGTTGATGAAGCCGCAAGAGCCATTATTCGGGATCATGGTTATGGAGATTACTTTACCCATCGTACAGGACATGGACTTGGTCTTAATGCACATGAAGAACCGTATATTATGCAAAATAATGAAGCAGTTTTACAACCAGGAATGGCCTTCACTGTTGAGCCGGGCATTTATCTTCCCGATAAAGGCGGTGTACGGATCGAGGATGATCTTATTGTTACAGAGGACGGCTGTTTAAACTTAATGTCATATACTAAAAATTTAATAACATTATAGAAGGATGATAAAAAGGGGGAACAACATTTACCGCTGATTGACCGGGGTGATATTTAGCTGTTGTTTCCTCCTAAGGAGGGTAAAAAGTGAAAGATCATCAAAAGGCATTTGAAAACCCATCCGTTTTTACACCAGCCATTTTGTTTATTGTTATTATCGTGTCAGCATTAGGTGCGATTATTGGTGTTCAATTAATTACATCTTTAGGGATTTCAGCCAACACCTCGATTATCGGCGCGTTGCTGGCAATGATTTTAGCCAGAATACCGATTAAACTTTTCTATCGATATAAATCGATCCATACGCAAAACCTCGTTCAGACTTCTATTTCCTCAGCAACCTTTGGAGCGGGAAACAGTTTAATGATTCCTATTGGAATTCCATTTATTTTTGGAAGAACCGATCTGATCATGCCGATGTTAATTGGGGCATCGTGTGCGCTTATCGTTGATGCGGTGATTTTATATCGCGTGTTTGACTCGAAAATTTTTCCGGCTGAAGGGACATGGGCACCGGGCATCGCGACATCAGAGGCAATTAAAGCCGGAGATCAAGGCGGGAAGAAAGCTAAGTTTTTAGGTATTGGTATTGCCGGCGGCATTATTGGCCAATGGCTGGGCATCCCGATGTCAGCCTTCGGCGTTGCTTTTATAGGAAATATTATCGCTTTAACCATGTTTGGCATTGGATTATTGTTCAGCGGCTATTCATCCTCGTTGTTCGGGCTTGATATTAATGCCATATATCTGCCGCAGGGTGTGATGATTGGTGCGGGCTTGGTCGCTTTAGGTCAAATGGTTACTATGATTATTAAAAGTAAAAAAGCTTTGGCTCAAAGTTCAAAAGATTCAGAGACTGCCGCTGCTGCAGAAGTTGTTCAAAGTCCTGCAAAGCACACACGTTCGGAAAAGGATACCACGCGTGCATTCGGGTTAGGATTTGTTGCTTATTTGATTGTAGCTCTAATTATTGCATTGATGGGCGGTCTTATCTCGCATATGTCAATCGGTATGTTAATTGTGTTCTTGTTGTTCGCAGCATTTGCGGCATTTTGCCACGAGATTATCGTCGGAATTGCCGCTATGCATTCTGGCTGGTTTCCAGCGTTTGCGGTTGCATTAATTACTTTGATTATAGGGATGCTTATTGGATTTCCGCCGGTTGCGTTGGCGCTGCTGGTCGGCTTCAGTGCCGCAACAGGACCTGCTTTTACCGACATGGCCTATGATTTTAAAACCGGCTATCTGCTTCGTGGGAGCGGTAAAGATATAAAAGCAGAATTAGAAGGCAGAAAACAACAATTTAAAGCGGGATTACTTGGTTTTGCTGTTGCGATAGCTGTTGTAGCTTTTACCTTTCATATTTATTTTGCACAGGGGTTAGTGCCGCCGGTTGATAAAGTTTATGTATCTACCATTAAAGCCGGGGTATCCAGCCATATTGCATTAGAGTTACTGTTGTGGGCAATTCCGGGTGCAATTTTACAATTAATTGGCGGGTCGAAACGGCAAATGGGTGTACTGTTTGCGACCGGATTGCTATTAATGGATCCGATTGCAGGCTGGTCAGTTATCGCCGGTATTCTTATCCGCGTCATTATTCTTAAAATATACGGTAAAAAGGCCGAACCGGCTATGTTTACAACTGCTGCAGGGTTAATTGCGGGAGGCGCCTTATATTCATTTTTTAGTTCTGTATTTAAGTTAAAATAACAGAAAGCCTTTATAGAAAAGGTGTTTAAACAATTTCTAATTATTATAAAAACGCGGAGAGATTATTCCGCGTTTTTTGCGTGACTAATGATCTAGATAAATTTAGCCAAAGGAATTTCAAGTAAATATAAAGAATTACTAAATAAAGCTTAGGTGCCATATTAATTAAAACAGGAGTCGGCTTCTAAGAATACGTCTTTTCTATTTATCTTATCACGTGAGTTTTTAACATTTGAAACTCGTTACGCCTTTAATATGGTGGAGTTAATCCTTTAAGGAGGGTACAATCTATGCCTTTAAAAAAGTATGGCGTACTAAAAGGAAAAGCAGTTGATTCCAAGCAGGGCAGCGACAGCAGTCCGCATTATCAGGTGCTGATTGAAGATGATCAAAGTACAAAATATCGAATTGCCATTAACATTAAATCGCAAGCGTCTCCTTCTGAAGTTTTATATTTTGTCAGTGAAGATTTTAACTCTGATGACATTACAAAATTGCCGAAACTGGCGTCCGGCTTTACAGAGATTAATCATAACAATCCGGATATTGCATTAGATTATATACGGGGGAAATTGTTTGATCCGAAAAAAATGATTCCACTTCCGGCAAGTGCTCCGGGGCCAAATAACGATTTAAATGATAAGATTAATCAATATTTTAAAGAAGCTATTGATAAAAAAGCCGTCGTCTACGCATTTGGCGACAGGTGGGGTCCGGAAGTCGGTCAGCCGGATCAATATTTCAACTTTTTGCCCGGCAATGGCATTCATGACATACACATGAACCAAGGCAATGCAGGGAATTGGACACAAGATAATGGTACATGGCAAGATGGCGGGGCGCTAATCTATTTTGAGGAGACTGACAAATGGGTTGGTATTTTCTTAGCATTTCAGTCTCAATCCTGGTGTACAGATGATCAAGGTAATGCTATATGCCCTGTTGAAAAATGCAACCATACCAATTTTGATAAAAACCCATGTAAATCTAACGGATATATCCGCTAAAAAGTAATGGTTAACATAAAGACGGTAAGTTAAACTTACTGTCTTTATGTATGAGTTGTCGAAAAAAATAAATAATAAAAATTGTATAAAATGTCTTTACATTTTAACAATAATACTTTAAATTAGTATTATAAACATTATAGTTAGAAAATTAGCAATGTGTTAATTATTTAAATATGTTACGCTCTGCCTCATAAACAGCTATAGAATAATCCTTTGAGGCTGGTAAATATGATTGCTGTTTGGAAGGAAGGTGGTTATTTTTAATTTCATAAGTCATAATGTCATGACATTAGAACAATGCTGGCTACTTCCTCCAATATGGAAGTCGACATTCTAGCTCTCCTTGGGGGTGATAAATAATTCTGAAGATCGGATAGTTTAAGATTAAAACATTTGTTAAAGCAATTTCAAACCGGGTAAGTAAATAGTTATGTTAGGGGGTTGGTTATTTTGATTATTGGTGTTCCAAAAGAAATCAAAAATAATGAAAATCGTGTGGGTATGACGCCCGCGGGTGTAACCGCATTTAAAAATAATGGTCATGAAGTTTTAGTTGAAACATGTGCCGGGTTAGGCAGCGGATTTACTGATCAAGATTATATGTCTGCCGGTGCTGTTATTGTTTCCTCGGCTAAAGAAGCATGGGCAGCTGATATGGTTGTCAAAGTAAAGGAACCGCTTCCTGAAGAATACGGTTTTTTCCGTAAAGGATTAATTTTATATACGTATCTTCATTTAGCTCCAGAGCCGGAATTAACACAAGCGCTTATTGATAATAAAGTTACAGCCATTGCCTACGAAACGATTCAGTTAGAAAACGGCGCACTTCCATTGCTTACGCCAATGAGCGAAGTTGCCGGCCGCATGTCCATTCAGATTGGCGCGCAATTTTTAGAAAAACCAAAGGGCGGTAAAGGTATTCTGCTTAGCGGCGTTCCTGGCGTCACTCCTGGTGAAGTTGTCATTGTCGGCGGCGGCATTGTTGGTACCAATGCAGCCAAAATGGCTCTTGGTCTTGGCGCTAATGTAACTTTACTGGATATTAATCCAAATCGTCTCCGCCAATTGGATGATTTGTTCCAAGGGCGTTTAAATACGGTGATGTCAAACAGCTATAATATCGCAGAAGCTGTTAAAAAAGCTGATTTACTTGTCGGTGCTGTATTAATTCCGGGAGCGCGGGCCCCGCGTCTGGTTACCGAAGCCATGGTTAAGACTATGAAGCCTGGATCAGTTATTGTCGATGTTGCCATTGACCAAGGCGGTTCTATAGAAACTGTTGATCGAATTACAACACATGATCATCCTACATATGAAAAATACGGCGTTGTCCACTATGCGGTTGCTAATATGCCGGGGGCTGTTGCCAGAACATCAACGATTTCCTTGAATAACGTAACGATTCCTTATGGCGTACAAATTGCTGACCATGGTTACAAGCTGGCAGCTGCGAATAATAAGGAGATTGCTAAAGGAATCAACGTGGTTGATGGTAAAGTCACTTTCAAAGCTGTTGCTGATGCGCATGGTTATGAATATCATCCACTTGAGTCTGTTTTATTTGAAGAGGTTGCTTCTGTTTAAGAAGATGTTCAAAAAGTCCGGGAAAAATAGCTGTCGAATTTCTGCGTCAGCTGGCTCCTCCGCTCCTCACGTATCGAGCAAATTCTAAGATGCATCTGTGCTCCTGCGCCGTAGTTTATTCACAGATGTATCACCAACTTCTCGTCGCAACTCGCAGTCGTTTCGAGAAGATATGCTCGTCGCTCCGGTGCTCGGAGGCGGCGCTTTCTTGAACTTCTCGGCTCTTTTTGTCCTCCTTTTTGAACACGTACTTTAATATATTTTCATTTCAAAATTAGGAATGGGGGTAATTTAATGCCAACTGAAGTTGATGTAAAAGGGCTAGTTGAAAAGGACAAAGAGTATTTATGGCATGCAATGCATCAAAATAAAAGTGCTCATCCGGTGATCGCTGCTCAAGGTGAGGGTGCTTGGTTTACGGATGCGGACGGGAATAAATATTTGGATGGCGTTTCCGGGTTATGGTGTTTGAATCTTGGACACGGCAGAAAAGAAATTGCTCAGGCAGCTTACGATCAAATGGTAAATGTATCTTACTTCCCGCTGACTTTAAGCCATGTTCCTGCGATTGAATTATCGGCTAAGATAAGCGAGCTTTTGAAAGCGCCTTATACAACATTTTTCTCAAACAGCGGATCTGAAGCAAATGAAACCGCCTTCAAGATTGCCCGCCAGTATCATGCGCAAAATGGCAATCCGGGTAAATATAAATTTATATCAAGATATAGGGCCTATCACGGTTCAACACTAGGCGCGTTAAGCGCGACCGCTCAAGCGAACCGGCGTGCAAAATACGATCCAACAGTACCGGGCTTTCTTCATGTTCCGCCGCCGTACAGCTATAGAAGTTCTTTTGGCGACCAACCGAACAGTGATCTCATGGCGGCTGATTATATTGATGAAGTGATTAACTGGGAAGGCTCTGAAACTGTTGCAGGCGTTATTATGGAGCCGTTTATCTCTGGCGGCGGTGTGATCGTTCCATCAAAAGAATACTTGACCCGTGTTGCTGAAATTTGTAAAAAGCACGATGTCCTTTTAATCATTGATGAAGTTGTTTCGGGATTTGGCAGAACTGGTGAAATGTTTGGATACATGCATTCGGATAATGTTCAACCTGATATCATCACAATGGCAAAAGGCTTAACAAGCGGTTACGCCCCATTAGGCGCAACAGCCGTAAGTGAAAAAATATATTCGAAATTCCAAGGAAATGATGGTAAAAAACACTTCAGCCACGTTTCTACTTACGGCGGTCACCCGGCTTCATGTGCTGTTGCGTTGAAAAATATTGAAATTATTGAAAGGGAAGGTATTGTAGACCGGGTAGCACGCTTAAGTGATTCGATTCTTAGTGAACTTCGGGAATTGACTGCTATAGATAAAGTAGGGGAAGTGCGCGGAGTCGGATTCTTATACGGCATTGAATTGGTTGAAGATAAAGAATCAAAAACACCGGCACCCGAAGAGTATATTAATAGCATTATTGCAGCTTGTAAAGATAAAGGCTTAATTATCGGCCGAAACGGTGATACGATTCCAGGCTACAGCAATGTATTAATTATTGCTCCGCCGTTATCTTCAACAGAAGAAGATCTTCATTTTGTTGTGGACACTATTAAAGAAGTATTTTATTCTGTACAATAATTTAATAGATTAATATAATTGAATATTTTATAATAAAAATGTTTTCTAAAATAAATGACAATATATTTGGGAGGAATTTATAATGGCAAATGTTGCAACCAAAACAAAAACAAAACTAAAAATGACACCGAGTGAGGCAATCGTAGAAACTTTAGTAGCAGAAGGTATTGATCATATCTCAGGGATTCTGGGATCAGCTTTTATGGACATGCTTGATTTGCTGCCAACTGCAGGCATCAAATTTATTCCGGTCCGCCATGAACAAAGCGCGGCGCATATGGAAGATGCTTATACTCGTATTACCGGTAAAGCGGGCGTTGTTGTCGGCCAGAACGGCCCCGGCATCACAAATATGGTGACTTCTGTTGCGGCGGCTAATATGGCGCATACGCCGATGGTAGTGATTTCACCATCTGCCGGCACATCATCCATCGGCTGGGACGGCTTCCAAGAATGTGATCAAGTTTCCGTTTTTGAAGCGATTACGAAAGAAACCGTTCGTGTCCCGCATCCGTCCAGAGTGGCTGACTGCCTGAGAACAGCCTTCCGTATCGCATATGCGGAGCGCGGTCCGGTGCTTTATGATATTCCGCGTGACTATTTTTACGGGGAAATTGAAGATTACATTCTTGAGCCTCATCAATATCGCGCTGAATCCCGCGGCTCGGGTTCGCTTGAATCGATTGAAAAGGCGGCTGAACTTCTGGCTGAAGCGAAAAATCCTGTCATTATTTCAGGAAGAGGCACGGTTGACGCCGACGGCATTGATGTTGTTAAGGAAATAGCTGAACACTTAACGGCGCCGGTGGCAACGTCTTATATGCATAATGATGCTTTCCCGGCTGATCATCCATTAGCGGTTGGTCCGATCGGTTATATGGGTTCAAAAGCAGCGATGAACACGATTAAGGATGCCGATGTCCTGCTTGCTATCGGCACGAGACTGTCAGTCTTCGGCACACTGCCTTGTTATGACATTGATTATTTCCCTGAGCAGGCAAAAATCATTCAAATCGACATTAATCCGAAACATATCGCCCGTCCTCACCATGTTGAAGTAGGTATCGTCGGCGACGCTAAAGCGGCAAGCGTTGAAATTTGTAAACGGTTAAAAGAGAAGAAGCCGAATGTTCAAGTCGATAAAGAACGTATGGCCAAAGTTGCCGAAGAAAAAAGAAAGTGGGAAGAAGAACGTGTTGAATTAGCGATGATCGAAGGGACACCAATCAACCCGCGCCGTGCTTTACTGGAAATTTCAAGAGCGATTCCGGAGAATACGGTTGTGACCAGTGACATCGGAAATACGTCATCAACCGCTAACGCTTATTTCGACTTTACTCAAAGCCGCAAGCATATTGCCGCATTAACATTCGGCAACTGTGGTTTTGCTTATCCTGCGGCGATTGGCGCAAAAATTGCAGACCCTGATTCTCCAGTCATCGCGATTGTCGGTGATGGCGCCTGGGGCATGAGTTTGCACGAGGTCAGCACAGCTGTTGAACAAAAGTTGCCGGTTGTAGCCTGCGTATTTAACAATGGCGCATGGTGTGCAGAGAAGAAAAACCAAGTGGATTTCTACAATAACCGCTTTGTCGGCGCTGATATTGAAGGGCCAAACTTTGCGGAAGTGGCCAAAGCAATGGGGGCAAACGGTGTAACGATTGATCGTCCTGAGGATATTAAGGGAGCGATTGAAGAGGCGATAAAATCTGATAAACCGACTGTTCTGAATATTAAAGTGGACGGTACGCAATTAGCACCGCCATTTAGAAAAGACGCTCTGAAAATGCCTCACCGCTTATTGCCTAAGTATGCTCACTTAGATGTTGAAAATTGGGATAAATAATGGACTTCAGAGGATAGGCTTGTCTTACGGCAAGCCTATCTGTTTAATCTAATCATGTATTTGGCCGGAGCATAAGAAGGCGAATCTGCTTAGATCCGCAATCAGGAGGTAATTTCTCATGGAAGAAAGAGCCCAGCTTGAAAAAACGTTGAAACCTCATTGGGTATGGGCAATTGCTTTTGGTTCTGCAGTTGGATGGGGATGTTTTGTTCTGCCGACAGACTGGATTTCACAAGCCGGACCATTAGGGGTAATTATCGGGTTAGGTATCGGGGCCCTGTTAATGGTCTTAATTGGTGTAAGTTATGGTATTTTAATACAGAATTTCCCTGTTTCAGGAGGAGAATTTACTTATGCCTATCTGGGGTTTGGCCGTCATCATGCATTTATTTGCGGATGGTTTTTAACACTAGGTTATATTTCCATTGTCGCTCTGAATGCATCGGCACTGGCGCTATTAGCAAAATTTGTGCTGCCAAGCTTCGGGAATTGGGGTACCATGTATCACGTTGCCGGTTGGGGTGTCAGTTTTACAGAAGTTGTTATTGCAAGTCTGGCTTTACTTATTTTTGGTTACCTTAACATACGGGGATCGGGTGTATCCGGGGGTACACAGTTTATTTTTTGTATTTGTTTAATTGCGGCGGTAATTTTAGTAACGGCGGGCATGACATTTCATCCCTCCTCATCAATAAGCAATCTTCAACCTTTATTTAAACCTGGTGTGTCTGTATGGTCAGCGGTTTTTGCCATTGTTGCGGTAGCTCCCTGGGCTTTTGTTGGCTTTGATAATATCCCGCAGGCGGCAGAGGAATTTGATTTCCCAGCGAAGAAAGCGTTTTCTTTAATTGTGATGTCGATCATTTGTGCGGCTTTAACTTATGCGGTCATGATTTATTCAACAGGGATTGCAATGCCGTGGAAAAAGTTAGTTGCCAAGCATTCTTTATGGGGGACAGGAGATGTTGTACAAGGAGATTTCGGCCATCTGGGATTAATTGTACTCTGCATTGCTGTTATTATGGGAATTTTCACTGGTTTAATTGGTTTTTTTGTTTCATCAAGCCGATTGATGTTCGCCATGAGCCGAGCAAAAATTTTACCTGACTTTTTTTCAAAACTCCATCCCAAGTATGGTACACCATATGCAGGGATTATGGTTACAACGCTTTTATGTCTGGCAGCCCCTTGGTTTGGACGAGGTGTGCTTCAATGGATAGTAGATATGTCCTCACTTGGTGTAGCTGTTGCCTATTTCTATACATGTCTTGCAGCATATAAATTCTTCAGATGGTCTAATAAAAGAACAGAACGCTCAGAGGAAAGAAATGGAGTAAAAATCGTTTGTTCCCCTTTAAAAAAGTTATTGTGCTTATTAGGAACGATAAGTTCAGTATTTTTCATAGGCTTACTGGTTGTGCCAGGTTCCCCGGCGTGTCTTGGCTTGCCTTCATGGATCATATTAGTTGTTTGGTCACTGTTGGGGGCGGCCTTTTACCTGTTTAAAAGAAAAGAACTTAATAAGATCCCTAAAGAAAAGCTTGATTATCTTATTCTAGGGGAAACTTTAACTGATATGACGGATGAGGAAGAAATCGATGATGATGCTGTTGGATTTACTCATGATATGTCATCGTAAAGATCCGGTATTAAAATACATAAAATTAAATAGGAGTGAAAAATGGGTGCTAATGTCTGCGCTCATTTTTTTTATGCATTAGATATTATAAAGGATAATGTATTAAATAGGTCGAAATGGTTTATATGATAAAAAGGAATCTTGATATCATTTACTTTCTAATCACAGCTTTGATATGCAGAGGAGACCAATATGAAGAAAAAGATAATATGTTTTTTCTTGGCTATATCTATCATAATTATTAGTGTTTCAGGTAAAGGAATAGCGGCAGGGCAAATAAATAAAGAGCAAAAAATTGATCAGTTAGTCAAGCAAGACATGAGGAAAGGGAAAATACCAGGGTTAGCTGTTGCAATCATAAAAGATGGCAGAATGATATATAAAAAGGGCTACGGGTATGCCGATATAAAATCTAAAAAACGTGTTTCTAGTCATACAAAATTTCAATTAGCATCTCTGACAAAGGCATTTACGGGTCATGAAATAACGCAGCTTGCAAATCTTGGTTTCATAAATTTAAATGACAGTGTGACTAAATATATCCCTTGGTTTCACGTTAAATATAAAGGAAAGCCTGCAGATATAACAGTTAAACAGCTATTGGAACAATGCAGCGGCATCCCTTCTGATGACATTTTAAGAATTCCGGTTTCCCAAGCAAGTGATGCGCTTGAACAGGGTGTGAAACATGTTGCTGGGATTAATTTAAGTGCTCGGCCGGGAGATAAGTTTATTTATTCAAACATTAATTATAATATACTAGGCCTCATTATTGAAAAAGTAACCGGTAAAAAATACGAAGAGGTCATGCAGCGGGCGATTTTTGATCCTCTAGGTCTAAAACATGCATCCGTAAGAACTGAGCCGAGTCCTAAAGACATGACAAAGGGGTATAAAGTCAGTTTCTTCGCTCCGAGGGAATTCTTTGAGCCTGCAGACCGCACAATAGCACCGGCTGCAAATATTATATTAGACAGCAACGATATTGAAAAATGGATGGCTATTAATTTAGGAATAGATAAGGTACTGGGATTTAATCCAATAAATCTGTCAAAAGATAACAAGTTTCATTACTATGCGGGTTGGATGTTTGATCCGGATGAATCAATCATTTATCATAGCGGGAATTTACAAAACAATTCAGCCTATATCCTGTTAGAACCGAAGAACAAAAACGGAATAGCCGTTTTAGCCAATTTAAATTCTCCATATACGAGGGCGATCGCCAAGGGCATCGATAAGATTATGCATGGAGGGAATGGTTTTGAGAAATACACAGATGAATTTGTTTATGCTGATAATGTCAGCTCTATTATGATCATTCTTTGCTTCCCTATGATTCTGCTGTTACTATGGTGGTTATCATCAGTAATGAGGAAAATGTATAAAAAGCAAAGACTGTATATAAATAATAAGCTTTCTCTTATAAATATAATTATTGCAGTCCTGTTAATCGCCGCTATTTGCCTATCTGCCTATAAGCTGCCAAGTTGGGTTTTTCAAAATCCATATTGGTCTTATGTCAATGATTGGTACTCAAATGCGATTAAATATGCAGTTATATTATTAGTGTGTTTAGTTGTTCTTTTAATCATCAACTTAACATTAATCTTTAACACGAAACGGGCTAATAAGTAATTTAGAGCTTGTATCTGGTCTTAAATGACCGAAAAAAATAGGCTGGTAAGGAGGATGTTAAAATTGTCTACGAAACTCAAAGAAAGTAAGTATAAATATGTGTTAGGATGGGACGGTGACAATGGATCGGGTGAAAATCTTATCAGACGTATTCTTAACGGCAAAAAGACAGCGACATGCGCGCCAAAGGAATCCTATTCTAAAGTTGAATTAAAAGAAACTTATAAATCTGCCGGTAAAACAGTTACAGTCTATGACAAAGACAAACGTGCGAGATGTAATATTAAAATAACCGATGTTTTTGAAACAACCTTCGGAAACCCCGATCTTCGGCTAGTCATAGGAGAAGGAAACGGTACTGACATCCAGCAATTTCAAGAAGAGCACAGAAAAGCATGGGCAGATTACATAGAAAATGGTTTCGATTTAAATGATAAAACCCTGCTTGTTGCCGAATTATTTGAACTAGTAAAGGATTAAAAGAATCAAATCACTATATAAAAATCCGTAATGATGTCTCAAGGCACTTTATCAATTTATCGATGAAGTGCTTTTCTTTTTCTTACAAAATTGTAAGATGAACCGCAGGAATTGTAATGAAAATAAATGGAACGGGTGCATATTCTGAACTAAACTGAATGTAGAAAAATGCTAATAAGTCAATCAACTTTGAAATGACAATATAAGAAATAAACGCATGCCTACAAAGGGGAGGTTAATATGCGGCATTTTTTGATAAGTGTATTTGAAGTTTTAATCATTCTTACTGTTATTTTTGCAGGCGGCGGCTACTATGTTCATTCTAAATCCGAAGGGCTTGAAGCTACAGTAGATAACATCAATGCTAAGGTTAAAGCAAAAGATGTCTTTGCCGCGGTCACCAGACAGGGTGAAAAAATGAGAGGCGATCAATATCGTTATCGTTTTGACGGTTATGACAAAAATGGAAAACGTCAAAAGATTACAGTCGTTACTAATAAAAAACTTAGAAAAGGTATTTATTTGAAAATATATACTAAAGGAAATGAAGGAAAAGGCTGGTATAAGGTAAAAGAAAGTAAAATTCCTAAGAAAGCACTGCAAAAGCTGAATAATCATTCATAAAACGAATATTGAAATTTGTAACATTTTACTTATCAGTATAATAAAAACATATAGGAAAATAATCTTTATTTATCACCCCCTGTTTTACTGTAAAAGTTAAACAGGGGGCTGTTAATATTTGGAGGCGATTAATTTCTTATTTCTCATAAAAAGTATCGAAAGTGTCCCAAATATCTTCTAATGATTCAAGCCTTTGATCAAATTCATTCTTTTTCTCTTTACCGATAAACGTAATAAGGGCGTTAATCAAGCTTAATGGGCCAACAAAGGAATCAATGAAACTGGGCATCTGGCTAGATGCAGTCAAAGCCATATCCGCATGCGGCATTAAAGGTGACAACAGATTATCGGTAATTGCAATGGTTGTTGTACCTTTTTGTTTTGCATAAGAAAGAATTTGAATCGTACTTCTCGTATAGCGGGCGAAACTGATACCAATGACAACATCGTTTTTATCCAAATCGGACAGTTGTTCAGGCATTGTATCCATGGAATGGAGCAATACAGCATTGTTCATCATGATGTTGAGATAATACTGTAAAAAGACACCTAATGATACAGCGCTTCGATTGGCAACAATATAGATTCTCTTTGCTTGCAGTAAAGTGTCTGCTGCCTTTTGAAAAACATCAAAATCCAATTTTTCCATTGTTGACTTTATATTTGCGATGTCATCTTCAAATACTTCGTTAATGCCTTTTTCATCATAGACTTGCCTCGACATTTGTAATCTTTCTGTTGTTGTCAGCTGCTTTTGAACAGAATCTTGCATATATTGCTGAAGTTCAGGATAACCGGAATATCCAAGGAACGTAGCAAAACGCACAACGGTAGCATCGCTGACACCTGCCATTTTAGCCAGCTTTTCAACAGTGAAAAACGGAACCGTATTAGGGTTTTCTAAGATATATTTCGCAATTTTGATTTGAGATTTGCTCATTTGCGACATTTTTTCAGCAATATAATGATAGACGTTATTCGGCATTCGTTTGAATGTTACCTCCTTACCAGCTTAAGTGCTTGATCGTGCGCTTCCACAGTCCGGGAAATATCTTCTTCGCTGTGGACGATAGACATAGAATAACGGTTTAGAGGTTTTGTGTAAATACCGAGTTTCAGCAATTCATAATCAATCGCTTTTCTCAGTTTCATATCAGCATGGCCCATGTCACGATAATTTTTAATAGGTTCTTTTGTCATGATAATATTAAAAATACTGCCCATGCCAACTGTTTGCATATCTATGCCATGAGTATGATAGACTTCTTCCAGCTGATTTCTTAAGGTTTTGGTACTTGAAAATAATTGTTCCATTGTTCCCGGTTGTTCAAGCCTTTCGATGGTTGCCAACCCGGCTGCTAAAATGGTGGGGTGGCCGTTATATGTTCCGCTGTGATAAAGTCCAAGTTCTTGATCGGTGTTATCCGCCCCCGCGGTTAAAATATCTTTTCCGCCATTTGGGGCGCTGATCATCATGATCTCCTTTTTACCGCCGATTGCTCCAACCGGAAATCCTCCGCCAAGCACTTTTCCCAAAGCTGTTAAGTCAGGTTTAATATCATATACTTTTTGAGCGCCGCCAAGAGACAATCTAAAACCGGTTTTTACTTCATCAAAAATAAGAATAATACCTAATTCTTCCGTTATTTTCCGGAGACCTTTCATAAACTCCCGGTCTGCAGGAATAAATCCGCCTTGAATCGGTTCAAGAATGACGCCTGCCAATTCATGGGCATGAGCGCGTAGAATTTGTTCTGTTGCATCTAAATCATTAAAAGGAAGAATGATAGTATTTTCAACGTAATAATCCGGAATGCCTTTTGATTCAGGTACAGTATTCGGCAGATTGGCATCTCCAGCTTGATCCATATCAGGATTAACGCTGAGAAGGACTTGATCATAGCCGCCGTGATAGTGGCCTTCAAATTTCGCTAATTTCGGTTTCCCGGTATAAGCCATGGCTGTACGAACAGCGAGAAGTGTTGCCTCCAGTCCGGAATTAGTATAGCGTACCATGTCAATTCCAGGGTATAAGTCAATAAGTTTATGAGCCATTGTCATTTCCAGCTGGTGCGGTGTGCCGAAAATCGTTGTTCCGGCATCACGCAGCTGTTTTTCTACAGCATGAAATACTTCGGGATGCCCATGCCCGAGAATAAGCGCGCCGTAACAGAGCAAATAATCGATATATTCATTGCCATCCGCATCATAAAGTTTGCTTCCTTTACCTTTTTCCATAATCAGAGGATGAGGATCGAAATATTTAATGTTGGCTGTTACACCGCCGGGGATGACTTCACAGGCTTTTTCGTATAATTTGGCAGATGTTTCGGTTTTCTCAGATATCAAAGATGTATGACAAGCAGTCATGGTAAAGGACCTCCATTTTAAAATATTTATTTTATTTTTATATAGAATTTGAAAAAAATATTTCATGATCGATAAAAAAAGACTATAGATAGGTGGAGCAAATTCTCCACCTGATTTTCGGGCGTTTAAGCCTGATAAAATGACTTATTGATTGCCGCCGGGCCATAAGACTTTGTCATACTCTGAAAGATAGGGGATAGCAGAACGAACTTCAGAAAGCACCTCAGGATCAATATCATGAAGCAAGATGAACTGCTCGTCCCTTGGGGCTTCGCAAAGTATCTTACCATCAGGAGCGGCAAGCTTAGTTTTACCGCAGCTTCCTTCTCCAACCGTATTAACTCCCAATACATAAACCGTATTATCAAGAGCACGGGCGGGCAACTGGATATCCCATCTTGTTTCCGCAGGGATACTCCAGACGGAGGGAACAATAATCAATTCCGCACCTTGTAAAGCAAGCAAACGGCTTGGCTCAGGGAATTCGATATCGTAACAAATTAAGACGCCGATTTTCCCAAGTGATGTATCGAAGACGTTATACACTCTGTCCCCTGGAGTGAAGATTTCCTGTTCACGCCCCCAAAGGAATGACTTTCGAAATGTTCCGATTAACTCGCCTGTTTTTTCAATGATGGCTGATGAAATATATAAATGGTTGCCTTCTTTTTCTGGAAAAGGCACGATCAACACAGTCTTTAATTCACGTGCTAATTTCTGAAAGGTCGTGACAATTTTTCCTTCTATCGTTTCACCGAGGTCTTTGAATTCCTCGAAACTTAAATAATAGCCGCTTGACCAAAGCTCCGGCAAAACAATGAGATCCGCACCTTTCTCAGCCGCTTGACGAGTCATTTTTACAGCTTGTTCAGTATTCTTTTCCGTTTCTTTAGGAAGAGAATGGATTTGAAGAGCAGCGACTTTATACATAACTTTCACTCCTATTAAATTTTTGAATGCGCTTACGGATAGTATGAACTGGAAAATACGTTAAGTAACCGTAATGATATTGAGAAAGCCTTGACTACGTCTTAAAGTATACTCGTTTTTTATATAAATGCAATAAAAATTTCATAAATAAAAAATAATGAAATGGATATTTCCTTATTGAAAAAGGTGTTGCAGCTAAGAAGAGGGAAAAATCATTGAGTAAATGACAGTATAAAAAGACCTGCTTGAATGACATCTTCATCCGATTCAAAGGATGAAGACGTGTTTCAGCAAGTTTCATAAATAATTGATCCGGTCATTGACACATCGTATCCGCCAATGGATTCAATTTCTTTCTTGAAGCTGTCCGAGAGTAAATGGCTTTTTATAATATCAATAAGTTCCAAATTTTGCTCAGACTTTATTAATACAATGTCGTAACGTTCCTTAATAAGAGGGATAAATTCGACTCCGACAATTTTAGCGGCTTTTTCAATACCGACGCCTGCATCCGCTTTTCCCTGAGCAATGGCTGCTGCAACTGCCAAATGATTTGTTTCCTCTTGATCATAACCGTTGATAGTGGACGTTGATATATGATGGATCCGCAATTGTTCATCAAGAAGTGTTCTTGCCCCTGACCCTTTTTCTCTGTTTACTATTTTAACGTTGGAATCGGTCAAATCCTCCCACGATTTTATCTGTTTAGGGTTCCCTTGTTGGACATAAAAACCAGCCCGGCGTGAAAGAAGGTTAAGGACAATATAGCGGTCATTGACAAGAATTTTTTTAACGTAGGGTATGTTATATTCACCGGTGTCTCCATCGAATAAATGCATACTGACGATGTCACATTCACCTTTGTACATTGAGATCAAACTGTTAAGGCTGCCTTCATACGAACGAAGAGAACGATACCCCGGATGACTTTTTTCAATAAGACTTCCAAGCATATCTAAAACCATATCTTGGCCGCTTATAATAATTGATCTCAGTGATGCAGAAGAATCCTCTATATTATGATGTGTTACTTTACCATTCATTTGCGGCAGTCCGCTTTTTGTTTGATTAATGTATGCTTCCAGATCTTTTGCCTCAATACGTTTTTGTCTCCCAACCTGATAAGCGGGTAATTTTCCTTTTTTTATAAGGTCATAAACGGTAAGTTTTGATACTTTTAAGATTTTCGAAACCTCTTCAGTGGTATATGAACGGTCATCGGTCAATTTTCTTACCTCCTTCACTTTATCCCGGTGCAACCGTCCGTAAGACTCCCGCCTCAAAACTTAAGTGAGTCATTACAGTTTAGGCGGGAGTTAACGGAGGTGCTCCTGCGCGACGAAATTCCAAAGAAGCTAAACAAAGCTCGTCGCAAATTGCACAGAGGCAATTCATGTAGTTGCTTCGCTAACACCCCGATTTGTTGTGCTCCTGCGCCGTCGCGTATTCAAAGAAAAGCTTTACCAACTTCTCGTCGCAAAGCACAAGAAGCTTATTCAAGTAGTAGCTTCACTAACCATCAGTGGGGGATGAACAAAACACCCACTGATGGAAGTTTCACTTTATTTTATCGTCTTAAAAGTTTTATTTATAGACTTTATTTTTTGTTGGTCATAAAAACGGGATTGTGGTATGGAGTTTATACCTTTTAAATGTATTTAGAGCCTTTACTCGACAAATTTTTAAAAAATTAATATTTTTGTATTGGGTTTTAATTATAATAAGTTATAATTAGTTATATTTAATTATAACTTATTATAATTAGCAAAGGGGAGTAGGAAAATTTGAAGAAAATTTCGGCGATATGTCTTTTCGCATTATTACTTTTATTTGCAGCAGCAGGATGTTCAGCAAATGGCCAGTCTCAAGAGAAAAAGGCTGACGCTAAGACAAATAATCAACAACAAGTTACTCTTACTGTCTCTGCAGCTGCAAGTTTAAAAGATGCCTTAGATGATATTCAAAAACCATTTGAAAAAGCTAATCCAAATATTAAATTAAAATTTAATTTTGGCGGGTCAGGCGATTTGCAAAAGCAAATTGAACAGGGGGCTCCCGCTGATCTTTTCATATCAGCATCACGGGGAAATTACGATCAATTAGCTAAGGAAGGGCTAATTAAAGAAGGTAAAAATATATTAGGCAATACCCTTGTGCTTGTGACTCCCACTAACAGTCAATCAACGGTAAAAAATTTCAGGGATTTAAAAAATAACAATGTACATAAGGTTGCCATTGGCATTCCGCAAACAGTTCCGGCAGGGGAGTATGCTAAAGAAACATTACAGCACTTAAATGTGTGGAAAACCATTCAACCGAAAACAGTGATGGCTAAGGATGTTCGGCAAGTGTTGTCTTATGCAGAGACAGGGAATGTCGATGCCGGTATTGTATATAAAACTGACGCCTTAACAACTAAAAAAGTTAAAATTGTTGCAACCGCGAGCCATTCAGACCATTCACCAATTGTTTATCCGGCAGGCATTATAAAAGATACAAAGCATCCCCAAGCAGCAAAAAAACTATATCATTATCTGCAAACAGAACAGGCACAGAAAATATTTAAAAAGTATGGTTTTAACGTCTTAAATAAATGAGTAAAAATAGCTCCCGTTCTCTAAGAATGGGAGCTAAAGTTTTGCGTCTCTGCTTTTCAATAGCTAAAAACATAACATCTTGTATTTAGATAATTTTATTTTGAGTCGCCCATTTTCTCACATAAGCGATACATAATAACAAGATTGGATAAAAAGACATAATTACATAAGTATATGGGACAAATGCTGTGTTAAGAGAAGCTACCAGTGATTCAAAATTAGGTGCTATCCAAATACTGAATAAAATAATCAAGAGTCCAAGAGGCAATACAACGGGACGATATTCAGAAAGATTCAGCCATTGACTGACGCCAAGTGAAAGTGCATAAAACCACATGGCTAATTGACAAAACCCTACCAATATCCAGATAGCCATAACAATACCATCCAAATGCTCAACAAAATCAGCAACACTTATGTATGAGGCAACTGTGTACACAGGAAAATTATACTTTTCTGTGATATCTCCTAACAAAAAAAGACAAACAAAGTTCGCCATAACCATTGTGACCATGACTGTTAATACAGAAATACTGCCCCAGCTAAGCGCCCTTTTTTTATTTTTTAATAACGGAAACAGGAAAGCAATATAAATAAACTCAACAAACCATTCATTTATAAATAGTGCACTTTTTAAAGACGGCTTAAGACCATTCTCCATGACTGGCAGCATATTTTCCGGTTTTAAATCTGGAATAATAAAGATAATCATTAAAAAGAAAAATAGAATGACAATAGGAAGAAAAAATTGAGTACATCTGGCAATAACTTCGATGCCTCCTAAAACTGCAAAGGAACAAACTAAAATGAGACTTCCCATCAAGATATAAAGCGGCGTTTTAGATAAAAAAACATGGATAAATTCTCCGTATTCCCTGACGATAATGCTCATGTCATATATAAGACGGAACAAAAAGAAAAAATTAAAAACAAATCCTAAAATCCGGCCAAGAATTATTTTACTGGATTCAATCATTGTTGTTTTTGGATAAATTTTATATAATTGCCAAGCGATAAATACATTAAGACACCCAATCAATGAGCTCCAGACGGGTGAGAGCCACATATCTTGTCCAGCATATTTAGCGGCAATTGATGGAACTAATAGAGTGGATGTTCCACCAACCATAAAATACATGATCACCCCCATCTGGAATGTAGAAATTTTCCCCTTTTCGATCAAATATGCCACTTCCTTGTTTCTTCAATTATTGAATGCTGTCATATTTTAATATTATGGTCCAAACCCTGGAAGGGAATACAAATTGACCTATTGCTAAGCAAGTGATTGTTTTAATGGATAAATTAAATATTAGAGGAAAACATGCCTGTGTGTATTCAAACAAGAATGTATTTGAAAAGTAAGATGAAGGGATATTACTTGAACTGCTTGATCACCTTTTGATTGTCCGGGCTGGTGTAAAAACAGCGGAAGAGGTGTTTGAGAACAGTCCAAAAACATATTGTGACGATAATCGAAGAATTGCCGAACAAAATAAATAAAATCGGGATGTACCAATAATAATTATGATTTGAATCGGCTCAGGTACTTAATTGGTATTGTTTTTTGATAAAGTATAAGCATAACGAAATATTGGTTGGTACCTCTTCCGCCTTGGCTTAGCCTATTGTTTGCATTTATTGGATTTTTAATTAGTAAAGGAATGAAAATGATCGAGACAGATCGATATTTTCATTTAAAAAAAAATAGAACCGGCAGCAGAGCTGGAACAAATAATAATCGCTATCACATTGCCGGAAATTGCTATAATACGGGACGGACCTTTTTTTCCAAAGTAAGATAAAATAATCCCTATAACCGGTGTTGTTAATAAGATCCAAGAGACGGATGGATTAAAATTACTAAAATAGAAAAGAAGCAGGGGAACAATAAACAAAATGATGGATACAACATTGTACCCTTTAGCCTGGATTGTCATCACGTCCTTTAAAGGTTTTGGCTTGTTTAACAATCTATATTCTAATCATATAGAAGACTATAATTACCTTGGTAACAGCCACATAACAATTAGTTAACAAAAAAGATCATAATTGTCATAAATTATAAAAGACTGTCTATAAACATCATTATAGACAGTCATTAATAGTTGATTTTTCTATCATATTCGTTTTTCTTCATTCCCTGTTTTTAACGTGTGAGGATGTACAGGAGAAGATTTTACTTCACTCTTCACTTTTCGTGTAAGGGGTTGCAAATTTTCCTTAAAAAATTTCTTACGCATAGGGAAGTAATAGAGTATAGCAGGAATAACAAGACCAACTGCCCAGGCAATATCTGCTCCATTCAATGCTTTAGAGATTGGACCTTCATAAACTGACGTGTTCATAAATGGAATTTCAAGAACAATCGTCACAAGATAGGCAATAATAGAGATCCAGTTGAACTTTCCGTACTTTCCATTAATATCAAAAATATCTTTAATATCGTACTCACCGTGGCGCAAGAAATAAAAATCGACCAGGTTAATGGCGCTCCAAGGGATCATAAAATATTGCAGGAACAACATAAAATCCGAGAATATCGACATGAGGTTGGATTGTCCGAATATGGCAAGCACAGTACCAATTGCGGCAATAATCAGTATAAGATTGAATCGTTTCTTCGGTGTTACCTGAGACTTTTTGAAGGCTTCGGTTGTCGTAATCGTCGCCATGAAAGCACAATAAAGATTCAGAACGTTAATACTTATGACACCGATGATAATGACTAAATAAAGAATAGTTGCAAAGGTTGGCCCGAACAAGCCTGCCAGATGTTGACTAGGGTTATCGGTGAAATGAGGAATGGCTGCTGTTAAGAAAACGCCAAGTATCATCATCCACATTGTACCGATAACACCGCCAGCGTAGGTGTAACCAAAAGTTGCCTTCGATGATGTGTTTTTAGGCAAGTACCGGGAGTAATCTGCGACATATGGTGCGTACGTCAATAACCAAGTAGCCGTTACACTCAGTACTAGAATGAACTTACTTAGATGGAAATCTTTAATGGACCAGCTATGCGCCGGCAATGGCATGCGCACAACATAAATAGTGACGATAATGAACACAATGGCAAATACAATTGCTAAATATTTTTCCATGGCATGAATCAGATCATATCCGAAAACAGTGATAATAAGAGTTATCGCTCCAAGAATAATAAGAGCCCAAGTGATCGATATGCCCGGAAAAACGCTGTGGACGGCTTGTGCACCCAAAATACCGGTAGCAAAGAAACTGCCGACGTACATAATAACGACAAGAATGAGAGGGAGAACAGCACCGATGACCCCAAATTGGGCGCGGCTTTGAATCATTTGCGGAATCCCGAGTTTCGGACCTTGTGCGGAGTGGGTGGCCATAAACAGACCGCCAATAAGATTACCTAAAACGACGGCAACCAAGCTCCAAAAAATATTTAACCCGTAAGTAATAGCTAAAGCACCTGTAATTACGACGGTTATTTGCATGTTGGCACTGAACCAAATCGAAAAAAGATTTCGTACACTGCCGTGTCTTTCTTCCTCTGGAATAAAATCAAGGCTGTGTTTCTCTATCTTCATTCAAATTCCCCTTTCAATCATAGATGCCCCCTATATATAAATACCGCTTTAAGAATGATCACCTCCAATGCGTTAAAAGGAATACGAAACGAATCTTGAATTAAAGTAAGCGCCGACTCCTTTCTATTAATAAGTTCGCTTCTTACTTTTTAAGATGCAAGTCTTGTACCAACTTTTAAACGTGCTTTACAGTTGATTTTCTTAACTTTCAGCATGCTTAAAAAAAATAATTGAGTTCCATTTAACTCAGTGAGTTGAATGAAACTCAATTATTAAATTGCATGTTTACAATAAATGGATAAAAAGGAAAAGTGGGATCGGACACCTTTAACAATAAAGATAATTTTAAGAGGGGGATATAAAAATTATCGCTCATGTCAATTTTATCATAATAAATGAAAAATTTCACGAATAGCAGGAATTGATGTAAATCAGGGTCAAAATATGGATGATTGTTAACTGAGTAAGGATCAACTCAAATTGAGTTAATCCTTACTCTATTTATTTTAGTTATTATATTGATAAACCGCGATGTTTTACTTATTTGCAGTTGGCACAATGCTTGCATAATTAAGGGCAAAAGAAAAAATTCAGATGACGTGAAAGGGGTTTTTATAATGGCTATTCAATATCCTGAACCAAATATGATTGGTGCTAAAACAATACCTTACCGTTTGTACACAGATCCCACCGTTTTAGAAGCTGAAAAGGAGAAAATATTCTCAAAAACATGGCAATATGTTTGTCACGAAAGTCAAATTGCAAATCCTGGAGATTTTTTTACTTGTGATATTGCCGGAGAACCAATCATCTTAGTCAGAGGAAATGATGGCGAGTTACGGGGCTTTTATAATGTTTGCCCGCACCGGGGGACGCAAATCGAACAAGAAGAGGCCGGCTGTAAAAAAATATTGCAATGCCCATACCATGGATGGACTTTTAAATTAGACGGCAGTCTTAATAAGGCACCAAATTTCAAAAATGCTCCAGGATTTAATCCTGATGAAATGGGGCTGCGTCCGGTCAGAGTAGAATCGGAAGCTTCACTTATATTTGTTAATTTAGATGAAAATGCCGCGGGATTAGCTAATATTTACAAAGACTTTTTTAATGACATTGAGCAATTTAGTTTCCTGCCGCAATTAAAGAAGAGTTACGTTAAAACACGTACGATTAAATGTAACTGGAAAGCATTTATTGACAATTATCTTGAGTGCGATCATTGTCCGATTGCCCATCCAGGCTTTGCGGCAACATTGGATTTAAATAAATACCACATCATAAATGGGAATAATTGCAATATTCAAGGAACAGCCATTAAAGATAAACAACAGCGGGGTGCCCTTGAATTAGATCTGCAAAATGCGGATGTTCAAGAAGGACGTTTTTACTGGTTATGGCCAAACATTATGGCAGCCATTTATCCTGGGCCGGGAAATCTGTCGATGATTCAAATGATTCCTATTGATCATGAAACAACTTTAGGTATTTATACTGTTTATTTAATTGGTGATAAACCTACTAAAGAACAACAAATTCTAATAGATTTCGCTGAACAAGTACGTGTCGAAGATGTAGCCTTGGTTGAGGCTGAACAAATTGGATTTAGATCAAAAGCTTTTGAAAGAGGAATTATTTCACCGACTGAACATGGTGTTCATTACTTTCATGAATTGGTGCGCCGTGAGCTTAACGTAGAATAGAGATTTATCCCTTGCTTTGGCAAGGGATAAAAACTTCCATCAATCCTTTGAACACTCACACTTTATAAGGAGAATAACTTTGCCAATGAAAAAAACTTATCATATTGCTGTCATACCTGGAGACGGGATAGGACCCGAAGTCATTAATGAAGGTGTAAAAGTTTTAAAAAAGGTCGCTGAGCTTGATGGCCGTTTTGAGTTTAAGTTTGCTTATTTTCCGTGGGGATGCGAGTATTATTCGAAACACGGCAAAATGATGGATGATGACGGGATTGAACAGCTTAAAAATTTTGATGCCATATATTTAGGTGCGGTAGGTTATCCGGGTGTACCCGACCATATTTCATTATGGGATTTGCTTTTGAAAATTAGAAAGTCATTTGATCAATATGTCAATTTACGTCCGATAACATGTCTTTCCGAAGATGTATGTCCATTAAAACATGTGAAAAAAGAAGATATAGATATGCTCATTATTCGTGAAAACAGCGAAGGTGAATATGCCGGAGCCGGAGATTGGCTTTTTAAAGATAAAAAAGAGGAAGTTGTTTTACAAACAGGTGTATTTTCCCGCAAAGGAACAGAACGCATTATTAGATATGCCTTTGAAACAGCAAGAAAGGCCGGTAAAGCATTGACAAGTGTCAGTAAAGGAAACGCACTGAATTATTCAATGGTTTTTTGGGATCAAATTTTTGCCGAAGTTGGACGGGAATACCCCGACGTGGAGACATATTCCTATTTAGTTGATGCAGCAAGCATGTTTATGGTTCAGCAGCCGAAGAGGTTCGAGATCGTCGTGACATCAAATTTATTCGGTGATATTTTAACAGATTTAGGAGCCGCGCTTACCGGCGGATTAGGGCTTGCGGCAGGCGCCAATATTAATCCGGAAAGAAAGTACCCTTCTATGTTTGAACCGGTGCATGGATCAGCACCTGATATTTCGGGACAAGGTAAAGCGAACCCGCTGGCCTCCATATGGTCAGCAAGTCAAATGCTTGATTTCTTTGGATTTGAGGAACATAGCAAGCGTCTCATAAAAATAATAGAAAAATTGTTAAAAGAAACTGAATGCTTGACGCCAGACATGGGCGGCAATGCATTAACTGGGGACGTAGGGGATTTTTTTGTAAATATATTAGAAAGTGAATTGGCTCGTCAATAAGAATATGAAAGAAAATATCGTTGTGTGGAGTGGATGAAAATGAATGAACAAAATGTTTTTGACGTCACCATTATTGGCGGGGGACCGGCAGGACTGTTTTCCGCCTTTTACGGCGGAATCCGCGAAATGAAGGTTAAAGTGATTGAAAGTATGCCGCAGCTCGGCGGACAGCTGGCAGCTTTATATCCGGAAAAGTACATTTATGATGTTGCCGGGTTTCCAAAGGTGCGGGCCCAGACGCTTGTTGATCAGTTAACAGAGCAGGCGAGCCAGTTTGATCCTGTTTTTGTTGTGAATCAAACTGTTCAGAATGTCACAAAAAAAGCTAACGGCTTGTTTGAAATTTATACCGAAGAAGAGGTTCATTTTTCTAAAACCGTTTTGATTACGGCGGGCGTTGGGGCTTTCCAGCCGCGGCAGTTAAAAATAGACGAAGCTGCCATATATGAAGGGAAAAACCTTCATTACTTTGTCAATGACATGAATCAGTTTACCGGTCAAAACGTTGTGATTTGCGGAGGCGGAGATTCTGCCGTTGATTGGGCTTTGATGCTTGAACCAATTGCAAAAAGTGTCAGTCTTGTCCACCGCCGGGACAAATTTCGTGCTCATGAGCAAAGTGTTAATCAATTAAAGGATTCAAGTGTTAATATTTTGACGTCTTATATAGCGGCGGGGCTAGTCGGAGATGGGAATAAAATCAGTCAATTTATGATTCAGCATACAGATACTGATGAAATATTATCGATTGATATCGATGCTTTAATTGTTAACTATGGATTTATTTCATCGCTTGGACCGATTAAGGACTGGGGCTTAAATATCGAGAAAAATTCAATTGTAGTGAACTCAAGGATGGAGACTAATATTCCGGGTATTTACGCTTGCGGTGATATTGTATCTTATGATGGAAAAGTCAAATTAATTGCGACCGGTTTCGGTGAAGCGCCAATTGCAATAAGCAATGCCAAATCATATATAGATCCTAAAGCAAAGCTGCAGCCAAAGCACAGCACGAGTTTGTTTGCGTGAAAAATGATAGATAGAGAAGAGGAGGAACCATTATGGCTTTTGTCGTAACGTCACCATGTAAAGATGAGAAAGCAGCAGAGTGTGTTGAAACATGCCCAGTTGATTGCATCCATGAGGGAGATAATATGTACTATATTGATCCTGATTCTTGTATTGATTGCGGCGCTTGTGAAGCCGTTTGTCCTGTTGAGGCGATATATGCTGATTATGAAGTGCCGGAAGAGGAACAGAGGTTTATTCAATTGAACAAAGCTTTTTTCGAATAGAAACCCGCCATTGGCGGGTTTTTTACGTATGACTTCATCAACTGCAATGGTAAGTTAACTATTTTCCCCTGTTCATAAATTGTATCTTTAACTAATACATTTACACAAGGGTTACTTAAGGGAGGTGACTTTATGAACATCCATGTCGTTCATCAGGGTGAAACGCTTTGGCAGATTGCAAGAATTTATCATATGGATATCCCTATGCTTGTTAGAATTAATGGTATTTCTAATCCAAATGTTCTTGTGGTCGGTCAAGCACTTATTATTCCGGATCCATTTCCCAGTTATACGGTGAAGCCTGGAGATACTCTGTCCCGCATTGCTTTGAGTTGGGGCACAACCTCCAATATGATAGCCGATAGAAATAACATCGTTGACTCCTCACAAATTTATGCCGGCCAAACATTATTTATTCCGGTACATATTGTCCAGCCAGGTGAAACATTATCTCAGATTGCAGTGACATTTCATTCAACTGTTGAGGCCATTGTCCGGGCAAATTCAATTTCTAATCCAAACCGGATTGACCCGGGTACCCGCTTATCAATCCCATTTATAAGGCCGGTTAAAGAAGTAAATGCCTATATGACGAATTTTCGCGAATCAGGTCAAAAGGAACTTAGAACAATTGGAGAATATTTAACATATGTTATGCCTTTTAGCTATAATGTAAAACGTGATGCCACTTTGGAAAATTTGCAGGAAAATGCTGTGTTGTCAATTGCGCGTTCGCAAAAAATAGTCCCTATCATGGTATTGACAAATTCAGAGGATGGTAAATTCAGTTCAGAATTGATGACTACTATTTTTTCAAGTGCTGATTTACAGGAGAAGCTGCTAAATAATATTTTAAACATGATGAGAAACAAAAATTACAGAGGCGTTAACTTTGACTTTGAATACGTTTATCCAAGCGACCGTGAAAAATATAATCAATTTCTCCGTCGGGCTGTTGCTAAGTTTCACCCGTATGGTTATTATGTGTCAACGGCTTTAGCACCTAAGACATCAAGCGAACAAAAAGGATTGTTATATGAGGCGCATGACTATGCCTCTCAAGGACAAATTGTTGATTTTATTGTATTAATGACTTATGAGTGGGGGTGGGCAGGCGCCAGCCCCCAAGCTATTTCGCCAATTAATCAGATTAAAAAAGTGATAGATTATGCGATCACAGTCATTCCGCGTCACAAAATAATGATGGGGATTTCTCTTTACGGCAGAGATTGGAAGCTCCCGTTTGTTCAGGGGACTTTTGCTTCAACGATCAGTCCTAACGGTGCGATCAGCCGTGCAGCAAAGTACCGGGCGGCCATTCAATATGATACGACTGCCGCGTCCCCGTTTTATCGTTATACGGATGAACAGGGTACACAACATGAAGTTTGGTTTGAGGATGCACGAAGTATTAAGGCAAAATATGATTTGGCCTTACAATATAATCTGCGCGGCGTCAGCTATTGGGTTCTCGGGTCCCCATTCACACAAAACTGGTATGTGCTTCAAGAGGAAATGAAGCCAAGAAAGTATTGACGAGCGTTACTTCCCGAACTGCTTCGAGTTGCGACGAGAAGCGGCCATACATCTCCGAATAAGCTGCGGCGCAAATTTAAAAGGCCTGGCATATGCCAAGCCTTCTCTTAATTCTCTTTCAAGTCTTCGCAATATTCCCTTATTAAATTGTTGGCCCGTGTTTGGCTGATGTTTAATTCCTTGGCAACTTTTCTGGAGCTTTTTAATTTCTTGAATGATTTTCGTATGAATTCTTTTTCGATTTCTTTGATGGCTGAATCCAGAGAAGAATGGGTTAAATATAATGATTTATTTTTAGTATTTTGAAAAATGACTTCCGGCAGGTCGTCGGCGTAAATAACTGAATCACTCGTTATAACTAATCTTTCAATAACATTTTCAAGCTGACGAATATTTCCGGGCCACGAATAGTTTGCGATAATATCTAAGCATTCTTGAGATATCGTTCGATTAACTGAAAATTTATTGTTGAACTTATTAAGAAAATAATAGGTCAATGGAATAATATCTTCTGTTCTTTCCTTTAACGGCGGCAGCTTAATATCAATGACATTAAGACGGTAAAAAAGATCTTCCCTAAACTCTTTATTTTTTACCATATCTATTAAGTGACGATTGGTAGCGGCTATGATTCTTATATCTACTTTTTTAGGTTTTCTTCCTCCAATTGGAATAAATTCATGTTCTTGAATAAGATGCAATATTTTTGCTTGAATTTTTAGAGAAAGCTCGCCGATTTCATCCAGGAATAGGGTGCCGCCTTCTGCTTCCTCGACTAATCCGTGTTTACCGTTTGCATTTGCCCCTGTGAAAGATCCTTTTGCATAACCGAACAGTTCAGACTCCAATAAATTTTCGGGAATTGCTGCGCAGTTAATCGTTAAGAACGGGCCGTCTTTTCTATCACTGATTTGATGGATGTAACTGGCCAGCACACCTTTTCCTGTACCGGAATCCCCTTGAATAAGAACAGTTGAATCAACCTTTGCTATCTTTTTGCAAAACTTGATAATATGTTTCATCTTTTCGCTGTTTGTAAAAAGAGCTTGTTGGGGAAAAGCGTTTGTATCTGAATCATTATTTTCATTGTATTCTTTTAACGATGTTAGATTTTGTAATTCTTGTGCGGTAATAACAACGAGTTCAATTTTATTTTGTTCATTTATTATTGGGATGGCTGTTGTTATTAATTCGGTTCCAATATAGGTCGTTTGTTTAATTGTAATCGGTTCCATTTTTTCAAACACAAGCGGAACAATTGAAGGTCTCCAGTACTCTTTCTCAAAAAGCGACATGTTATATTCGCCAATAACTTCTGAGGGTTTCAACCCATAGTGCTTTTCACAAAGTTTGTTAACATATATGATTTTCTTTTGGTCATCGATTACAAAAATTTCATCGGATGAATGGTCTAATATTTTTTTGAATTTTTCAGCGCTTATTTCGATTGTATCTCCTATGTTATCCATAAGGCATCCTCCCCAAAGCCAAACAAAATATTTCGCAATTTTATTTTACAACCATTAATAATCATCTAACAATAAAAAAATTTCCTATTTTTCTTTAATTTTATGATCAGTATATATTGTGTTAGAAGAATAAAAAATAAAAGGATCTGTTGTTAATGTTGGCGAAATATGTCAATATTAAAAGGCTAAGGGGGGGTGATTTATTTGCAGCCATCTAATCGGAAACCGTATAAAGAGGATCCAAGATACAAAACAGCTCACCGTGAAGCCTTGATTGGGGTTATTCTAGCAATTATAAATTTTATTTGGTGGTATGGTTTTGCATATGGACTCGGTTCAAAACCTGTAGCTGATTATCATTATATCTGGGGGCTCCCTTCGTGGTTTTTTTACAGCTGCATTTTAGGTTTTATTGTTATGACGGTCTTAGTCATTATTGTTGTAAAATTTGTTTTTAAAGATATACCGATAGACGATGATCATGAAAAGGTGGGAGATGGCAAGTGAATTGGTCAGTGACCTTGCCGATGATTATATTTTTAGTCGTTATTTTTATTGTAGGTGCTTATGCGGCAAGACATATCAAGAGCACGGATAATTTTTTGCAAGAATATTTTCTAGGCAGCCGGCAGCTTGGCGGCTTTATTTTAGCGATGACAATGGTAACCACTTACGGCAGTGCATCCAGTTTTATTGGCGGGCCGGGGGTTGCTTATAGTGTTGGACTCGGTTGGGTATTATTAGCCATGATCCAGGTTGTCACGGGATATTTTGTCTTGATGGTTCTTGGAAAAAAATTCGCGATCATTGCCAGAAAAACAAAGTCCGTCACATTGATTGACTTTCTAAAAGAACGCTACAACAGCAAATGGGTTGTTATTTTATCTGCATTAACTATCATTATATTTTTATTTTCGTCAATGGCTTCTCAATGGGTTGGCGGCGGCAGACTCATTCAATCATTAACAGGGTTGAGCTACACTGCCTCTTTATTTATATTTGCCGTTTCGGTGCTTGTCTACGTAACAATCGGCGGTTTTCGCGCCGTTGCGATAACCGACAGCATCCAAGGTATTGTGATGTTTGTCGGGACTTTGACAATACTTATTGGAACAATTATTGCCGGAGGCGGTGTTGGTCATATTATATCAGAGCTGAAGTCGATTAATCCCGGACTTATTACACCATATGGCCCGCATCATCAATATTCAGCCTCCTATATCACATCTTTCTGGCTATTGGTAGGTGTAGGAGTCGTTGGTCTTCCGCAAGTAACAGTTCGTGCAATGTCATATAAAAATTCTAAATCCATGCACAGGGCTGTAATAATCGGAACAATTGTTGTCGGTATCATTATGCTGGGGATGCATTTATCCGGTGTTTTCGCCCGGGCTGTGATGCCTGGAATAAAAGTCGGTGATGAAGTTATGCCGATGCTTGCTATGAAGGTATTGCCTCCGTGGCTTGCCGGTGTTGTATTGGCCGCACCAATGGCAGCAATTATGTCAACGGTTAATGCTTTGCTTTTACTAGTCAGTTCATCGCTTGTAAAGGACATTTATTTAAACTATATACAGCCAAAGGCATCAGAACAAAAAGTAAGACGTTTAAGCATGTGGGTAACGGCTATTGTTGGCATTATTGTTTTGGTCATGTCAATTCATCCGCCAAATCTGTTAATCTGGTTAAATTTATTTGCTTTCGGCGGATTGGAAGCGGCTTTTATTTGGCCGATTGTTCTCGGGCTTTACTGGAAGAAAGGCAATACCTACGGTGCTTTAGCTTCAATCATCTTAGGTGTTGTTTCGTATACAATCATTCAAAAGTTTTGGCCCAACCCGTTTGATATGAACCCTGTTGTTTTGCCGGTTGTCCTCGCTTTAGTTGCTTATATTGCAGTTAGTCTGTTAACTTCACGTATAAAACAGGATCAACAGGAATTGGTTATAAGAAAATTCTGGGGGGCTTAGTACCCCCGTGTTTGAATACCCAGTCTCAAAAATGGAGAAAGTAACGGATAGAAACTTTCTTTATGAATCGAGGGTAATTTTTATGGCTCAAGAACAGGTCGGCCTAAATTCAACGATGAGACATTGCCTTAAAGAAAATATACATAGAATTATGGACGATATGCAATCAGTGCTTGAATCGGTTGACTGTAATGAAGACTGTATCTTACAGCAGTGTGAACATATACAAGAAGTGATTGGCGATTTGCAAAAAAAAGCAGCCTCATATTATTTAAAATCCTACTTATCCCCGTATACGGATGGATATCCATCGATTACAACTGCTGTAGAGCATTTATCGGACAGGCATCACGGTGCGCTGATTGTTATCCAAAGAGAAGATTCTCTCGATGGATTAATCCACCCGGGGATTCCTGTCGGTGCAACGTTAACTTATTCATTATTGGAGTCAATTTTCTACCCTGGCAGCCCGCTTCATGATGGTGCAGTGTTAATTCAAGAGGATTCAATTATTTCAGCGGCAAATGTATTGCCTCTTTCCCGAATACAAACCGGGGAGAGGAAGCTCGGGACAAGGCATAGGGCGGCGGTTGGCTTATCCGAGGTTTGTGATGCCATCATATTAGTTGTCTCTGAAGAAACAGGCAAAGCGTCTTTCGCGGTAAATGGAAAATTATATGCTTTTCATTCAAAAGAGCTTTATCATTAAGAATTAAATATTAGATATAAGAATATTTAAAGTCTTTTATGGTTAACATGATAACTGTGATTGCCAGTAGACTAGTTTCCAGAAGATTTGTGTTTAAGCATTCTTAAACTTTTTCTTCTAAATGCTGACCTCTGGTATAGAAAGGAGATCATAATAATGAATAAACAACGTGCTAAAGAAATTGCTGCTTCACCTGTAATGGCTAATGTATCTTATAACGGTAAGGCCATTTATATTCAGGAAGTGGATGAAAAGAATGAAACAGCAAGAATTTATCCTCTGGATGCACCTGAGAATGAACAAGAGGTTTCTTTAAATGAACTGAATGAAGATTACCGGTAAAACACCACTTGAGTGGTGTTTTTTTATACATTAAGCGTATAAATTGGCAGCAATGTTGCCAATTCGACGTAGAGGACAATTTTAGGTCTTAAAGCGCAAATGTCTTTGTCTGCGCCTTTCAGGCTTGCCAATCGTCAAGTTTTCTTTAACGTCGCGTGCACTGCCTTGGCCTTAATACCTATTAACTGGATTGTTGCTTCTTTTGTACCAAGTTTAATTAGCGGGATAATAACTGCCATAAGTTTTTATTAAAAAATGATTTAAACCTCTTGCTTTTTATTTTGGTATGATGTAATATACATTTCGTTAGCAATTTATTAACCTTGTTAACTATTTTTATAGATAATCAAAAAAACCTTGGATTTTATTTACTTTCTAAGCTCTTTTACATAAATATTCACTTGTACATTCATTTTCAAGTGTAATATTTGTGTGAATAAGCCAAGGCTATTTTTTTGTTTGTTTTTTACTTCACAAGGTTAACTATTTGCGGGGTTAATAGTCCGATAGTCCTTTTAGGAGGTGAAAGCCCGGGAGTTAGGCTTGTAAGTCGAAAACAAATCATCTTTAAAAGATTAAACAATAAGAAAAACTGAGACTTTCGCTATGAGGCATTTTGCGATTAGTCAAGTTTTTCTAAGAAGTCAAAGGAGGAACTTTTAATGAGTAGTTTAGCACGTGGGATTATAATTAATATTATTGTTATTATCGTACTTATTGGTGGCGGAGCCATCGGATACTACTACTATGATCAATCAGCAAACTATGTTAAAACTGACAACGCGATGATCGATGGTCAGTCCATTCCAATCGCTGCACCAGCGGCTGGTAAACTTACCAAGTGGGACGGTCAAGTTGGCAATACTTTCGATGCAAACGATAAAGTCGGTGAGGTAGAAGCACAAGGCAGCGACGGCAGAACGCAAAAAATGCCTATCACAATGCCTGAACATGCAACAATTGTTCAAAATAAAGTCGTTAAAAATTCATTTGTTGGTGCCGGAACACCAATTGCGACTGCTTACGATTTAAGTGATCTTTATGTTACTGCAAATATTGATGAAACTGATATCGATGATGTGAAAAAAGATCAAAAAGTAGATATCTATGTTGATGCTTATCCTGATACTAAATTCACAGGGAGAGTACAGCAAATCGGTAAAGCAACTGCCAGCACATTTTCTATGATGCCGCAGTCTAATGCGAATGGCAATTTCCAAAAAGTCACTCAAGTTGTTCCAGTCAAAATATCTATTGATAATTACAAAGGCGTTTCTTTAAAACCAGGCATGAACGTAACAGTGAAAGTACACATTTAGTACTAATTTAACGGAAAGGAGGGATCAGTGATGACAGTGTTCATTGTGGGATATGTGATCTTCGTCATTTTAGTTATCATTGGGTTGAACCTCCTGATACGAAGACGAAAAAACCAGCCACAGATGGCAGATGATGCCGACATTTCCAGGGCTCAAATACAAATGCAGCACCAAAAAGCTGTCACTAAAAATGCTGAAGAATTCGTAACAGGCGGCCAGTCTGAGGAAATAAACGATATTCTGCAAAAAGGCAGTTCGAAAAATTTACCAATGGTAACAAAGCAAAAAGACGCTGATGAGGATATAGATATTAAGCCTGCGCCGATTATCTTTGTTCTTATCATGGGGGCGTTTGTTGCTATTCTTAACCAAACATTAATGAATGTTGCCTTACCTAAGATTATGAATGACTTTAATGTAACAACCAGTACAGCTCAATGGTTAACAACCATTTATATGCTCGTTAACGGTGTGTTAATTCCAATTACAGCCTTTCTGATGGAGAAGTTTTCGACAAGGCAATTATTTGTTGGTGCGATGCTGTTTTTCGCTGTCGGTACATTTATTTGTGCGATTACGCCGGCTTTCAGTATCATGTTAATCGGCAGGGTTATCCAAGCCATGGGTGCGGGAGTTATTATGCCGCTGATGACGAACGTGTTCTTAACGATCTTCCCGCCTGAAAAACGCGGTGCAGCCATGGGTATGATGGGTATTGCCTTGATTTTTGCCCCGGCTGTAGGGCCGACGTTATCCGGCTGGATTGTTGAAAATTGGACATGGCGCTTATTATACTGGATTGTTTTACCTTTTGCGGTCTTAGATATCATCCTTGCGATTATCTTTTTGAAAAATGTATTCAAGCTGAAAAATCCTAAGCTGGATCTTTGGGGGATTATTTTCTCCACTATTGGTTTTGCGGGTATTCTGTATGCATTTAGTGAAGCCGGGAACAAGAGTTGGTCAGATTCTATAGTTGTAGTAACTCTCATTATTGGCATTATTGGTTTAATAGCCTTTGTATGGCGTGAGTTAGTCATTGAGAGACCAATGCTTGACTTTAGAGTATTTAAGTACGGAACCTTTTCCTTAGCGCAGACTGTAAATGCGGTTGTAACAATGGCGATGTTTGCTGCCATGGTTCTTATACCTGTTTATATGCAAAACATTCGCGGCTTTACACCTTTGCAATCCGGATTGATGATGCTTCCGGGTGCGATTTTGATGGGTATTATGTCGCCGATTACTGGTAAGTTATTCGATAAGATAGGAGCACGGCCGCTTGCGATTATCGGTTTGCTCATTACAGCGATCACAACTTATCAATTTACCCAATTAACAGACCGGACGCCTTATCATGATATGCTCTTCATATACATGGCGCGTATGTTCGGCATGTCCATGTTAATGATGCCTATTATGACAGAAAGCTTAAATTCACTGCCGCGCAGGCTAAATGCACATGGTACAGCGATGGCTAACACAATACGGCAAGTGGCCGGATCATTGGGTACGGCCCTATTGGTTACTGTGATGTCGACAAGAACAACATTCCATACCGCAAACTATGCTAATAACATGACGACAAGCAATACGAACTTTGACAATCAAGTGACTGCATTAGGCCAAGGTCTCGAGGCAAGCGGAACCGCGGCTCCAGGTACCGGACAAAGCGTGGTTCAAAGCTTGCTGTCAGGAAATGTAGCTCAACTCGCAACAATCCAAGGTATTAATGATGCCTTTATGGTTGCTACCGGTTTTGCAGTATTAGCGTTGATCCTGTCACTCTTTCTAAAACGTGCGGTTCCGCCAGATGTGAAAGAACAGCGGAAAGCGGCCGAAGAGAAGGTACATCATCAAACTTCTGAATCATAGGGAAGAAGGAATTTAGTGCTTCTTCCCTTGCTTTTTATAAAATCATTTTTGAAATATTTTGGGAGAGCAATATTTGATATAATAAAGTGAAACTTAATACTTGATTTTTTAGCTTTGTTGATTGCGCTTTCTTTTAAGAAAGATTTTTGCAGCAAGCAATTATACTTACTTATTGATGATATTTTTGAAAACTCACCGCGTCTTTATTGGAAAGGGGAGGACAATGGTGTAGTTACCTTAAAAGGTGGTTGGGAAAATTGGATGAAAGAAGAGAAATGATCCACCAATTTGAAGATAATATCCGTTTTTTAATTAAAAACTTTCAAAGAGATCTTGGTGAAATATTTAAAAATGAAATTACTTTCCATGAGTTTCTGTTTCTAAAACATTTAGGTGATGGGAAGCCGCAAATGGTTTCATCACTTTCGAAAAAAATGAAAGTCACCGCAAGCTATGCGACTGCGGTAGTGGATAAGCTTTTGCAAAAAGGTTATATTAATCGGGAGCGTTCATCTAAGGATCGCCGCATTGTTGAACTGACGATTACTGAGCAAGGGATAGAGCTTATTAAAAAGATGGATGAAAAGAAGACTGATTATATGTCCGAGCAATTAGAATCTATTTCGGATTCTGAACTTGAAATATTGAACTTATTACTAAATAAAATAGGTAAATAAAAACTCGCGGGTTTTCGGCGAGTTTTTTATATACCATTAACTTTTTGAGTCGAAAAATGACTTGATAAGAGACATAAAGTGATAAACGGCAGGCGGTAAATAGCGTTCAGTATGATAGGTAAGATAAACATTTCTTTTTGGTGTCGGGTTAACAATTTTTAGTAAATGGATCCCGCTTAAAGGGGCGTATTTTAGATAGTTTTCCGGAAGAATTGAAATACCTAAACCTGACTCGACCAAGCTTCGGGCTGTCTCAAAACGTTCAATTTCATATAGCCCTTTTGGTTCAAAACCGGCTTTGCGGCAAGCTTCCAAAATATTTTGGCGTGTTTGATAGCCTTGCTGACTAAGAATAAGGTTTTCGCTTTTCACTTTAATTAAAGAGACGGTATTGGAATTTTTTAAAGGATGATCAGGCGGAACAATCAGCACAAAGTTTTCTTGGTAAATCGGTATTGATTTTAATTTACTTGATTCAGCGCTTCTGGGTGTTATCCCAAAATGAATATCATAACTAATAAGCGCTTCTTCAATTTGCTTAAACTCTATTAATTCCTTTATTTTGATTGATACATTTGAATATGTTTCTCTAAATAACTTTATGATTTTTGGCATCCAAAATTTAGCTGATTCGATGACACCAATACTTATTTCACCTTTCCCAATATCTTTAACTTCCTTCATTTCCATTTGAGCATGCTGCACTTCATTTAGAATATGACAAGCATGTTTGTAAAAGACCTCACCAGCTTCAGTTAACTTAACCTCCCTTGTGGTTCGTTCAATTAATTGACAATCAAGTTCTTTTTCCAGTGTTTTAATAGCGTTGCTAAGTGATGGTTGTGATATATGTAATTGTTCGGCGGCTGTTGTATATTTTCTATTTCTCGCGACACAAGCGAAATATTTAAGTTGGCGGAATTCCAATTTTAATGACTCCATTCTATAGTTTGAAACTATAAATTTATTGTAAAAACATATTAGAAATTATAAATATAATTATTTATAATTACAAATGAAAATTATTTTTAACATTGAATAAATCTCTTTACAAATAATGGGGGACTATGATGTATCATTTAACAGATCAAAATATATGGTCCGGACGAATTGACAGTGAAACTGTTAAAGAAATGTTCCGGCTGCATCAAGTGGTTCAGGTTAAAAACTTAACGTCTTTTCATGAAAAACAATCTGATTTAGCTATTGGCATTATCGGATTTAAAAGTGATGAAGGTGTCCGCAGAAATCAGGGGCGAGCGGGCGCTTACGAAGCCCCGGATGAAATTAGAAAAAGCCTGGCATCATTGCCGTATCGTTTCCCTGATCACATGAATATATTTGACTTTGGTAATGTAAGTTGTGAAGATATGAAACTGGAAAAGGCTCAAGAAGAACTCGGGGAAGCCGTAAGCAAGCTTTTAAAGTTGAATATTTTCCCATTAATTATTGGCGGCGGCCATGAAGTTGCTTACGGGCATTTCCTCGGTGTTCAAAGTCATGTACAAAGCAAGGATAAAATTGGGATTGTGAATATTGACGCCCATTTTGATATGCGTCCTTATGATGAAATGACATCTTCCGGTACGATGTTCAGACAAATTCTCGATCAAAACGAAAACTGCGGTTACTTCTGTGCAGGCATTCAAAAAGCCGGAAACACTCAGTATTTGTTTGATATCGCAAAGTCGTACGGCTGTGATTACATTTTAGAAGAAGAAATTTCAAATGGAGAAATTAAAGAAGAAGTTAACAAAATTCATCAATTTATCGATGCCAATGATCATATTATGCTGACATTATGCAGTGATGTATTTGGCAATAGCTATGCTCCGGGTGTAAGCGCTCCCTCACCGTTCGGTTTAAGCCCGAAGACGGTCAGGTATCTTATTAAGGAAATTTTATCAAGTAAAAAAGTGTTCAGTTTTGATATTGCGGAAATTAATCCGTTGCTGGATAAGACAGGGGAAACTGTTAAACTGGCAGCGTATATAATTTATGAGGTCATGTATAACATTGCATACTAAAAAAATCCGCCAAAGGGCGGGTTTTTTTGTCGCTCATAAACGGCAGAAGGTCCCGCTATGTAAAAAGATAAAAATGACAGTTTCCCAAAATACTAAACAAGGTTCTGATTAGATAAGCTTATCAATAAGTTATTAATAGAAAATAATACTGGGGGGACTGAAAACAGTGCAATATTATTATGGGAGCCAAATGCCGCTTCGGGTCTTGGATGAATGTGAATTTTGGAAGCAGCAAGAGGAAGAGCACACCGTCGTTATTCGTGAGCTTGTGAAGGGGTTAGAATCTAAATATATGGAGGCACTGGAGAAATGGGAGAGGGCGCTGTCTGAAACACACCACCGAGTTGTCCGTTTTGTTGAAACAGTTAACCGTTCAAAGGGTCCCTTTAACTATCATCTTTACCAAGACTTAATGTCACTTGTCAGCCATTGTCTTGACCAAAGTAAAAGTTTCATTGCCTTCTGCGGCATGCTGATGGAAGAAAGTGAACCGATTAAAACCAACCCGACAGCAAAAGTCGTGATGAACCATATTATTGATGAATCTGAGTATTTTATCGGTATCGCCCAAACGATTTTGTATCAAAAATAAAGGGAAGATAAGCGCTGTCTCTGTTTAAAAGGGGAGAGCGCTATTTACTATGACAAAGCATCTTTGAATTTATAACTGTGAAATGTTTGTTAATCCTGAAAAAAGGGTAAAAAAACATCATACATTATAATAACACTGAAGGTCATGATAGGGGATGTATACATGACTTCGAAGAAAAAAATGGCCTCAGAAATTAAAATAAAAACAAAAAATAATAAAGCGATTCTTGTTGATTACCCGGACAACCTGACGCTTATTGGAAAAGGAAGAAGCGCGTTTGTCTTTAAAATCAGCGGAGAAAATAAGGTTATTAAACTGTTTTTTCCACAGTTCAGCCATCTGGCAAAGCAGGAAGCAGAGATTTATGATGCCTTGGCAGATATTCCTTATTTCCCCAAATGCTATGAATCAGGAAAAAATTATATTGTTGAAGATTTTATAGAAGGTAAAACGATGTTTCAATGCCTTGTCGAGGGAGTTAACATTACAGAAAGAATGGTCCAGGATGTTGATACAGCGATTCAATCAGCCCGGTCAAAGGGACTTAACCCTTCAGATATTCATTTGCGTAATATTATTGTTACACCGGGAGACGGGATTAAGTTGATCGATGTTGCCCGCTTTCGGCAGTCAAAGGATTGTATGAGGTGGAGAGATCTAAAAAAGGCGTTTTATTTTTATTATCAAAAACCGCATTTCCCAAAAAGATGGGCTCCCGTTTTACTTGATTTGATCGGTGCCGTTTATAAAAAAGGCTGGTTAGCATTTTTGTTGGGAAAGAATCAAAATATAAACCTGCTGCAAAAATAACCCTCCTCAGTGAGGAGGGAAAGCCGTTTTAATTAAAAATATCATCCTCAAAAGTTCCTTTAACAGTTTTGAAACAATTCAATGTCATATGGTGAGCAATATTTGGCAGCCTGTTTGTTTCTAAAATAAATTAATGGCTTTTGCGGTTCAAAACATGCGAAGGTAACCAATAAGTACGGGGTTACTTAGGAACTGGATTTTGCAAAAAACAATTAATAATAAAAGCAAAGGATATACAAGTCTCATTTATGACGAGTGTATCCTTTGCTTATTTAGCAGTTGATAAACTCCCCAGTTTAAACGATATCGGGGTGTGAATGAACATCTTTTTTTCTCTCCTTGAGCTGTTTTTTAATAAGACGGTAAAGCTCATTAGGCGTCTTATCTTTAATGTTTTTGATGTCTTTTGGATCCCGAAACCAGTGGATTGCTAACAATAAGTTGATAAGGATTTCGGAACAAATTAGCTTATTTGGGCTATTTAGAAGATTCCTGCCTCTAAGATGGAAAATATCCATTACCCCTTGCCAGATCACTTGGGCGTAATCATAATGTTTACCAACCATATCAATCCCTTTATGAACAATGATATCACGTTGCCTGTCAGTTAATCCCAAGTTAATAACTTCATAGTCATCAAAATCCATTTGGGCAACCCGGACATTAACAAACATCTGTGATTCCAGGATCACATGGCTTGATAAGGCGATTGCAACATGTGAAAACTTACCGTCAAAGTATTCAATCAAACGTGAAATCGGACCATGACCGCGGACAAAAATTAAATCACCGGCTTGGAATTCGTTCATGTTAAACACATCCAATCATTTAGATGATTTACTTGCGGTTGCCGTCGAATGACTAGGGTGGATTTTTTTTTAGATTAAACCTGAATCTTATATAAAATCAATAGGTCGTTTGTATGGAAAATTATAGATAGTAAAGAAATAAGTCAATGGATCTATGTATAGGGGAGGGTGTGTTTAAATAAAATTTTTTTCTGATGAACCAATATAAAATTAATTAATTGGAAGGCTATTCAAGACTTCCTTTTATAAAATTTTGGTAATTAACCTTTAGTAAACATTAAACCGACTATTCATAGTATAATACTGTGTATTATGCTTTGGAAATGTTATATTATTTAAGAAACGATTTAAGCAACTTTGGGATTTAAATTTATTAACCGCTTGGACGATTGGGCTAACACCTAAGTAACTGAATGATTTTGTTTGGCTGATGGTGGCAATTAAGTAACAGCTTGAATAAAGTGAAATTAAGTAAACCGTCTATTGACATAGCTTTTTTCAGGACGCTTTATTGTCCGTATTATCCACAATTTCACAGGGTCTGACCCCTTGAAGGAGTTTCAAAATGGAAGTTTATAAGAATGTACATGAGCTTGTCGGACAAACGCCATTGGTTGAAATAACAGCATTTTCCATGCCGAAGGGTGTTCGGCTTTTCGCCAAACTCGAGTATCTGAACCCTGGTGGAAGTGTTAAGGATCGTTTAGGCCAAGCGCTTTTAGATGATGCCTTTCAATCTGGGAAATTGTCTGAGGGCGGTACTTTAATTGAGCCGACGGCAGGGAATACAGGCATTGGATTAGCGTTAGCAGCTATCGGCAGGAATATCCGGGTGATTTTTTGTGTCCCTGAACAGTTTAGTGAAGAAAAGCAAGAATTAATGCGCGCTTTAGGAGCAGAGGTGATTAATACACCTTCTGAAGAAGGGATGTCAGGGGCTGTTAAGAAAGCAGAGGACTTGCTTAATAAGATACCTCATTCGTATTGTCCCGGACAATTCAGTAACCATGCTAATCCCGAAACGTACTATAAAACACTTGGACCGGAAATTTGGGGACAGCTGGATGGACAAATTGACATTTTAGTGGCAGGTGCGGGATCAGGAGGAACATTTATGGGGACTGCCCGTTATTTAAAAAATCGAAATCCCCATGTCAAAGGAGTTATTGTGGAACCGGAAGGATCAATTTTGAATGGGGGTAAACCCGGTCCTCATAAGACTGAGGGGATTGGCATGGAATTTATTCCGGACTTCTTAAATAAGGAATTGATTGATGACATATACACGGTCAGTGATCGGCATGCCTTTCAATGTGTAAAAGATTTAGCACAAAAAGAAGGTCTGTTAGTCGGCAGTTCTTCAGGGGCTGCTTTTTATGCGGCGCTTATTGAAGCACAGAAAGCATCAAGGGGCACGCATATTGTTACAATCTTTCCTGATGGCAGTGACCGTTATTTAAGTAAAAAGATATACCAAGGAGGCATATAAACAATGAAACCAAAAACAAAGATGATCCATTCAGGAATAAATACCGATAAACATACTGGCGCAGTCAGTGTGCCAATCTATCAAGTCAGCACATATAAACAAGATGCGGTCGGCAAACATCGCGGATACGAATACTCAAGGACGGGGAATCCTACAAGATTTGCGCTGGAGGAGCTTATTAAAGAATTGGAGAATGGCGCCGCCGGCTTTGCATTCGGTTCAGGTATGGCAGCTATTAGCGCCGTTATGATGCTGCTTCATTCAGGGGATCATGTCATCATGACAGATGATGTATACGGCGGTACTTACCGGGTGATGTCCAATGTATTAGACCGTTTTAACATCGAATCAACTTATGTAGATTCAAGCGACCCCGAACAAGTTACAAAAGCGATAAATGAAAAGACACGCGCAATATATATTGAAACACCAACTAATCCGTTATTAAAAATTACCGACTTAAGAAAAATATCAAAAATTGCAAGAGAGCATAACCTGTTACTTATTGTTGACAATACATTTAATACACCATATTGGCAGCAGCCGCTTGATTTAGGCGCCGACATTGTCGTACACAGTGCAACAAAGTATATCGGCGGTCATAGTGATGTTGTTGCCGGTTTGGTGGTTGTTAATTCAAATGAACTCAAAGAAAAATTACATTTTATCCAAAATTCAACCGGAGGTATATTGGGCCCGCAAGATTCCTGGTTATTAATGAGAGGTATTAAGACACTCGCTTTAAGAATGGAAGCACATGAACAAAATGCTGATAAAGTAGTTAATTTTTTAACTGAGCATCCAAAGGTGAAGAAAGTCTACTATCCGGGACTTGCCGGACATCCGGGCCACGATATCGCTAAAAACCAGGCAAGCGGGTTCGGCGGTATGATTTCTTTTGATGTTGGAAGTTTAGAACTTGCGGAACAAGTCTTAAGCCGTGTGAAGTACTTTACTTTGGCTGAGAGCCTTGGCGCTGTAGAAAGCCTTATATCACTCCCGGCAAAAATGACGCATGCTTCCATCCCTAAAGACCGCAGGGAAGCCTTAGGGATTACCGATGGACTGATTCGTATATCCGTCGGCATTGAAGATAGCGATGATCTTGTTAATGATCTAAATCAAGCGCTGCAAGGCTAATGCATAGAATTTAACATAACTTTGTAAAAATTATTGAGAAATCCTTGATAATTAAATTTAAGAAGAATACGATGGACAGGGTGTCCGCTTTTGACCTTCGGCTCCGGGCGAAAGTCGGCGATGCTCTGTCCTTTTGCTATGCCATCTGAAACAATAAACACCTGACGTTTCGTACCTTTAAAAAGTTCCGGGTTAGTAAAATAACTTAGAATGGAAACATCATGTAAAGGGGCCCCGGTAATACCTGGAATTATATGCTTGTATTTATCACTGTAAAAATCCATAGCAGGCTTCATTATTGAAGCGAATGGATTTTTATTTTGATTAGCAATCTGATGGATCATTTTCCTTGGTATAATCGCATGATAGGTAATGTTAAGCGGTAAAAATGTCAGTGAGTCTCCATATGTTGATACGATCTTAGCTGCTTGCGGGTCACTGTAAATATTAGCTTCTGCGACAAGCGAAACATTTCCAGGAAAAAGAAACGCGCCGCCCATAATTAAAGTTTCGTTTATTTGTTTTATGTTACTGGCTGAATAAAGGTATGTAAAGGCGAGTGAAGTCAGAGGGCTGGTGTTAATGATTGAGAGTTCCTTGCCGTATTCCGAGATTAATTCATAGATTTTTTGAAAAGGGTAGACACGCTTTGGTTGGATATGGTTTGTTTTAATTGGGCCAATACCCTCGGTTCCATGGATATCATGGGCATATTGCGGCAGGTTGCCTGTCATTGGACATTTAGCACCTTCAATTAGCGGAATATCCTCCTTATTTGCTAATTTAAGAAGGTAAGCAGCATTGGCTAACGCTTCTTTTTGACTGACGTTGCCGTAATCAATGACTAGTCCGGCAAGATCAATATCTGGATGAAGTAAAGCATATATAATGGCAAATGAATCATCAATCCCGGGGTCTGTAAATAACAAAAGTTTTTTAGCCAAACCAACACACCTCAATAATCGTTTTTTAGCATTTGCAAGTTATTCGAACGTGGTAATTTTATTAAGCTGATATTAATCTATAAGCGGGACAATAAGTTTATCCCGGTGCAACTTTCCGTAAAACTCCCGCCTTAAACGTTTGAAAATCATTGAAGTTTAGGCGGGAGATAACGGACAGTAACACCCCGATAAGTTTAACTAACCATCAATGGGGGATGAACATAACCCCCACTGATGGAAGTTTTACTATATGAGATTTTAAAATTCTTGGGGTATAAACCCCAATATAATATAATGTCATTAAGAATATTTTATTTGTAATAATTTGTCGAGGAGTGTTGGTGTGTTTTTTTCCAGTACAAGAAACCCGGCCGGTTTTTGGCGCCGTGTCATTGCTTTTATTTTAGATATGGTGATTATATTTGTTTTAGCGGTGATTATTAACAGTATTTTTAAGAAACATGGTAATTTATATTCTGATATTATGGCAGTCATTTATCTTATATTTCTTCCTATATTATGGAATGGTTATACTATTGGTAAGCGTCTGCTCGGTATTCGGATGGAAAGATTGGCTGGTAAGCGGCCGAGTATCATCACAATGATTTTACGCTATATTGGCTTTGCCATTTATGTTGCTACGTTTGGCATCGCTTTAATCATAAGCATCATTATGATTATATTTCGGTATGATAAGCGTTCTCTTCATGATATCATTGCCGGCACGCATGTCAGTCGAATTTAATAATTTATGATGTATAGTAAGAAATCGGACAAGGGTTGTCTTAAGGGACAATTTTGACCGATTTTTTTTGGGGAAAAAGTTATCCACAGTTCACAGGGTCTGACCCCATATTTTAATCAATGAGGAAAGCGCCGATTCGACTGAAATTTTTATACATAAAATATTATATAGGACAACAACATTAACTTGATCCTTTACCTTATAAGTTGGATTTTTCCGTTATTAACGGACGAAAAGGAGGTGTCCAGATGGCTTATCTTGACCCGCAATTAATGGGCGTTTTCCGATCAAAAATGATGAATCCCTATCATATGAGGCAAGCGTACGGGATACTTCGCGGCTACCGTGGTGCTGATTTAAGAAATCCCGCATGTGCATACGGTATCGTTGATGGATTATCCAGATGTTTAGGATGTCCTATTACCCCGGCGCAAAGGGCCAATGCCGCACAGTGGCTAATGGAATGCGGTGTAGACCCGCAAAATCCGGCGCATCGACGAGCAATGTGGGGACTTATTAACGGCGGCGGCTTCTGGTAAAATTACTGTACAATCTATTAATCATCTATTTGAAAGAAAGACCGCTAAGCTGTGTTATTTAACACTTTGCGGTCTTTTTTATGTTATGGTTTAGGAATAATTCTTTAATCAGCAAGTTTTCTTTACCTGTATTTTCGATAATAATGTGAGAGTGTCACCAATGGCCATATCTCTTTATAACTATGATACAAGATATAAAAACTGCCCGGTAATCCGCCTCCGACTGGATAATTCAACGACATCTCCGGCAGGTTTTCAACATTTAGCAAGTAATTGATGCCTTTTTCAATTGATCGTGTCGGTTTAGGGGAAACAGAAATAAGGCTGTCGGTTGCCCAAGCTGTTTGTGTGACAGTGCTAAAAGGCAAATCGACAAATTTTTTTACTCTGTCACTTTCGCAAGACTCTCCCCATCCGCCATCTTCATGTTGGATTTTTTCTAACCATCGGACGGCTTTTTGAATGATTAATTCCTGTTTTGTTATGCCGACAGATGATAAGCCTGTCACTGCGGCCCATGTGCCGTAAATATAACAAATACCCCAGCGCCCGTACCATGAACCATTTGTTTCTTGATGTCTTTTCAGCCACTTGATGGCTGATTTTACTTTTTTATGATTTGCATTGAGATGCAGAGAATATCCCAAGAGCTCCAGAGCTCTTCCGGTTAAATCTGATGTAGATGGATCAATGGCAGCACTCTTCATATGTTTTACGGGAATCATCGTCAAGAAATAGTTATCTGTCCCTTTTTCAAAGGCTGCCCAACCGCCGTCAATATTTTGCATCGCCATTAACCAATTAATGCCTCTGTGAAATGAAGCATTGTATAGCGGATGTTCCATTGCATAACATTGAATAGATCTTAAAGCCGCTTGTGTATCATCGATATCCGGATGTATCGTATCTGATTCTGAAAAGCCCCAGCCGCCTGGTTTTATATTAGGTGCATGTATGGACCAATCGCCATATGAAGATTGCTGGTGCTCTTTAATAAATTGGGCCGCTTTTTTTATTTGCTTATTTTCCACAGAGTTTCCGGCTTCAATTAGGGCATAGCTAATTAATGCAGTGTCCCAAATGGTCGAAGGAGAATTTTGAACGTGTATCATCTCATCGTTAAAGTAAATTAAGGAGATTAGGCCTTGCACTGCCTGCTGGATAATTGCAGATTCTTTACGGTAACCAATAGCCAGTAATCCGTATATCATAAAAAAGGTTGTACTGGCATAACTCAGCAAAGTGCCGTCTGCTTCAAGATGGTTTAATACATATTGTTCAAGGAACCTTTCAGATTTTGAAAAAAGATAAGGAGGGAGCTGTTTAAGTTTAAATAATTCGTCTTTTAAGGAAGAAAAAATGGAACGAACGTCTGTAAAAAGAACTTGTAATTCCGGCCATCCATCATCCAATATGGAATCTCTGACAGTGAGATCATAAAGCTTCGGTGTATGCTCGCTTTTTAAGTAAAATCGATGTTTATACGCTAATAAGACGGGAGCAAGGTGCGCCCTGGCATAGCTTGAAAAGTCATAAAAATTAATAGGAGAAAATGATGGTAACAGCACAAATGCACTTGGTTCAAAGGGCAGCCGCGGCCACTTATATTGACCATTCATGGTAAGGAAAATCTTTGTTAAAAGTCCTGCGTGTTTTAACCCGCCGCGGGCTCTAATATAGGCCGCAGCTTTTCTCATCATTGGGTCATCGGCTTTTTTATATCCTGAATAAATAAGCGCAGTATAAGCTTCAATCGTTGCTGAAAGGTTACCCTCATCTTCATTTGGATATGTTTTCCAAAAACCGTAGGCATGCTGTTTTTTTACTAACCGTTCCGAAAGTTTTTCTATCAATGTTTCATAAGGGAGATCAAGGGATTTAAGTAAAATAATCATGTAGGCATCGGTCATAGCCGGACCTTCAAAGCAATAACGCCAGGCTCCGTCAGATGACTGCTGATTAAATATTGCTTTAGAACGCTCCTCAATTGCTTTTTTTATTAGATTAATATCTGCTGCCATAAATTTATCATCCTTTTCAGAATGAACTAGTTCCGGTTTCATTGTATGATTAATAAACATATAACATGAGAATTTTTATTTGAACATACGGTGCATGTTACATTTTAAAAAATATTTTTTGAAGTATTGTTGACATTTATTGGTGAATGAAGTACACTATTATCGTTGACCTAATATAAATGTGTTTTTGGGAAATACTGTCTTATGAATAATTTAGGAACAGAGGGATGGTATGAAGAATATTTTATTGAAGAACTAGTTCTCACTGGCGCGGTCATCGGAGCCGTAAGGATGGAAGAGAGGAAGGGCTTTCGTTGTTTTAGTTTTAATAAATATTTAATCTTATGTTCTATGTTTGTGTTAGGTCTTATCATGAATAGTTCAAAATGAAGGTTATAATTCACGTATTATAAAGAGTTATCACTTCAGTTTGGTACTTTTTATAATATGTGAATTTTTTTTATCATACGTGTTTAAAAGGGAGGACAAAAAGTGCCAAGAAGTTCGAGGCGCGGAAGCTGCGAGGATCGGATCGTAGTCATTATCTACGTGAGAACCGGAGCGGCGACGCAACGAAGAAATTCGCCGGCAATTTTTCCCGGACTTTTTAAACAACCTCTTAAATGATAAACGATTAGCATATTTAATAATATTAGGAGGTTTTCATTTTGAAAACAGGTACAGTAAAATGGTTTAATGCAGAAAAAGGTTTTGGTTTTATCGAAATCGAAGAAGGCAACGATGTATTCGTACACTTCAGCGCTATTGAAGGCGACGGCTTCAAAACTTTAGAAGAAGGCCAAAAGGTACAGTTTGATGTAGCTGAAGGCAACCGCGGTCCTCAAGCTGCTAACGTTGTAAAATTATAATTTTTCCTTTAGAGGCTGTCCTTATTGGGCAGCCTTTTTTATATAAATTGAAAAAGATCCGATCAAAAAAGCGCTGTATGGCATATGTTAATAACCAGGGATTTTATCTAGATAGCCGATAGAAGATGGAAGTGTTGAGGAGAGGTTATTTAAGATCTGGGTGCCCATAATATGATAGCTACACCAATTAAACAAACCCCTGCGCCAATGATATCAAATAAATCCGGGGCTTTTTTATCTATCGCCCATCCCCATAAGATGCTTAATAAAATAAAGATGCCGCCATATGCAGCATAAACCTTTCCAAATGAAGGAAAACTCTGTAATGTTGGGATGATTCCGTATAAAATTAATATCAGGCTTCCAAAAATACCGTACCAAAAAGAGGCATTTTCCCTTAACCAAAGCCAGACAAGGTATCCTCCTCCGATTTCAGCCAACCCTGCTAAAATAAATAATATAATTGCTTTCATGTTTCACCCTCAATTTTAAAAAACTTATATTTTGTATACTAACATAAGTGATCATTAGATAAAGATATTTTAAGTCATTTCAGAAGGTTTTTCTGCATGATTAGTGAATAGGTAAATATATACTAACGTCAGTTTTCAGATGCATTTATATTTTTTACTGCTGGGGACGGTGTACAATGGAGAAAATAAATATTGAATTTACCAATGAGCTGCTAATGAGTTTTATTAATGGTCTTATATATTGCCGTAAAATGCCGAGGACGGAAGTCTATCATTATCCATCTTATACACACGTTGATTTTGGAGAGGATGTCGGCGGAAGAACAGATGAATTTTTTATAATGAATAATAATCTGTATGATATTGATTTTAACGATCAAAAATATCAGCATTTAGACCATTTTGTGACAATATTTTCTGATAACTTTTCAATTTTAGGATATTTTGAAGAAAGAGGCTATACATTTAGTCACTGGGAACATTTAATGTATCTGGACTTGGAACCAATTGAATTCAATCCCAGTGCAAAATATCACGTACGTAAAGTAAAAAATCATAAGCAGGCCGTTCATATTAATCAAAGGCTGAGCCGATGGGCTATTAACGAATCGCAAATTGATGATGATAACCTTTACCATTATTATATTAGGATGCTCGGCCGTCCGGTTGCTCATGGCCGTTTTTCATTAATTAATGAAACAGCTTGTTTGGATAACATATATACTTCACCAAAACATAGAGGAAAAGGTGCGGCAACCGCTCTGTGTACGGAAATGCTGCTGGAAGCAAAGCAAAGAGGCGCACGGATGGTATTATTGGCTTCCAGTCAGATGGGGTATCCGCTTTATTTAAAATTAGGATTTAAAAAAGTAGCTCCGGTGATGATATTTTCTAAAAAAAAAGGGCTAATAAAAAAGAGACAGGGAAGCCTGTCTCTTTTTACTATCAGTGTATTAACCCTCGTTATTTAAATCATCGAGGTTACTGTTAGTTATATCAGTCTCTGTTTCTTGAGTGTCATTTAACATGATTTCATAATAATTTGTCGGCTCATAAAGTCTTAATTCATCGATTTCAATTTTTTCTTTTTTCCTAACCAAATTAATCATCTTCCTTTCTTATGAGTAGCATTTCCTTAAAATCTCATTTTATGTACGGCAAGTCTAAAAACCGGGCGTTATGCTCGGTTTTTATTGCGCTTTTAGTTTTTCGTGACGGTCGATAGCATGTTGGATATTCTCTTCCACCTGCTCGTATACTTCTTCTAAAGGTGTAATCTCGCCTTTAATATCCTTGAACATGACGTGTTTTGGATGGAAATGAATCGGCGACTCCTCGCCAACCGCAGCGGCTAGGCGGAATAAACCTTTTCGAAGAGTAACAAGGTAGTTAGCAACACGGTATTGTTTCTCATCAATGACAAGTGCCTTTTGTAAATCAGGGTTTGTTGTAGCTACACCAACTGGACAAGCATTTGAGTGACATTTAAGCGCCTGAATGCAACCTACAGTTATCATAAACCCTCGGGCAACGTTAACAAGATCGGCCCCCATAGCTAGCGCAATCGCAATCCGGTCTGGTGAAAACAGTTTGCCTGAAGCAAAGATTTTAACACGATCGCGCACACCATACTTTCTAAGCGTTAGATCTAGTATTGGAAGGGCAGATTTTATTGGCAGACCAACTGTATCAGCGAGTTCTGTAAATGTTGCGCCTGTTCCGCCTTCACCGCCATCAACAGTAATAAAATCCGGTCCTTTTCCAGTTTCAGCCATATGTTTTGCAATTTCAATCGCAGTAGCATTGCTGCCCATAACCACTTTCATACCAACAGGTTTACCTGTAAAATCACGGATTTTCTCGATAAAATCAAACATATCAGGTACGTTGTCAAATTCGTGGAAGCGATTTGGGCTGTCAACTGATTTATATGGTTCCACTAATCGAATTTTTGCGATTTCCGGTGTGATTTTTTCGCCGTCGACGTGTCCGCCGCGGGCCTTTGCACCTTGAGCCAGTTTTAGTTCAAAAGCTTTAATTTGCGGGATTTCATTTTTTTCTTTTAAGGCATCCCAATTAAATTTTCCTTCTCGATCCCTAACACCAAATAAACCAGGACCGATTTGCATGATAATATCAACGCCGCCTTTTAAATGATACGGAGAAAGTCCGCCTTCACCCGTGTTCATCCATGTGCCTTTTGCAATGTTTAGTCCGTGTGACAGGGCGGTGATAGCGTGATCGCCCAATGCGCCAAAGCTCATGGCTGACATGCCGACAGGACTTTTAACAACAAAAGGCTGTCTTGTATTAGGACCTATGACAATTGCATCGTCATCGTGAAGGAGCCAGGCTTTATCTTCTTCGGGTACGAGATGTTCCTTCCGTTGGGTGAAAAGCGTATCTTTTGTTAAAACATATTTTTTACCTTTAAAAGTTGTTTCATTATCAACTTTCAGTTCGTCCATTTGCTTTGGAAATAAGGCATTTTGGATATAAAGTCCTTTTTCGTCAAAGTCACGCAGTGAACCAAAACCGATAACGTCGCGCTTATATTTCGCCCCTTTTACAATATGTTCATAATCATAGCGGGAAAAAGGCTTGCCTTGGGTGTCACCGCTGTAAAGATATTGTCTTAATTCAGGGCCTGCTTTTTCGAGGAAATAACGCATTCTTCCCAATACAGGGTAATTGCGCAAAACCGGATGCTCATCTTGTTTCCGGTCTTTAAAAAACATTGCCAAGAAAGTAATGCCTGCAATAATAATTAAAAGGATTATAATCACAAATCCTATAACTGTTAACCAATTTGCAAAGTTCAATGTTTCTTCCTCCCGTTGTTTTCTTATAGAGATATCTTTTACAACGAAAAGTAAATATATACAAAAATAGAAAGCTGATGACACAGTAAGGAAGAAAGGGCTTCGTCCTATCATAAGTAACCGCCCCTTGATGGTTATTTCTAACATAAATTTAATGGCAACAAATAAAATGAGTATAAGATTAATTTGATCTTTGAATTCAGGGGGATGGCATGATGCATAATATTGGTCGCAGTGTGGTTAGAAAGGATGCGGTAGAAAAGGTAACTGGAACAGCAAAGTATACGGCTGATCAGATAACCGTAAATACCCTATTTGCCAAAATGGTCACCAGTCCTTATGCACATGCGAGGATTAATAAGGTAGACATTTCAGAAGCAGAGCGTGTAACAGGCGTTCATGCGATTTTGACGGGTAAAGACGCAAATATTTTAACAGGTGAACAAATCAAAGACCGTCCGATCATTGCTGTTGATAGAGTAAGATATAATGGTGAACCTGTTGCAGTGGTTATTGCAGATACACTCGCCATCGCAAAACGTGCGGCCCATCTTATAAAAGTATCATATTCTCCGCTGCCGGTTGTTCACTCTCCCTCGCAGGCTTATCAGCAGAATGCGCCGCTTGTTCATGAAAACCTCGCCAATTATGAAAAAATTCCAGACGTATTTCCCAGACCTGGCACTAATATATGTAACCTTACCAAGATACGAAAGGGTAATATGGAACAAGGATGGCAAGCAAGTTCTGTTACAGCGGAAACAAAAGTGTCCCTGCCCCCTTCGGATCACTGCGCTATGGAAACACGTAGTGTCAGCGCGGAAATTATGCCGGACGGCCACATCATTATCTACTCGTCTTCACAGGCGCCGTTTACAATAAAAAAATTATTTAATAACGTTTTTGGAATTGACCAAGGCCGGATTACTGTGCATACACCGCTTGTCGGAGGAGCTTACGGAGGAAAGTCTGCTGTCCAGCTGGAATTTATTGTTTATTTAGCGTCTCAGGCAGCAGGCGGGCAAAAAGTACAATTGACCAATTCCAGAGAAGAAGATTTTATTACATCTCCGGTTCATATTGGTTTGGATGCCTGGGTTAAACTTGGCTCTGATCAAAATGGCTTCCTCCAAGCGGCAGAAATTCTCTTTTTGTTTGACGGCGGTGCTTATTCCGATAAGGCTGTTGATATGAGCCGGGCAGCTGCAACGAATTGTACAGGTCCTTATCATATTAAAAACGTTTGGTGCAATTCACTTTGTATGTACACTAATCACCCATACGCGACTTCCTTCAGAGGTTTTAGTCATCCGGAATTAACTTTAGCCATTGAGCGGACGCTTGAAACACTGGCCGAAAAACTGGCCATGGATCCGGTAGAGCTGCGCTTTAAAAACGCTATTCGCCCCGGGCAAACAACGCCGACTCAAGTCGTTTTAAATGAAAGTAAGATCGGCAATACAGGCAAATGTATTGAAAGAGCAGCTGAATTAATAGATTGGGAAGAAGGGGATAGAATAGAGGTTGCTTCAAATCTGATAAGAGCCAAAGGGATCAGTTGTTTTTGGAAGAACTCGAATATTGATACAAATGCTGGTTCAGGGGCAATTCTGACTTTCAATGCGGACGGGACAGTCAATCTAAGTTGCGGCGTTGTTGAAATTGGCACTGGCAGCCGGACTGTTTTAGCGCAAATCGCAGCAGAAAGACTAAAAATAGATGTCCAGCAAGTTTTTGTCAAAATGGACATTGACACTTCTGTAACACCGGAGCATTGGAAAACTGTCGCTTCCAGGGGATTGTGGATGGCGGGAAGGGCGGTATTGTCAGCCTGTGACGATGCCATTTGTCAGTTAATAGATACAGCTTCCCAAGCATTAAGAGTCCCCCGGGATGACTTAGATATCGAGGGAGGCTATGTATTTGTTAAAAACGAACCAAAGCGAAGGCTGGCATTTAGCCAGCTTGCCTATGGTTATGTTTATCCGAACGGCAACGCAGTCGGAGGTCAGGTAATTGGAAGGGGCCATTATACTTTAACAGGTATGACTTTTTTAGATCCTGAGACTGGAAAGGGTGTTCCCGGTCCCGATTGGACTGTCGGGGCACAAGCGGTAGAAGTGGAATGGAATGCTTATGATTACACATATAAAATTTTAAGAGCGGTGACAGTTATTGATGCCGGGACGATAATTAATCCGGAACTTGCAAAAGGCCAAGTTAGAGGCGGTATGCACATGGGGCTAAGCTTTGCGAGCAGAGAGGGATTTGTTTTTAGTGAAAATGATATTGTTCTTAACACACAATTTCGAACGTACAAAGTTCTCCGCTATGGGGAAAATCCTGAATACACTGTAGATTTTATTGAAACACCTTCCCGGGAGACGGCTTATGGATTACGGGGCATTGGCGAGCATGCTGTTATTGGTATGCCTGCGGCTCTTGCCAATAGTCTTTCCCGGGCGGCGGAAGTTCCGCTTAATCAACTGCCTCTATTGCCTGAACTGATATGGCGAATGAAAACGGGTGGTAAATAATGATCGGTTTTGATTTTGAATATTTCAAACCAAAAACTGTTGCGGATGCGGTAAAGCTTTTTCAAATTCTTGAGGAACAGGGTAAACAGCCGGTTTATTATGCGGGCGGCACGGAGCTTATTACATTGGGAAGGTTAAATCAAGTTTCTTTCGGGTCGGTGATTGATATTAAGGGTATACCGGACTGCTGTGTCTATGGTTACTCTGAACAAGAGCTTGTCATTGGTTCATCAATTTCGTTAACTTACTTGGCAGATATGCGGGATTTTCCGCTGCTTGGGCAAACAGCCGGTCGTGTTGCCGATCATACCGCCCGTAATAAAATTACTATCGGAGGAAATATTTGCGGCAGGATTATATATAAAGAAGCTGTTTTGCCTTTTTTATTAACTGACAGCCGCGTTTTAGTTGCAGGAAGGAACGGCAGCCGTATGGTGCCTGTTACCGATTTATTTAACAAGGGACTGCATCTGGCAAACGGTGATTGGATGGTTCAATTTTTCACTGATCGCAATATGCTGTCCTTGCCTTTTTATACTGTAAAAAAGCGTAAGCTGGATGTCATCGATTATCCGCTGTTAACGTTAGCTGCTTTAAGAAAAGATGATGAAATTCGTGTTGCTGTGAGCGGACTTTGCGACTTTCCGTTTCGTTCGAAAGAGATTGAAGCGGTTTTAAATGACCGGTCCATGACAAAAAACACGAGAATTTTGCAAGCTGTTGAACGTTTACCCGGTCCTGTTCTTAATGATTGGATAGCTTCAGCTGAATATCGGATATTTGTTTTAAAAAATACACTGATGGAAATGTTGTCAGCGTTAGAAGGTGATGATCTTGAGTAAGGTTTCTTATGAAAGCTTTACCGTTAAATTAAACGTAAATGGACAAATAAAAAAAGCGGATATTCGAGCTGCTGATACACTTCTTGACGTTTTACGCGGCAAATATGGATTAACAGGAACGAAACCGGGATGTCTGAATGGTGATTGCGGATCTTGCACAGTACTTATTGATGGTTGTCCAATGAAATCATGTATTATGCTGGGATTGGAGGCGGCAGGTAAGGAAGTTGTGACAATTGAAGGATTAATGGGATCGCCGGTTCAAAGAGCGTTTATTGAGAATAATGCCTTTCAGTGCGGTTATTGTACACCTGGTTTTATTATGAATATTGAGGGATTGATCAAAAAGCATCCTGATGCAGAGGATCCGGTCATCGAAGAATGGCTGCAATCTAATATATGCCGTTGTACATCTTATCAGGAAATTAAAGCAGCAGTTTATGATGTCATGGGTAAGAATAAACAGTAAAGCAGCTAATTTGAAAAAGAGTGATTGATTTCCAACTACTGGATGAAACAGGATTTACCGTCAAATAGGCAAATGCAGGAACAATATATGAAAAATGCAGTTTGGCAAAGACTTAATAAGGGTATAGAATATATGTAAGAACATGATTACATAAGGATGTGGATGAGGATGTATAATATACTCGTACCCGTAGATGGTTCAGAGCATTCATATAAGGCGGTAAAGGAAACACTCCGTATTTGTGAGGGGCGGGAGTCTGACTGCAACGTCACGCTTATCCATACGGTTTTTAGTTACCCTGAAATGGTTATTGATACTGATAACAGTTTTGAAGGAAAGAAAGAAGGAAAAGAAATATTCGATTCCTGTGAAGAAATACTGAAAAATAGCGGATTAAAAGTCGAAGAAATAATTAGAGTAGGGGTTCCTGCTCATGAAATTTGTCAATATGCTAAAGATCATCATACTGATATGATCGTGATGGGAAGCAGAGGCCGCGGTTCTATCGGTGAAATTTTCCTTGGCAGCGTTAGCCATACTGTGCTTCATAGAGCAGAATGCCCTGTTTTAATCGTTAAGTAATTAAAGAGACCATGACCTTGATTACAGGTCATGGTCTTAATTTATATAACTAATCCGCCATCGACGCTCAATATCGTTCCGTTGATATAATTTGCGTCATCTGAGGCAAGGAACAGATAAGCTGATGCGATATCTTCGGGTTTGCCAATTTTTCTGAGAGGTGTCTTTTCTTTCATCAGGTCAAGTACCTTTTCAGGAACTTTTAAAGTCATATCAGTTTCGATAAAACCGGGAGCAACTGCATTAACACGAATTCCCTTTGGTCCAAACTCTTTAGCCCAACTTTTTGTCAGACCAAGTATGCCTGCTTTTGTTGCCGCATAATTTGTTTGACCTATATTGCCGTACAACCCGACAACAGAGGATGCATTAAGAATAACTCCTGAACCCTGTTCCATCATAAATGGTACAACTGCCTTCGTACACTTGAAAACTCCTGTTAAATTGACAGCAATGACCTTTTCCCAATCAACCTCATTCATTTTTGTAAGAAACCCGTCAATTGTAATTCCTGCATTATTAATTAAGACATCGATTTTCCCATAAGTATCTATCGTTGATTTGACCATTTCATTAACTTGATCAGTATTTGTCACATCAACTTTTAAAAATTTTGGAGAATGTTGACCTGCTTCTTTCAATGAATGCAGATCGGAGGGCTGATCACGATCACAAATGACAACATAGGCACCTTCTTGCATAAACATCTCAGCAGTTTTTCTGCCAATTCCTCTCGCGCCACCGGTGATTAAAACGACTTTTTTGGTAAATTTCAATGAGCCCACCTCTTTATTTTTATTTAATAAACAATGGGGACAAACAACAAAATGACCAAAAAATCACATAAAAGTCTGGAATTGGCATTTTCCCTGCTTTTATTAGTCTATGTGCTGCCGTTGTGACCGTAGAACAATATTTTGTTATTTTATTAAACTTAGTGCCGCATTTGCGTTTGATTCAAAAACATCAAATAACCCTTTTTGTGTTGTTTTTAACTGATTGATAGAATCTTCAAACAGCGGTTTAAGCTGTTCGCGATTTTTTTCTTGCGTATTGATGGCACCCTTTATTAATCCTTCAAATTGTTTTTGTGACTGGCTTAATATATTTAAATTTGCTTTATAAGGTGTTACTGTAAGCTTTTGAATACGAGAGACGATTTCATCAAGACGGTCATTCCATTGATCATAGGTTTTGCTTGATTCTTCACTGCTGACATTTTGAATATTTTGCTTAATATTTTCTCGAACTTCTTTAACTAACTTATTTTGCTCTTCCTCAATTTTGTTTAAATTTCCAGTTACTTTTTCCCAGGCTGATTTTTGATATTCCAATGCTTGAATTGTTAAATTTTCAACCCGCTCTTGAGAGGCAAAGAAAGCATTTAAACCATTTGCTAAACTATCCCAGAAAGGGTCAACAAAATTAAAAGTGTTTTGTGTGCTGTTTGAGTCCTTTTTATTTGCTGCCATAAATAAAACCTCCTAAAAAATTAAAAATCTATGTGGTTGCAGTTAGACTGCAGTGTCACTTTTCTTTGTCTTTTTCTTTTTCAGACGACCAAGGATTAGTTATAAACATGTCAGTATACATTTTAAAGAAACGGTTTAGCATGGACTGGTATTGTTCAAGTGAATCCGCCCATGATTTTAAGTAAGCTTCACCTGCATCGGTTAAGGAATAAATCCGCTTAGCCGGACCTCCGGTTGATGTATCCCATTCAGACTTTACCATATTATCCTTTTCTAATTGTCTCAGTGTCCGGTATATATTGCCTTGGTCAACCGTTGAGAATCCAAATTGAGCTAATTGCTGAATCAGTTTGTAACCGTGTAAATTCCACCCGCGCAGAGTCAGCAAAAGGACTGGTACCATTAAATTCTTTTGAGTACTGTTCATCACTTTATCATCTTTCGGCGGTGAAATTTTAGTCTCCTTATTTTCATTATTTGACATGTACATCACCCACTAATGTGTTTATAAACCTTATGTGTAATTTACACCTATGGACTTGATTTGTCAAATGATTTCAACGAATTCAGCTAAAATATTTATCGACATAAAAAGACCCTTGTAATCGCTTTCTATAATGTTATATGATGTTTTTCTTGCGATTTTTTCAAGCAAAAACTCCGTTGTGTCGAATTTTTCCGAATAGTATAGGTTGTTTTGAAAAAACAGTATTTATATAATTAAACAGTAAAATATGAAAAGGGAGAGAGCCAATGAGTCAACAAAAAAACTTTGATCCATTTGAATTATGGAAAGAAGCTTATAACCAGTCTGAATCGTATTGGAGCAATGTGTTGGATGAGAATATGAAGGAAAAATACTTCTCCAAGTGGATGGGGAAAGTCTTAGAATCAAATCTTCTCTTCAAAAAAATGATGAATCAAACGACAGAAGGTTATTTGGAGCAGGTTAATATACCGACACGTAAAGATATTTCAAACGTGGCCTCTCTGGTTGTTGATGTCGATGCAAAAATTGACAACATGGAAGATCTTATTGAGGAAATGAAGGCCAATCAATTAAACGAGAAAGCATTGAAAAATGAAATCAAAGATTTAAACAATAAGCTGGACCAGGTCCTTAGCCTGTTAAATGAAAAAAGTAAAGCATCAGCGGGCAAAGAAAAAGAAGTAGTCAAACAAAGCAAATAATATACCAATAAAAATAAGAAAAATAAGAGGAGTGCACATAGATGGCAGATTTAAAAAACAAAGTTGCAATTGTAACAGGCGGTGCCAGAGGAATAGGAGCAGCAATTTCAAAGGAATTGGCAAGTCACGGTGTAAGAGTTGTCGTAAACTATAACAGCAGCAAAGGTCCTTCGGAAAAGCTGATTATGGATATTGCGGAAGCTGGCGGCGACGCCTATGCGGTGCAGGCAGATGTATCAAGTGCAGAAGAGTCTAAAAAACTGGTAAATGAAACAATTGACCGTTTTGGCAGATTAGATATTGTTGTAAATAATGCCGGGATTACGAGGGATCGCACCTTCAAAAAACTTAATGAAGAAGATTGGAAAAACGTTATCGAAGTAAATCTGAACAGCGTCTATAATACAACTTCGGCAGCCCTGCCTTATCTCCTTGAATCAGATACAGGACGGATTATTAATATTTCCTCTATCATTGGTCAAGCGGGAGGCTTTGGACAAACAAACTATTCAGCTGCAAAAGCAGGTATGATTGGATATACAAAATCTCTTGCACTTGAACTTGCTAAAAGCGGTGTTACAGTAAATGCGATTTGTCCGGGATTTATTGACACCGCTATGGTTCAGGAAATACCTGAAAAAGTTCGCGAGCAGATCGTTTCTAAAATTCCAGTGCGCCGATTTGGCCAGGCGGAAGAAATTGCCCGCGGTGTTGCTTTCCTTTGTAAAGATGGTGAATATATCACAGGTCAGCAATTGAATATTAACGGCGGATTGTACATGTAACGGAATCATGCCGGTTCGCATGGAATTTCTTTAACACATAAGCAAATACGGAAGGTGGGAACTTATGAGCGTCTCCAGTCCGACAGAATGGAAACAACTCTATGAAACAATCCCAAGTGAGTTCAAAGATACTTATTCACGTATTAAAAGGGCAACGGAAGTGATGACAACTGACCCGGAACCGGAAGTCGGCCTTACGCCGAAAGAAGTGATCTGGACAAAAAATAAAGCGAAGCTTTACCGATATGTTTCCGATCAGCCCAAAAAACATAAATTGCCGTTATTAATGGTTTACGCTTTAATCAATAAACCATATATATTAGACTTAACTAAAGGAAACAGTTTAGTAGAATATTTAGTCAACCGCGGCTTTGATGTGTATCTTCTTGACTGGGGAACCCCCGGTTATGAAGATAAAAACATGAAGCTTGATGACTATATTTTAGATTATATTCCGCGCGCTGTCCGAAAAGTATTGAGAACATCCAAAGCTGATGAGTGCTCGGTTTTAGGTTATTGCATGGGCGGTACAATGACATCTATTTTTGCCGCGCTTCATCCTGAATTGCCAATTCGCAACTTTATTTTTATGACCAGTCCATTTGACTTTGAAGATACCGGATTATATGGTTCATTTCTTGATGAAAGATATTTCGATATCGACAATGTCGTCGAAACACTTGGTGTTATTCCTCCCGAAATGATTGATTTCGGAAACAAAATGTTAAAGCCAATTACAAATTTTTATGGCCCATATGTTAATCTGATTAATCGAGCAGATAACGAAAAGTTTGTTACAAGCTGGAAATTACTGCAAAAATGGGTGGCTGACGGTATTCCATTTCCAGGTGAAGCTTACCGCCAATGGATCAGGGATTTCTATCAACATAACAAACTGATTAAAGGTGAACTTGTTATACGCGGCCGTAAAGTTGATTTGAAGAATATTACTGCAAATATTCTTAATTTATCTGCAGAAAGAGACCATATAGCCCAACCGCATCAAGTGGAAGCATTAATGAATGCTGTATCCAGTAAAGATAAAGAGTATGTTTCTCTTCCTACTGGGCATGTCTCAGTAACTTTTGGACCAAAAGCTGTTAAGGTTACCTATCCGACTGTTGGTAACTGGCTGGAGAAACGATCGAATTAAATTGTTTTTTGATTTCAGACAGTCTGAAAACTAAAAAGGAAAATTTTTAAGGAGGATAAAATGCGCGCGATAGCACAGCCAATTTACAGCCCTTGCCATGGTAAGGTTGAAAATATTTTTGTAAACGAATCATCCCGGGTCTATGAATGGGAGAAATTGTTTTTAATCAGAAATGAAAAAGGGGTGCTTGAGGAAATCGCAGTTGGAATGAGCGGTTTGATTACATCCCTGGAGGTTAAACCTAATCAAAACGTAACTCCAAACACTGTCATGGCCAAGGTAAAGGAAGACTTATTCGTTTCCGGGTCTGACTGAGTCTGCTGCTCTTCAGACAAAATAGATTTCTTTGAATTGGTTGGCGAAACCACGTATTCTTATACTTTAGTTCTCTAGCAATAAAAAGCTTTAAAGTAAGAGAAATGGAAAAAGCCATCTTTTCAGCAGCTTATTTATGAAAAGGTGGCTTTCAAATATGACATAAAAGTGTATATTCAAAAAGGAGAGTCAAAACATGTCGCAACAAGATGCAGTTATTGTAAGTGCAGTTCGTACACCAATAGGAAATTTTAATGGCAGTTTAAAAGATATCTCAGCTGTAAAATTAGGCGCTCTTGTCATTAAGTCAGCTATCGAGAAAGCCGGTGTTAAACCGGAACAAGTAGATGAAGTTATTATGGGGAATGTTCTTCAAGCAGGATTAGGCCAAAATCCGGCAAGACAAGCAGCAATAGAGGCAGGAATACCTCAAGAGGTATCTTCAATGACCATTAATAAAGTTTGCGGTTCCGGTTTGAAATCCGTTCATTTAGCGGCTCAGGCCATTTTAGTCGGAGATGCTGATGTTATTGTGGCAGGCGGTATGGAGAATATGAGTCAAGCGCCTTATTTATTAGAAGGGGCACGTTCCGGGTTCAGAATGGGCGATCAAAAAGTCATCGACAGTATGATTCACGACGGTTTGTGGTGTGCATTTAATGACTATCACATGGGCGTCACAGCTGAAAATATTTGTGAAAAATATGAATTGACAAGAGAAGAACTTGATCAGTTTGCGGCACGCAGCCAGCAACGAGCCGTAGCTGCTATCGAAGCCGGACGATTTGAAGATGAAATTATTCCTGTTGAAATCCCGCAGCGAAAAGGCGATCCAATTTTATTTAAGCAAGATGAGTTTCCAAGGGCGGGAACAAATGCAGAAAAACTGGCAAAATTGCGTCCGGCATTTAAAAAGGACGGTATGGTAACAGCCGGTAATGCTTCAGGTATTAATGACGGCGCTGCTGCTGTCGTTGTTATGAGCAAGCAAAAGGCTGAAGAATTAGGGCTTGAGCCGCTTGCAACCATTCGTGCCAATGCAAATGCCGGTGTTGACCCGAGTATTATGGGCATTGGTCCAGTTCCGGCAACGAAAAAAGTATTGGAAAAAGCAGGGCTGTCAATGGATAACATTAATCTAATTGAAGCCAATGAAGCCTTTGCAGCACAATCGGTTGCAGTCGGAAAAGAATTGAATTTCGATGAAGAAATTTTAAACGTTAATGGCGGAGCGATTGCATTAGGCCACCCGATTGGGGCAAGCGGTACCCGGATTCTGGTAACGCTGGTTCACGAATTAAAACGCAGAAATGAAAGATACGGTTTGGCAACATTATGTATCGGCGGCGGACAAGGTGTTGCAACAATTATCGAACGTTAACAATAAAGTGAAACTTGGCTGGTACCTAGCCTTAAGGTGCAGGTAACTGCTTAGTACTCCAGAGTCTTTAGTGAAGTTAAACTTTCTAGTGAAAGTATAATTGGTAATATGTGAAAAAGGGGGCTATGACAGCCCCCTTTTTATATACGAACAAAAATATTAACGGCTTATATTAGCTTTCAAATTCGTGAAATCAATATCCTTGTAGTATGTATCTTTTACTAAAATATTTGGTCCTAAGCAAGAAACGCTTGGGCAATGACAATTTAAAGATTTGGATGTTTTCGTCGCTCTCCAAAGCTGATAGGCATCTGTTAATTTTGTGTTTTTAATATTGCCGAGCGGCGGTGTATCACCAAAATCGGTCACAATAATATTGCCATCAAAAATATTAACATTCAATCGGGAACGGCCGTCAGGATCATTCCGCAGTGTTACATTTCTTTCTTTATATAAACGGGATAATAACTCTAGATCTTCCGGATTGTTGCTGCAAGGGTAAAATGGTAAGGTGCCAAACAGCATCCATATATTTTGATCACGCGTATCCAACAATCGATGAATCCCTTCGCGAATCTCTTCAAGCGAAGCCACTTCAAGCGTACTGGCAAAGTCGCTCGGATACATAGGGTGCACCTCATGTCTTTGACACCCCATATCAACGATTTGCTGATGAATGCTCTCAAGATGAGGCAGTGTACGTTTGTTAATCATCGTTTCCGCGGAAACAAGGACACCGCGTTTAGTCAGAGCCTTTGCATTCTCAACCATTCTTTCAAAAAATTTAACGCGCTGTTCGTATGCAGGCTTTTTATCCATAACGGCGAACCCGATTTCGGCAAAATCTTCGACACTGCCGTAATTATGAGATATATGCAAGACATCAAGGTAGGGGATAATCAATTCATAACGTTCTAAGTTTAGCGTTAAGTTAGAGTTTATTTGTGTACGCACCCCGCGTTCGTGAGCGTATTTTAACAATGGCACCACATAGTCTTTTACTGACTTAATGGACAGCATCGGCTCCCCGCCGGTGATACTGAAAGAGCGTAAGTCGGGAATTTCATCTAACCGTTTTATTAATAGTTCAATAGGCAAGGCGTCAGGATCTTTCTTTTGCAATGTGTAACCGACAGCGCAATGCTCACATCTCATGTTGCATAGTGTCGTTGTTGTAAATTCAATATTTGTTAGACGCATTTCCCCAAACTCTTCAACATCCAAATAGGCCTCCCAAGGATCGTAGTCCGGGCTGATTTTTCTATCACTTAAAAGCACCATGAAGCAGTCTCCTCGCATCATTTAAAGTTTCACTATACCCGAGTATAACAGAATTAGCTTTTAAACGTACACGATTTATAGCCTTTATATATGAAGTGAAAATCACTTATATGATGAAAAATATATCTTTCGTATATTTGACCATAATCATCAAATATTAAAGTAGACAATAATTGCGTGTGGGGTCTGTTTATGAAAAGTATTTTTACTATATATAAAAGTGATATTAAGAGAAATATAACAAATTGGGCAGCAGCAATGATCATTATAGGGCTCATCATTTTACCTTCTCTTTATGCGTGGTTTAATATAAAGGCCTCGTGGAATCCGTACGGAAACACCAGAGGGATTTCTGTAGCAGTCGTAAATAATGACGAAGGAACATCCTTACGCGGTAGAAACATTAATATAGGTAATGAGATTGTTCGATCGTTGAAAAATAATAAGGAAATTGGCTGGACTTTCGTAAGCGAAAAACAAGCAGCAAAAGGAGTGGAATACGGTACCTACTATGCCAGCATCATCATTCCTGAAGATTTCTCCAAGAAAATTGCAACTGTATTAACAGATAATCCAGTCAAACCTGAAATAATTTATAATGTTAATGAAAAAATCAATGCAGTTGCGCCAAAAATTACATCGACGGGAGCTACGGGCATTGTTGAAAAATTTAGTTCCAGCTTTGTTCAGACAGCTAATGGGGCAATTTTTCAAATGTTTAACAAGCTGGGAATAGAATTAGAAAAAGAACGCCCCACGATAGAAAATGTAAGAAACTTGGTTTTTAAATTGCAAAAAGACTTTCCCCAATTAAAGGATGCGGTAAATACAGCGGTCAAAGATGCCGATATATCTCAAAAACTCGTTAAACAAGCACAAAATAACCTGCCATTAGTTGCTCAGATTGCTGAAAACGGTCAGGCATTGTCTGCAAGCTTAAATGGTCTCCTTGATAAAAGTGAAACAGTCATAAATAATATTTCTCCATATATGAAGCAAGATCTTGGTTCATTACAGCAAACCGCTTCCTACGTTGAACAAATGTCATCGATGATAAAAGACAGCAGCTTAGACACTCAAACCATACAAACGGCTCTGGATGAGACGTTACAACGGCTAAATACAGGTCTTTCGTTAGCGGATGGTACCCTTCAACTTTTTGACCGCTTAAATGGTCTAAATGGAAATCATCGATTTGCACCAGAAATAGCCGGCATTCAGCAAATAAAAAACAGAATCGGGGAGCAGCAAATAATAGTAAATGAGATAAAAGGGATTGAAAATAATGGCGGGAGTCCTTCCCAAAACATTTTAAACCGTTTAAATACGCAAGCCAAAGATACAGCAAATTTGCTAAATGGACTTTTAAATCGCTTTGACACAGACATTGCGCCAAAAATACAACAAAGTTATCAAGAAGCAAAAACCTCCGTCAATAATGCTCAAACTGTACTGATAAATGTTAATAACAGTATTCCTGATGTACGGCGGATTTTAAATGATGCTTCTAAAGGTTTGGTTACCGGAAAAAGTGAAATATTAGCTATTCAAAGCCAGCTGCCTATTGTTCAAGCAAAAATTAATCATTTAGCTGACAATATTCGTTCGTTTGAGGCGAGCGCAAATATTGACGACCTGATTAAGCTGTTAAGACTGGATTACAAAAAAGAAAGCGAATTTTTTGCCCATCCGGTTGCTCTTAAAGAAAATAAAATATTTCCGATACCTAATTACGGTTCAGCGATGTCGCCTTTTTTTACAACGCTGTCTCTTTGGGTAGGCGCTTTATTGTTAGTTTCATTATTAACAGTGGAGATAGACGGGGAGGAACATCCATATAAAAGTTATCAAATTTATTTTGGACGACTCTTTACTTTTATGACAATCGGGTTGTTGCAATCTGTTGCTGCAACGCTGGGGGATTTATATTTATTGCATACTTATGTCGTTAATAAATTATGGTTTGTGATATTTAGCCTGCTGATCAGCGCGGTATTCATGTTAATTGTCTATACACTTGTCTCTGTCTTTGGAAACATTGGGAAAGCCCTGGCTATAGTCCTGCTTGTGCTGCAAATTTCCGGATCAGGGGGTACGTTCCCTATTCAAACGACCCCGCCGTTTTTTCAAGCGATCAGTCCTTATTTGCCATTTACTTACGGGATTAGTTTGATGCGTGAAGCGGTGGGAGGCATTCTCTGGCATGTTGTTCGGAGGGATATTTGGATGTTAATCGTATTTGCAGCGATAGCATTGATCATTGGTTTAGCATTGAAGAAAATAATTAATAAATTGAGTGTTAAGTTTGTTAAAAAGGTAAAGGAAGGAGGACTTATACATTAAAAAATAGAGACGAATAAGTGTTTAAAGAAGGAAGGACACATAAGCTCAGTAACTGGAAGCCCTGACATTCTGGCAGGGTTTTTAACAATGGCAAAAAAAATTAAAAAAAATTGATCAAAGGGGTTGAAAGTCAAAGAAGGTCAGACTATAATATAGACATAAGGTCAAAGATAGTCAAAGTTAAATATCAATAAAGCAGGGATTAAGTTTCCTGATAAAAGTCTTGAGCAAAGGATTTGAAAGTAAAAAACAATCCTTTTATAATTTTAGATGTAAGGTCAAAGATAGTCAAAGTCAAAAAATAAATTGAAATGAAAACTAAAATGTTAAAATGATCGAATACAAAAGGAGGCATTTGATATGCGTTGTGACAATTGTAATGTTAATCCTGCTGTGATTGAAATGAATATTCAGGTGAACGGAAACAAACAACATCTTCATTTATGTGAATCATGTTATAAAAAAGTTAAACAAGAAATGAAAACTCCATCATTCTTTGGAGGACAATCTCCATTTGATGATATTTTTAAAGGATTTATGCAACCGTCATTTGGCGGCATGTCTGAAAACGGCATTGCCGGGCAACAAGGCCAAGGCGTTCAAACGCAAACAGGCCAAGGCAGCCGCGGGGGTATGCTCGATCAATTTGGCCGTAATTTAACCAATGCTGCTAAAATGGGTGTCATTGATCCTGTCATCGGCCGTGACAAAGAAGTTGAACGAGTCATTGAAACATTGAACCGAAGAAATAAAAACAATCCGGTTCTTATCGGTGAACCAGGTGTTGGTAAAACGGCGATTGCTGAAGGACTTGCGCTGCGTATTGTTGAAGGCAAAGTACCATCAAAACTTGCTAATAAAGAAATTTATTTGCTTGATGTATCATCACTCGTTGCCAATACCGGTATTCGCGGTCAATTTGAAGAACGAATGAAACAGCTTATGGCTGAGCTTGAAAAACGTAAAAATGCCATCGTCTTTATTGACGAAGTTCATTTGCTGGTTGGTGCGGGTTCTGCAGAAGGTTCAATGGATGCCGGAAACATTTTAAAACCGGCGCTCGCCCGCGGTGAAATCCAAATCATTGGCGCAACAACATTAAAAGAATACCGTCAAATTGAAAAGGATGCCGCACTTGAACGGCGTTTCCAACCAATTATGGTCAATGAACCAACAATTGATGAAGCGATTGAAATCTTAAAAGGCTTGCGTAAAAACTATGAAAAATACCATGAAGTACAATATACGGATGAAGCGTTAAAAGCTTGCGTCACATTGAGCGATCGTTACATTCAAGACCGCTTCTTGCCGGACAAAGCGATCGACTTAATGGACGAATCAGGTTCTAAAGTGAACTTATTGCACACAAACTCTGAAAAAGATAATCTGCAAGCAAGACTTAATGAAATTGCGGCAGAAAAAGCTAAAGCTACTAAAAATGAACAATATGAACGTGCCGCTAAACTTCGTGATGAAGAAGCCGAAATTGAAAAGCAGCTTGAAAAAGCAAACGATACGAAACCGGAAGCGGTTGTCGATGTTGATTTGATTCAAAAAATTATTGAAGGTAAAACAGGCATCCCTGTCAGCAAGCTGCAAGATGATGAACAAAACAAAATGAAACAACTTGCAGACAGACTAAATACGAAAGTCATTGGCCAAACGGATGCCGTTGAAAAAGTGGCTAAAGCCATTCGCCGCAACCGGATGGGACTAAGAAGGACGACTCGTCCAATCGGTTCATTCCTATTCGTTGGACCAACAGGTGTCGGTAAAACAGAACTGGCCAAATCATTGGCGGAAGAAATGTTCGGCGACCGCGAGGCTATGATCCGGCTTGACATGAGTGAATATATGGAAAAACACTCAGTCTCTAAACTTATCGGTTCACCTCCAGGATATGTAGGACATGACGAAGCCGGACAACTAACCGAACGTGTCCGCAGAAAACCTTACAGCATTATTTTGCTTGATGAAATTGAAAAAGCACACCCAGATGTGCAAAACATGTTCTTGCAAATTCTTGACGACGGACGTCTAACGGACAGCCAAGGCAGAACAGTCAGCTTTAAGGACACTGTTATTATCATGACTAGCAACGCGGGAACCAGCGATAAAAAGGTAACAGTAGGTTTTACCGGAGAGGACGAAAAAACAAAAGAATCAAATGTTCTTGATCAACTGTCAGGTTACTTCCGTCCGGAATTTCTAAACCGTTTTGACGGCATCGTTCAATTCAATGCCTTAACGAAAGACCATCTTGTTGAAATTGTTGACCTCATGTTAACAGATATTGAAGAAGCAGCAACAGAGCAAGGCATTCAATTAACAGTAACTGATCAAGCAAAACAAAAACTTGCAGAACTGGGCTATAATCCTGCTTTCGGTGCCCGCCCATTACGCCGGGTACTGGAAGAAAAAGTTGAAGACGGCATCGCCGACTTGCTTCTTGAAAAAGAGGATGTTAAAAAAGTTGTTGTCGATGTTGACGGTGAAGATGTTGTGGTTAAACAATCTTAACAATAACAGTAAGAAAATATAAGCACCGGGATGTCCCGGTGCTTTTTTCATATATAATACTATATCATTATGGAGTTACTCTTTATTATCAGTTAGCAAAATTAGTGCAGCTATTGACAAAACTCAACAAAGTATGGTAAAAAAATAATATTAAACTTCATAAAAGTTGAAAAGCAATGAAGGGAAAAAAGTAACCGTTATCTCCCTGATCAAGAGAGCTGGTGGCCGGTGCGAATCAGTACATAGATAATGCGTGAATTACATCCTTGAGCATTCCCTGGGAAATTATAAGTGTGATTCAAAAAACTTTTTGCAGTAGCAGGGGACGGTCTATGCCGTTATATTAATCAAGTGGAACTTTTTTAAGTTCAACAAGGATGGTACCGCGCGTTAACAGCGCTCCTTTTTATAGGAGGGCTGTTTTTTGTTATCTATTTTTAAAGGTTTTCAATTGTATTTTAATAGAATGAGGAGTGAAGGACATGGACATTTTACAGGATTTGGAGTACCGTGGTTTGATCAATCAAGTAACAGATGAAGAAGGGTTAAGAGAAGCTTTAAAAAAGCCGCTTAAATTTTATTGCGGATTTGACCCAACAGGTGACAGCTTGCACGTTGGTCATTTACTCATTATTACGACAATGATGAGATTTGAAAAAGCTGGTCATCTGCCAATTGCGCTTGTCGGCGGGGGAACCGGATTAATCGGTGACCCAAGCGGCCGCTCAACAGAACGATCGCTTAACGAGCACAACGTTGTTGAAGGGTATGCGCAAAATATTAAGGATCAACTGTCAAGATTCCTTGATTTTGAAAATCAATCAACGCTCGCTAATAACTTTGATTGGCTTGGCGGTCTGTCTCTGATTGAGTTTTTAAGAGATATTGGGAAGCATTTTTCAGTTAACTATATGCTTTCAAAAGAGTCTGTTTCAACTCGTTTGGAAGCGGGACTTTCCTTTACTGAATTCTCTTATATGATGCTGCAATCCTTTGATTACCTGAATCTGTATGAAAAAGAAAATTGCCGTTTGCAGATCGGCGGCAGTGATCAGTGGGGCAATATTACGGCCGGGCTTGAACTGATTCGCAGAAAAGGCCATGAGGAGCCTGCATTTGGTTTAACCTTCCCGCTAATTACGAAAAGCGATGGCACGAAATTCGGTAAAACAGCAGGCGGTGCAATCTGGTTAGACCCTGAGAAAACAACGCCATATGAATTTTATCAATTCTGGATTAATACAGACGACCGTGATGTGATTCGCTTTTTAAAATACTTTACGTTCTTGTCAAAAGAGGAAGTTGAAGCATTAGAAAAAGAAGTTGAGACAGCGCCGGAAAAACGTGCTGCACAAAAAAAGCTGGCTGAAGAAGTTGTTAAGATGGTCCATGGTGAAAAAGCACTTCATCAGGCGATAAAAATTTCTGAAGCTCTATTTAGCGGAAATTTAAAAGACCTTACAGCGGAAGAAATTCAACAAGGTTTTAAAGATGTTCCGTCTTATACAATTGAAAATAAAGATGATATAGGTTTAATAGACCTGCTTGTCGCATCAGGATTAACGCCTTCTAAGCGTCAAGCGCGTGAGGATATCACAAATGGCGCAGTTTATATTAACGGCGAGCGGCAAACAGAGCTAAATTATATTGTAACAGCCAATGACCGGATAGAGGATCAGTTTGTCATTATTAGACGCGGTAAGAAGAAGTATATGTTAATAAAATATTAAAGTAAACTTTACCGATACCAAGCCTTAAAGCGCAGGCAACTGCTTAGTCTCCAGAGCACGAGTCTCGCTGACTCATGAGTACGCAGTCTCACTTTCTTGCCCTTTTACTAGGAACTTAAAATTGGCCGAATTGGCTGCATTAGCACCAATTTATACTTTCCTTATGTATAAATGAAAAACACGAGAATGACCGCCGGGTTATTCTCGTGTTTTATTCTGTGTGTCAGGACCCTTGTACCTTGCATACAATGGCACAGAGTCTGGATAGGAGGCCATGTTAGATGGAGAATAATGCTATGACTAATAATAAAACGATGACTTTTGCAGGAAACATTAACGCTCCAAATATTAATGCGGCAAATGTTAATGTGATGCATCCCGGGCACCACATGGGGCAAATGGTGCTGCCGTATCAGATAAAAACATTAAACGATTGTGCGGCATCATGTGAATTTTTGTGCCACCATCTCATGTGCAGTTGTGACATTGAGCAAAGAGTTTGCCAGATTGAATTATTACATGATTGTGCGGAAATATGTACTGTTACTGCTAAATTTATGGCTCGCTGCAGTCCGTTTACAAAGCATCTATGTCTTTTATGTGCTTATATTTGTGAATGCTGCGGTAATGAATGTTGCAAGTTTCCGGATCAAGAATCACAAATGTGCGGGCGCATGTGCTTGCGTTGTGCCCAAGAATGCCGCGAATTTGCAAATTAAATCATCTCAATGGTTAAGGCTGCCGAATTTTACCGGCAGCCTTATTTGCCTAAAATCAACAAAATTATCTAGGTCAAGTGAATTATTTTTATTATTCAAATGGGAAAATAAAGAAAGAATGGTTCTTCGGTTTGATTGAATTTACGGGAAAAAAAGTTCATTATAGTGGTAACGTTAGTGATCACTAACAAAATCTCAGTCATTGGAGTTGTAAAAAAAGCCGATGGTGACAACAAAAGACAAAATCCTTTTTGCGGCAATTGAATTAATGTCAGAGAAGGGGTATAAAGCTGTTACAACTAAGGAAATAGCCAAGGCAGCAGGCGTTAGCGAAATGACACTTTTCCGGTGTTTTGGATCAAAAAAAAACATTTTAGACTGTGCAGTTGATAAATTTTCTTTTTCTATGCCTATCAAAAAAGTATTTGAAGAAAATATTATTTGGGATCTGGAAAAGGATTTATCAATGCTGTGCAAGGTATATAAAGATGTTTTAAAGCAAAACAGGAAAGTCTATTTGTTATTCTTTCGGGAAAGTAAAAATATTCCGGAATTAAAGGAGAAAATTATTTATAATAATCCGCTGAAGTTGAAAAAAATGTTAATGAGATATTTTACTAAAATGCAAGAAATGAAAAAAATGGCGGCCATTGATCCGGAAGTTCCGGCAATTAATTTTATATCAATACTTCTGAAAGGCATTATCGGCATTGATGAATTAATTTCAACAATGAATGAAGAATATTATATCGATCAGACTGTTCAATTACTCATTAAGGCCTTAACGCCATAAGTATTTCTTGGCGATAGGCTTGGCTTAACCGTCATGTTAGTGTTTACTAACATTTTTCGAATGTCAAAATAACATGCATTAAAGGAAGGGGATCTCGAATTGTATACAATACCGTTTAAATCAGCACACCAATATGATGGTTTGGTCGGATCGAAGGCAAAAAATTTATCATATATGTTAAATCATGGTCTCTCTGTACCGGGTGGTTTTGTCATTACAATGAAAGCTTTTAATAGATGTTTAGAAGAAAATCATTTAGATATTCACGACAAGCGGCTTGAAGAGAAGCTTCATGACATTAAGATTCCTGATGATGTAGCTTATGTTGTGAAAAACGATTTTGAGGAGCTGCTAAAAATTTATAATGCGGCAGCGGTTCGTTCTTCATCTGAAGCCGAAGATTTAGAGGATGCATCGTTTGCCGGACAATATGAGACTTTCTTAAACATTACGACTGTAACAGAGCTGTTTAAAAAATTGAAGGCTTGCTGGGCTTCAATGTTTACTGAACAAGTCATGAAATATTTAGAAAAAATGTCAGCAAATCCAGATCAATTGGCAATGGGCGTTGTTGTACAAGGTCTGATTCATTCGGATATATCAGGCGTGATGTTCAGCGCCAATCCGGTCACTCAAAATCAAAAAGAAGTCATGATTAATGCAAGTTACGGCCTGGGTGAGGCGATTGTATCAGGTATCGTGACACCCGACCAGTTTATTGTCAATAAAGATACAAAGGAAATACAAAAAGAAAAAGGATTAAAAGAAATAAAAATTTTACCGCTGGATGAAGGAATTGAGACTTTGGAAACAACACATGAAGAACAGAATCGGTTTTCTGTCACTGACAGCCAGGTACAGGAATTAGCAGAAATGGCGATAAAAGTTGAAAAGTTATATGGTCATTCCGTTGATATTGAGTTCGGTATTCAAGGTGATCAAATTTATATTTTGCAAGCCAGGCCAATCACAGCGATCTAATTCTTTAAAAAGTTATCCACAGTTCACAGGGTCAGACCCCAAAAGGAGGCAGAATAATATGTTAGATACAAAAAGTGTCACTGAATTCCAAGAAAGATTGTTTTTAAGGGAAGAAGACAAAGAAAATAACTTCTGGTATCAAAATGACAATAACTTTCCTGATAATAAAACGCCTTTGTTCTTATCTTATATGCTGCCTGCGTTTAATTATGGCTTTAACAAAGCGATGATAGAAAAGGGCAAGTATCCGATAGGGGAAATAGTTCTAAAGAGTTTGAACGGGTATGTCTATCAGTCAATGGAGCCTTTTGAAGGAGACATAAATGACAGATTAAAAGAACAGGAAGATGCCGCCCGGCCGCTTTTTCCATACTTAAATAAAAGAATGCATCAGATTATAAACGAATCTTTAATGCCTTATTACAATAAATTAGAGGCAGATAGCAAGAAAAACTTATCACTTCAGGAATGTCTTGAGAAGGTTAGTGAATTATACAATTTTTATAAAAAGGCGTGGGAAGTTCATTTCGATGTCATTTATCCAACGGCAACTCTCAATAGTATTCTTGAGCAGCTCTACGGAAAGCTTAAAAACACGAAACAAACTGTTCAGGTATATGAGTTGTTGGTTGGGGTGATGAATAAGTCATTGGAAACGGAGCGGGAATTATGGAAATTTGCCGAACGGGCAAAGAAAAGACCGGCTTTATTAGATATTTTTAATCACTCCCGAATGGATAAGCTTGAAGAGAATCTATCTCGAATAGATGATGGAAAGGTCTTTCTGGCATCGTTAAAAGATTTGATGAAAGAATATGGCTATCGGAAAGCAAATACCCATGAATTTATTGGACATACATGGCTTGAAGATCTTCGTGATCCTTTATCAACGATTCAAACCTATATTAGGGATGACTATGATTTTGAAAAAGATTTTAGTCAAAAGGTTCAAAAAAGAGAACAGCAATACAAAGCTTTCCTTGAAAGTGTACCGGACAGCAGTCTTAAAGAAGAATTTATTAAGATTTATCAATGGGCGCTTCCAGCAGCAAGCATCCGTGATGACCACCATTTTTACATTGATGCAATGCTGACAGCCAAATCACGCCTCTTCCTTTTAAATGTTGGTGCTGCGATGGTAAAACATCAAGTTATTGATGACCCGGAGGATATTCTATTTTTCTATCTTGATGAGGTAAAAGAGCTATGCCGCAACCCGGAAAATGCCGCCCCATTAATTAGAATACGTAAAGAAGAATATAAAGAATATCAAAGTATAAAAGTGCCAAAAACATTTGGGACGCCGCCGGAAAAATTAAAAGCAACGCAACACTTTCAGCAAATGTTTGGTTCAACTGAAGAACAAAAATCAGATAAGGAAAATGTATTCAAAGGTTTTGCAGCTTCCAAAGGCCAATATACAGGTCAGGTAAAAGTCATCCATTCACAAGATGAATTTGATAGGCTCGAGAAGGGAGACGTCCTTGTTTGTAAAACAACGACACCGTCTTGGACAGTCTTATTCTCCGTCGCCAGTGCTGTTGTCACTGATGCAGGCGGCATCCTTTCACACTCGGGAATTATCGCAAGAGAATACAAGATTCCAGCGGTGGTAGGGACAAAAGTTGCTACAACGTCATTAAAAGATGGAGACATTGTGACCGTTGATGGTAATCAAGGAGTGGTCACAATTGAAAAACAAAAATAAAGAATCGATACTTATCATTTCGATTTTAATGGGGACAACACTTGTCCCCATTAACTCAACGATGATTTCAGTAGGACTGTCATCAATTTCTTCGTTTTTTCATGATAGTATTTCAAGTATTGCGTGGGTCGTAACGATATATTTAATTGTCATGGCAGTAACACAGCCAATATCGGGAAAACTGGGTGATATTTATGGTTATCGGACAGTTTATATGTGGGGGTTAGCCTTCTTTTTTATTGCCTCAATTGCCTGCGCTTTTTCATTTAATTTATTATGGCTGATTATTTTCCGGTCTCTTCAGGCTGTCGGCGGCGCACTCATCACACCAAACGGTATGGCTATTGCGCGATATACTGTTTCCCGGGAAAAGTTACCTAAGGTGCTTGGTATACTAGGGATGGGAATGGGGCTGGGAGCTGCTGTTGGTCCGTTGCTTGGCTCTGCCCTGATCACCTTATGGGGATGGAAATCTATTTTTTGGGTGAATGTCCCATTCTTATTATTTGGATTTTTTATCGGACTTTTTGTTATTCCCCGTGTCCAAGGGAGCAAGAAATCTTCACTTGATGTTTTAGGATCTATATATTTAGCAGTCAGCTTAACATTATTAATCTTGTTGACAAAATCGCATAGTATATGGATGAGTATTATGAGCGGCTTCATTTTTATCATCTTTGCGATTTTATTTATTTTACGTGAAAAACGCATCAAATCCCCATTAATAGATTTTTCGCTGTTTAAAAATCGCTCATTTTCAAGCTCAAATATTTCAATGCTGGCAAGTAATTTTATAATGTACACGATCCTATTGGCAATGCCGCTATTGTTAGAAGCTCAGTTTCATTTTACGACTAAATCAGTTGGTGCTGTTATGTCTGTATTCTCATTAGCTTCTTCAATATTTGGTTTTTTCGGCGGCCAGTTTGCATCAAAATATGGTAATCGCAAGATGGTCACTTGGACGTTTTCAATTATAACGATTGGAACAGTGCTGTTATTAGGAATAAATCCTATCCATTCAGTATTTTATCTAGTTTTTGCTTTAATAGTCACAGGTATTGGCATAGGATTAGGCAACTCACCATTACAAACAGCGGTATTGGAATCAGTAAGTAAAGACATGTCCGGTACTGCTTCAGGGATTTTTTCCACCTTCCGCTATTTTGGGAGCATTATTTCGTCAACGCTTCTTAGTATACTCACTGGATCAATCGCTCTTTTTATATTGCTCTTAATTGTTGCAGCTTGCGGTATCGTGCTTGCAAGAGGTATAGATCAAAAGAAGGATAACACAAAAAATAAAATGGCCAGCAGCCAATAGAGAAGAAGGAATCCCCTTCTTCTTTTTTTGAAAAATGGTTGTTATTCAGTTGATAAAATCGCTGTTAATGAATTTCAATTGAATGATTTAATTCTCAATCAATGAAGTCTTACTTTATTTTTCACACTTTCTTCACACTAGTCATAAAGTATTAATATAGAAAACCATCCAAACGGTGTGTCTTTAAAGCAGAGCCGGAGATATGGTTGCCATTATCTTTGAAGAAAGTCTCTTGTGCTTTCTTATAGTACAAAGATTCCTTGTTTTATTTATAATAATAATCATTGTAAAACTTCTCAGAGTCCTTATGAAAGGGAGGTTTTGTTCATGCGAGCATTGGAATGGATCAGCTGGATCGGTATCGTTGCATCTATCGTAGGCCTCTTTGTTTGGGGATTATGGTTAGGGATTGCTGGCGTTGTACTGGGAATTATAGGATTATTTGCCGTAAGAAAAGCTGCTGCATGGGTTTCAATAGTTCTCGGAATAATCGCCATATTATTGGCCATATTCTTGTGACACAAAACATATATCTGCTCAAATTTAAAAGCCTGTTCAAAGGAACAGGCTTTTTATCATTCCGGTTTAAGCTGACTGATTTACGATTTTGCGTTTTTTTGGAACATCGAGTTTGCGATTTAAAAAAATGACGATTGCATTGGCAAATAGGATAGACATCGTTATATAGAAAACATAACGAATATCAAATGTTGCGGCAATGGAACTTCCTAGTAATGGACCGACAAAATTGCCTAAAAATTGAGCACTTGAATTAAAACCAAATGCCTTTGCCTGAACGGCTTTAGGGGCAAGTTTTTTGACCAATACATTTAATGAAGGCAACATACCGCCAACAAACAATCCGAGCAAGAAACGTCCAATAATTAATAACACTATATTATGCGTTAAAGCTTGCGGCAAGAAGGAAAGTCCCGCCATGATTAATGATAGGATGAGAATTTTGCGTTGGCCAAATTTGTCTCCGAAACGTCCGAGAAAAGGCGACCCTATTAAATTTGCAATTCCGGAAGCAGCAATGACTAATCCGGCAATGAATGCGATATGTGCACCGTGGTACACTGTCTTTGTATAAATTGTAAGAATCGGCTGGATTGACATCATAGCAATTTGCGTGACAGTTGTTGCAATAAAAACTGGAATAAGCGGTACAAAGACACGCCAGCCCGCAGATTCTGTATTCTTTTCCTTAACGGCTTTTTTCACAATGACATTTTCTTTTACAAAAATCATGACCACAATACTTGCGGCAAGCAGTAAGACACCTGTTGTAATGAAAACCGCACGAAAACCTAATAGTTCTCCTAATAATCCGCCGATTAACGGCCCAATTAATGTCCCGGCCATCTGACCGGTTTGCAGGGTACCGAGTGCTTTTCCGGAATGTTCATCAGGTGTAACAGATGCCTGTAAAGAAATAGACATTGAAATAAAACCGGAAAAGACCCCGTTGATCAACCGCAGCATAAGCAGCTGCCAAGGGGCAGTTACGAATCCCATCAGAATAGTCATAATGCCCATCCCTATTCCGGCTCTTAAGAGCATTGGTTTTCGTCCGTATTTGTCTGCAAGTGATCCCCACAACGGCTGGAAAATGACAGCCATCAGCATTTGTGAAGCAAAAATCGCGCCAGACCATCGCTCAACTTTAGCCATGTCGTGTACCCCAAGGTTTTCAATATACAGGGGCAAAAATGGAATGATCATACTTGTTCCAACGACAGCAATAAAGTTCGCCGACCATAAGATCCATAATGTTCGCTTCCAATTCATTCAACATACGCCTCTTTTTTAAAAATTTGATTCAATATCAGCCTTAGAGCAGCGTTTAAAAAATTCAAGGGAAATAATACGAATATTCATTTTGTCATAAAAATTATTGCGTTATGCATTAACTAATATAGAACATTGTTTGCAATTTGTAAAATAAAAAAGACTTGGACCTTGTGACAATTTTGTCACAGGGTCTTATCCCGTAATAAGTTGAAGAATAGCCGCATATGTTGTTAGGAAAGGTGATAATATTAACCACTTCACTTGAAGGGAGCAAGGCCAATATGAATTTTGCGCCGATGGCTGTTAATGTTTTGGCATTTAAGATTAATTCTATGGATAGATCAGCAACCTTTAGTTACGGTCCGGTTCAGCAGGCCGATATTTTTCAAGCGAACAAACGGAATCAAGGCTTTGGTGAAGAAAACGGAGATATGCATTTTCTTAATATACCGATTAATAATGTACAGGATTCTGACCTTATTGATAACGGTTCAACAAAAGGAAGTGCTGTATAATTTTTTTCAAAAAAAATTGACCTTGAAGAGTCCCCTTTTTATTTCAATTCCAATGCCTCCATATACCAGTTAAAATCAATGATTAACATGTCAAGATTATGAAAATATAGGAAAATTTCATTTTCATTGAATAAACCTTATTCTATTTCATATCTTTTAACAAGGATTGTCCAATATTGGATGTGATAAAGGGGAATTGACATGGATACGATACAAGCTGTCATCATGGGACTTATTGAAGGGTTGACAGAATTTTTGCCAGTTTCTTCAACCGGACATCTTATCTTAACAGGTCATTTGATTGGATTTACGGGGGAAAAAGCTAAAACTTTTGAAGTAGTTATACAGCTTGGCTCCATCTTAGCGGTTGTTGTTTTATTTTGGAAACGATTTTTGAGTTTATTTGGTTTATATCGTGAAAGGGGAGAACAAAAGGGGCTTAATTTAATTCATGTCATCGTTGCTTGTATACCCGCGATTATTTTAGGCGCGTTATTGCACGGAATAATTAAAGCGTATCTGTTTTCTCCTTATACTGTTGTTGTCGGCTTAGTTATAGGGGGAATTTTATTAATTTTTGCTGATAAGAAAACCAAGCAGCAAACAACTCATGCAAGCTTGGATCGTTTGTCATATGCACAAGCCTTCGGCATAGGACTATTTCAATGCCTTGCGCTGTGGCCGGGTTTTTCGCGTTCCGGAGCGACAATTTCCGGCGGTGTATTAATGGGAACTAGTTACAAAACCGCAGCGGAATTTTCATTTATCATTGCAGTCCCGATGATGATCGGAGCAAGCGGACTGGATATGATAAAGAGCTATTCGATACTGTCAAGCGGTGATCTGCCTATTTTTCTAGCCGGTTTTCTCACTGCGTTCATTGTGGCTATGCTTGCTATTGTTTTCTTTTTAAAACTTATATCCAAATTAAGGTTTACCCCATTTGCAATATACAGATTCATTATAGCTGTCCTGTTTTACCTGTTCATCTTACGTTAAAAATCTGTGGATAACATCACTTTTTGGGGTCTGACCCCGTGAACTGTGGATAATTGCTATGATGTATATAATACATTAGGAAAGTACTAAGCCTCTGTCAACGCCTTTAAAGGCTCAGACAGAGGCAAGTTTTCTTTATTGTATAAGGTAATCAATATTTAAATTCTAAGCTTTCTATATTCATTAAATGAAACAAATAAGCCAATTACAGCAACAGTCAAGCATGGTTCAAGGCTCCAATAGAAGTATCGCCATTCGTTAGTTATAATTAATAATAATAATAGACATAGCGGTATACCCAATAAAACAATTAAGGAAATTAATATGGAGAATTTTGGATTGTGTTTCATATTAGCAGCACCTCGTTTTTATAGGATATACGTCAATTATACCAATTTTTATAATATTATAAATAGTTATGTTAAAAAAACTCGCCAATTGCGAGTTTTTGGTCGAATTTATTATTTTTTTCACGATTTACCTCGTTTTAAATCTGCAGACAAGTGTTTTACTTTAAGGATTCTGCACAAAACGACCCTGTTCCGGAACGGCAATACTTTTAAAATTCTTAACCAGATCGTCTAACTGCTGTGTTAACATATCACCGGCCATAGGTATACCATGCCCGGTTGCGGCAACATTCGGTTTAAGAGAGGCCAGATATCTGACTGAATCCCTGGATGTCTCCCAATTAATCGTAAAATATGATGGCGGCCCATGTAATTTTTTGTATTGGGTCAGAACAGCTAATGCAGACTCTTGCTTTACCGTAGTAATGGCATCACCGGCAATAAGGAAACGATCGCTGTCCCGAAAAAGGGAAATGTGGCCTATTGTATGACCAGGTGTATAAATCCATCGCCAACCCGGCATCGAAGGGATGCGGCCATTGTCCGGCAATTTAACAAGGCGATTTTCGATATTAATTCCCTTATATGGATAAAGACCAGCTAAACGCGCCATTAATCCGCCGCCGACAGTCGGATCAGGAGGCGGATAGTCACCGCCTGTTAAGTAAGGCGTTTCTAATTCATGTGCATAAACGGGCACATTCCAATGTTCTGCTAATTGTTTAACCGATCCGACATGATCAAAATGTCCATGAGTTAAAATAATCGCTTGAGGGGGATTATTTTCACCGAAAAGGTCATTTGCGGCTTGGAGAATTGTTTTGGCCGAAAATAGCAGCCCTGTATCAATTAAAACCCACTTATGGGGTTCAACGATGACGAAATACACATTAACGATATATGTTCTTAAACAAATAACATCTATAGAATCTTGATTAACAGCCATTCCTGGATGATACATTATCTTTTGAACATCATTTTCTCTCACAACAATCCCTCTTTTACTTAGCATTGGTTTGTCTTAATTAGCATTTTCAAATGTTTGATTTTGTATTCCAAACGATAAGGCAAGTTATTTCAATAGACAACTTCCGCATTTTGCTTAATTGAATAACATGTATTGACCTGACCGTGAAGGGTGGGAATAAAGAATGAGGGAAGCACGCTTAGCGTTTCATGAAACGTTAGAAATCCATGAACTTGTTGCTTTTCAATCAGTCAGTTTAATGCGGTTTAAGCATGCGGCACCTGAAGTAAAAGATCGAATGTTGCAGGCACTGTATTTTCAAACAATCAAAGATCTTGAGCAAAATATTGTCGATCTTCTTCAGTATTATCCTAAAGGGCAGGAAGAAGGAACGAGAAGCAGCGATAATCGCGAGCTGGATGAGGGCTATTACGCCGGAAGCTTATTAGGATTTGCCAAATCCTCGGTAAAAAATTATGCAGGAGCCATAACAGAAACAGCGACGCCGCAGCTGAAAAATGTTTTAATAAACCATTTAAATAAAGCGATTGAATGTCATACGAAAGTTTTTAACTATATGTATGAAAGAGGGATGTATCCGGCTTACAACTTAAATAAATTACTTAGGCATGATCAGGAGATGGCAGAGAAGGCTTTAAGGTCTTAGAAAAAATAAATAGCCGTTTTGAAGAAAGTGTAAAAAAAGACTTGCCATAAGAGGCAAGTCTTTAAACTGTTTGTATATGTTTTTTTATTTCTTCCATCAAAATTTCGGCCCCTTCAGGACTAAGTACAAGCTTTCCGCCGGCAAGAACCATATTCTCGTCTGATACTTCGCCTGTGATTTGACATGCTTTATATGGTGCATATTTTTTCAAAATAATTTTATCGTCATCTACAAATATTTCTATAGGGTCTTTTTCGGCAATATTCAAATTACGTCTTAATTCAATAGGTACCACAATTCTGCCTAATTCATCAACTTTACGGACAATACCTGTTGATTTCATTATAACCGCTCCCTTATTAATTGATCATTCTACATTTTAATCATAATCACATTTTTAAAAATAGTCTAGTGATATATGGATGGTTAAAGTTGGTAATCAGGTTGTTATCATCTTATTATGGAATGGTGTGTCCCTGCCTGAAAAAGAAAAAAATGATTCAAAAAGCTTGGGATTTAAATTTTGGTTTTTATTTAAATAATTTTTATTCCTTCCTTTTTATATACATCATTGTTACGACATCTATTAATCATCTATCAACATATAAAGGGACAAATAAAGTTATAATAAAAATGAATGAGTTGCCTGTCGTAACCAGGGACTTGGACTTGTTGACAGTCAGGGCAGTTTAATTAAGGTGGTCTTAAAGTGATTGTTAGAATTGAATTAACCTATAAAACGCCAAAAGGTGCTGAAACAACATTCAGCTCAAATGAAATGAGTGCAAAGGACGCCCTTATCATTGCTGAGGACATAGAAAAAACTGGGCGGGCAAAACGTTTAATGTTTGCAGATAACAGCGAAAGTTCATGGACGATGAAGGAATTAAAGAAGTATATGAAAGATATTCAAACCGAGCCGCATCATGTATCTGTGTATTTTGACGGCGGCTTTAATCGGGAAACAATGCAATCAGGATTAGGCTGTGCTATTTATTATGAACAAAGCGGCAAAACCTATCGGGTGCGAAAAAATGCTCGGGTTGATGAACTCGAATCGAACAATGAAGCGGAGTACGCCGCCCTTGATCTTGCATTAAAGGAATTAGAACGTATAGGTGTCCATCACTTGCCTGTTAAATTTATTGGTGATTCTCAGGTTGTCATTAATCAGCTGAGCGGAGAGTGGCCGTGCTATGAGGAGAATTTAAGCAGATGGGCGGATCGCATTGAAAGTGAAATGGAAAGGTTAGGTATTAAGCCGGATTATGAATCGGTGTCAAGAAAGGCCAATCGGGAAGCTGACCAATTGGCCTCCCAAGCATTAAAAGACATTGAAATCATGAGCACGATTGAGATATAGATTAAAGTTTTTAAGCGTCAAATAAACCCCGCCTAAAATACAGCGGGATTATTTGACGCTTAATAAATTATAATGAAAGTTTTGGTTCATTTTTTGACAGTTCCGAAAGCCTGCCATCTTCAATATAGACAACCCGGTCACATAAATCTAACATTCGTTTATCATGGGTAACCATGACAGCGGCTTTTTCTCTTAACTTTACTTCATCGGCCAGCATTTGAACAACAGATCGGCCGCGTTCCGAATCAAGGCTTGCTGTTGGTTCATCCGCCAGAATAATCTCAGGGTCATTCATCCAGGCTCTGGCGATTGCAACGCGCTGACGCTCACCGCCTGATAAACTTTCAGGGTAGTTGTTCTCCCGATGTGCCAGCCCAAGGCGTTCAAGCAGATCATCTGCTCTTTTTACAGTCTTTTTATTACGGTTACCGGAGAGTTCAGGAATAAGAAGCAGTTGATCACGAACGGTTAAATAGGGTATCAGATTGGATGATTGAAACACAAAACCGATTTTTTCTAATCTGATTTGATTCATTTTTTTCTCTGGAAGCCCATTGATTTCCAAATCGTCAAGGATAATACGTCCGCTGGTCGGCGAAAGCAATGCTCCGGCAATCGAAAGAAACGTGCTTTTTCCTGAACCGGACGGACCGACAACAGCTACAAATTCACCGGCTTTGACTTGTAAGGACACTTCTTCAAGGACCTTTACCGACGTATCGCCATCTCCGAATACTTTACTTATGTTATCAAGAACAAGTTTATTATCCATTAAGAAGCCCTCCCAATAGCTTCAATTGCATCGATTTTTGCGACACGATATAAGGACAGCAGCGAGCCAATCACCGAAACGATTAAAAATAGACATGAACAGGCAACAACTAATTGCGGTGTAAGGTCAAATGGCATGCTGCTTGGCAAAACGAATGCCACGCCATATGTCAGCGCAATGCTGATCACAAGGCTTACTACAGTCAGCAGCAGTACTTGTGAAATGATATTACGCGCTAAATAGCCCGACTTTGCACCGATGGCTTTTAAAACGCCAAATTGATTTATTTTTTGTATAGTAATAACGTAGAAGAATACGGCCAGCACAAAGGCAGCAATCACAAATAGGAACGCAATCATCATGATGAGCGAGCCTTGTTCTTCTTGGTAACCTGGAATGCCTTTTAAGGCTTGGCTTTTGTCGATGACATCAATGCCTGGTACATTTTTGTCAATTTGTTGAGCTGTATCCTTACTGGTTTTTAAAGCGGCAACATTGAAAAGTAATGGCTTATTGCCGGGCAATTTATGAATAGCTGCCCATTCTTTAAAATTCATGTGAATAACGGGTGCATGGCTAAAGGATTGCCGTTTTGTAAAGCCAATGATTTTAAATGTTTTTCCAGAAGTTTGATCTTTGATTGTATCGCCTAATTTCACTCCATCCTCTTTTAACGAGTTATCTGCAACGACTTCATTTGTTGTCGTGTTATTAATCATATGACCTTCAACAACATCAGGAGCCAAGAATCCATTGACATTTAAAGCAAAAAACGTTGCATCAATCTGCTTAGACGATCCTTTTTTAGTAAATGTCGTCATTTGTATACCCAAAGGTGCTGACGATTGATTTTTAGAATACGTTTGGATGTCCTGCAGCTTATTCTCAGATAATATTGAACGGTTCAGACGATTATCTGCCTCCTTTTGAATGACAAGATAGTCGGCGTTCATCTTTTGAATTGAGGAAGCATTATCAGATGATAATCCTTTGGCAAGGCCCGAAACAAAGAGAACGAGCCAAGCTATTAGAACCATAATTAATGCAACTAGGAAATAACGTAATTTAGCATGTTTAAGTTCACGCAAAGCGAGAAACATCGTTCATTCATCTCCAATCTATAGATTAGCCTTTGACAGCTTTATAAGATATGAAAAGAATGATACAACGTCCAATAATGAACGAGTAAAATCATTCTTTTTCTGCCTTGACTAAAATATAGAACGGGAATATGAACGGAATATGAACAGAAAATTACATTACATTTTGGGAAGACGAATATGAAAAGTTGTCCCTTTGCCTAATTGGCTTTCAACTTGAATTTGTCCGTTATGCAGTTCGATAATTTTTTTTGTAATGGCAAGTCCTAAGCCGCTGCTGGATTCTTTACGGACTCTTGCCTTGTCAGCTTTATAAAAGCGATTAAATATATAAGGAAGGTCGTTTTTTGAAATCCCTATGCCAGTATCCATGATTTCGATGTGATATTCATTATCTTCTTTGCTGAGCTTTAAAGAGATTGAACCGCCGTTATCTGTAAATTTAATACTATTCGTAATAAGATTCGTCCAAACCTGATGGAGCAATTGCTGATCTGCATAAATAAAAGCGGAAGGGAGCTCCATATCAACGGCTATATCCTTTTCACGCCAGTTCCATTCTGTCATAATTAGGACTTGTTTTATTTGAGCGGCAACATCAAAGGTGCTTTTTTCTAATATTTCCTCTTCCTTATCTAAGGAAGCAAGTGTCAGCAATTGCTTACTTAATTGGGACATGCGCCGGCTCTCGTCTTCAATAATGGATAAATAATGCTGCCGCTGGTCTTCAGATAAACTTTTTGATTGCAATGTTTGCGAAAAGCCATGTATAGACGCAAGCGGCGATTGAATTTCATGGGAAACGTTTGAAACAAATTCCTGGCGCATCGCTTCAAGCTGTTCCAGGCTCTTTGCCATTTGCGAAAAATGATTGGCCAATTTACCGATTTCATCACGCCGTTTGACATTTAACTGGATATTATATTTTCCTTTGGCGATTCTTTTTGTGGCTTCAGTTAGTTTAGTAATAGGTTTAACAATGTAACGGGTGCTGACCAGTACGAAAAGAATGCTTAACAGAATAGCAAGAAAAAGAATTAATGCAAAAAAGATCCGTAATTCTCCAAATTGAAGCTCTGTGTTGGGACGAAAGAAAAGTGCATAATGGTGACCGCGGGCTGTTACCGGAACGCCGATGGTATTAATAAGTACATTATCAAAAAATCCTGTAATAAAGGCTTTTGAAGGAAACTTAGAAATACCGTGGTAAACATGGCCTGCTAAAACGGATTGAATAATGTCAGGATCTAAATCTCTTTTTCTAAATGGTCCGCCAAAGAATGAGCCATGACCTTGTTTATCAACTAAATAGATTTGGTAACCTAAATCGCCAATATTCTTCAAATAATGATCAAGGTTAACATTCTGGTTATTTTCATAAAATGTCTTAACATGTTCGGCCATACGGGTCAGTTTTTTATCATTGTAAGGCTTAAGACTGTATTGGTAATAGGCATTTGAAATTAAAAAAGCAATAACACTGCTTAAAATCATAACAACGACAGTGGTTATAACAATTCTTAAATAGAGCGTCCTCACTTATTATTGACCTCCAATTTATAACCGACACCGCGAACCGTTTTAATACTAAAATCATCGGTGCGATCAGAAAAACGCCCGCGCAAACGCTTGATATGTACATCAACAGTCCGGTCATCTCCGTCAAAATCCGCTCCCCAAATAAGCTGAATTAACTCTTCCCGGGTAAAAATCCGGTCGGGATAGCTTGCCAGCTGTGATAACAACTCAAACTCTTTCATCGGAAGCATCAGCAATTTTCCATTGCAGTGTACTTCATAGCTTTTTCGATCAATCACAGTATCATTCAGGTGAATTTTCCCGGCGTTTACGATTTGGTAACGCCTGAGCAATGCTTTAATTCGAAATAATAATTCTTTCGGCTCGAAGGGTTTGGTCATATAATCATCCGTTCCGACGGAGAACCCTTTTTCCTTATCCAAAAGCTGATCTTTCGCTGTTAAAAGGATAACAGGGAAATCATAATATTTTCTTATTTCTTCACACAGCTGAAAACCGTCTTTATTAGGCATCATCACATCGACAACGGCTAAATGAATTTGCTGTTTTGAAAGAATAGCAGAAGCTTCTTTGCCGTCAGAAGCTTCAAAGACACCAAAGCCCTCGGCTTGAAGATAATGTCTGAGCAATTCAAGGATATGGTAATCATCATCTGCAATAAGTATATTAATCATTTGAAAGCTCCAATCTAAAGAACATTATACTCTAACTCATTTATACTAAAAATCATCGATATTGCAAAGCCGCTGTTTGAATAGCCGCATTTACCGCTGGACAATATAAAGTATGAATGCTCGAAATAAAAGGAGGAAAGGCCATGAAGCTAACTTCACATGAATTAAATGAATTAAGTGAACTGACGATGAGTTGTTTTAATACGATTACTAATATGGGGTTATTTTTAGGACAGGTGCAATGCCAGGAATTGAAATCACTGATACAAACTCATTTTCCGCTTCATATTCAAGATTATAATATGAAGGTAGAGTATCTTAACAAGGCTGAAGGGCCAACATCTAAACTTCAAGCGCCGCCTTTAAACCCTGTTTTGCAGTCTTATACACAAGCGCCGGCTGCGCCTGCGCCGGCAACAGCACCTCGAACAAATGCCCAGACGCTAAATGACCGGGAAATTGCGACAGCTTATTTATTAACATTAAAACGCGCTGGCCGTGAATATGGGAATGCCGTTTTCGAAGTCACTCACCCGGAATTGCGTTCATTCTTAGAACAAGCCTTCCTAATGGGGGCAAGCCATGCTTACGATGTGTATCAATATATGGTGAAAAAAGGATTTTATCCGCTTGAAGCGGCACCGGATGTTTCTATTCAAACTGTAGCATCCATGTATCAAGTCGTACCGCAAAATCAATAGGGAAAAGAGGCAACCGGAAACACCGGTTGCCTTAAATTGTTTTAAATAGCAGTCCAACCGCCGTCAATAATGAGTTCTTCACCAGTAACAAAAGATGCTTCATCAGATGCCAAGAATAGAACGCCGTATGCGACATCTTCCGGTTTGCCTAAACGGGGACAAGGTGTTTGCGCTTCAAACCATGCTTTAGTTTGAGCGCCGGTTTCTTTATCCAGCTCTTTTTCAATCATTGGTGTAAGGGACAAAGATTTTTTATTAACTGTCGATGATGGAAAAGGGAATTTCAAAAGCATTGCGGAGGAAATAGACAATAATTAGTCTTGGTAACCATACAATTCATATTGTTTTGATTAATTGAAAAATTAGTTTATGATGATAAAAGACAGTATGAATTAAATATGGGAGAAGGGGTGTTTTTAAATGGAGGCGTTTCCCTTTTTTTGCGTCAGCGGCACGGCGATTAACCGGGGCCGAGAAATAGGTGAGCTTGCGCGCAATCAGATCATTCATAATATTGATTTTTACCAGCGGTATTTTATGAATTCATACGGTATATCTTGGGAAAGTGCAACTGCCCGGGCTAAAGAGTATATCCCTTGGATTGAAAAGTATGATCAAGAGATAATGGATGAAATAAAAGGAATCAGCGAAGGGTCAGAACAGAATCTGATAGATATTGTGGCATTAAATGTCCGCAGTGAAATTATTAATACTGATGGTTGTACAAGTCTGGCTGCAGTTCCACAAGCGGCACGAAACAACGAGACTTTACTTGGTCAAAATTGGGATTGGAATGATGGAGTGAAACCTGGTGTGATTGTATTGGAAATAGACCAATCGCCAAGGCCGGCTATTTTAATGGCAACGGAAGCGGGAATAGTCGGGAAGATCGGAATGAACAGTGAAGGTTTAGGCGTTTGTTTAAATTTTCTTGGCACTGACGATCAAACGACCATGGGCGTGCCTGTCCATATTATACTTAGGGGTATCTTGAACAGCAGAACCCTTTCCCAAGCGACAGGGCAAATTGGCAGGTTAACGCGCGGTACCTCAGCCAACTATCTAATTGCTCATAGAGAGGGAGAAGCACTAAATATTGAGGCAACACCTGATGATTATGATGTTCTATATAGTATGAATGGATGGTTGATACATACGAATCATTTTATAGGTCCACGCCACATTAATATTAAAGATACCGCACGTATTAATTTCCCGGATACACATTTGCGCCAAGGGCGGGCATCGAAGCTTTTATCGCATGCTAATGGACAAATCGATTCAGAGACTTTTAAAACAATTCTTACAGATCATATAGGCCATCCCGACAGCATTTGCCGGCATGGCGAACTGTTTCCGCCGGATTTGGGCCGGCCGACTGTAGGGAGTACAGTGTTTTCGATTATCATGAACTTGTCTGAAGGATTGATGGAATTATCTGCAGGACAGCCATGTTCAAACCCGTATAAGACTTATTGCTTTTCGGCGAATAAAAAGGGTGAGTTAAAGAAATAAGCCAAAAAGCACCTTTCTTGGGTGCCTTTTGGGAAATATCAGCTGACTATTTGATTCAAATGTTTTTAGATACTGCAAGTATCGACTGATAAACAATATATGCTGCCCGCGTTAAGTCATGCTCCTTCATAGATAAAATAGGCATTATTGTAATAACAGGACCTAAAGGCAGTATGATCAGTCCTCTTTTTCGGGCCAGAGGCGGCGCTAAATTAATGCGTGTTTTAGAGTGATCGAAGTTGACATAATATATTTCATGTCTCCATACAGCCATAACCAGCCAATGATATAAACAATTTGCTGCTTTGCTGCCTTGCGAAGAGGAGTGGAAGCATCGGCGAAGACGCACCATACATACTATCTGAAAAATACATCCTTAAAGCAGGCTTCTTAACATAATTGTTGAATATACATATATAGCAATTAACTTTATCAAAGCAGAAATTTTTATAAAAGGATTTCAAGCCCTTTGACAGCAGCGGGACAAATCATAAACAAAAGAATGACAGTTTGCGGGCGTTTTAATCAATCCGGATAAGGAGCGATTTTTAATGGATGTCTTGGACTTAGCCAAGAACGTAGGTGTCGTTGTCATGTCGATTGTTGTCCTTATTGCGATCGTGTCCCAGCCTGACCCATAGTTTTTACAGTGTACTTTATAATTGGTAAAAGAGTGAAAGATAAAAAAGTTGAACACAATAGAAAATATTAATTAACTTAAAGATCTTCAAACATCAAGGGGTAGATGCAGTGATTAGAACTTTAGTATTAACAGATGAATTAGAGTTAAAGGAAAATGTCCCTCTTGAGGAATTGTCAAATCTGGGGATTTCTTGGTATTGGGCAGATTTTAATTCCCCGAGCGAAGAAGAAGCGGTCCTTCTCGAACACCATTTTCATTTTCATCCATTAGCGGTGGAGGATTGCTACCATTTCCTGCAAAGGCCGAAACTTGATTATTATGATGATTATCACTTTTTTGTTGTACATGCCCTTAATCAAAAAACTTTAGAATCGGAAGAAGTCGATCTTTTTGTTGGGCACAATTTTATCGTCACCTTTCATTTTGCTAAGCTGAATGAAGTTGATACTGTCTGGGAGCGTGTACTAACTAATAAAAATATTTGGCATCATGGCTCAAGCTACATTAGCTATATGATCATTGATAAACTTGTTGACAACTATTTTCCAACAATTTACCAGATAGAAGACCAGCTTAATGAGATTGAGGATAAGGAGGCAAATAAAGGTTCCTTAATGGATGAAGTGTTTGATATTAGAAGCGATTTATTAAAACTTCGCCGGACGATCATACCAATGCGCGATCTTTTATATCGGATACTAAACTCTGACCGGTTAGATATCGTCAAAGAACAGAGGGCATATTATATTGATATTCATGATCATCTATTAAAGCTGGCAGAAATCATTGAATCAAATCGCGAAATCACATCTGATATGCGTGATAACTATCTATCATTAAACTCATTTCGCATGAATAAAATTATGATCACCTTGACGATTATTTCGTCAGTTTTTATCCCCTTAACTTTTATAGCAGGCGTCTACGGCATGAATTTTAAAAATATGCCTGAGCTTCATTGGCACTATGGTTACTTTATGGTACTTGGAGTCATGACTGTAATAGGCGTTGGTATGGTTTTATGGTTTAAAGCCAAAGGATGGTTTGACGTTTTTAAATAAAGCTGATTACATATGGACATTAAATGTCATAAATAATGAGGCGGTAACCCAAAAAAGTGATTTAAAATGCTTTTTTGGGTTATTTGTTGGATTCTATTTGATGAATGATAACTTTTTATAGTATGTAAAAGTTGAATCAACTAAACAGCCTGTTTCAATTAATTCAAGATTTTACGTTTAATAAGCTCCCCTAAACCTTCTTCAAGGTGCTTTTCCTTTAAATAAAACATTCTAAAATATACTTTTTACTAATAAAACATATTAATGAAACAAAAAGGGGAGGAGCAAAAATGCAAATCCATGTGGTACAAAGGGGAGAAAGTTTGTGGCAAATTGCTCAAAGGTACGGTGTCAGCATTAATCAAATTGTTACTGCCAACCAAATACAAAATCGAAATACTTTAGTGATCGGTGAAGCACTTGTTATTCCCACTGCTTATCGTCAATATACTGTCAGGCCCGGCGATAATCTATGGTTAATTGCGCGTAAATTTGGTGTCAGTGTACAAGAACTTATGCGGGCAAATCAAATTACGAATCCTTCAATGATCTATCCTGGCAAAGTATTAAGAATACCGGAACGGGCGAAACCAACAATAGATGTCAATGCTTTTGTAATCCAATTTGGTGAAGAGGGCGCTGAACAAGTAAGGGAAGTCAGTCGCTACTTAACCTATGTAAGCCCATTTGCTTATCGTATAAAAGATGATGGGAGTTTAGAAGCTGTTAATGATAATGCGATTATTCAAACAGCTATATCGAATAACGTCATCCCGATGATGGCCATTACAAATTTTTCCTCAACAGAAACAGGATCGCAACTTGCGCACACCATCCTTAGTAATGTGACATTACAAAACAGGTTATTGACCAATATTGTAAATACCATGCGAAGCAAAAGATATCGCGGGTTAAATATTGACTTTGAGAATGTTTTGCCTAATGATCGTGAAAGTTACAACCAATTCCTTAGACGGGCGGTAAATCGCTTGCATCCTGAAGGTTATTTTGTGTCATCCTCATTAGCTCCAAAAACGAGCGCAACACAACAAGGGGTCCTTTATGAAGCGCATGATTATCCAGCACACGGTGAAATATTAGATTTTGTAGTCCTCATGACTTATGAATGGGGATACCGGTTTGGACCGCCGCAGGCTGTTTCGCCTATTAACCAAATAAGAGCGGTTCTTGATTATGCTGTGACTGCCATCCCCAGAAATAAAATAATGATGGGCTTCCAATTGTACGCCCGTGATTGGCTTGTACCGCATGTTCAAGGCCAGGAGGCAGAGACATTTAGTATGCAAGAAGCCATGCGCAGAGCCGTACAGCATCATGCGGCCATTCAATATGACCAGAGATCGCAATCGCCGTACTTCCGATATACTGATGAACAGGGGCGTTCGCATGAAGTTTGGTTTGAAGACGCCCGAAGCGCTCAAGCCAAATTTGACTTGGTTAAGGAATATAACCTGCGGGGGATCAGTTACTGGGTACTCGGTTATCCATTTCCGCAAAATTGGGTATTGCTTGAGGACAATTTTCATATTCGAAAGTAAAAAAAACTTGGCTGTTGCCGGCGCTGTAAAGCTTGGTACCAGCCAAGTTTTCTTTATACTTTAGGTTTAAATTTGCAGCACAGAGGAGAATTCGACGTAGAGGCAAATTTCAAGTTAAAAGTATAAGCGCAACTAGGCCTTTGTCTTCGCCTTTTAAGGCTTGCCAATCGGCAAGTTTTCTTTAATGGTTCAAAAGAGTCATAGTTATCAGCCGGGTATAAAAATGAGACTTGTAAAATAATGCTTTTGTCATAAATTTAGCAAGCTTGTCATAGATAATATTAGACAAAAGAAAGAACCCAATCGATCAAACAACATCGTTTGGGCAAAAAATGTTTTCACATTAAAAAGGGGGAAGACCTATTGAAAAAGAAAAGTGTACTGATTTCTCTCGTTTTACTATTAGCACTTGGGATGTTATTAGCCGGATGCGGCAAAAGTAAGGACAGCAGTTCTTCCGGCAGCGGAAACAGCAGCGGCGGCAGCAATGATAATAATACGATTATTGTTGGCGCAGATACAACATTCCCGCCATTTGAGTCTGAAGTAAATGGCAAGGTAACCGGTTTTGATATCGATATGGTTAAAGCTATTGCCAAAAAAGAAGGCTTTAAGGTAGAGATTAAAACAATGCCTTTTGAAGGATTGATTCCGGCATTACAAGCAGGATCACTTGATATGGCTGTAGCCGGCATGACGATTAAATCCGACCGTATGAAAAATGTTAATTTTTCTAATGCGTACTATAAGTCCGGATTATCAATTCTAGTAAAAAAAGATTCAAAAATTAAAAATGTAAAAGATTTAAAAGGTCATTTGGTTGCTACGAAAAAGGGAACTTCTTCGGTTGATTATTTAACAAGCCACGGGGTTAATGGCAGCGACATTAAACAATTTAAAGATATTAATGATGCCTATCAAGCGCTGGAAAATGGCGGTGCTGATGCAGTACTGTTCGACAATCCGGTTAATATTAATTTCAAAAGTAAAAGAGACAACGTCAAAATTGTTGGCGGTTTATTAACAGGAGAGTACTACGGTATTGCTGTTAATAAGAAAAAAGCCGATTTACTTAAAAAAGTAAATGATGGATTAGCTAAGATGAAAAAGGACGGGGAGTATAAGAAGTTATTTGATAAATATCTTGACGGAGACACGAGCGGTATCGTCAACGATGTTAAAAAGCCTGAAGACGTTGCAGTCAGCGACTAAAGAATTTTAAAACAGCAGGTAATGAAGGATCACTGTTTCTCGTCGCAAAGATGCTGGCCGGTCATATCGCAGCAGCTTTGCGACGCCGTTTTTAGACGGAAGGGAGAGATGTGTTCTGAAAGTCATTTGGGATAGTATGCCAATTATTTTAGACGGTCTATTATTAACACTCGCCTTTGCCATTGTGGCTATTATTCTTGAAATCATTTTTGGATTAATTGCTGCGTTAATGCGTTTATCAAAAATAAAGGTTGTTCGCGGGATAGCCACCGTTTATATGGAAATATTCCGGTCAACTCCTCTTCTCGTGCAAATTTTTTTCATTGTCCTTGGTTTGCCAGGTATATTGCCTTTGAATGAATGGTTTGGACCAAGAAATTACCCTATTATCGCAGCTGCATTAACATTAGGATTGAACGAAGGGGCTTATGTTACTGAAATCATTCGCGCCGGTATTCTTGGAGTAGACCGCGGGCAAAAAGAAGCGGCAGCCAGCATTGGAATGACAGGATTTCAAACGATGAGATATATTGTTTTACCGCAGGCTTTTAAACGGATGATTCCTCCGCTTGTCAATCAGGCTGCTCAGACGATTAAAGATACAACACTTTTGGCGCCGGTTGGCGTTGTTGAAATGGTTTATAAAGGGGAAATGATCATATCTACAACATTTGCATCGTTCCAAATTTGGGCTGTTATCGGTATTATTTTCTTCATTATCATATTTGCCGTGTCAAAAACAGCTTCTTACTTAGAGAGGAGGCTTCAGTTTGATAAACGTTGAAAACTTGCATAAATCATTCGGAGACAACGAAGTGCTAAAAGGCATCAGCAATCACATAGATGAGCAGGAAGTTGTCGTTGTCATCGGCCCTTCGGGCAGCGGTAAGAGCACCTTCTTACGTTGTCTGAACGGGCTTGAAACCGCAACTAGCGGAACCATTGAAATTGCCGGTATGGCGCTCACTGATCCGAAAACGAATCTTCATAAGTTACAGCAAAATGTTGGTATGGTGTTCCAGCAATTCAACCTTTTTAAACATATGACAATAATGGATAATATTACAATCGGGCCCCGTAAAGTTCTCAGACGGTCAAGAGAAGAGAGTGAAGAAATCGCACGAGATTTATTAAAAAAAGTTGGTTTGTATAATAAAGAAGCAAGCTACCCCGATGAATTATCAGGGGGCCAGCAGCAGCGTGTTGCAATTGCCAGGGCTTTAGCGATGAAGCCTCAAGTCATGCTCTTTGATGAACCGACTTCAGCCCTTGATCCGGAGATGGTTGGGGAGGTGCTGCAGGTTATGAAAAATCTGGCGAAAGAAGGCATGACAATGGTTGTCGTTACTCATGAAATGGGATTTGCCCGAGAAGTCGGCAACCGGGTTATTTTTATGGACGATGGCGTTATTGTCGAAGAAGGAAAACCTTCAGAAATATTTACAAGTGCCAAAGAAGAACGAACTAAAAGTTTCTTAGCAAAAATACTTTAACGCTTGATTGATTATTAATAAGACAGGCCCCGGTTCCGTCCGGGGCTGTTATAAATTCTATTTAACACGGGTACAATCTTCGTCTTCTAATAAAGGGTATGTACCGTTTTCATCATGGACCTCATCGCCGGTAACAGCAGGGTTAAAGACACAAATTAAACGCATATCCGCTGTTGCCGCACGTAAAAGGTGCTTTTCATGATTATTCAAAGCATATAATGTGCCGGGTTTAATAGGGTAAATTTCACCGTTTTTGTTGCCTTCATCATCAAGAACCTCAATTTCACCTTCTCCTTCAATACAAAAGCAAGCTTCAAGATGGTTTTGATACCAAATGTAAGTTTCAGTCCCTTTTTTTATTACTGTATCATGAAGGGAAAAACCCATACCGTCTTTACGGAGCAATATACGACGGCTAACCCAATTTTCATCTTTTACATCATTTTTTGTGTTTCTAATTTCATCTAACGTTCTGACTATCATTGATAAACCTCCCTTTTTAAAAGAATAAAACATAGAATTTAAGCCATTTGCCATTTTTGACTATTTTAATAATTCGAACTCCAATTTAATGGTAGATTAAGAGGATTGATATGTCAAATATATTTTATAATATTTTGACTATTACTAATTGTTGCTTTATAATAAATAAAAGTGTGTATTTTGCTCTATGAATAAACATCCATGTCTTATTTAAGTAACTTTATAAAAAGTTCTTGGGAAGGATGAGAGTAAAATGGCTCAATCAGAAGATCTTCAAAAACACCTGAAAAAAAGACATGTTATCATGATTACAATCGGAGGGATGATTGGCGCAGGTCTATTTGTCGGCAGCGGTGCAATTATTAAAGAAACGGGTCCGGCAGCTATTATCACCTATTTGCTGACTGGCATACTGGTATTATTTATTGCCCGTATGCTTGGAGAAATGGCTTCGGCCTATCCGGGAGCCGGGTCTTTCTCAGAACATGTCCGGCTGGCATTAGGAAATTGGGCAGGGTTCTCATGCGGATGGTTATATTGGTATTTCTGGGTAGTCGTTGTTGCCTTTGAGGCAACAGCCGGTGCAGGTATTTTAAGATATTGGTTTTCCGATACGCCGCTTTGGCTGTTAAGTCTGTGTTTAATTATATTATTAACGTTAACGAATATTTTTTCTGTTAAATCATACGGCGAATTTGAATATTGGTTTGCGACGATTAAGATAGTTGCTATCATCTTATTTATAATCATAGGTGCAGCCTACATATTAGGGCTGTGGCCGGGGAAGGCGATGAGCTTTGAAAACTTAACGGTTCACAGCGGTTTCGCACCTCATGGTATTGCATCAATTTTAAAAGGGGTCGTTGTTGTTATTTTTGCCTTTTTAGGATCTGAAATTGCAACCATAACAGCTGCGGAATCCAATGAACCAAAAGAAGCCATTGCCGGGGCCACCCGATCTGTTATTTGGCGAATTCTCATATTCTATGTTGGATCGATATTTATAATTGTTTGTATATTGCCGTGGAACCATACGGGATTTCTTGAAAGCCCTTTCGTAAGCGTGCTTGAAATGTTAGGTATCCCAGGAGCCAGCCAAATCATGAATTTTGTTGTTTTAACTGCAGTACTTTCCTGTTTAAATTCAGGGTTATACGTTGCTTCAAGAATGTTATTTAACCTTGCAAAAAGGGGTGACGCGCCAAGGTGGTTTACTAAAGTAAACAAAAAAGGTGTACCAATGAGAGCACTCCTTTCCGGAACCGTTGTCGGTTATTTATCGATTATAGCAGCCTATTACTCACCAGATATAATTTTCCAGTTTCTTCTCAATTCAAGCGGCGTCGTTGTACTTTATATTTATTTGTTCGTTGCTGCTGCCCAACTCAGAATGCGCTCGCGTTTGGAAAAAGAGAATCCTCAATTATTGCTTGTAAAAATGTGGGGTTTTCCTTATTTAACTTATTTTACAATTATTTGTATGGTTGTAGTTTTAGCGCTGTTAGCCTTTGACGAAAGTATGCGTTCACAGCTCCTCTTAAGTACCTTTTCTCTTGCCGTCGTATTAATTGCTTATACCATTCGAAGCAGAAGGTCTCCTGTAAAGCCATTCGACAGTAACACAAATGTTTCAAAAGAAAGCATGTCAAAATAATAGAATTGAAGTAACAAATATGATGTCCTTTGCGAAATGAGTGATTCAATAATGGAAATGGCTGAAGGTTCAGTACTGGATTGGGACTTTATGACATTGGCTAAAGCTTATAAAGAGAAAAAAGTAACCCCAACAGAAGTAGTACAAATGCTTATTAATAGAATTAAAGTAAGAAATGAAAAAGTAAATGCATTTATTACTGTTTGTTTTGACCATGCAATGAACGTAGCCTTAAAAGCCGAGAAAGAGATAATGAATGGAAATATTAGAAGCCCCTTGCACGGTATCCCAATTGGATTAAAGGATTTAATTTTTACCAAAGGCATTAAAACAACGATGGGATCAGGGGTTTATAAAGATTTTGTACCAGACTATGATGCCGCTGTCGTTACACAATTGAAACAAGCAGGGGCCGTTATTATTGGAAAGCTTAATACCCATGAGTTAGCATACGGACCTACTGGTGATGATTCTTATTTTGGACCGGTTTATAATCCTTATAACATATCGAAAATAGCAGGCGGCTCAAGCGGCGGCTCGGCTGCGGCGGTGGCAGATTCATTATGCTATGCCTCTATAGGGACAGATACAGGAGGTTCGATAAGAATTCCTTCTTCATGCTGCGGTATTGTCGGCATGAAGCCTACCTACGGGCTTGTCAGCAATGACGGGATCTATCCTTTAAGCCATACACTTGATCATGCAGGGCCAATGACTAAAAGTGTCATGGATAATGCTGTCATGCTAAGTTATTTAGCAGATTCCGGAAAAAAAGATGACGGTTCAATACTGAGAGTAAAGAAAGACTACACGCACCGGATGGGACAAAAATTGGAAGGCTGTACGATTGGTATCCCTTTATACCCCTTTCTTGAAAAAATAGATGAAGAAGTAAAAAAGGGTTTTTTAAAGTCAATACAGAAATATAAAGAATTAGGAGTTATCATTAAGTTTATAGAAATTGAGAATTTGAATGAAGTCATAGAAGCCTGTGATATTATAACGGCAATCGAAGCGTACTTTATAAATAAAAGTATAGCTGAACATCCGCTGCTTGGAGAAGAAACAAGGAAACGTATTTTACAAGGTACCGGCCTTCGAGCTGCTGAATATATTAAAGCTCTGCAAGTTAAAACTAAATTTATAAAACTATTTGATAGGCTATTGAATGATGTTGACGTTATTGTAACGCCAACGATACCCATGCTGCCCACTAATATTGGACAAAAAACAGTAAATATCGCCAATAAGGAAGAGAATGTTAGAGCAGCTATCCAAAGGATGACCTGTCTAAGCAATATAACAGGTTTTCCAAGTTTATCATTGCCATGTGCCATATCCTCTTCAGGCCTGCCGGTTGGCATACAATTAATAGGCAAAAGGTTTGATGAAGCGAACCTCTATCGTTTTGGATATGCTCTTGAACAGGTGATTGATTTGAATAAAATAATTAATTGATTGAATTTTAGAAATAGGGGGCATTTAACGAATTAATAAAAAGGCGAAAAGGAGATGATTTTAATGAATATTAGAGAAATCGTTACAAAACGATGGGGTGAAATAGAAATTTTAACGAGTCCTATTTTTGGAACAGTTGAGGAAGTAGTCGTTAAAGAAAATAATGTAAAAGAATTTGACCCATTATTTATTATCAGGACTGAACAGGGATCACTGGAAAAAATAACAGCCGGGTTAAATGGCATCATTGAATTATTAAATGTAAAAAAGGGTGATAAAGTCGTACCGGGTACAGTTTTGGCACATTTTAAAAATGTTTATTTTGGAAAATGATATATCTGTCTAGGACATTTTAATATTGTTAAAAACAACGCCCTGTTGGAGATGAGCCAATAGGGTAATTTTATGTATTTTTAGATATCCGAATTTATTCATAGTATAAAATGATTAAAAGTAGATATTTTGTCAAAATGAGGAGATGGCTTGGGTGGTTTATTTCCTTTCATTTGTGATAAGCTTATGGCACGACTGAAAAAATCCCATTGAAAGTGCCGATAAACTGTTTTTCAGAAGTCGGAGCAGGAAATCTTGTCTGTTATTACAGAAAAGATAGAGATTAGGTTAATAGAAAATTGGAGTGTGAAAAATATGCATAAGGACTTATTTACTGTCTTTGGCTACACTGTTCAGACGCATGCAGTTATATCTATAATAGCCATTATCATTGGCTACGGTGTCGCCTTAGGTTTAACATATAAAACAATTTATTACAAACATATTCAAGATTTTATTTTCTATGCGATTATCGGTGCTATTATTGGCGCACGGCTATGGCATGTATTCGTATTTCAATGGCCGTATTATTCTCATCATCTGCTGGATATCTTTGCCGTTTGGCAGGGCGGCATCTCAATTGAAGGTGCGATTGCCGGCGGGATTATTGCTCTAATTATATATACATATAGACATAAGTTGAATTTTTGGGAAATGGCGGATTACCTTGCACCGGCGATGATTCTGGGACAAGCCATTGGCAGGGTTGCCTGTTATTTTGCCGGCGATGCTTTTGGAAGGCCGACACATGCGGACTTTGGTACTGTGTTTCCAAAAGGGACGGTAGCTTACAGTTATTATGGCAGTCAGCCATTGTGGCCAGCTATAGCATGGGAAATTCAAGGCGATACGTTTATCTTTTCAATACTGTTAATTATTTTCCTATTGGCTAGAAAACGTCTGCCGCAAGGAATGATATTTGCCTTTTATGTGTTTATGTACGATGTTGAAAGGTTTATATTAGAGTTCTTCCGCGGAGATTCGCCGAGGTATAACGGTTTAACAGGCGGACAGTGGTCGGCGATTGTGCTGACAATCATATCAATCATATTAATGATTTATTTGTACGTTCGTTATCGGGGGAAATCAGAAATTAAAAAGCAGGAGTCTGCAGAATAGACATTAAAGGAGCTGGTTCGGAATGAATCAGCTCCTTTAATTGAATGATTTTATCCTTCAGCATGTAACGATTCGTTTTTTGACCTTGTCTCATTAGAAAGCCGTAATAATAATGAGGATAAAATACCGATGATAAAGATAACGACAGCTGCCATATATAAATGGTGGTAGCCTTCTAAAATCATTTTCCGAACAAATTCAGGCATGACGCCGTTAGAACTGAATGAAGAATGAGCTGCCTTTTCAGAACCCATGGAAGCACCGCCGGCTGATCCAAGGAAACTGGCAAGAATAACCGGACCCAGTGATGTTCCGATCGACCTGAATAAACTGATAAGTGATAGGGCGACACTGGACTCTTTTTCAGGTGTCAGTTCAAGAATAATATAATTCAGCGGTGTTCCCATCGTAAAGCCAACCCCGACTCCGGCTAAGATCATGCCAATAATTAATGTGACCCACCCGTTGGCAATATAGGAGAAGAAAACAGCGCCGGCTGTGCTGAGAGCAAATCCGGCAATCACTGTTTGTTTTGCTCCCCATTTATCAAGAAGCATACCCCCAATAGGCGAGGCAAATCCAGCCGCTGCAGCTAAAATAGTCATCACATAGCCGCCGCTGCCTTGATGAAGTTTAAGTAGTGTTTCGGAAAAAGCCGGAATGAAAATCATCGTAATAATACCAATCCCTGTAATGATACTCATGAATAAGGTGATAACAATATTAGCGTTTTTGAAATATTTTAAATTAATAATTGGATCTTTGACCTTTCTTTCAATTAAATAAAGGGGAATAATAGAAATTAAGCCAATGATCACATATCCCCAAACTTTAAAATGCGATAATGAGGCTGCAATATTATTTTGGCTAATATGGGTAATCCCTAAAAGTACAAAGACTATCGTTAAAGTTAAAAATATACCGCCAAACCAATCAATGGATTTATTCTTAACTTCAACTTTCTGTTTTGGCAAGCGGCTGCCAAGAATTAGAACAATAATAGCGATAGGGATATTAATTAAGAAGATCCAGCGCCAAGTCAATTGATCAACGAAGAAACTGCCTATGTTTGGCCCTATAATTGTTGCAATGCCGTACATTGCACCGACCATTCCCAATGCTTGGCCGCGCTTTTCTTTCGGAACAGATGAAGCAATAGCAGCATTGGCAATCGGCATGATACCGCCTCCGCCAAGTGCCTGAATGGCTCTTGCAACCAGCATCATCCAAAGTGAATGAGAAAGTCCGGCAATAAGGGAACCTAATCCAAAAAGAAAGATACCTGCCAAAAAGATTCTTTTCCTTCCAAACATGTCTGCCAGCTTTCCAACGATGGGCATGCTGACGGCATAGACGAGTGTATACATAGTTATAAGCCAAACCGTCCATTTCATACTTGTATCAAGGTCTTTAGATAAAATTGTCAAAGCAGGTGAAACGATTCCGGAATCAAGCGCCCCAAGAAAAACCCCGATCAAAAAGGTAATAAGAATATAACGGGTAGATTTGTTCATGATATCCCTCCTCGCATAACATGTTAACAAATTATATGTGAAAATACACATAAATAATTCTAGATACTTCAAAAAAATGATCCAGGTAAAGTTTTCTTAACACTATTGTAAGGGTATTCCGTAAAATCAAAGTGAAATATTTGTTCTTATAAAAAATAAAATGATAAAGAGTTAGAAGAAGGATTTATGCGATATAAAAGAAAGGGGAGAAATCGAATGCCCAGTAAAAAGACAAAGATGGAGTTAAAACTTAAGAAAATGAACACAGAGGAAAAAATAAGAGCTTTCATGGAAAAAAGTAAAGTTGATGTTCACGCTCAAGTTATCATATTAAATGAACTGACTAATGCTTATAAAGAGGGTTATTACAAAGGTTACAAACAAGGGTTAGCCGATGCTGATAAATTACTAAAAAGAAAAAAGAATAACACCCTGGACTTAGAATAGGCAATAAGCGTGCGCGAAATGCACGCTTTTTATGTTTCACATTATTCAATAATCGAATAAAGTTATCCACAGTTCACGGGGTCAGACCCCTGAAAATGGGGTTATCCACAGACTGGCGCCCTCAAATTGTCAAAAATACGACGAATGTGTCGACGCCTGATAAGTTATACTTGATTATGCAGGCTTATTAAATTATTTATAATTTCATTACTGATCGCAGGAAAGGAAGAAAGTCATGTCTAATGGCACGAAGACAATCATCGCCATCCTTGTCATTGTTGTCGTTGTTTCAGCGGGAATGTTCACTTGGATGAAGTTGCTTCAACACTCAACTAGTAATAATATGGTTAATCATGCAGCGGAAAGTAAAGTGATTAAAGTATCCGCTGAAAAGTATGCCGAACAATATAAAAAAGATAAAAAAGCTGCTGACGAAAAGTATCAAGATACAGTGGTGCAAATAACCGGAAACGTTAAAGAGGTTAAAGACCATCAGCTTATACTAAATGGTACATATCCAATTGATGCTAAAATGCAAAAGAATGTTTCCTTAGATCATTTGAAAAAAGGACAAGTGGCAACATTCAGAGGCTTCCCAATCGGTCTGGATCCAAATAAAAAGGAACTGGTGTTTACAAACGCTAAATTAATAAAGTAATGCAATCTATTAACCATGACTAGTTAATTCGAGTCATGGTTTTATTTATGCGTTTTTGCATAAGTGAACACCATATTGCATAGTTTTTATGATTTCTTGAGTTAATACGTTAAAAAATGAGTGTAGAGGTTAAATCTTTAGAATGCAGTATGAGCAGGTACTCGATATCAGAAACAGCATAGAGGTGTCATCATATTCCAGATTAGCATCTTAGGCGCAAAAAGGTTTGGCACTTGTCATTTTATTTCGCTATTATAGAGCGCTATTATGTTGGCACGCAACTTGCATATTAAAAAAGTGAGAGAACATGAGAAATCAACATAGGTGAAAGGATGAAATCAATGGCTAAATTTTCTGATGTAAAAACTCAGTTACCAGGGCCAATTGCTAAAGAGCTGCTAGAAAAGAGGAAACGTTATGTTCCTAAAGGTGTCAGCAATGGTGTGCCTACCTTTGCAGATTCAGCCGAAGGCGCTCTTGTCAAAGATGTTGACGGAAATACTTTTATAGATTTTGCAGGTGCTATTGGAACGATTAATGTTGGACATAGTCATCCAAAAGTGAATCATGCAATTAAAGAACAAGTTGACCGTTTTATCCACACTGGATTTAATGTCATGATGTACGAAGGATACGTGAAACTGGCTGAAAAACTGGCGCACTTGGCACCGGGGGATCATGACAAACAGGTTCTGTTTTTAAACAGCGGTGCGGAAGCGGTTGAGAATGCAGTTAAGATTGCCAGAAAGTATACAAAAAGACAAGCGATTGTCTCATTTAAAAGAGGCTATCACGGCCGGACATTGATGACAATGACTATGACAAGTAAAGTAAAGCCTTATAAATATGAATTTGGACCGTTTGCGCCGGAAGTTTATAAAGCGCCGTATCCATATTATTACCGCCGCCCGAAAGGCATGACAGAAGCAGATTATGATGAATATGTTTTACAAGAATTTAAGGATTTCTTAGTTGGCGATGTCGCACCGGAAACGATTGCCGCAGTCATTATGGAACCTGTTCAAGGTGAAGGCGGTTTCGTCGTTCCAAACAAAAGGTTTGTTCAAGGTATTTATGAATTGTGCAAGCAGCATGGGATTTTATTTGTAGCCGATGAAATCCAAACAGGTTTCACGAGAACAGGACGTTATTTTGCCATTGAACATTTTGACGTTGTCCCTGATTTAATAACAATCTCTAAATCGATGGGAGCGGGTGTTCCGATCAGCGGTGTGATAGGCAAGAGTGAAATTATGGATAAATCAGAACCGGGCGAGTTAGGCGGTACTTACAGCGGCAGTCCTTTAGGATGCAGTGCAGCTTTAGCGGTTCTTGACGTGATTGAAGAAGAGAATCTTAACCAAAGGGCTGAAAAAATCGGTAAAAGGGTTATCGAAAAATTCAATCAATTGTCAGACCGTTTTGATTGCATTGGTGATGTCAGAGGGCTTGGTGCGATGTGTGCAATGGAGATTGTAAAAGATCTAAAAACAAAAGAACCTGATAAGAAATTAACCAACAGTATTATTAGTGAGGCAGGCAAACGCGGATTGCTTTTATTAAGCGCAGGTGTTTTCGGAAACGTTGTAAGAATATTAATGCCTATTGTCATTACAGATGAGCAGCTTGAAGAAGGGCTGTCTATTATTGAAGAATCAATAGAGGCAGCGGTTGAAAACAATAAAAAGCCGTCACTTGTTTAAAATACGCATGATTACTATTTAAGAAAAATAAAAATTATTTATAGAGGTGCTATTATGGGATCATCAGTGATTACTGACGAACGCGGAGAAATCAAAGAAAAACAACAAACATCAGAAAAAGAAAACTTAAATCTTTTTGAATCAACACAAACAATTATTAAAGAAGCTTTAGATAAATTAGGCTTTTCATCTGAAATGTATGAGTTATTAAAAGAACCAATAAGGCTTTTAACAGTAAGGATTCCGGTGCGAATGGACGACGGCAAGGTCAAGATTTTTACAGGCTACCGTTCCCAGCATAACGATGCTGTCGGCCCAACAAAAGGGGGCGTCCGTTTCCATCCTGATGTAACAGAGGATGAAGTTAAAGCTTTATCAATTTGGATGAGTTTAAAATCAGGTATTGTTGATCTGCCTTATGGCGGCGGTAAAGGCGGCATTATTTGTGATCCGCGGGAGATGTCCTTCCGTGAATTGGAAGCATTAAGCCGCGGTTATGTAAGAGCCATTAGTCAGGTTGTTGGTCCAACCAAAGATATTCCAGCGCCGGATGTTTTTACAAATTCTCAGGTTATGTCATGGATGATGGATGAATATAGTAGGATAAGGGAATTTGATTCACCTGGTTTCATTACAGGAAAACCGATTGTTCTAGGCGGTTCTCACGGCCGGGACTCTGCTACTGCAAAAGGTGTAACGATCTGTATTAGAGAAGCACTTAAGAAAAGAAATATTCCGCTTAAGGGTGCAAGAGTTGTTGTCCAAGGTTTCGGCAATGCGGGCAGTTATCTCTCGAAATTTTTACATGACGCAGGAGCTAAAGTTGTTGGTATTTCTGACGCTTATGGCGCATTGCATGATCCGGAAGGTTTGGATATTGATTATTTGCTTGACCGCCGCGACAGCTTTGGTACGGTTACTAAATTATTTAATAACACAATAACAAATAAAGAGTTACTGGAACTTGATTGCGATATTCTTGTTCCTGCCGCAATTGAAAATCAAATTACTGAAGACAATGCTCATAACATCAAAGCCAGCATCGTAGTTGAAGCAGCCAACGGTCCGACAACATTGAATGCGACAAAGATATTAACGGAAAGAGGCATTTTGCTTGTTCCTGATATTCTTGCAAGCTCCGGCGGCGTAACTGTTTCGTATTTCGAATGGGTACAAAACAATCAAGGCTATTACTGGACAGAAGAAGAAGTTGAAGAGCGTCTTGAAAAAGTACTGGTTAAAGGGTTCAACAACGTTTACGACACTTCTGTTAATCGGAAGGTAAATATGCGTCTTGCCGCATATATGATCGGGATTAGAAAGATGGCCGAGGCATCCCGTTTCCGGGGTTGGGTATAAACCATTTTAGAAAAAGTTCAAATTACGAGGGGGGATCGTTTGATTATCCGTGAATTGTTAACACATCGTTGGGGAAATAAAGAACTGGTGACAAGTCCTTCATACGGTACAGTTGAAAAAGTATTAGCGAAAGCGAATACAAAAGTATCGGAATGGGAGCCGTTGTTTATTATTAAAACGGAAAATGGATCTTGTGAACAAATTGCAGTAGGAATAAGCGGCGTGATCAATTCGGTACACGTGAAAATAGGCGATCATGTGATACCGGGAATGGTGATGGCATTTATAGAAGACGATTTGCTTGATTCTGATATCAGCTGAATAAGATTAACCTAACTATATTAATAGTGGCATTATTTTAAATATGCGAGGCTAGTTATACGCTAGCCTCTTTTTAAACACTTATAAGCGCAACAAAGCGAGACTTCGAACGCAGTGAGTTAGCGAGAATTGTGCTCTGGAGTACTAGGCAGTTGCCTGCGCCTTAAGGGCTTGGCACCAGCCAAGTTTACTTTACCATTCCTTGAATCCAATTGACATATGTGAATGCAATATTATATAATGATTGACAGTCAGTCACATGGAGGTCGGCTTAAATTGAAAACGAAACAAGAAGAAAAATATCAAGCTTTATTACAAGCTTCTATGAAGGTAATAACGGAAAAAGGATTTGAGAAGGCATCGGTATCAGAGATTGTTAAGGAGGCGGGTGTCGCCCACGGAACCTTTTATTTATATTTTACTTCTAAAAACTCTATCGTTCCGGCAATTGCCGAATATATATTTGATAAGCAGCTTGAGGAGTTGAAAAGTGAGACGGCAGACACCAATAATATTTGGGAACAACTTAATGATTTAATTAATGTTACCTTTGATATTACGCAAAGATATAAGGAACTTATTATATTTTGTTATTCCGGATTAGCCTTCTTCCATTCTTTTGAAAAATGGGAAGACATTTATCTTCCATATTATCAGTGGTTAGAGGATAAACTAAATCAAGCAAAAGAAAGAAAAGAAATAGATGCAAGTATTCGGACTGCGAGCGTTGTAAGAATGATTATCGGCGTTACAGAACATACTGCTGAAAATTTACTTTTATCCAAAGAACGTGTAGATGATCAAAATGTAAGTCAATTTAAAGAGGATTTATTTAAATTTATTAAAAAATCGCTTGTTTAGCGAAAGAATTTTTATATAGAAAAAATGACTGATAATCAATCATTTAATATCGAGAGGAGTATTAACATGAGCTGGTTGCTGATCGTAGTAGCTGGGTTGTTAGAAATTGTTTGGGCGACAGGATTAAAATATGCCGATTCTTTAATAGTTTGGGCCGGCGTCATTATCATTATTATTATCAGTTTCATTATGATGATTCGCGCTTTTAAAGAAATTCCCGTTACTATTGGCTATACAGTATTCGTTGGCATTGGCGCAATCGGAACTTTTATTGTTGGTATATTTCTTGGAGAACCGGTTTCTAATAGTCAAATTTTCTTCTTAGCATTTTTGTTAATTGGTGTCATTGGAATGAAAGCTTCAACGGGTAAAAAAGAATCATCAACAGAAAGGGGCAATCAATAATGGCTTGGGTATTACTGCTTCTAGCCGGTTTAGAAGAGGTTATCGGTGTGACAGCTATTAAATATGTTGATGGATTAAAAAGAAAATGGCCTTTAATTATCATTATTGCAGGTTTTATATTTTCATTTACTTGCTTATCATTTGCAATGGAAGATATTCCAGTGGGGGTTGCTTATGCGGTATGGACCGGTATCGGAACCCTTGGCATAACGTTAGTTGATTTAATATGGTTCCGTCAAAAATACAAAATAGCCCAATGGATTTTCTTAGCCTTTATTATTATCGGGATACTGGGTATGAGATTAACAACTGGAGAGTAATCGAGCATCTTACTGAACGGCTTACCCGATCAGGAGCAGGAAAAAAGGTACCCTTATCTTCCAATGGGTACCTTTATAATCAAGGCAATTATTAAAATATGGGTACATTATGCAATATTGAATAATTATCTTTGCAAAAATACTTATATTATGTCGATTTTTTTAATAAAATAAGCAAATTGCTATTGGCATGAAACTTGCTATAAAAAAACATGAGCACAACATCATCAAAAAATGACTGACTATCATTTTTGTTAGGGAGGAAACATATTGAAGTCGTATCAAATGTTCATAGATGGTCAATGGAAAGGCAATCATTTAGAACAAATCAACGTTATTAATCCCGCTGACAAAGAAATTATTGCCCAAATTCCAAAGGGCGGCGGGGCAGAAGCCAAACAAGCTGTCGATGCTGCGTATAAAGCTTTTAAGACTTGGTCGCAAAAAACAGCTGAGGAAAGAAGCCATCTATTATTCAAGTGGCATCAACTCATTAATGAAAATAAAGAGGAAATGGCTAAACTGATGACAATGGAACAGGGAAAGCCTTATAAAGAGGCACTTGGCGAAATGAGTTACGCAAACAGCTTCATCTCTTGGTATGCCGAAGAAGGAAAACGAATTTACGGTGAGACCATTCCGGCGTCGGACAGCCGTAAACGGCTCCTTGTTCAAAAACAACCGGTAGGTGTCGTCGCAGCTATAACGCCATGGAATTTTCCTGCAGCAATGATTACTAGAAAAGTGGGGCCGGCCCTTGCAGCTGGATGTACAGTTGTTGTCAAACCAGCTGAGGAAACCCCGTTAACAGCTCTTAAATTAGCCGAACTCGCGGAACAAGCAGGCATTCCGAAATGTGTTATTAATGTAGTTACTGGTAATCCTCAAGAAATTTCGGAAATATGGTTAAAGGATGAAAGAGTTAGAAAACTAACATTTACAGGCTCTACTGAAGTTGGAAAATTGCTGATGAGAGGTGCGGCCGATACGGTTAAAAAGATTTCTTTAGAGTTGGGAGGCCATGCGCCGTTTATTGTTATGGATGACGCAGACCTGGATAAAGCAGTTCAAGCTGTCGTTGCTTCTAAATTCAGAAATGCCGGTCAAACCTGTATTTGTACAAACCGTGTATACGTTCAAGAATCAGTGGCAGAGGCCTTTTCTGAAAAAATGACAAAAGCAGTGATTGATTTAAAAGTTGGAGACGGATTAAAAGAAGGCATTGACGTTGGTCCTATGATTAATGAAGAAGCTGTAGAAAAAGTAAAGGAACATGTTGCTGACGCTGTTTCAAAAGGCGGACAAGTCGTTTGCGGCGGCGAAGAATTAAATAAAGGCGAAGGTTATTATTTCCAGCCTACAGTGGTTACCCATGCAGATGAATCAATGCTGTGCATGAACGAAGAAACGTTCGGTCCTCTAGCACCAATTGCTGTTTTCAAGGAAGAGGATGAGGTTGTTCAAAGAGCTAATCATACGCCATTTGGTTTAGCAGCTTATGTTTTCACTGAAAACATTGGCCGTGCAATACGGATCAGTGAACAACTGGAGTATGGCATTGTTGGATTAAATGATGGGCTGCCTTCAGTTGCCCAAGCGCCGTTCGGAGGTTATAAAGAAAGCGGTTTGGGAAGAGAAGGCGGTCATCACGGCATAGAAGAATTTTTAGAGGTTAAATATATATCCATTGCTTTTTAAAATTTTGATTATTTAAATCTATATATCTATTAAATTGTAATCTCTCGAAATAGGAGGTAATCAGATGTCGATAACAATAAGCAGTACACCAAAGCAAGACGGCTTCCGAATGCCGGGGGAATTTGAACCTCATAAAGGTACTTGGATGCTCTGGCCGGAAAGAACAGATACATGGCGGCTTGGCGCCAAACCTGCGCAAAAAGCATTTATTAATGTCGCCAGCAGTATTGCCAAATTTGAACCTGTAACATTATGTGTAAATGCAAACCAATTTGAACATGTTCGTGAATTGGCTCCTGAATCGGTACGGGTTATCGAAATCTCATCAAACGACGCCTGGATGAGAGATATCGGGCCGACCTTTGTGAAAAATGATAAAGGTGAAATCCGCGGTATTGACTGGGGATTCAATGCTTGGGGCGGCTTAGAAAAGGGTCTGTATTTCCCATGGAACATGGATACCTACGTTAAACAAAAGGTTTTGGAAATTGAACAAGTGGACCGCTATGACGCTCAAGATTTTATTTTAGAAGGCGGATCAATTACTGTTGACGGCGAAGGTACATTAATTACCACTGAACAATGTCTTTTAAATGGCAACCGAAATCCTCAACTAACCAAAGAGCAAGTAGAAGAGAAATTAAAAGACTATTTAAATGTAGAAAAAATTATTTGGATAAAAGACGGTATGCTAGATGATGAAACGGATGGCCATGTCGACGAAGTTGTCTTTTTTGTCCGCCCGGGTGTTGTTGCGCTCAGCTGGACTGATGATGAAAACGATCCGCAATATCCGGTATTAAACGCGGCATATGAAGTATTAAAAGAAGCAACCGATGCAAAAGGAAGAAAACTGGAGATTCATAAAATTCATATCCCGAAACAAATCGAAATGACTGAAGAAGAAAGTGAAGGTATTGATGTTGCAAGGGGCAGCTTTGGGAGAAACACGGGTACAAAACTTGCCTGTACGTATATCAATTGCTATATATGCAATGGAGGCGTTATTATACCGGCGTTTGAAGACCCTCGTGACAAGGAAGCATTGCAACAAATGCAAGCGCTTTTCCCTGATAGGGAAGTTGTCCAAGTGAATACTCGCGAAATTGCGTTAGGCGGCGGTAACATTCATTGTATTACCCAGCAACAGCCGCAGCCATAAATCATTTAGAATTGGATCACATAACTTAACTGAAAGGATGAAAAAGTATGAAGAAAAACAAAATTAATATCGCACTAATCCAACACAGCTGTTCAGAAGACCGTGAAGCAAACGTAGAGAAAGCAGCGAAAATGATTCGTGAAGCTGCTGAAAAAGGCGCTCAGGTTATTTGTACTCAAGAATTATTCGGCGGACAATATTTTCCGCAAACGATTGATTCAGAGAAATATGAATGGGCGGAACCAATACCGGGTCCGATTACAAATAAAATGCAGGCGCTTGCAAAAGAATTAGGTGTCGTTATTATCACTTCATTGTATGAATATGCAATGGACGGCATGTATTTTAATACGGTTGTTGTCTATGATGCAGATGGCACTGATCTTGGAAAATATCGTAAACATCATATTCCGGAAGGACCGCAATATATTGAAAAATATTATTTTGCTGAAGGCGACACCGGCTATCCAGTATTCGAAACAAAATTTGGTACAATCGGCGTCTTAATTTGCTGGGATGAATGGTTCCCTGAGCCTTCAAGAATCGTTGCCTTAAAAGGTGCAGATGTTGTCTTTTATCCATCAGCAATTGGATCTGAGCCGGATCATCCTGAATTAGACACATCACAAACATGGATGGATGCTATCCGTGCTCACGGTATTCACAACAACATGTTTATTGCCGCAGTTAACCGCGTGGGCCGGGAAGATTCTAATGAAGGTCATATGGAATTCTACGGACGCAGCTTTATCAGCAACCCATGGGGCACAGTAATTAAAGAAGCTGAAACAAAAGAAGACGAAATTATTATGGCTGAAATTGATTTAGCTGAAGTGAAAAAAGCACGAAACATTCTTCAATTCCACCGTGACAGAAGACCGGACAGCTATGGTGAATTACTGCAACGTGTTTTAAAATAACCAATTTTAAGTAAAGACAAAATAACTATTGATATTGGGCCGTTAACCTTGTATAAATGATTCAACAGGGTACGGCCCTGTCATCTTGAAATAGAAAAAATACATTAATTTGCAAAAAATGAAATGATTGAGGTAGATAAGAAACACCCTATCAGACGTTCAGAGGTTAAATAGGACCAATGTCTTAAGCGCTTTCACATCAAGGAGGGATAAGGGTGGAACAAAAGGCTCAACAATTTGAACGTACATTAAAATTAAAACATCTTGTTTTTATTGGATTGGCATATATGGCGCCTTTTGCCGTATTTGACACTTTTGGCATTGTATCGCAAACGACAAAAGGACATGTACCTGCGGCATATATATTAGTCACGATTGCCGTTCTGTTTACAGCATTCAGTTACGGTAAAATGGTCAAGGAATTTCCTCAAGCAGGTTCAGCCTATACGTATACCAGACATACCATGCATCCGGGACTTGGATTTCTAGTCGGATGGGCATCTTTACTTGATTATCTCTTTATGCCAATGATCAATGCGTTACTGGCAAACGTTTATCTTTCTACAGGTTTTCCTGATGTTCCCCGATGGGTATGGATTGTAGGATTAATTGTGTTAATTACAATCATGAATATTGTAGGTGTTAAAATCGCTGTGTCCGCTAATATGCTGATGGTCCTGTTTCAGCTGATCGTTGCGGTCGCATTCATTGTTTTGACGATTAGGGCGATTGTTTTTGGCGGTACCGGCCATCTCTCATTACAGCCGATACTTTCGAATCATATGCCATGGTCCGCGGTAATTGCCGGATCTTCTATTCTGGCATTATCATTTCTGGGCTTTGATGCAGTCACAACTCTCTCGGAAGAGGCTGTTGAACCGAAGAAGAATGTGCCAAGAGGGATTTTACTGATTGCTTTGTTCGGCGGGCTTTTCTTCATTATTGTGACGTTTTTTATGCAATGCTTAATACCGCATGTATCAGTGTTAAAAAATGTTTCAGGGGCTTCGCCGGAAATTGCTAAACTTATTGGCGGCACCCTGTTTCAATCGATTTTTCTTGCCGGTGCGTTTGTTTCTGTTGCTGCATCGGGACTTGCTGCCCAAACAAGTGCATCCCGTCTATTATATGCGATGGGACGCGACGGCGTATTGCCTAAGAAATTGTTTAGTTACGTACATCCCAAGTTAAAAACGCCGATTTTTAATGTCGTTATTTTAGGGATTATAGCGCTGACAGCATTATTTCTTAATTTAACAACCGCAACGTCATTCATCAATTTTGGCGCGTTTACTGCCTTTTCATTTGTTAATCTGTCTGTTATTGCGTTTTATTTTAAAGAGAAAAGGACATCTGCATTTGGCTCAATCATCGGATATATCATTATTCCGCTGATTGGTTTAGCGGTTAACGTTTATTTATGGTTTCATCTGGACCGTGATGCTATGATCCTTGGGTTAAGCTGGATTGGGGCAGGCATTGTCTACCTATTATATTTAACAAGATTTTTTACAAAAGCACCGCCGGAATTTAATTTTGATGAATCTGAATCTATTACTTCTGAGCGAGAATCAATAACTGGATAAAAAAGCTTCTTAATCGATGTCAGGTAACAACCGGCATCGATTTTTTTAAGTGTCAATATATTTAAATGCTTTTGGATATTAGCCGAAACTAATAATTATTTAAAATTAAATAGTTTATTCAAAGGTGAATAATAGTCTATTATTCCTAATCAATTTTTTAATTCTTTTAATAGATAAATGAGATGAATTAATTTGGCACAAAATTTGCATTGTAATTAATGAATGAAAATAGGGAGGGGTTTAAATTGGAGCAAAATAACGGAATATTAGACCGTTCGTTAAAATTGCGGCATATTGTTTTTCTTGGACTAGCCTACATGTCCCCTTTTGCCGTATTTGATACTTTCGGCATTGTATCTGAAACGACAAAAGGTCACGTCCCAATGTCTTATATCCTTGTGACGGTTGCTGTTTTGTTCACAGCATTCAGCTACGGTAAAATGGTAAAATTGTATCCTACCGCAGGCTCGGCTTATACCTATACAAGGCAGACGATGAATTCGGGACTTGGTTTTCTTGTCGGATGGGCATCTTTGCTTGACTATCTTTTCTTGCCAATGATAAATGCACTGCTTGCGGATGTTTATTTGTCTTCAGGATTTCCAAATGTGCCTAAATGGGTATGGATCATTGGCTTAATATTATTAATTACGATTATGAATGTTGTTGGTGTTAAAGTGGCGGTTTCCGCAAATGTTTTAATGGTTGTCTTTCAATTTTTGATTGTTTTAATATTTGTTATTCTGAATATTAGGTCAATTATATTTGGTTATGATGTGAATTTTTCATTTAATCCGTTTTATTCTCATCACATGGCATGGGGGCCGGTGATTTCCGGTGCATCAATTCTGGCATTATCCTTTTTGGGGTTTGATGCAGTCACAACGCTTTCGGAAGAGACAATCGAACCGAAGAAAAATGTACCGAGAGGGATTTTCCTGATTGCTGTTATAGGGGGCATTTTCTTTATTGCTGTCACATATTTCATGCAATGTTTATTTCCAAATGTAGCTTCTTTAAAAAATATTTCAGGCGCATCACCGGAAATAGCTAAATATATTGGCGGAACGATTTTTCAATCTATTTTTCTTGCAGGAGCGCTTGTATCTGTTACCGCATCAGGATTAGCTGCACAAACGAGTGCATCGCGGCTTTTATATGCCATGGGACGCGATGGCGTTTTAACAAAAAAACTATTCAGCTACATTCATCCAAGATTGAAAACGCCGATATTTAATGTTATTATTCTGGGCGTTTTAGCGTTAACAGCATTATTTTTAAGTCTTACAACGGCGACATCATTGATTAACTTTGGTGCATATACCGCATTTTCATTTGTAAACTTATCTGTTATCGTTTATTACGTTAGAAATAAAAGAAGCCATACTTTTAGCTCTATTATAAGCTCTATCATTATTCCTCTCATCGGCTTTGCTGTTAATGCATATCTATGGTTCAGCTTAGACCGTGATGCAATGATACTTGGGCTTAGTTGGACGGCTGTTGGCATTGTCTATCTTGTTTACTTAACAAGATTCTTTACTAAAAAACCGCCGGAATTTGATTTTGATGAGTCTGAATCGATAAGCGGGTAAATGTGCCATTTAGTATAACGAGGCAGCCTCAAAAAAAAGAGGCTGTCTCATTTTTATACTATCAGAAAGTAAATCTTGGCAGAAGCCAAGTTTTCTTTATTTTAATGAGGTTTTATTTTTAATGGTTTGTCCCAAATATTTTTTAGCAATGGATTGAAACACTTCAATGCCTTTTAGGTAACTTTCAATCTCTACATATTCATCCGGCTGGTGGGCTGTTTCGCCATCGATTGTACTCCAAATAACGATAGGAAAATCGCCTGCTGCCTTCATAAATTGTGCTCCGTCTGTATATCCTGTCATACCTTGAGGTTCTTTTGCTGTACCAAATGCTTCTTGACAAACTTCCTGCAAGAAGCGGACAAATGAATGATCTCGAGGTGTACTTAAAGGGGCTAAATCGTTTAAAATAGATATTTCAGCATTTAAATGAGGGTATTTTTCCTTTGTTCTTTCGATTACTTTATTTAATTTATCGATAATGTCTTGATGATTTTGCGATGGCAAAGTTCGAAAATCAATATTAATGCTGCATTGACCAGGCACAACATTTGTATGACTGCCGCCTTCAATCACATTAATACTGTATGTCGGTTCACCAAGTAAAGGATCGGCCGCGAATTCTAATTGGAAGTCGTCGCTTAAAATTTTGTTGATTATTTCATTAATATGAAGGACTGCATTGATTCCTTTTTCTGGTCTTGAACCATGTGCCGTTTTCCCGTAGCAAGTGATTTTTACCCATAGTGCGCCTTTGTGGGCGACAATGATATCACCGTCACTTGGTTCGGCAATAATCAAGGCGTCTAAATCATTTGCATAGCCCTCTTCAACTAACTGTTTTGCCCCGACTGCTCCGGCTTCTTCACCAACAGATGCCAACAATTTAAGGTCTCCTTGTAATTGAATCCCTTCTTCTTTTAAGGCAATCATCGCCATTACGCAGCTCATTAAGCCGCTTTTCATATCACATGCGCCGCGGGCATAAATTTTTCCATTATCTTCTTCAGCAGTGAAAGGGTCATGTTTCCATGTTACATCTCCTGGAGGGACAACATCCATATGCCCGGAAAAACCGAGGACCCGGCCAGATCCCGATGTTCCTTTTAAATAAGCAATTAAGTTAACCCGGCCCTCACTGTAAGGAACTAATTTGGTTTCAATACCATATGATTCCAGCAACTTTTTTAACTTCTTAGCGACAACTTCTTCGTTTCCAGGGGGATTGACCGATTTTACTTTAAGAATGTCTTTTAATGTTTCAACAGCAAATTTCCGATCCATTTTATCACCTCATCAATTTTAGGTTTAATATTGGGGATTAATCGTCAGTTAATTTTTGTTTTAGATCCCCAATTCCAAAAGTGCTTCATCGATTTAACGATTAGGTAGATTGAGTTTCTTCTTTCACAGGAGCAGCCGTAACAGCCAGATTTTTGGTTAATAGACTTACAATTAACATAACAGCAGTATTTACAATTAGGGCAACCATTCCGATACTTAAATCTTTCATTGCTTGAGGTAAAAATGGGAATAAGGAACCCATGGTAGCCCCAGTGAGATTAATTGCAGCGACGATAAGCACCCCGGAAATCATACCTGCGGCGGCACCGTATTTTGTAACAATCCTTTTCTTTGTGAAACTGAAGATGACAGGCGGGAGTAATTGAGCAATAAAGTCATAGGCTAGTAAAAGGAGCACGACAATTCCTTGACCGCCATTTAAGGTAAAATAGACTGACACAAGTGCAATAACAGGGATCAAAAACTTTGATAAATTTGATACTTGCTTTTCTGTTGCTTTTGGGAAAATAACTTTATATACATTTCGTGATAACGATGTTGAAGAGTTAATCAAAAGCATTGAACCGGGAACTAATGCTGTTAATAATCCGGCTGAACCTATCAAACCGACAAACCATGGGTCAAAAGTTTTAACGGAAACTTGCAATAATGCAAGATCGGTATTTTTTAACCCCGGTACCTGCAAAACTGCGACGGTACCGACAAAAAATATAAAAAGAATCATCAATGTATATAATGGGGTAACAATGGCATTTCTTCGAATGGTAGTCCCATTTTTAGCTGAATATGCAGCTGCGAATAAATGCGGCCATGTTAAACCGCCTAAAACTGTTACGATAACTGTAGAAATAAACCAAGTTAAACTTAAGCCGCTGCCGGGAAGAGCAAGAAACCCGGGCTTCGCACTTTGGACAGCTTTGAACATTGGTTCAATACCCCCATAATAATGAAAGGGGAGGTAAATCCCAATGAATATAACAACACAAAAAATCATAATGTCTTTTAAAATAGCTGTCCAAACTGAGCCGTGAATTCCGGAAATCATGACATAAATTGTTACTGCAATAACACCGATCCAAACGGCAAGGGTTGGCGAAATCGCTCCATATGACGCTACGGAAACAATAATTCCAAGACCTTTAAGCTGCAAAACGATATAGGGGATCATCGATACAACACCGATAATAGCAGCAAGGACGCCAAGAAATGGGCTATTATATTTACTGGCAAAAAAATCAGACTGTGATACCAGCTTCTTTTCTTTTCCATATTTCCAGATAGCAGGGTATAACCAGTAAATGACGACATAGTTAATACTTAAATAAGCTAGGATATATAAGGCCGGCCCCCCTTTACTGTAAGCCCAGGAGCTTGCACCTAAGAAAGTGAATGTCGTATAAGATTCTCCAGCCATTAACATAAAGACGAGAATTGTACCGAAGCCGCGTCCCCCGACCGCCCATTGCTCCAGGTCCATTTTTTTCCCTTTTTTAGATTGAATCCCTAAATAAAGGGCTATAAGCAGAAAAGCCAGAATTATGTAAAGTGCACTATTCATTCTGTATCACCTTCTTTGTTGGCAGGATCCAGTTTAAAAATAATTAATATTGTAACGGAGGTTAGAACGACCCACAGGACAATCCAAAACATAATAAACGGCATTCCTAACACAAACGGTTCCACTTTGTTAACAAGCGGCAAAAATCCTAACATGCCTATAAAGGGAATAAAACTAAGAAAATGGATAATTTTCATTAATAAATCCTCCCCGCGGGATTGATTCCCAATGATTTAAGATGTGTTCTCGTCCTGATGATAGTCTTAAAAGTTTGAAAGCGTGTTCAAAAAGAGGGCGACAGGATCAGCCCTGGCTTTTTGAACAACTGGTATTATTAAATAAAATTCAAATCCTTATTTCCATTAGCTTCAACAATGCCTTTTACAATTTTTAACACGCCGTCAGCATCGTTTAAATTGACTAATTCAACCGGTGAGTGGGAATATCTACGAGGGGTAGCGAGAACACCCAACGGTATGCCTTTTCCCGCTACAGCCAAATTAGCTGCATCAGTTGTGTAGGCGTCTCCATTTAATGTCAGGTACTGCACCTGAACATCAGCCTGTTCTGATTGCTCTTCAATCATTTCTCTTACTTTTGGATGAATATGAGTAAACGCCATTCCAGGTACGCTGTCAGAAACAGGGCAGGCAGGTCCTTTGCCAAGATATACCGGAAGAGACTTTTCTGTATCAATATCAGGCGTATCCCCCGCGGGAATCGTATCCAGGACAATCGCATAATCCGGTTCAAGGGCATTTCCAACCATTGTTGCACCGCGAAGTCCCACTTCTTCTTGAACGGTTATGACGCCGTAAAGTGTGCCGGCAAAATCGGAAGCTTTGATTTGACTGAATAATTCTATTAAAATAGCACAATTGATCCGATTATCAATAGATTTGCATGATATAAGGTCTTTATTATGCATTTCCATGAAATCGCTTTGAAATACAATCGCATCGCCAATCTTAATTCCCATTTCTTCCACTTGTTTTCGCGAAGCGGCGCCGACATCGATGTAACAATCCTGCGACGATTTTACTTGCCGGCTTTCTTCAGGTGTTTGCATATGACCGGCCTTGATGCCTATAATTCCGGGTATTTTTTTGTTGGTTATCCATACTTTTCTGCCTTGAAGAAGTTGATCGGAAACGCCGCCAATTTTATCAAAAGCAATATAACCGTCAGGAAGAATATTTTTAACACATAAGCCAATTTCATCAGAATGTGCTGAAACCATTATTTTTGGACCGGCCGCCATCCCGTGTTTTACAGCTATGACGTTGCCGCTGTTATCGACTTTAACCTCATCTGAAATTGAAGAAAGGCTTTCTTTTAAAAATTTTACGACCTCTTGCTCTGAACCTGAAACCCCAACAAGGCTTACTAACTGCTTAAGCTTTTCCCTTATGCTATCTTTTGTTGTAGTAACTTCCGGTAATGTTTTTGAATGGTTCATCATTGCATCTCCTCCAAAAATATTAGCTTTTTTTGGTCAAAATGGGTGTTGATCATTTTTTTGATAGTCAACTGTCGACAATTTTAATTATAACTAATTAGAATATAATTTCAATAAACTTAATTTAAAATTTTCAAACTGGTTTATAATGGTATAGAAATGAATTAAAATAAAAACTACAGTATGTTTAGGAAATGCACGATTTCCAATGTGAAATCAATGAGTTATGATTAAATAAATCGGCATACGGGTTTAAATAACTGGAGGAATTAAAATGACTCATATCGATTTAAATAAAAATTCGTTATCCAATCAAATAGCTGAAAGAATTACGGAACAAATTATTACAGGTGAGTTGAAACCGGGAGACAAGTTGGTTGAGAATTCGTACGCTGACGAATTTGGTATAAGCAGAGCACCGATTAGAGAAGCATTCTTACAGTTGACAGTTGACGGACTTGTTGAAAAAATCCCCAGGAAAGGGACAATTGTAAAAGAATATACTGAACTTGAAATTTATGATCTGTTAAAGATTCGCATGAACCTTGAATCATTGGCAGTCGAGCGAATATCTGAGCAAGGCGTAAATATGGCTGTCATTCATAAAATGGAAGAACTTCTTGAGGAAATGAAAAATGAAAAAGAAACAAGCCGTTATGCACGCTTGAATCAATCATTTCATCAGGCCATTATTGAAATGAGTCAAAGTAAAATTATTAATGATATGTACTCAAGACTGGGATTACCGCTCTTATCAATCCAGCATGTTTCTTTTTCCAGAGAAGGAAATATCGAAAAGTCTATTAAAGAACACTCGCTTATGATCAGCTATCTAAAAAACTGTCAAATGAAAGAATTGGCTAATCTTTTATATAAGCATAATAATGATGTACTTATCGGCATTAAAAAAAAGCTGCAAAGTTAACCAGTAAAAGGCTCTGGTCAAGGAATAAAAGTTTAACAAACGCAAACGATTGTAAAAATCAGGGGAAAACTTAATATATAACTGTCAACAATCGACATTACCTTATATTTTCAACCTAATATTCATAAATAGATTGTGGTGCAGCCCTATTTCAGGCTGCACTATTTTTTATACGTTAGTAAAATATAAATTGGCATAAAATTTGCATTATTAAAACCGAAAATGTATTAAAATTGAATGGGAGTGTGTATATTGAATAAAAATTCTTCATTAAAACGATCGTTGACCCTGTTGCCAGTAGTATTATTCGGACTTGCATACATGGCGCCGCTGACTGTATTTTCTACCTATGGCGTTGGTATGGAAACAAGTAAAGGGCTGCTTCCGGCTGCTTATGCGGCAGCTTTGCTAACTATGTTATTTACCGCTTACAGCTAAGGAAGAATGGCCCAAGGCTTATCCGGTGGCGGGATCGGCTTACACTTATACACAAAAATCTATTTCTTCGCATATCGGTTTTCTTGTAGGCTGGATGACTCTGTTAGACTACATATTGCTGCCGATGATAAATTTCTTAATTGCAGGGAACTTTTTGGCTGAAGCTTTTCCGGCTATACCTGCAGATATATGGATCTCTTTTTTAATTATTATAGTGACCGCTGTTAATGTCATAGGCATTAAATTAAATACATCTATTAATGGAATGCTTATGGTTTATATGGGCCTAGTTCTTATTATGTTTTTCTTTTTATCAATAAAAGATGTCGCCGGGATTGGCGGAACAGAGGCTTTATTAACATCGAAACCGTTTTTTAGTCATGGGATTTCATTTACATATGTTTTATCAGGGGCTGCCTTAGTCAGTCTTTCATTTCTTGGATTTGATGCTGTTACGACTTTGTCAGAAGAAACGGTAAATCCAAAAAAGACAATTCCAAGAGCCATTTTTATTACAATTTTCATTGCCGGCACGTTATTTACAGCAGTATCGTACTTTGCTTATGTCGTACATCCGAATTATACGACATTTCATAATTTAGATACAGCCGCATCTGAAGTTGCCCATCTTATTGGGGGCAGGATCTTTAATGCTATGTTCTTAGCGGGTGTTCTGGCGTCTGCAGCGGCCTCTGCACTTGCATCCCATGCCAGTGCTTCAAGATTGTTATTTGTTGCCATGGGGAGGGATAATGTTCTCCCTAAAAAGGTTTTTGGTTATGTGCATCCAAAATTCAAAACACCTATGTTAAATGTTTTGCTTGTCGGGCTTTTCGGGTGCTCAGCGCTATTTTTGAATTTAGAAACGGCTTCTTCACTTATTAATTTTGGAGCATTTATTGCTTTTATATTTGTTAATTTGTCGGTCGTTTTTCATTATTTTATTAGAAACAGGCAGCGCAACTTAAAAGGAATTATTGCTTATTTGATCCTTCCTTTATTAGGGGCAGCATTAACCGTTATTTTATGGGTTAATTTAGGTTTTAAATCGCTTTCCGTCGGTGTGACTTGGTTTTTATGCGGGTTCATTTACCTGATTTATTTGACGCAATTCTTTAAAAAGAAGCCGCCGCAATTTGATATGGAAGAAACACAATCGCTAACTATTAAAGAGGAAAATATCCTTTAAGGGAGAGGGATAAGGACTGGTTTTTAATAAATATTGGAAATCTGGCGGATTTAAAAAAGCATCTTAAGCGCCGCTGGTTTATTCATTATTGAATAAACTGCCCGTAATTGCATAATGTTTTTTATTAAAATTAAAAGTGTAATTAATTTTTCACAATTTAAAGTTGGCATAAATCTTGCATTAATTTTCAGTGAAGTCCGATTAGTAGGAAATGAAGAACTTCAGACATAAGAGGGAGTGGATAATCATTGCAGAGTCATAACATTACATTAGACCGTTCATTAAAGCTATTGCCGCTTGTTCTATTCGGGCTTGCTTACATGGATCCAATGACAGTTTTTGAAACCTATGGAGTCGGTGTTAAAAGTAGTCACGGCATGCTCGCCAGTGCCTACCTGTTAACATTAATTACGATGTTATTTACCGGTTTTAGTTATGGGAAAATGGTCAAAGCGTTCCCTGTTGCAGGTTCTGCATATACGTATGTACAAAAGTCGATTTCACCCCATTTAGGTTTTATAGTGGGTTGGGTTATCCTGCTTGACTATGTCCTGTTGCCAATGATTAATATGCTTATTGCCGGCACATATTTAGCAAATACTTTTCAAGGTATTCCGGCTCGAGTTTGGGTTCTGTTAACGATTATTATTGTCACAGGTATTAATGTTATAGGTATTAAGCTGAATACTAGGGTTAACGGTATCCTTCTGCTTTATGTCGCTTTAGTTATGATTTTCTTTTTTGTTTTATCTGTTAAGACAGTCCTGAGCGGAACGGGAACAGGACATCTATTATCAATCAGTCCATTTATTAATACTGACGGGTCATTGAAAAATGTTTTATCAGGGGCTGCATTAGTCAGTTTATCGTTCCTTGGTTTTGATGCTATTACGACATTATCTGAAGAAACAATCGAACCTACAAAAAATATTCCAAAAGCGATTATGCTTGCTTTATTTATAGCTGGGATTGCTTTTGTCGGAGTTGCCTATCTTGCTCATCTCGTTCATCCAAATATAGCATCGTTCAAAAACATTGATACCGCTTCCACTAGCGTTGCCAAGGTAATTGGCGGAAATATTTTTAGTGCTGTGCTTTTAGCTGGGATTGTTACGGCAACATCGGCGTCAGCATTGGCCTCTCATGCAAGCGCGGCAAGGCTCTTATTTGTGATGGGCCGTGATAACGTTATTCCGAAAAACGTTTTCGGTTATGTTCATTCGCGTTTTAAAACGCCGATCTTTAATGTTTTGATTATTGGACTTTTTTCCTGTACAGGATTATTTCTAAATCTTGAGACAGCTTCGACATTAATTAACTTTGGTGCATTTGTCTCGTTTATTTTTGTTAATATTTCAGTGATAGCCTATTATTTTGTCAGGAAAAGGGAACGCTCAGTTAAAGGGGTTATAACGAACCTTATTTTTCCGATTGTTGGAGCGCTGCTGACTTTAACCCTTTGGATAAATTTAGGGTTTGATTCACTTTCGGTCGGACTAACCTGGCTTGTCATCGGCTTTGTTTATCTCATTTTCTTAACAAAGGGCTTTAAAAAACAGCCGCCGCAGTTTGATTTGCAAGCTGCAGATGATGACAATTATGAACAAAAAGAAACAACAAGTGCATGAATGGTGAGGGTGGACATTTCTGCCCTCATTTTTTATTCTATAAGTACCGTTTTCTAACTCTATAGACAGGATTTTGACACCTTTTGCCGAATTATTATGTGAGAGGGGTGAAAGAATTGGAATATGAAAAAGACATAGTTTTGAAAATTGAAAAATATTTTCATAAAGATCAAGATAGAACACTAATCAATGAAGCCTTTCAAAGCATCGGAATGTTTTTAGCTGAAATTAAAAATGGAGTAGGACTGACAAAAATAGGAGAAAAACTGATTATTTCAACTTCACCGTCAGGAAGTTTACAATTTTTCAAGTTAGGAAATAGGCGCATTTCTTTCAGAAAGCATGATAAAGAAATCTTAGTAAGAGTTTCAGAAAACGGTGTAGAACAGATATTTGATACTATAAAATTAATAAACCCTAAGGAATTAAGAAGTGAAAAATACCAAAAACCCTTTTCGGAAGAATTAATATACAATTATATTATGGATAATTTAAAAGATATCTTAGAATAAGCACCCAAGAGCGGTGCTTTTAAATTTGACAATATACGATTCTAGTGATTAGAAAGTACATATTTACTAACATACAGTAAGTTTTTAAAAGTGATTGTTTTGTGTACCATTAAGGTATATTTTGGAAACCTCGAAGCGAATTCAAGGGAGTTTCCAAGATAAGGTCGATAGTATAAGGGCAGCTTAGTCTAATCGCCGCCTTTTAAGGCTTGCCAATCGGCAAGTTTTCTTTATAGAATAGAAGTAAGAGACATTTATAGAAAGGGGCTGCCATCAATGCAAACGATGATGAACAAAAAACTAAGGCCCATTTTTAGTATTCCGATAGATCTGCCGGAAAAAGATTTAAAGAAAAAACTTAATCATATTAAAGAACCATTTATTTTTTTAGAAACGAATGAGAGCCCTTTTGCTTATGTTTATTTAAAGGATATACCTGCCGATGATACGAATGTGCAGGACATAACGATGGACAGACTAAAGTCCCATGCAATTTCTTTAGAAAAGGTGGCAATGTTAGAGCCGGATAAGAAAGTGTCATTACCTTTTATCTTTCAGGTTCTTGGTGAACCTATCGCACTTGCAAAAAATGAAAAAAATCAAATTGCCGGTTATTTTAAAAGGGAAGATGTTCTTGTTGAGCTTTTTAAAGAAGATAATAAAAATACAAATATTTTAAAAGTAATGCTGACATCAATTCCAATGGGGATTTTTGTTGTCGACCGTGACAAAAAAATTGTTAATTTTAATGAGTCTGGACTTCGGATGATTAAATCAACATCCGAAAAAATGATAAATGCTGATGCTGAATCTATTTTTAAAAAGGAACATATTGACAGCGTTTTCGTGACAGGCAAGACACTTCTCAATCAAATCCTTGTCAACGATGAAATCGGCATCCTCGTCGATTATAGCCCAATTATCATTTCTGACGGGAAGGTTGACGGATTAATCGTTGTTGTTCAGGATTTGCCGATGGTTGAGGAAATGGCGATGGAAATTGAATCGGTTAAGAATTTGAATAGAGATCTTAATGCTATTCTTTCTACGATCTATGATGAAATTTTAGTCGTTGATGCGAATGGGGTCATCCTTCGTTACAGCGATCACTTTATTTCAGAGTTTTGGGAAGGCGATTTAAAAGACTTAGTTGGAAAAAACATTCTTGATATGGAGGAGAAGGGTAACTTCAGTCCATCTGTTGCCAGATTGGTTCTTGAAAAAAATAAGAAGGTTTCCATTGTCCAGGAAACTAAAAACGGAAAAAAGGTATTAGCTGTCGGTAATCCGATTTTTGACGATAACGGAAAAATTCATAGAATTGTCATAGCTTCCAGGGATATAACCGAGACGACGGAGTTAAGATCTAAGTTAAAGGAAATGCAAAAGATTTCAAATAAGTATAAAGAAGAACTGGACAATTTTAAAAATAAAGACCAATTTCTTAAAAAAGTCATTTATTGCAGTTCAAAAATGGAAAAATTAATGATGCAAGTCAAGAAAGTATCCGATTTTTCATCAACTGTCTTAATTTACGGCGAGTCGGGAGTGGGCAAGGAATTAATTGCGGAGTCCGTTTACAGATTAGGCAAGCGTTCCGATCAGCCCTTCTTAAAAATAAACTGCGGGGCTATTCCGGAAAACCTATTGGAAAGTGAACTTTTTGGCTATACAAAAGGGGCATTTACAGGTGCCAATACGAATGGCAAGGTTGGATATTTTGAGCAAGCGAACCATGGCGTCCTGTTTTTAGATGAAATCGGTGAAATTCCTTTGCAGCTTCAAGTGAAACTGTTAAGAGCGCTGCAAGAAAAAGAGATCATTCCAATTGGAAGCACGAAGCCTGTCAAGATTGATGTTCAAATTATTGCAGCGACTAACCGTAACCTAAAAGAAATGGTTGAAAAGGGAACTTTCCGGGAAGATTTGTTTTACCGCCTAAATGTTATACCGTTAAGGGTCCCGCCGCTCAGGGAAAGATCTGAGGATGTGCCATTACTCGCTTTCCATTTCCTCCAGCAATTGAACCAGCAATATGAGAAAAATTATCATTTTTCACCGGATGCTCTTAATTTGTTAGAAGTCTATTCATGGCCGGGCAATATCCGGGAATTACAAAACCTCATTGAACGTGTATTTGTTACAACTGATGATGATAATATCACGGCAGACTTTATTAGCCAGTTTTTAAACTTTGAAACAGTGGGCCACAAAAAGCCAATCATTACTGATATTTATCCGCTCCAGCAAGCTCAAGAATATGTCGAAGAACAGTTAATCATGCTTGCGATGAAAAAGTACAGAACAACGACTAAGGCTGCCAAAGCATTAGGCATCAGCCAGTCCTCTGTCAGCCGGAAATATCAAAAGCTGATAAAAAGACAAACGCAGCCCGAGTCCTTGGAATAAATGAATAAATGACTATTTATGCAAAAGCGGTTAACCTATGCAAATTAGCATAGGTTAACCGCTTTTATTTTTTGAAATAGTAATTGGATCAAAAAACTAAATGGCATCTTTGTTTCGCTAATACTAGCTATTTCAGCCTCTAACCGCTCACTTCCTGCTTCCAAGAAAAGGCTTCATTCCTGTTTTTTAAATTGGCATAGAACTTGCATAAGGAATGGTGAAAGAAATTTAAAATCAAAGGGGAGAGTAAACCGTGCTGGATTTAAAAATGTATATTAATGGACAGTGGCGGGACTCGAAAGAAAAAAGAGACGTTATTAATCCTGCTAATGGTGAAGTTATAGCTCAAGCAGCTGAAGGCACCATCGATGATGCCAAAGATGCTGTCAACGCTGCAAAAGAAGCTTTCGAAAGCGGCGTTTGGTCTGAACTTCCGGCTGTTGAACGGGCAAGTTATTTGCTTAAGATAGCCGACAAAATTGATGAACGCCACGACGAATTAACCAAATTAGAAACAATGGATAACGGTAAACCGCATCGCGAGGCTGGCGGAGATATCAGTGATGCAGCTTCCTGCTTCCGTTATTATGCTGGATTGATCAGATCCCCTGAGGGCGGTCAAATCTACGATGTTCCAGAACCAGTACAAGCGATGGTAGTACGTGAACCGGTTGGTGTCTGCGGATTGATTGTACCTTGGAACTATCCAATGCTCATGAGTGTTTGGAAGCTTGCGCCAGCATTAGCGGCAGGAAATACAGTTATATTAAAGCCTTCGGAAATCACACCGATAACAGTAAATAAACTGTTTGAAATCTTTGAAGAGGTCGAACTTCCAAAAGGTGTCGCTAACATGGTGTTAGGTGCAGGGGCAACCGTTGGAAATGAACTGGCTGAAAGCAAAGATGTCGATATGGTTTCCTTTACAGGAGGCACAAAAACCGGCAGACATATTATGCAAGCGGCTACAGGTAATTTGAAGAAAATCTCCCTTGAACTCGGCGGGAAATCTCCAAATATCATTTTTGCTGATGCAGATTTTGAAACAGCTGTCGATTACGCGCTTTTCGGCATTTACTGCGGAACTGGTCAAGTTTGCTCTGCGGGTTCACGTGTCCTTATTGAAGAAAGCATTTATGATAAATTTATTGATCGTTTTGTTGAACGGGCAAAGAAAATCCGTGTCGGTGCAGGCGATAATGAAAAGACAGAAATGGGGCCTCTTGTCAGTGAAGAGCACATGAATAAAGTGCTGAAATACATTGAGATAGGCAAAGAGGAAGGCGCCCGTCTTGTTTGCGGAGGAAACCGTCTTACAGAAGGCGAATATGCGAACGGATTCTTCGTTGAACCGACTGCATTTGCTGATGCAACACCGGATATGCGCATTGTCCAAGAAGAAATCTTTGGTCCTGTTGTGGCATTCCAAAAATTCAAAGACGAAAAAGAAGCTATTAAGCTGGCAAACTGTACAGACTACGGTCTGGCCGGTGCGGTGTTTACACAAGACGGTGCTAAAGCGATGCGTGTTATTAAGAAAGTTCGTTCCGGCATTACTTGGGTGAATACTTATCATCCAACTTATAACGAAGCGCCATGGGGCGGCTACAAACAAAGCGGTATCGGCCGCAGCTTAGGCACATTTGGATTAGAGGAATTCCAGGAAATTAAGCAAATCAATATTAATTTAGAAGTAGAACCAACCGGTTGGTTTGAAGGTTAATAGGAAAAAACATCTTATAGAATTTGCGAAAATATTAAGGGAGAGAAAAAAATGAGCACACAAGTTAAAGAAAACAACAAGAATTATGAAGAAGTAAGCAGTTATCTTAAGCAGGTCCTTGATTTAATTAAAAAAGATGATGTATCTAAAGAAGATGCTGAATGGATTACTAAGCAAACGGTTGAAAATTTCCGCGAGCACGTCAACCCAGGTTTCTTAGACTATCGTAAAACAGTAACAAAAGATACCCAATTTGCAGCAGTAGAATGGTCTGACAGCGGTTCTCGTTTTAAAGACGTCAATGGCAAAGAATATATCGATTGTCTCGGCGGCTTTGGTATCTATAACGTCGGCCACAGAAATCCGAAAGTCGTTGATGCTGTTGAAAAACAACTGCATCGTCAAGCGCTTCACAGCCAAGACCTTCTTGATCCGCTTAGAGCTATGTTAGCAAAAGTTATAGCTGATATTACACCTGGAGATCTTAAATATTCATTCTTTGTAAACAGCGGTACTGAAGCTGTTGAAGGTGCTATAAAACTTGCTAAATCATACAGCGACCGGACAACTTTTATTGCAACAACTAAAGCTTTCCACGGTAAAAGCTTAGGTTCACTTTCCGGAACGGCGAAGTCGGTCTTCCGTAAGCCATTCCAGCCGCTTGTTAACGGTTTCCGTCACGTGCAATACGGCGATATTGATATGCTAAGAAAAACAATGGAAGCCTGTGCAACTACCGGTGACGACGTAGCGGCTGTTCTTTTAGAGCCGATCCAAGGTGAAGGCGGCATCATTATCCCGCCGGAAGGTTACTTGAAACAAGTACGTGAACTTTGTGACAAATTTGGCGCATTGCTTATTTTCGACGAAGTGCAAACTGGTATGGGGCGTACTGGTAAAATGTTCTGTGCTGAGCATTCTGAAGTTGTTCCTGATATTCTTTGTCTTGCAAAAGCTTTCGGCGGCGGTGTTATGCCTGCAGGTGCCGTTGTTGCCAGAGAAGAAGTCTTTAAAACTTGGTTCCCGAATCCATTTATCCATACAACAACATTCGGCGGTAACCCATTAGCATGTGCTGCGGCTCTTGCAACAATTAACACTTTAATTGAAGATAAACTTCCTGAGCGCGCAACAGAAGTTGGCGAATACTTCCTTAACGGCCTGAAAGAAAAAGCAAAAGGGCACGAAGATAAAGTCCTTGAAATCAGAGGCCAAGGCTTAATGATCGGCGTTGAATTCCATAAAGACGAAGTTGGTTACGAAGTATCAAAAGGCATGTTTGATAACGGTGTTCTTGTCGCCGGTACGCTTGTAAACTCTAAAACAATCCGTATCGAGCCGCCTTTGACTATCGAATATGCTGAAGTAGATCAAGTCATCGAAACATTTGGCAAAGTATTAGAACAAGTAAAAGCTTAATAATGAAATAAACGGAGGGTTAAGCACCCTCCGTTTATTTGTTTTTTTGTAAGAGCGCCAAAAAGCGCGGCTGCTATTATTCATTGTTCCTTGGATATTTTAACTGGTAATTTGTATGAATATTTTTAATTATTATTGACATATATCATCTAATATTGTACTATTCTAAACATAAAGTATATTGTAAAACTCTGTTTTATAATATAAAACAATTAAAGTTTTGCAGATTAATAGAAAAATTCCCCAGGGGGTGTATGCTTTGGATAAAACAAAACAAACAATTGAAAAATTAGGGTTTCCAAGCGGGGATTGTAATGGTCTTCCATCTTCGGCAAAAACATTTCCCGACGGCGCTCAATACCGGATTGAAATTCCAAGTGTTGAAGGACCAAAATCTTTTGAAGCGGTGCTTGAGGCATCATCCAAATATAACGTTCCAATCCATCGTGTATCGCAAGGCAGCGGAATCATGCTTTTAACCGATGATGAACTGTCCGGAATGGTTAATTTAGGGAAAAAGGAAAACCTTGAGGTCAGTTTATTTGCCGGCCGCGGGTCATGGGATATTACCGCTATGCAATGGTCAACTAACGGTAAAATACTTGGGGAACGTTTTGAAGGCATTGATCAGCTCGTATATGCGATTGAAGACATTAAGAGAGGCTGTGATGCCGGTCTAAGAAGCATTCTTGTTACCGATGAAGGTCTTCTCTGGCTCGTTAATGAATTTAAAAAGTTAGGTGAACTTCCAAATGATTTGCTTGTAAAAGTATCTGTGCAAATGGGTCAATCCAACCCGGTATCCATTCGCCTGATGGAAAAAATAGGTGCAGGGACCTTTAATGTTCCAACTGATTTAACGCTTGCCCGTCTTGCAGCTATCCGGCAAGCCGTCGACATTCCAATTGATATATATGTTGAGGTTCCGGACGAGCTTGGAGGATTTATACGGCATTATGAAATCCCGGAAATCATAAGGGTTGCGGCACCGGTCTACATAAAATTCGGGTTAAGAAATGCACCGAATATTTATCCATCGGGGACTCATCTTGAAGAAACGTCAATTGCGTTGTCCAGAGAACGCGTGCATAGGGCACGAATTGGCTATGATATGATTCAAAGGTATGCGCCGCATTTAAAAACTTCAGAAAGAGGGGCAGAAGGCCTTGCGGTTCCTGCTGAATCAGCCGCTGTCTCTAAATGATATTATTTTTATGTATTCCGAATAAATAATGTACTTGGATGTGGTAATATAAATTTAAGACATTTAATGAGATAAGGACTGATAATGATGCCACTCATCCAAGCAGTAGAAAGAGCACTTAATATATTAGATTTATTTGATGAATATTCCACGGAGTTAAAAATTACAGAAATTAGCGAACGTTTGCTTCTTAATAAAAGCACTGTCCATTCATTATTGAAAACGCTTCAAAAGCATGGTTACATCGAGCAAAATGCTGAAAACGGCAAGTATAAACTTGGCATGAAACTCTTTGAAAGAGGGAATTTTGTTGTTCATAATTTGGATATCCGGTCCGTTGCCAAGAAGTACTTGTTAGAGCTCTCAAAGCAAACAGGCCATACGCTTCATCTTGTCATTTTAGACGGTAAAGAAGGTGTCTACATCGATAAGGTTGAAGGGTCATCAGGCATCGTTTTCTATTCCCGTATAGGAAGAAGGGCTCCGGTTCATAGCACAGGTGTAGGAAAAACGCTTCTCGCTTTTAGAAAAGAAGAAGAGCTTAATGTCATTTTAGACGGCTATGTCTTTAATAAGCAAACACCAAAAACAATCACGAATAAGGAAGAATTTCTGGATGAATTAAAAAAAATTAAAGAAAAAGGTTATGCCATCGACAATGAAGAAAATGAACCGGGTATTTGCTGCGTTGCGGTGCCGGTGCGGAACCATACTGGAGAAGTTGTTGCGGCTATCAGTATTTCGATGCCGACGCCCCAATTAAATGCTGAAGAAATGAAGCGGATTGTTCCTATGATGAAAGAAGCCGGTGAGAATATTTCAAAGGAAATGGGGTTTAATCCAACTCCTGTTTTATAAAAATTTAATAAAGTTGTTTTTACCTATCTAATGATAAAAACTGAGTTTTACATTATAAAATAATCTTGGGGGATAAAACATGCAAATTATTCGATTTCGCGGCGAAAACAGCAAGCCGCAATTAGCTGCAAGAACAACTGAAGGTCAGCTGTATAAACTTCCCTTTAAAGATTTTATAGACATGATAGAATGTGCCAGGCGGAAAAAATCCACACCGCTGACCTTAGTTAAAGGGATCCTTAGAGATTCACTTCCTGTTGGCAGGAAGTTAGATGAGTTAGAGTGCCTTGTTCCGATTGAAGCGGAAGAAGTCTGGGCAGCCGGAGTAACCTATGAAAAGAGCAGAGATGAAAGAAACTATGAATCTTCAGGCGGGAAATCCAGCGCTGCTACTTTTTATGATAAAGTTTACGATGCAAAGAGACCTGAAATATTTTTTAAGTCTACAAAAAAACGGACGATTGGTCCCGGTGAGACTGTTTATTTACGAAGCGATTCAAACTGGCAAATCCCCGAGCCGGAATTGGGGCTTGTTTTGGACCACAAAGGTGAAATTTTAGGATATACAATTGGCAATGATATGAGCTGCCGTGACATTGAGGGGGAGAATCCGCTTTATTTACCTCAGGCCAAGATATGGAGAAACTCTTGCTCAATTGGGCCGGCAATCAGACTGGCGGAATCAGTAGAGGACCCTTATCGTTTTCAGATCATCTGCCGGATATATCGTCAGCATACAAAGGTTTTTGAAGAAAGTGCCAGTACGAGTCAGTTAAAAAGAACATATGAAGAACTTTGCTCTTACCTGGCTAGCGAAAATATGATATTTGACGGAACTGTACTGTTAACGGGTACATGTATTGTTCCGCCATCCGACTTTACCCTTCAGGACGGTGACCAAGTAGAAATTGAGATTCCCGGTATAGGTATCTTAAGAAATCCGGTAAAAAGTCAAATTAATCAGTCATTAGAAGTTAAGTAAACTTTGAATCCAGTTTTGGGTCACGCAAGCAGGGGACCCGCCATTAAATTTTTTACTTCTGTTAAAACAGTATTTGTAAAACCGTCAAAATTTAAGGTAAATACATAGATTCCATAAGTTCATTTTTGTCACTTATGGAATCTATGATAAATACGGATATTTATTATATTTACAATTTGGGGTGGGAAGCAAATGGAGAGCCCGAACAGTGAAAAGGTATATTCCTTAAACTCAAAAGTTAATCAAAGGCGAACAAAAGTCAGGTATTTTATTGTATTCTTACTCTTCTTAGCTACAATTATCAATTACCTGGACAGGGCCAATCTTTCTGTAGTAGGTCCATCCATTGGAAAAAGTTTAGACTTAAGTGCAGGGGAAATGGGGCTGATTTTTTCGGCTTTTGGCTGGACTTATGCAATCATGCAAATTCCCGGAGGCTGGATCTTAGACAGGCTGGGATCAAAGATAACCTACGGCTTTTCATTATTAATTTGGTCAATTTTAACATGCTTTCAAGGCTTAGCAAATGGATTTGGATTATTGTTTGGATTAAGATTAGGCATTGGTTTTTCAGAAGCTCCGGCGTTTCCGACGAATAATCGCGTAGTCAGCACATGGTTCCCGCAAAAAGAGCGCGCGTTTGCCACAGGCGTCTTTACTGCCGGAGAATATGTAGGATTAGGGTTTCTAACACCGATTCTGTTTTGGCTTTTATCTACTTTTGGCTGGGAATCAGTATTTATTGTGTCTGGTGCAGCCGGCATCATTTTTTCCTGTGTCTGGCTAATAAAGTATAATGACCCCGCTAAAGACAAAAAAGTGAATCAAGCTGAGCTGAATTACATTCGTGAAGGCGGCGGCGTAGTTGAGAATAAAAGCGAAAGATCGAAAATTAGTTGGTCACAGGTTGCGAGTCTTTTTAAGCATCGCCAATTAATAGGCATATATATCGGTCAAATTGGCATAACGGCTACATTATGGTTTTTCCTTACATGGTTTCCTACATATTTAGTTGATGAAAAACATATGACGATCCTTCATGTCGGATTTGTTGCCGCCATACCATACATTGCAGCATTTATAGGCGTGCTTTTTGGAGGATTCTTATCTGATTGGATGATCCATTGCGGAATTTCGGTAAGTATAAGCCGCAAATTACCTATTATTATAGGTTTATTGTTATCTAGCTCTATTATTCTGGCTAACTACACATCTTCTGTTCCTTTAGTGATTACAATTATGTCTATTGCCTTTTTCGCACAGGGGATGGCGGCAATTTCTTGGACGATGGTATCTGAGATTGCTCCGCCTGAGTTAATGGGACTAGCCGGAGGCGTTTTCAATTTTGCCGGTAATCTGTCTTCGATTATTGTTCCTATTGTTATAGGATTTATCGTTGGGGCGACACATTCCTTTGGCGGCGCATTAGCTTTTGTAGCTGCAATAGCTGTTATAGGGGCGCTGTCGTACATTTTTATCGTCGGAGAAGTCAAAAGGGTCAAAATGGAATAAGTGAAATGTATTATGCTTTAACTGGCACGTGACAAGAAATTGATTTAAATCATAAGGGAGGAAGATAGTATGACGAAAACTGATACAGAGAAAAAGCCGAGAATTGATAATCCTATTAACCCTTACCGGGACAATGTACAAGGAAAAGCCAATGAACCAATTACTGTTGCAGGATTGCTCGATCGGGCGAAGCAAGTTTTGGGAAATGATTTTAAAGATCTGCAGTCCGATTGGACACTGGACGAGATTTATAACCGGTTAGAGGAAAATGCACCGCGCATCGCCATCATTGGCGGTTCATCTGATCATCCGGCTCATATATTAGATATTCGAACAGTTTCCCGGGCTGCCATGAAAATTTGGCAAGAGGGCGGTGTACCATTTTATTTTAGTACTCCGGTGCTTTGTGACGGCACTGCGCAAAGCAATATGGGCATGTCGTACTCACTGCAGAGCAGAAACGCAATAGCCGAAGTGGTTGTTAATCAAATGGAAGCTCATTCCTATCATGGTGCTTTTGTTATTCAAGGCTGTGATAAGCAGCCGTTAGCTGTCTTAAGCGGTTTAGCGTTATTGGATCGTGTTCGCCGTTTGCGCGGTGAAGCGCCGGTGTTTGCTTCATTTGCTCCTTCCCATGTCTTAAAAGGCGGAGAAATCCCAAAAAATTTGCAGGGAGAGCTACGGTCTGTTGCAGAAGAGGCTGCTCAAATGGGGTGTCAAGACATCGCAGACGATTTGCATGACGCTTTAAGTTATATTTTGCAATGCAGTTCGAATACCCAGTTTCAAGGTGTATTAGTTCGGGCCGTCAAAGAAGGTATTATTACTCATGAACAGCACAAGCATTTTGAAAAACGCCTAGCCGTTAATACTTGCGATTCAGCTGGCGGTATTTGCGCCTTCCATGGAACTGGGAACAGCTCAAGGGATATCATGGCGGGATTTGGGCTTGTTCACCCTAATTTAGAGCTTTTAACAGAACCGCCTCATCAAGACCAGCTCAACCCGGCTATTGAGTCATTATTTTCAATTACCAATCGTCCGGAGTGCAGTGTTGCAGAACTAATTGGCGCCAACATCGCTAACGCTGTTCGAATTCACAGTTCAGGCGGGGGATCGTCTAACTTAATGATGCATATTGTCGGGGCGATGATTTACGCTGGTTTCGATTTCACGCTTTGGGATATCGAGAAAATCCATCAAGAACATCCGATTCCTGATTTATTCAATTACAGCCTTACGGAAGGCAGAGATATATACGCATTAGCGCAGCAATGCTGCTCAGGAGCGATAAGAGGTATGGAAACGCTGTTTTATGAATTGCTGCAAAACGGCGTTCCGATGGATGTCGATGCATTAACCGTCACCGGCCAAACCTGGAAAGAAAGGTTAAGTGATCCAGAGGGATTAAGTGCAGACGGTGTTAAGGATAATCCGATCATCCTCAGCAAACCGCGGAGAAAATTTAGCGGTGTTGACGTATTGCGCGGTAATTTTTTTGAAAGTGCTGTTGTCAAAATCAGCGGTATGCCGACCCGGCAATTAGACCAATTCGATGAAAAGGTTTCTTTTGTTATTTATTTTGAAAATGAGGAAGAAGCCAATAACCAGCTGTTAAATCAACAATTTCTTGATGAATTAAGGGATCAAAAGGCATTTCGCGAAGCGCACCTGCAGCAAATGTGGGCGCACAATCAGCCTGAAACATATTCGGAAGCGTTATCATTAACATACAATGAATTATTTGATCGCATGTTGAAAGACGAGATCTTAAAACTATCAATCATTATTGCCGGTCAAGGCCCTGAAGCATTTGGCATGCCGGAAATGTTTACACCGATGCAGCATATTAATGCTAACCGCAAGCTTCAGAGACTAGCCACTTTGATCAGCGATGGCCGTTATTCAGGCGTTTCTTATGGTGCGGCAATTGGTCACATGACACCAGAAGCCTATCACGGCGGTGGGATATTATATCTGGAGCAAGGCGATTTGCTGCATTTGCGTTTCCGTTCAAAGCGAATCGAATTACTGGATCCAAAATCTTTTGAAAAAGGAATGATAAATGAGTATCAAGGCAATTTAAAATCAGATAGAAAATTCATCGGTGAACAAAGAAAGACTAATATGAGAAAAAGGCAAAGAACGGTTGCGGCATCCAATCGTTTGATCGGGTGTACTGATGCATCTGAAGGTGTTGTTCCCGAGGCGGTCAAAATGGATGCCATCATAGCATTTAACCGATAAATATCTTTCCCCCTGGCAAAGTCCCGAAATCGTAAATGAAGTAAGATTTCGGGTCCTTCTTTATACGCGGGATTTAACGAAGCTGTCTAAAAAATGTTAAAAGAAGCGGAGGAATCGCTAATTATCAGTAGAAAGAGTATTTATACCAAGTAAATGGAGGGAGAAATATGTCCAAACATACTGGTTTTATATGCGATGAAAGCTACTTTTGGCATCAGACGGGGAACGGTGCACTTAATATTCGGGCCGGCGGCTGGGTTCAAGAAGATACGCATGCCGAAAATCCTGAGACGAAAAGGCGCGTTAAAAATCTTCTTGAACGATCAAGATACATCAATGAATTAAATGTTATTTTACCAAGATCTGCGACACGCGAAGACATTGAAATGAATCATCAGCCAGCTTATATAGACATGGTCAAAAAGTTAAGCAGAGAAAACGGAGGTGATGCCGGTGTTCACGCCATTGTCGGCCCTGATACATATGAAATTGCATTATTATCTGCGGGCGGTGTGTTAACCGCTGTAGACGCTGTTATGGAAAAAGAAGTTCGGAATGCATATGCACTTGTCAGGCCGCCGGGTCATCACGCAGAACCGAATGAAGGCATGGGGTTTTGTTTGTTCAATAATGTTGCAATAGCAGCAAAATATGCCCGGGAAAAATATGGCTTGAAACGCATTCTTATCTTAGATTGGGATGTTCACCATGGTAATGGTACCGAAAGCGCTTTTCGATTCGACCCGGAAGTGTTATTTATTTCTATTCATCAAGAAAATATCTTTCCAAAAAATCGGGGAAATATCACGTACACTGGAGAAGGAGACGGTGAAGGTTTTAACGTTAATATCGAATTGCCGGCAGGCACAGGGAACGAAGGGTATCTCTATACGATAGAAAATGTTGTTGAACCGATTGCCGGCCAATTTAATCCGGAATTGATTTTGGTTTCTGCGGGACAAGACCCGAGCCGCTTTGATCCTTTAGGAAGAATGCTCGTTACGGCAGAAGGCTTTTACCAAATAGCTTCAAAGGTAAAAAATTTGGCAGATAAGCATTGCGAGGGACGCTTAGTTGCTTGCCATGAAGGAGGATACAGTACCGCCTATGTACCCTTTTGTACTTTAAGAGTTATCGAAGCTTTTAACGGAAAACGCAGCCAAATTGAAGATCCTTTTGACTTAGGCTATCACGAAGGCCCTCTTTATCCGAATCAAAAAGAAGCTGTTCACAAAGTCATTGATATTCAATCCTCTTATTGGGACTTTTAAAATGATGTAAGCTTTCCTTATGATATACTACAAGAAATAGTTTTACCCGAAGTCTTACATGGAGGAAAAAACATATGTCAGTCGATTCAACCCTTGCTAATATTCTTGGCCCGCTTGAGCTGAAAGTGATGAAATGCCTATGGGCGTTCGAAGAGGCAACCGTACAGAAAGTACTAGATGCTTTAAATAAAAAAGAAGATTATGCTTATACAACGATTATGACAGTAATGAGCCGATTAGCTCAAAAAGGGATATTACAACGAGTTAAGTCAGGCAGATCTTATCAATATAAGCCAATTTACACAGAAGAGGCACTTATCCGGCATATGTCCTCGCAAGCGGTTCATCAAGTTTTAGATCATTATGGAGACACAGCGATAGCACAATTTGTTGATACTGTAGGAGCGAGCCCGGAACAGCTTAAAAAGCTTAAGGATTTAATTGACCGGCTTGAAGGGGAAAAACCTGATGAGAAAGATTAGGTATGCCTTAAATGCCATCTTAGGATGTTTGTTCGTTGAAGCTTTGCTATGCACCTCTGTTTCTTTATTAAACAGCTGCAGTTTTACACCCAACCTTGTACCATGCTGTGATTTTGAAACGCTTAAAAATCATTTTCTTATTCACTTCATTTTTGGCGGTCTTGTTGCTTTAAGTATTGTGATTTTATTTTTATGGCGTCTCACTTATATGCTTTACCAAACAAAAAAGACTGTAGAACAATATCAGGTATTAAAAGTGTTAAACCATTTTCCTATGATAGCCGAATTCCAGAAAAAAGCAGGAATCCCCGTTCATGTTATTAAAAATGAGAAATTAGTCGCTTTTGCTTACGGATATTTTAAACCAAAAATTTTAGTCAGCTCGGCACTTATCGAGCAAATGGACAGTCATGAGTTACAAGCTATATTAGAACATGAATGTCATCATTGTCTATTAAAAGTTCCTTTAAAAAAATTAATATTTAACAGTACCGTTCATGCTTTATACTTTTTTCCGATTCTTAAACATTTTTATCAAAAGTATTTAGCAAATAAAGAAATTGAAGCCGATCAATATGCCATAGAAAGAACGGATAAAAAGACTTTAGCGACGGCGCTCTATAAAATGCTCCGATTTAAGAGTCATCGTTCCGGCGCGGCTGTAAATATGACAGATGAAATAGATTTAAGGATCCAAGCTTTATTAACCGGCAACGTGAATTGCCCCGGCTCCTTTTCCTTAAAAGCCGCAGTTGTCTCATTAAGCAGTTTTTATATGATGATGATGTTTATTGTATGCCTATTTATTAATTAAAAGGATTGTGAGGTGAACCTATGAATGGGCAAAAGAGGCTGAGAGATTACGGGATCAAGATCGGCCGAATGAAGACAGGTAAGCGTAATGCAATCACTGATGTTGCCGGCGTTACTGTTGGACATTGTACATTAAGCAATGGAGACATGCAAACGGGCGTTACAGCCGTCTTGCCTCATCAGGACAACATTTTTCAAGAAAAACTGATAGCGGCCAGTCATGTTTTTAACGGATTTGGAAAATCAATGGGTCTCGTTCAAATCAATGAGCTGGGGATACTTGAAACGCCGATCATTTTAACGAATACATTGAGCATCGGCATAGCTGCTGATGCTCTCATAAAGTATATGCTCAGAAATAATCAGGATATTGGTCGGTCTTCAGGGACTGTCAATCCGGTTGTCTGTGAATGCAACGATATGATGTTAAATGATATCCGTGCAAGTTATGTACGAAGTGAGCATGTATTTTCTGCTATCGAAAATGCAAGTACAGATTTTTACGAAGGCGGTGCCGGTGCGGGTACAGGTATGGTGTCCTACGGATTAAAAGGCGGAATAGGAACAGCATCGCGCTGTTTTACACTTTATAATCAAACGTATACCATTGGTGTCTTGGTTTTAGCCAATTTTGGCAAGCAAGAGGACTTGCTTGTGAACGGTTATCCGCTTGGCAGGGAACTGTCTGCCAAAGAATTAGACGAATCCGAAAAAGGTTCTGTCATTATTCTTGTGGCAAGTGATCTACCGGTGACTTCGCGGCAATTAAATAGGATCATTAAACGCTCAGCAGTAGGCCTGAGCCGGACCGGTTCATTTATAGGCAACGGCAGCGGAGATATTGTCATCGGCTTCTCGGCAGCACAGCGTATTCCGCAGCAAATGACTGGCTTAGTATCTGTGAAAGCGATTCATGACAATGATATGGACCACGCTTTTCATGCGGCGGCCGAAGCGACAGAAGAAGCTGTTTTAAATGCACTCGTAACAGCGGAAACAACTGTTGGAAGAGACGGGTACAGGGCGGAGAGTTTAAGAGAATATATTGATTGGGTAAAAATATTTGATTTTTAGAAATAAGGAATTAACTTAAGAAAGGGTATAGAGTACCTTCTATACTCTTTTTATCCAAGACCTTTTCAACAATAGTTTTTGTAATTTTGTAAAAAAAGGAGGTTAAGTGCTGCTTTTATCGAAAACTTATTAGAAGGAGTGATCAGGTTGCTTGAAGAAAAATACAAGAAATTGCAGAAGATTTTATGTGACATGGAAACAGCAGTGGTCGCATTTTCGGGAGGGGTAGACAGCACCTTTTTGCTTAAAGCCGCTCTTGATACGCTTGGTTCAGAAAATGTACTGGCTGTCACGGCAGATTCGGAAACCTATCCGCTTGAAGAACTGGAGGAAGCGAAAAAGCTTGCTGTTTTACTAGGTGCGAGACATGAAGTCATAGAAACATCTGAATTAAGTATACCGGGTTATTCTGAAAATACGCCAAACCGCTGTTATTTTTGTAAAAAAAATTTGTTCGAGCATTTAATCCCAATGATGGAGGATCACGGATACAAAAATATTGTATTTGGTCTAATAGCCGATGATATGGGTGAACATCGGCCCGGTATACAGGCTGCCAAGGAATTTAATGTTCGCGGACCGCTGCAGGAAGCTGACTTATATAAAAGTGAGATCAGGGAATTATCTCATGATTTTGGCCTTCCGACTTGGGATAAACCTTCTTTTGCTTGCCTTTCTTCAAGAATTGCTTACGGCGAGCAAATAACCATAGAGAAGCTGAGAAAAATTGATCAGTCGGAAAAATTCATTCGAAATATTGGTATCCGGCAAGTCCGTGTCCGGACCCATGACGCATTAGCCAGGATAGAAGTAGAGGCAAGGGATATGTATCATCTAATGGCCCATCGGATTGACATTGAACGGAAATTAAAGAGCTTAGGGTTTTCTTTTGTCACTATTGATCTTTCCGGCTATAGGAGCGGAAGCATGAATCAGCTTCTGGAGAAACAACATTATGCGGTCAAATAGAAACGGCAGGTGAGAATATGATGAGTCAAACCTTCGAAGATTTAGGTTTTAGTAAAGTGGATATTGATAGAGAGGTGCGTACCGGTTTTCCTGAAATTATTTATGGTGAAGGAAAAACGAAAGAACATATTCTGAAAATAATGAATAAGCTTATCGATGCTCACGGGAAAGCTCTAGCAACAAGGGTTTCAGAAGAAAAGGCTTCATTCATCCTCGCCAATTGTCCAAATGCTCATTACGATCCTGTATCGCGAATTTTGACATATGGGAAGGCACTAAAAAGATACAAAGGTAAAGTTCTTGTATTATGTGCCGGCACCTCTGATTTGCCTGTTGCAGAAGAGGCAGTGCAAACGGCCATTTGGTTAGGTTGTGAAACGGATAAAATCTATGATGTCGGGGTGGCAGGAATTGATAGACTGCTTGCCTTTCGAAAAGAGATTGTCAAAGCCAGTGTCCTTATTGTTGTAGCCGGCATGGAAGGCGCTTTGGCAAGTGTCGTGGCAGGGATGGTCAAACGTCCGGTTATCGCGGTGCCGACATCGGTAGGCTACGGGGCGCATTTGGAAGGATTGACGACATTTTTGTCTATGCTGACTTCATGTGCTTCCGGATTGAGTGTTGTTAATATTGACAACGGATTTGGCGCGGCCTATCAAGCGGCATCTATTCTTAAACTCGTAACAGAGGAGGGCAGTGAATGAAAACGCTTTATTTAGACTGCCAGTCGGGAATCTCCGGTGATATGACGCTCGCTGCGCTCATCGACCTCGGGGCTGATCTTGATTATATATCAAATCAGCTGCGAACCTTGCCGATAGATCCTTTTACGATGGACGTCAAAACTGTCAATAAAAAAGGCATTGCTGCAAAAGAGCTTTTGCTGGACTTTCATGTTAATCATGATAGCTTACATATCCATCATCATGACAGCAGAGGCCATCATCGCAGAGCGTCCGCTCTTCTGGATTTTATACACCAGAGCGAACTTCCCCCGATGGTGAAATCCAGAAGCTCTTCGGTATTTAAAGCCATTGCAGAAGCGGAAGGCAAGATTCACGGGATTGATCCAAGAGATGTCCATTTTCATGAAGTGGGAGCCATGGATTCAATGATCGATGTCATTGGCGTTTGCCTTGCTTTGGAAGCGCTTAATATTAATAGAATCATTGCCTCTCCAGTACCCGTTGGTCACGGCAAAGTTATGATGGCACATGGGCTTTATCCAGTACCGGCCCCTGCAACGGCAGAGCTGCTCAAAGGCATTCCTTTAATGAGCTTTGATGTGGCCGGTGAGTTAACAACGCCGACTGGCGCCGGATTCCTTAAAGCTTTAGTTGATGAGTTTGGGCAAATCCCTTCTTTAACGATTGAGAATATTGGCTACGGTGCAGGTAAAAAGGATTTTGATCACCCTAACGTTTTAAGAGCATTTCTTTTCACTGAATCAGAAAAGACGGAAAACGGCAGAAGTTGTGTGACAATATTGGAATGTCAAGTTGATGATATGACTGGGGAACAATTAGGTTTTGTCATGGAAAAACTGTTTGAATCAGGTGCGCTTGATGTCTATTTTACACCTGTGATAATGAAAAAGAATCGGCCGGGCACATTGCTGACCGTCTTAACTGATCAAGAAAACCAAAAGCTGTTGGAGGATATTATGCTTAGGGAGACAAGTACGTTTGGTATCAGAATATCCGAATGGACGAGAAGAACGCTTTCCCGCAAATTCAAAAAGGTCGCTTCACCATATGGAGAAATCAAAGTTAAGATTGGATATGAAGGTGATACAATCTATCAAATTTCACCTGAATATGAAGAGGTAAAGAAGGCAGCCAATTGTCACCATGTACCGTTTTCTAAAGTGTATATGAGCATACGAAATGAGTTAATTAATAATGTCGATTAACTGAGAGCAGAAAAAAGTTTTCCCGCTTATAAAAAACCAGGATAAAAACATTTTTTAAGTATATCAAATATTTATAAACGTAAAGGGGGTGATGGATGATTCGAGATATTTAGCAGAACTTGGTTCTATATTATAAAACTAATGTTTGATTGGACGATGTGTCTTTTAGTTATTCATCTATTGAAAAGTGTAATCGCTGTCAAAGGAAGTCAGAGGTGTCGTTTTTGTGAATAAAACTGTATTTGACATGATAGAACGTACTTACAATTAAAAACAGGGAGGTTATAATTATTGGAGATTAAAACCAATTCGGAGAAGGTTAGGCCGTTGTCAACGAAAGGTCATTTTCGCTGGACGGTTGTCATTTGGCTGTTAATTGGCGGAATAATAAATTACCTTGACCGTGCAAATCTTTCCATTGCCGCACCTGAAATGATAAAGGACTTACATCTAAGTAATACGGATATCGGACTAATGGGGACCGTGTTTTCTTGGACATATGCTGTGATGCAATTGCCTTCAGGCTGGTTTATTGATAAATTTGGTGCAAAGAAAGTTTACTCTATCGCAGTTATATGGTGGAGCCTTATGACTTTTTTAACAGGGACATGCCATAAATTGGGGGCTTTCTTAGGCGTTAGATTTCTTTTAGGTGCAGGAGAGGCGCCTTGTTTTCCTACAAATGCAAAAATTACTTCCTCGTGGTTTCCAAAAAAGGAGAGAGGACTGGCTACAGGTATTTGGGACTCTTCTTCAAAATGGGGCCCTGCACTCGCGCCGCCTATTCTGGTTACTATCATGGCAGCTTATGGATGGCGTGCGCTTTTCTTTATCACAGGGATTATTGGGATCGTTTTTATTATCTTTTTCATTGCATTTTATCGCAGGCCTGATAGAAGCAAGAAATTATCAGAAGAAGAACTTGCTTATATGAAAGAGGGCGGAGCAGGAACAGAGGAGAATATACAAAAGAACACCAAAATAAAATGGCGTGATCTCCTTAAACATAGAAGCGTCTGGGGCATGATTCTCGGATTCTTTTGCACCATTTGGATCTGGAATATTTTCTTGAATTTCTTGCCATTGTATCTTTTGAAGACACAGCATATTTCTTTAGCTCAACTGGGTATTTATGCTAGTATTCCATGGGTGGGCGGAATATTCGGTGATATTTTTGGAGGATATTTGACCAAAAAATTAACTGATAAAGGCATTGCCTCGCCGGTCACTGCTAAGCGTTCACTTATTACAATTTGCGGTATTTTATCAGCTTTGGTCGTTGTTTTTATTCCATTTGTAAACAGCTTAGCTTTAACGATAACACTGTTTACAATGGCGCTTTGTTTCATTTCAGCTATTACGGGAAGCGCCTGGGCTTTGGCCGGGGATATAGCACCCCCGACAATGGTCGGATCCGTCGGGGCGATACAAAATTTTGGCGGATATTTTGGCGGCGCTTTTTCACCAGTTGTTGCGGGGCTAATTGCTGATACGACAGGGTCTTATTCACTCGCTTTTATTTCAGGAGGAATCATTGCCGGCTGCGCCTCACTCTGTTATTGGTTTATTGTTAAAAAGCCTATTGAAGAAAATGATTGAAAACGAATAAGTAAAAGGATGATTCTATGAAACCAAAAGTCTATGTTGCCAGACAAGTCCCGGATAAGGTATTGGATTATATTGGGGAATATTGTGATTATCGAAAATGGGAGGATAATAAGCCGATTCCCCGCCAACAGTTACTGGAAGAAATTAAGGATGCAGAAGGCTTGCTGATCACAGGTGAAAAAATTGATGATGAATTGCTTAATAGCGCACCAAAGCTAAAAGTTGTCAGCAATATATCTGTTGGCTACAACAACTTTGATTTAGATGCCATGAGAAACAGAGGCGTGAAAGGAACTCATACCCCTTATGTGTTGGATGAAACTGTAGCGGATCTGGCCTTTGGTCTAATTCTGTCTGCAGCGAGGCGGATACCTGAAATGGATCGTATGGTAAAAGAAGGGAAATGGGAGAAAGGCGACGATGAACCTCTCTTTGGTATCGATGTCCATCACCAAACACTTGGCATTATCGGCATGGGAAGGATCGGGGAAGCGATTGCAAAAAGGGCTAAGCTAGGCTTCAGCATGAATGTCCTTTACCATAATCGCAATAGAAAAACCGATGTAGAGGATACACTCGGCGTCAGTTATTGTTCTTTGGAAGATTTGCTTAAACAATCGGATTTTATCGTTCTTATGGTGCCGCTGACTAAGGAAACCGTCCACTATATCGGACGAAAAGAACTGGGTCTTATGAAAGAATCAGCTGTTTTTATCAATACATCACGGGGAAAAACTGTAGATGAATCGGCTTTGATTGAAGCTTTAGAGAACGGGGTTATTCGAGCGGCAGGTCTTGATGTGTTTGAGGAGGAACCAGTATCTGCTGACAATCCATTATTAAAAATGCCAAATGTTGTGACCCTCCCGCATATTGGATCAGCAACTTATCAAACAAGGTTTGACATGGCGATGGTTGCAGCTGAAAATCTTGTTGCTGCTGTTACTGGAAACGAGCCGCCAAATATCGTTAAAGAATTAATAAAGTAAAACATTAAAGACTACTGCTAAAGGAGGAAGGAAAATTGTCTGTTATCAATCACATTTTACAAGATATTCCTATTCCGCGAATGGTTAAAGTCCGTCAAAAATTTCCCGCCCCCGAACTTGAAGATGTAGCGGGAGAAGTCCGCAGGGCCTTTGGGAATACAGATATTCTCAAAAGAATCTCGCCTAATGATCAAGTAGCTATAGCTGTTGGCAGCCGGGGGATTGCTGATCTCCCGATTCTTGTACGAGAAACGGTTGAAGCTGTAAAATCACAAGGCGGAAAGCCGTTTATCGTCCCCGCCATGGGGAGCCACGGCGGTGCGACCGCCGAAGGACAAAGAGACGTATTAGAACAATTAGGTGTCAAAGAAGATATCATAGGTGCACAGATCCATTCAAGCATGGAAGTCGTCAGGGTTGGCCAGCTTCCAAATGGCCTGCCAGTCTATACAGACAAAAATGCATATGAAGCTGATAAAGTCATTGTTATTAACAGAATTAAACCACATACTGCCTTTCGCGGTCCTGTTGAAAGCGGACTGATGAAAATGATTACTATTGGGCTCGGTAAACAAAAAGGCGCAGAAGCTGCACACTCATACAGCTTTAAGTACATGGCAGAACATGTCCCGGAGATGGCGAAAATTGTTATGAAACAGGTTCCAATTATCTTTGGGCTCGGGGTTCTGGAAAATGCCTATGATCGGCCTGCCAAAGTAGCGGTGGTTCCGGCAGAATTAATGGAGGAAAAAGAACCGCAATTATTAATTGAGGCAAAGAAATTAATGCCCCGTATATTATTTAGCCCATTGGATGTTCTTGTTGTAAAAGAAATTGGTAAAGATATTTCCGGGGATGGTATGGATCCGAATATTACCGGCCGTTATGCCACTCCGTATGCCAGCGGAGGTCCTGAAGTTTCCCGAATTGCTGTATTAAGTCTAACTGATAAAACGCATGGCAATGCAAATGGGATTGGCATGGCAGATGTCACGACACGCAAGGTACTAAAACAAACTGAATGGGAGAAGGGCTATGCAAATGCTTTAACGAGTACCGTTGTGTCCGTTGTCAAATTCCCCATGGTCTTAGAAACGGAAGAATTGGCTGTTAAAGCCGCTATTAAAACGTGCAATGCTTTTGATTTATCAAAAATACGTCTTGCCTATATAAGTAATACTCTTAATATTAGGGAAATATGGATTTCAGAAAGTTTAATGATAGAAGCTGATAGATTGGAAAATATTGATGTCCTTTCAGAGCCAATAGAAATGGATTGGTCTGCAGAAGGAGCAGTTATATAATTAATATTCTAAATATGGCGAAAATGTTGACAATTGATAAGTGTTATAATAATATCTTTAGTAACGATAAATTTAAAACTTAGTTTTATAATATAGAACTCATTAGTTTTTAGTTTTTATCTCGCTGATCATATTTCGGCAGTCTATACTAATTTATATAAATTGAGTTTTATAATATAAAACAAAAGTCTGAACCCCCGGAGCAAGGCTTCGGAGGTTCGCCATATTAAGATTTCTGATTTATTGAAAGGGTTTACATTTTAGATCGTAAGCTCTATCGACTAGGAGAAAGCAAGATTGTCATCATAAGTGTAAGTTTCTACCCGGAATTAATAAAAAGAGGAGGCGAATTAATGAGTACTAATTTGAAGGGAACCCCAGGTGTTGGCAAGGAAACCAGGACTCTAATTAACGGCAAGAAAACGAGTGTCCGCTGGAAAATTTCTATTCTGATGTGGGCGGCTATTGCTATTAACTACTTGGATCGTGCTAATTTATCAGCAGCCACCCCGGCGATGATGAAGGATCTCCATATTAATACGGCCGAGATGGGAGTCGTCATGTCTGCATTTTTTTGGTCATATATGTTATTTCAAATTCCTTCCGGTTGGCTTGCCGACAAAGTGGGCCAGCGGATTAGCTTGGGTTTGGCGGTTGGCTGGTGGTCTGTTGCCACTGCATTGACAGCAGCAGCCAGAGGGGTAGGCTCGCTGATCGGACTTCGCGTACTGCTTGGTATAGGGGAAGCGGGCGCCTATCCGAGTAACAGCGGTGTAACAGCCAAATGGTTTCCCGATAAGGAAAGGGGAAAGGTATCCGCCTTTTTTGACAGCGGTTCCAAGGTGGGGACAGCGCTTGCGATGCCGTTAATTGTTTGGATTATTTCGCAATTCGGTTGGCAAGCATCATTTATTTTCTCGGGGTTATTAGGAATTATTTGGATGGCCATATGGATCTGGTATTATCGTGATCCGGAAAAACACAGATATGTGAATCAGGCTGAGCTCCGTTATATACGTGACGGCCAGGCTAAAAAGGATGGACTGGACAAAGGGCAGCCCCTTAAATGGTATCAGTTATTTCGTTACCGTAATATTTGGGCCATGTGTGTCGGTTTCTTTACGCTTAACTACGCGATTTACTTTTTCATTACTTGGTTCCCAACGTACTTAGTAGAAGCCCGTGGAATGGATGTTATGAAAATGGGTTTTGTGGCTATGATTCCTCCGCTTGCAGGTATGATCGCTGAATGGTTTGGCGGATGGCTCATGGATTACTTATATCATAAACGCGGTTTATCGTTAACTGCATCCCGTAAAATTAATTTAGTCGGCGGCATGATACTGGCAACATCCATTGCCCTTGCCAGTTTAGTAACTTCTGCAGCTATGTCCGTTGCCTTACTGGCCATTTCATACGCTGGACTGGCAATCGCAGCATCCGCTATTTGGTCCTTGCCGGGCGACGTTGCACCCCAAAATATGACTTCCACAGTTGGCGGTGTGCAAAACTGTGCGTCAAATATCGGCGGCATCTTAGGTCCGATAATTACGGGTTTTGTTGTAGCGTCGACAGGTTCTTTTATTCCAGCCTTGTTAGTATCAGGGGCTGCCACGCTGATCGGGGCTGCAACATATCTCTTTTGGCTGGGTAAGGTTAAACCGATAAAATCAGAAAAGACAGCAGAAGACTAAGTCATCCTCAAGGTTTTTTATCAGAAAATTTATACCATTATTACTTGGAGGTGGATTTTTACAAAATGGAAGAAACGTTTAAAACATTGATGCTAAACCCCAAAGATCTGGTCGCGGTAGCTCTCGAACAGATACCGGAGGGGGCAACTGTGAGGGTAAAATGTGATGATTTTTCACAAGATATTTGTTTAAAAGAGACGATCAAATTTGGCCATAAGTTTGCTGTTAAATCAATAGCAAAAGGACAGGACATTATAAAATACGGTGAAGTGATAGGGAAAGCAAGTGAATCCATTGAGGCAGGGCGTCATGTGCACGTCCATAATCTTGAAGGCAAACGCGGAAGAGGGGATATCATTGGCGCAAATTGAGAACTTAGAATTATTAGGATACAGAAGACCGGACGGAAGAGTCGGCATCAGGAACCATGTCCTGATTCTGCCGACGATTACTTGTGCGGCGCAAACAGCTCAACGAATTACAGATCTTGTTGACGGGACTGTGTCTTTCATTCATCAGCATGGCTGTGCACAAGTAGGGGCAGATTACGATCAAACGTTTCGAACCTATGTCGGAATGGGGGCAAATCCAAATGTTTATGGTGTTGTTGTTCTAGGATTAGGCTGTGAAACCTTGCAAGCTATGAAAATAGCCGGACAAATAAAGAAGCAAACCGGGAAACCAGTTGAACTTGTTTCTATCCAAGAGCATGGCGGAACATTGGATGCGATAGCAAAGGGCGCAAAAATAGCTGCTAAAATGGTGCAGGAAGCCTCTATGGAAAAGCGGGTCCCATTTGATTTCAGCGAATTAATTGTCGGGACGGAATGCGGAGGTTCTGACGCCTGCTCGGGATTATCAGCAAATCCGGCGGTTGGCGAAGTCAGTGATATGATCGTTGACCGCGGCGGAACCGCGATATTGGCTGAAACGACTGAACTTATTGGCGCGGAACATCTGCTTGCCGAGCGTGCGGCAGATGATCAGGTGGCAAAACGGGTCTACGAAGTGATTGAAGCAATGGAACACAGATCTATAGAAATGGGCGTTGATATTCGAACGGGTAATCCAAGTCCGGGAAATATCGAGGGCGGCTTAAGCTCGCTTGAAGAAAAGTCACTTGGTGCAGCCAAAAAAGCGGGCAGCCGGCCACTGCAGGAATTGGTAGATTATGCTGAAGTGCCAAAGAAAAAAGGTTTGGTCTGGATGGATACGCCTGGCCATGATATTGAACAATTGACAGGAATGGTTGCCGGCGGTGCTCAGATTGTGTTGTTTACGAGCGGGAGAGGTACACCGACAGGATCGCCGATAGCCCCAACGATCAAGATATCTACAAATACCGCGATGTATGAAAGAATGTTCGATAATATGGATATTAATGCCGGAACGATCATTGACGGTATAGAAACTCCTAAAGACGTCGGCAAAAGGATTTTAGGGGAAATAGCTCTGACTTGTTCTGGTAAGAAAACGAAAGCGGAAATTCTAAAACAGCATGATTTCGGCATTTGGCGAATCGGGCCGACATTTTAATTAATTTTATTTAGAGAAAAAAGGAGTGAGGGGAAATGACAGTTAGTTTTAGAGGAATCATCCCGCCGGTTTGTACAGTATTCGATGAAAATGGCAAACTTGATCGAACGGGAATGGGGAATTTAATAGATTTCCTGATTGATTCAGGTGTAAATGGTTTGCTTTTTCTCGGGAGCAGCGGTGAATTCAGTCAAATTTCGGCAGAAGAAAGAAAAGAAATTGCCGCTTTTGCAGTAAATTACGTTAATGGCAGACTTCCGGTTTTAATTGGAACCGGAAGTTTGGGTACCAGAGAAGCTGTTCAGCTAACAAAGCATGCTGAAGATATAGGTGCTGATGGCGTTCTTGTAGTAAATCCTTATTACTGGCCTTTGTCAGAGGAGAACTTGCTTAATCATTACATATCCATCGCTGATTCTGTACAGCTGCCTATATTGCTGTATAACTTCCCTGAACTTACCGGACAAGACTTAAGCCCGGATTTTGTACTTAAATTAGTTGACAGATGCTCAAGAATTGCCGGTATTAAAGAAACGATTGATCAAGCTGGACATATAAGGGAAATGATTTTAAAAGTGAAAAGCAAGCACCCTGATTTTGCCGTATTTTCAGGTTATGACGACCATTTATTCAACACACTCGCGCTTGGCGGAGACGGAGCGATTCCGGGAACGGCAAATTTTGCCCCTGAACTGGCAACAGGCATTTATCAGGCATTTCAAGATAATGATATGGAACAAGCCGTCCAACTTCACAGACGTTTAGCCTATTTACCGCTTCTATTCAAACTGGACTCCCCTTTTATGAATGTCATTAAAGAAGCGGCGAAGTTAAGGGGAGTTGACATAGGAACGCACGTCCTTCCCCCGGGAAAACAACTCACAAGGGATAAAAAGGGCGAAATTGAAAAAATCTTAAAGCAGGCATTGCTGCTGTAAGACAAGGCGGGACATTTTTCCGCCTTTGTCTTACGTACTCGGTCAGTTAATCAGTCTGCATGGTCCTATAAGCTTGTCGATAAGCCGATGTTTCACATTACTTTAAAAAGTGAGGTAACGAATAGTGGATCATAAGGTTCCCCAAGGACGTTGGTTTCGGATTATTCCCCCGGCAATTTTAGTTTATATTGTTGCTTTTATGGATCGCACAAATATAGGGTTTGCCATGGCAGGCGGTATGGATAAAGAGCTTGGTATGACAGCTGCCTTTTCGGGCCTTGCCGCTGGCATCTTTTTTATTGGCTATATGGTTCTTCAAGTGCCCGGCGGTTTAATTGCTGAAAGAGGCAGTGCCAAAAAATTTATCGCCTGGTCAATTGTTGGGTGGGGATTATTAGCAACCATTTCAGGGTTTGTCCAGAACCCGATACAATTGTTGATCGTACGCTTTTTCTTAGGAGTAGCTGAAGGCGGTGTATGGCCGGCTATTTTAGTAATCATCAGTAAATGGTTTCCAAATGAAGAACGCGGCCGGGCAAATGCCTTTTTCATCATGAACATTGCTATTGCTTCAATTATTACCGGACCGTTATCAGGGTGGATTTTAACCCAGTGGGATTGGCGAATGGTTTTTATAATAGAAGGGATTATTTCGCTGGCCCTTATTGCTGTTTGGCTGCCTTTAATCAGTGATTGTCCGGAGACGGCAAAATGGATTTCCAAAGAAGAACTTGATTATTTGAACAAGAAGTTTCAAGAAGAACGAGAGGCGAGACAGGCCAATCTGCAAACAAATACCTCATTTAAAGAAATTTTTAAAATGGCGAACACATGGAAGTTAATTCTTATCTATTTTTGCTATCAAACGGGGATATACGGGTTTTCATTATGGCTCCCGACTATCATTAAGGGACTGACACACACTGGCATGGGAAATGTAGGCTTTTTATCGACCCTTCCTTATATAGGAACAATTGTTGGTCTCTATATCTTTGCTGTTTTATCAGACAGAAGCAGGAATCGTAAACTTTATACGGCCTTGCCGTTGCTGGGATTTTCAATATGTTTGCTTCTTTCGGTTCAATTTGAAAGCAAAATTTGGTTAGCTTTTGCGTTCCTTATTGGCTGCGGTGTATTTCTGCAAGCGGCAAGCAGCATTTTTTGGACCATTCCTCCCCTTCTTTTTGAAGCTGATGCTGCGGGAGGAGCACGGGGTATCATTAATGCGCTTGGGAATTTAGGCGGATTTTTGGGACCATATATCGTTGGGCTGTTAACTTCAAATTACAGTCAAGGTGCAGGGACTTACGGGTTAGTCTTTTTCCTTCTCATTGGCTTTATCCTTACTTTACTTCTTCCTTCAGTAACATCGGGGGTAAATGTTAAAGAAAAGGGAATTGACTCAGAAACTGCAATTCAAAAATAATAAAATAATGGAATTTTGTAAAAATGCTGCAGCTAAAAAGGGCTGCAGCATGCTTTATGTCCTCCAATAATACTTTTACATTTATTCTGTCTCACAAGGTCTCATGGTTTATTTATCCGCTGGCTGAATCATCGTAACTAAATTCCGGCGGCCTGACTCTGAAAAATTTAGTTAAATATAAAAGATAAATCAACCCAACGCCAGCCCAAATGATACCGACGATTTTAGCTGTGGTCTCTAAATTAAACCATAAGTAAATGTTAAAGATTAACCCTAACAACGGCAGAATGAATGTACTAATTAATGATCTGGCGGTTAATTTTTCTTTATGTTTAAGATAATAAGCAATAACCGACAAATTAACAAATGTAAAAGCGGTAAAGGCGCCAAAATTAATCAATGATGTTGCTTTAGTCAAATCAAGGAACATAGCCGGCAACGCCAAAACGCCGACCAGTAAAATATTAAAAATCGGAATACCCGTACGCGGCTGGATATAACCGAAAAACTTCTTCGGTAAAACACCGTCTCGTCCCATTGCATATAATAAACGCGATGCACTCATTTGCTGAGTGATACCGCAGGCTAAGACGGCAACCACATAACCGGCAATAAAAATAGATTGGAAGAAAGCTCCGCCTACAAATTTAGCAATTTCCGGGGAAGCGCCGGCAATATTTTTTATAACTGAAACATCAGGGAACAAAGCTTGCATAAAATAAGTGACTAAAGTAAAGAAAACACCCGCAATCAAAGCGATAATAAAGATCCCCCTGGGTATGTTTTTCTTCGGTTGAACTGTCTCTTCAGACAATGTAGTAACAGCATCAAAACCAAGAAATGATATAGCTAAAATAGAGGCGCCTGTGAAAATGGCCGGAATTGACATATGATTTGTGTAAAATGGCGCCATTGAAAACACGTGTCCGAAATCACCGTAAACAATTTTTCTAATCGTCAAAATAACAAAAACAGCTGCTACTAAAAACTCGATAATGACCATAAGATAATTAACGATGACCGCCAGCTTGACACCAACAACATTAAGGACAGTAGTTATGATAATCGTAGCTAAAATCCAAACCCATGAAGGAACATTTGGAAATCCCGAAGAAAGATAAATGCTTGAAAGCAATGCATTAATCATAGGAAGAAAAAGGTAGTCAAGTAAAGCTGCCCATCCGACAAGAAAGCCGAGGTGGGCATTCATCGTCTTTCTCGTATATGTATAGGCTGAACCGGCTGAAGGGTAGATTTTAGACATTTTACCGTAACTATAGGCTGTAAACAGAATGGCTATGGTTATAAAGATATAAGCAATAGGCACGTGACCGTTTGTTGCTTCGGAAACAATTCCAAACGTATCAAAGACAGCTAAAGGTGACATGTACGCCAAACCGATAAAGACAATATGTCTTAATTTTAAGGAACGATTTAGTTTTCCGTTACTTTCAGTCATACTTTTTCCCCTTTTCTTAATCAGGACTTTTCCATATTTTAAAAGTAATGAAGAATTCCGCCGTTCACCTCCTTCTGGAAAGCCAATTGACTTAATGTGTAATTTTATCTAATGAGTGATTCTGTTTCATAATAAGGATCATCTAATATTTAATAGCGGGAAGCATTTAAGGCCTTGGCTGGGCTAACGTCATGCAGTGAATATTGCCGCCGCTTAAAGACCATTCTTTTGTCGGCAAACCAATAACCTTTCTGTCAGGCATAATTTCCTGATATTTATTAATGGCTTCTTGATCACGAGGATCATTAAATAATGGCACTAAAAAAGCACCGTTAACGAAAAATCCATTGATATAAGTGACTGCTAATGGCTGATTTGCTTCACGGGGGGCGGCATCGGCAACAACATCAAAACCATTATTTTCTTCTTCTGTTATATAAATGATTTCCGGTATGTGTATTTTATGAATCTCGAATTTTCTTCCTTTCGCATCGGTTTCTCTACTCAAGATATCATAAGCTTCTTTGAATACTGGATACTGAGGGTGATTGATATCATCGACCCATGAAAGCGCAATGACGCCCGGTCTGACGAAAAAACAAATGTCGTCGATATGACCATCTGTTTCATCATACAGCATGCCTCTTTTAATCCAGATGACTTTGTCCAAACCAAGGTATTCTTTGCAATTTCTCTCTACTTCTTCTTTTGACATATGTCCATTTCGGTTCGGGTTCAGATTACATTGTTCTGTCAAAATGACAGTGCCTTCACCATCTACTTGTGTTGCGCCGCCTTCAAGGATAAAATGTCTTGCGTCATAAGAATCCATATTTTCAAGTTCAAATAGTTTTTGTGCAAATTGCTTATCTAAGTCCCAAGGAAAATAGAGTCCTTCTTCTAATCCTCCATAGGCATTAAATCCAAACTGAACGCCTCTCATTTCTCCTTTATCGTTGATCACGTAAAAAGCGCCTTTGTCTTGAACCCATGCTTCGTTTGTTGACATTTCTATCACGCGAACTTTTTCCGATAGTCTGGCTCTTGCATTTTCATATTGGGCCGCTGAACAGATGACAGTCATTTCTTCATACTCGGCAATTGTATTTGCGACAATAGTACATACCTCTTGTGCAGGCTTTCCGCCATTTCTAAAAGCAAAGCCTTTTTCCGGCCAAATGATTATTGACCCCTTATGCGGTTCAAATTCCCCCGGTACTCTAAAACCATCTTTTTTAGGTGTAGTGTGTTTAATAACTCTCGCCATTTTGATTCTCCTCTTTTCATTTAATAGATTTTTAGCACTTGTTTTAGGTTTAGATTATTAGTTAATGAGATTTACACCTTTAAATAAATGAGATTAAAGCGGTTTCTAAACTAACATATCTGCCTCCAATGACATTTTAAATATTGATCTTACCTAAGATGTTGCAATTTCTGTGCCATAAGCTAAATTCCTAGTTATGAGGGACATTTAGGCTATTAACAAATAAACGTTTATACAGTTTTGTATAGGCATAATACGGACAGGCAGTAAAATGACTGTTTAATACTTATACGTTTTTGTATAAATAGTTATTTAGTTCTGTATAATCTGAACTTATATGATAAAATATTTCTAAAGGAGAGAGTCAAATGGCATTTGATGTCGAATGGGATTGGGAAGAAATTATTAACAGCATTTATACGGACGTCATTATTACAAACCCTGAGGGAATCGTCGTTTATGCAAATGATTCTACAGAATATTGGTTTGGAAAAAAGAAAGAGGAATTGATAGGAAGTTCAGTACTTGAACTGGAAAAACAAAATATTTTTTACCCATCGATTACAAGAAAAGTAGCCTTAACACGAACAAAGCAAACAATCATTCAGGAAACAAACATTGGAAGAAAATTACTCGTGACAGGAAATATGATTTTCGATAAAAATGGAAGACCAAAATATATTATTTCTTACTCTCAAGACATTACGGAATTAGAAGAATTGAAAGCTTATTTAAAGAAAGTAGAAGGGGAATTACGTCAGGCAAAGAAAAAATTGCGGGAACTGGAAAATGACAAGGAGAATGAACCGAAAATTATCGCAAGAAGTGAAAAAATGAAACATGTCATTTCAACCTTAAACAGGGTGGCAGAGACTGAAGCGACTGTCCTGTTAACCGGTGAATCAGGTGTTGGTAAAAGCTTGCTAGCCGAACACTTACATGAAATGAGCGGGAGAAAGGGAAAGCTCGTCAAAATTAATTGCGGCAGTATCCCTGAATCATTACTGGAGTCAGAACTATTCGGCTATAAATCAGGCGCTTTCACCGGAGCGAATCCAAAAGGGAAGCGGGGGCTGGTAGAAGAAGCTGAAGGAGGGACGCTGTTTTTAGACGAAATAGGAGAATTGCCCTACAACTTGCAAGTAAAGATGTTAACGCTTATTCAGGAAAAGAAATTTTACAGTATAGGGGACACTAAACCGAAAAATGTTAATTTCCGTTTAATTGCTGCAACCAATGTCGATATTGAGAAAATGATTCAACAAGGGACTTTTAGGGAAGATCTTTATTTCCGGCTTTCGGTGATACATATTACTATTCCGCCATTAAGAGAGCGCGAGGAAGATCTGCTTGCATTGATCATGAATTTCCTTAAAACATTCAATCACCGTTATGAGCAGAATAAAGAATTAGCCCAGGATACTATTGATTATTTACTAAATTATTCTTGGCCAGGTAACACGCGGGAATTGTCCAATATTATTGAAAGACTTGTTTTAACGGCAGACGGGCAAGTTATAACCCCTGAACAGCTGCCTTCCAAAATTAAAGCTTCTGAACAGGCGGCTTCATTTAACGAGATTGAGAGAAAGACACTCCCTGAAATGATGAGAGACACAGAGGTGAACATTCTATCTAAAGCATGGAGGCGCTGTAACAGTACAACCGAAATGGCAAAATATTTAGGAGTCAGCCAGCCGACCATTGTAAGAAAATTAAAGAAATACAAGACATCGATTCAAAAATAATCGTAAAATGCGGATTATCGTAAATGAAACATGCGTCTCCCATAAAGTTATCACTTATTGTTAAGTCTGTTTATTAGATATACTATTTATTGTTAAATTTCACATTGCTAAGGAGAAGATATTATGGTTTATACCGATTTAAATACACCGATTCGAACTATCATGACACCGGGTCCAGTGGAAGTAGACCCCCGTGTTTTAAGAGTGATGTCAACGCCGGTTATAGGACAATTCGATCCTGAATTCTTAAATATTATGAATGAAACAATGGATTTGCTTAAATACGTTTTTCAAACAAACAATCAATGGGCTTACCCCGTAGACGGCACATCGAGATCCGGCTTGGAAGCCATGCTGTGCAGTGTGATTGAGCCTGGGGATAAGGTGCTTGTCCCTATATTTGGACGTTTCGGTCATCTGATTTATGAAATCGCCAGCCGCTATCATGCTGATGTTTATACCATTGAAAAAGAATGGGGAGAAGTATTTGACCCTGAAGAAATTATCACAGCAATTAAAAAGATTAACCCCAAATTAGTAGCGATTGTTCATGGTGAAACATCAACCGGCCGCTTGCAGCCATTAGAGGAGTTAGGAAAGTTCTGCCGCGAAAATGACATATTGTTAGTAGTAGATGCAGTCGCCACATTAGGCGGTGTTGACGTGAAAACAGATGACTGGTGCTTAGATGCAGTCATTGCCGGTACACAAAAATGTTTGTCAGTTCCTTCAGGTTTGGCGCCATTAACCTATAATGACCGTATTGAAAAAATTTTATTGGAACGAAAAAACATTGAACGGGGTTTATCAGAAGGCTCTATTAATAAAAGAAGAATTCAAAGCAACTATTTTGATTTAAGCCAAATTCAAGATTATTGGAGCCCGGATCGTCTTAATCATCACACGGAAGCGACCTCAATGCTTTATGCATTGCGCGAAGGTCTGCGTTTAGTTAAAGAAGAAGGTCTAAAAGCGCGATTCGAACGTCACCTTTTAAATGAAAAAGCTTTATTAGCCGGGTTGAAAGCTTTAGGGGTAGAACTATTCGGGGACAATCGTTATAAAATGCCTGTTGTCACATGTATTAACATCCCCGATGGCATTAATGATGAAAGCGTACGGGCAACATTACTCCATGATTTCGGTATTGAAATAGCTGGGACATTCGGACCTTTAAAAGGGCAAATTTGGAGAGTCGGAACTATGGGGTACAGCTGCAGTAAGAAAAATATTTTACATTTTCTTGGAGCATTTGAAGCTGTACTTATTAAGGAAGGTGCACAGGTTAATAGGGGTGAAGGGTTACAAGCCGCGCTGCAAGTCTATGACAATATAAGGGGAGAATAACAATGGGACATGATCTAATTGTCGGCGGTACGGGAATGTTAAAGCAGGTTTCTGTTTGGTTGGCTTCACAAGGGCGCAAAGTTACTATTATCGGAAGGAACCAAGAGAAATTTAAGAAGATCCAAAATTCAGCTGCAAATCCGGAAAATCTTTACTTTCTTAACGTTGATTATTATGATATTAATCCATTCACAGACCATCTGATAAAGACAATTAAAAAGCATGGCCCTTTTGATAGAGCGGTTGTTTGGATGCGTTCATCCGCAAAGGAATCATTGCAAAAGCTTGTGGACATTCTCTCTTCGACAACGGAACATCAATGGTCGCTTTTTCATGTGCTTGGGAGCAGCGCCAGCCGTCCATTATCTAATCGTCAGCCGGAATGCCCTGTAAATGTTGACTACCACCAAGTTATATTAGGTTTTGAAATTCAGAACAACGGGGAATCGAGATGGTTAACGCATGATGAGATTTCAAACGGTGTTATTCATGCTATGAAAAATAAAGACAGAACATCTATTATCGGTCAAGTAGAGCCTTGGTCTATGCGGCCAGAATATTAATGAACATTCCCCCTTTCACTCATTATGGATAATTTTTTCTCTAAAGCGAAAAATAGAAAGGTTAGAGTCAAAATTTTAAGGCGGGTTTTTATATTTAAAATCTGTTAAAGATAACTTTTAAATATAAAACTCCCTGCGATATGCAGTGTTAAGGGGGATAATATGTATAAAAATATATTAAGAACGCCTGGTCCGACTCCTGTACCTGAACAAGTAAAAGAAGCTATGAATCATGATATGATCAGCCATAGAAGTGAAGAGTTCGTCCGGCTTTTTCATAAAGCATCTAATCAAATAAAGCCGATTTTTGGAACAGAGCAAGATGTATTCATCATTGCGGGGAGCGGAACATCAGTTTTGGAAGCCGCTGTTGTTAATACAATTTCACCCGGGGACGAAGTCGTCGTTGTATCCATAGGCGCTTTTGGCGACAGGTTTGTCTCAATTTGTGAAACATATGGTGCTGCGGTTCATAAATTAGAGATTGAGTGGGGGAAAGCGTGCAGTGCAGATGACTTAGCTCAATTTTTAAAACAATTTAAGAACATTAAGGCCGTATTTGCAACGTATAACGAAACATCCACAGGGGTATTAAATCCAATTGACAGTTTAGCAAAGGCTGTCCATGCTCATAGTGAAGCGTTATTTATTGTTGATGGCGTCAGCTGCATTGGCGGAGTTCAAGCAAAAATGGACGATTGGGGTATTGATATTCTTGTTACCGGCTCACAAAAAGCGATGATGCTTCCTCCGGGACTGGCCTTTATAGGTGTTAGCAAAAAGGCTTGGCATGTCATCGAAAATAACAATGCCCCGGCTTATTATTTAGATTTAAAGCAGTACCGTGAATGGTATAGAAAGGACATGACACCAAACACACCTGCTGTCTCTCTTATTTATGGACTTTCAGAAGTATGCGATATGATTGAAACAGAAGGATTTGAACAAACCGTACAAAGGCATCAATTACTGAAAAAAATGGTCCGTGAAGCTATGGCCGCATTAAAGCTGCCGCTTTTAACTAATGAACAGGACGGATCTCCTACCGTGACGGCCGTTTGTGCACCGCCTCAGCTTGACATAGAGGAGATTCGTAAACATCTTAAAAAGAAATACCATTTAGATTTGGCAGGCGGATTAGGACAATTAGAGGGAAAAATATTTAGATTCGGCCACATGGGGTACTGTTTCCCAAGTGATATATTAGAGGCAGTTTCTTTAATTGAATGTGCTTTAAGTGATTATAAATATCCATATGATTTAGGAGCGGGGGTAAAAGCAGCTCAGAAAGTCTATTCGGCACATATTTAAGTAAGATTCAATGTTTTATTCATTTTGGGATTTTTCCGCTGAACATATTCAGTGGCTCGCTTTTTTTATTGTAACTTGAAAAAGTCTTAATCATGAATTGTTACCCGCGTACCGATTGGGACCATTTTAGATAACTCCAGGACATCGCGATTGTACATACGGATGCAGCCGTGAGAAACATCCTTGCCAATTGATGAAGGATTGTTCGTGCCATGGATACCGTAATGCTTCTTGGAAAGCCCCATCCACATCACACCAAAAGGTCCGCCCGGATGGGGATCTTTATTTATAATTTTATAAACACCCGTTGGCGTAGGCGTCAACATTTTACCTACCGCAATTGGATACTGTTTAATAAGATGATGATCATTATATAAGGTCAATTTATGTTTTTTGACAGATACATCAATTGAATATGTCATGTTATCACCCTTTTAACAGGGATTTAGTTATAACTTAACAGCCTTGAAAGGAATTTTTATATTATTAAATGCTGATTTTAAGGATAGGTGACTTTGTGAAGGGGTGTTGTAATATAGAAACTTGGTCTTAAGCATTTTTAATAAAAAATCTCTTTATTAGTGCTATAATAAATATAGGAATTAAGATCACACTTATTTTGCCGGGAAGTAGCTCAGCTTGGCAGAGCACCACGTTCGGGACGTGGGGGTCGCAGGTTCAAATCCTGTCTTCCCGACCATACATACGTTTTTTGAATGCAAAGCCGGACAGCCGGGTCTGCAGTTAAGAAGTCGTTTCTTTCGATCAAAAGAAGAAGCGGCTTTTTTAATTAGCACGAAGGCAACATTCATACTGCAACATGTCACGTATTTAGATAATTTGCAATTGGTGTTTATTTCTTTTAAAGTTAATTTAATAATTCATTAAATCGGGAATACATATATCGAAAGGGGCAAGGGAGAGATGAATATGGAGTTTGAATTCATTGCTCGCCTCGTTTTAGCCGGTATTCTGGGGGCGCTTATTGGATTTGAGAGGGAAAGGCGCTATAAAGAAGCGGGGCTGAGAACGCATTTTTTGGTTTCAGTTGGAAGCGCCCTTATCATGATTATCTCTAAATATGCTTTTGGTGATATTTTACACCAAAATAATATAGGGTTGGATCCGAGCCGGATTGCCGCACAGGTTGTCAGCGGCGTTGGTTTTTTGGGAGCAGGCACTATCCTTGTACAACGTCAATCCGTTCGCGGGTTAACAACAGCGGCAGGTTTGTGGGCCACTTCTGCCGTCGGATTAGCAATTGGTGCAGGCATGTATTTAGTAGGTATTCTTGGTGCATTACTGATTCTTTTAGGATTGGAAGTGCTGAAGCTTATTTTTAAATCAGTCCTGCCAACTAAAACTTATAAATTATCTGTTCAAACTTATTCTAATGAAATGACACCAGCCATTGTCGATATTTTATCAGCAAACAATCTTACGGTATCTGAATATCAGGTGAAATTAAGACAAACCGACAATGGCACGCTATATATTATAGATTTCCAGCTTAATCCGATAAAAGCGATAAAAGAAAATCAAATTACAAAAGACCTTCAAGCATTGCATGACATTGAAACAATTAAATTTAAATAGAGTATAAGCTGAAAATGAAATTTGGACTTTACCGAACATAAAATAATAAGACTTTAATTTGAACCGCTTTTCTTGTATAGAGAAAAGCGGTTGTTTTAATGTTAAAAATACCAAAAGTATCTAAAATATGTATTGGAAATATACGAAACAGTCAGTCAAATGTTAAAATAATATTAGTCTGTGGAGGGGATATTAATGACTCGCTTAATGGGGATTCAGGAGCTGGCCCAGCAAGTAGCAGATGCCATTTCTGCAGCTTTAAAGATTGAGACCGAAATTATTGACGAGACAATGACGGTCGTTGCGGCAACGGGTCAATGTAAAAATAGAATTAATACAAAGGAAGAGCATGGTGAAAAGGATGCCGGTTATTTATACGGAAGGGTATTAACAACAAATAAAGCTTTCGTTGTAGAGGATGCCCGTAATGACCCCACTTATGATCCTTCTTTTTCAACCGGTCAAGTTGAAGAAGTTGCTGAAATCTGCTGTCCGATTGATTATAACGGGGAAGTGATCGGGGTTATTGGCTTGATTGCTTTCAATGAGTCTCATCATCGCCGTTTAATGGATAATCAGGAGCACATGTTGAATTTCCTGCAGCGAATGGCGCAGCTATTAACGAGCAAAGTGTCTGAAAGGGAAGCAGTTAAGCAATGGAAGTTAGCGACAAGCCGGCTTAATACGCTGATAGAATCCATTCATGAGGGAATCATTGCAATTGATGAAAAAGGTGTGATTACTCATTGCAATCGTACTGCAGAAGTTTTAATCAGGCAAAAGAAAGAAGCATTAATCGGGAAAAGGCTTGATGAAATTTGGAAAGGCTCTCCGATGCTTGAAGTCTTAAAAACAGGCGTTGGCTATACTGAAAAAGAGGAAATCTATGAATTAAACAACCATCACATGCATTTGGTTGTGACAGCCATGCCAATTAGAAATCATATAAAAACATATGGTGTTGTTTCATCATTCAGACGGATGGCTGATGTCAGGAAGCTTGCTTACTCTTTAACAACAGGCAGGAAAGGCTTATCCTTTTCAGACATCATTGGAGAAAGCAAAATTCTGAAAAAGGTAAAGAAGCTGGCGTACCAGGTCAGTAATAGTGATTCTAATATTATGTTGACCGGTGAAAGCGGTACAGGCAAGGACTTTTTTGCCAATGCCATTCATACAGCCAGCGCCCGGGCAAATGGACCGTTTATATCAGTCAATTGCGGAGCCATTCCGGAAACTTTACTGGAAAGTGAATTGTTTGGCTATGAAAAAGGGGCTTTTACAGGGGCGAACAAAGAAGGTAAGATCGGTAAATTTGAAATGGCCGACGGCGGGACTATTTTTTTAGATGAGATCGGTGATATGCCTTTGCACCTGCAAGTCAAATTACTTCATGTACTGCAAAATAAAGTAATTGAGCGGGTTGGCGGAAGAAAAATGATTCCGATAGATGTAAGAGTCATTGCTGCAACAAATAAAAGTCTTGAGACCATGATTCAAGAAGGTGAATTCCGCTCGGATTTATATTTTAGGCTTAACGTCATTCCGCTTTCTATTCCGCCTTTGCGAAACAGGAAGGAAGATATACCGCTTCTAATGGAGCATTTCTTAAAAGATATCAGAGGAAAACTGGCTAAATCAATTAATGGCTTTCATCCTGATGTGATAGAGATGTTTCAAAATTACAGTTGGCCGGGGAATGTCCGGGAGCTGGAAAATGCGGTTGAATATGCCGTCAATATGGAGACAGAGAACGAAATCACAATTTCCAGCATTCCGGCGAGAATTGCTAATCAGCAAGAAGTAAGCATGACAGCAAAAGGATCTCTTAAAGAACGTTTACGACAGCATGAAAAAGTGATTTTAAAAGACATGCTTAATGAGTATGGAACATCATTGAAAGCCAAAAAAGAAATGGCTTCACAACTTAAAATCAGTCTGGCAACATTGTATAGAAAGTTTGAGGAATATGAACTTCTCAATAATGAGAATGATTTATCAAAAATAAGAAATTAGTGACGTATTTGTGTCAATAAAGGGGATTATAAGTTTATATAAAGCAACTTTATTATTAAACTTCTCATTTTTGAGAAGTTTATTTTTGTCTCTTTAAATTCTTCCAAATTTTATAATAACACTTTTTTAATAATTAAATCCTTGGAGCATAAGGCTTTCGCGCTGAAACAACCATCTTTTTTATTTAAAGATACCCTTAAAATTAAATTTGGCATTTAACTTGCATGAATAATGGTGAGACGATTAAAAATCTAACAAGGAAGGAATTTAAATTATGAGAAAGAGTAAAGAACAATGTCTGCAAAGTGCGGAAGATATTCTTTCGCTGATTCAAACTGAAACGTTAAGTGAAGAACAAAAAGAACAAGTGGTTCAAGATTCAGTTTATAACTTTGAAAATTACGTGAATAAGGCGATATTAAAACATAGAAAAGCTGCTTCAACAGACTTTTCATTTGTTGAGTGGGAAGACGAAGGTGCTGTTTTCCGCGATACAAAAGGAAAAGAGTTCATTGATTGCTTAGGCGGTTATGGTGTTTACTTATTAGGACACCGTCATCCTAAGGTTGTAGCAGCAGTCGAATCACAGCTTCACCGTTATGCATTGCACAGCCAGGAATTGGTAGATCCTTTGCGCGGTTATTTATCAAAATTAGTTGCTGAAATTACTCCGGGCGATTTAAGATATTCCTATTTTGTCAACTGCGGAACAGAAGCTAATGAAATGGCGTTGAAATTGGCGCGTCTTCATACCGGTAAGAAGTGGTTTATCTCTACTGTCGGCGGCTTCCATGGTAAAACGATGGGCTCTTTATCAGCTACAGGTAAAGCGGCTTTCCGCGAGCCTTATGTACCGCTTATTCAACAATTCCAGCATGTTGAATTTGGTGATGCAGATGCCGTGGAAAAAGCGATTGCTAACCTTCAAGCCGTAGGTGAAACAGTTGCCGGTGTCATTGTTGAACCAATCCAGGGCGAAGGCGGCGTCAATATTCCGCCAGCCGATTACTTCCCGCGCCTAAGGGAGATTTGTGATCAATACGAATGTCTGTTGATCGTTGATGAAGTTCAAACCGGAATGGGCCGGACTGGTAAACTGTTCGGCGTAGATCATTATGATGTAGTTCCTGATATTATGACTCTGGCAAAAGCATTTGGCGGCGGGGTTATGCCAATAGGCGCAATGGTTGCCAGAGAACATCTTTGGGAGAAAATGGAGGAGAATCCGTTTTTGCTTGGTTCATCTACATTTGGCGGGAATCCGCTATGCTGCGCTGGCGCAATTGCCGGCATTAAAACGATTTTGGAAGAAAACATTCCAGAACAAGCTGCCGAAAAAGGCGAGTATATTCTTAATAAATTAAAAGAAATTCAAGCACAATTCCCTGAAATTATGACTGCCGTTAGAGGCATCGGACTATTAATCGGCATGCAATTTGCTGATAATGATCTTGGCTTCGAACTTGCAAAAAAATTATTTGATGACAACATTCTGGTTGGAGGAACGTTAAATAACGCCCGGGTCATCCGCATTGAGCCGCCTGCCGTTATATCTTATGAGCAAATCGACACAGTGCTTCAAGCCATTGAAAAGCATATTAACGAGTTAGCGAAGACGCATGTTCATGTATAAAGGCCATTTAAAAGCTTGATAGTGTCACCAAAATAGTAGTTTGGTGACACTGTCTAATCTATAAATGACCCCTTAAATAGAAAGGAAGGTATTATGACAAAAACTTTAATTAGTAATGTAAATAAACTTTACATTAATGGAAACTGGCAGGAAGCGTCCAGTCAAGAAACCATTGCTGTCCATAATCCGGCGACAGGTGAAGTTATTGCCGAGGTGGCGTCGGCTAAGGAAAAGGATGCAGAACTGGCAATCAATGCGGCGCGTGAAGCCTTTGATAAAGGGCCTTGGCGCCATACTTCCGCACATGAAAGGTCAGAGCTTCTTTACAAGTTGGCTAATAAAATAGAGGAACATCGCGAGGAATTTGCCAGGCTTGAGACAGAGAACAATGGGAAAACCTTGCGTGAAAGTTTAGGAGACATCGACTTTACGATTAGAACATTCAAGTACTATGCAGGACTGGCAACGGCTTTATCCGGCGAAACAATTGAAGCCGATGCGCCTTTAACGTCAAAAATTGTTCGTGAACCCATTGGTGTATGCGGACAAATTATTCCATGGAATTATCCGCTCTTGATGGCTGCCTGGAAACTTGCACCGGCGCTCGCGGCAGGCAATGTATGTATTTTAAAACCATCAGAACTCACACCGCTGACAGCTATCCGATTATTTGAATTAATAGACGAGGCTGGATTTCCTCCCGGAGTCGTTAATTTATTGGTTGGCTATGGTCCTGAAGCCGGGCAGCCGCTTGTCGAAAGTCCATTAGTAGATAAGATTGGATTTACCGGCGGTACAGTCACCGGCAAGGCTATTTTACAAAATGCCGTTGGTAATTTGAAAAAGGTTTCTCTGGAATTAGGCGGGAAATCACCAAACATTGTGTTTGCTGACGCTGATTTTGAAACCGCTGTCGATTATGCGATGTTTGCGATTTATAACAATACAGGTCAAGTCTGTTCAGCTGGTTCCAGATTGTTAGTGGAAAAGTCAATTTACCCGCGATTTATTGAGGAGCTTGTTAAGCGTACAGAAAAAATCAGAGTTGGAAACGGGTTCGATGAAGCTTCGCAAATAGGTCCGCTAATCAGCCAAAAACAGATGGAAAAAGTGCTGAATTATATCAAGATTGGCGTTGAGGATGGTGCTGAAATCGCTGTCGGCGGAACAAGATTAACGGATCAGGGCCGGGAAAAAGGATTTTTTGTAGAACCGACGATCTTTGTTAATGTTGATCCAAAATCCCGGATTGCCCAAGAAGAAATTTTTGGCCCGGTGTTATGTGTCATTCCTTTTGAAAATGAAGAAGAAGCTCTGGAGTTGGCTAATGGAACGTCTTACGGGCTTGCGGCTGGTATTTTTACAACAGATGGGGCCAAGGCTGAAAGGGTTGCCAAAGGGATTCGGGCCGGTGTTACATGGATTAACACATATGAGCAAAACCTCATTGAAGGACCTTGGGGCGGCTATAAGCAAAGCGGCCTGGGCAGAGAATTGGGAACCTACGGTTTAGAGGAATATACAGAAGTCAAACAAATTATCAATAATTTGAAAGTTGAGCCAACGGGTTGGTTTGATTAAGCTATCGATCATTTTTTCTTCTTTGAAAAGACAGAAAGGTGCGTGAAAAAGTAAATTATCTAAGGAGGGCTGAATATGCCTGATTCCTCGAACGTAAAACTAAAATCAAATTCTATCAACATGTTCGATAATACTGTTGTCGGTATCGCATCGACTGCACCTGCCTATTCATTGGCGGTGTCATTCGGTTCGCTGATTGTCATCGTTGGGTTTATGTCCCCTTCAGTGCTTTTGATTAATTTTTTGCCAATTCTCGGTATTGCTTGCGCTTTCTTTTATATGAACAAGTATTACGGTCCAAGTGCAGGGGGCATCTATACATGGGTTGGCGGAGGCATGAACCGTTATTTGGGCTATATGGCCGGTTGGGCAATCATTGCCGCAGATGTCTTGCAGCTCATATCGGGTTCAATTCCGGTTGGGACTTATACACTTGATTTATTTGATTCAAGTTTAGCAACCAATACATTTTTAGTATCCATTATTTCAGCAGCTTGGTTTGTGGTTGTCTCCCTCATTGTTATAAAGGGAATTGAAATCACTATAAAATTTCAATGGGTCCTGCTTCTTATTGAATATGTGGCCTTAATCGTCTTTGCGATTATTGCTTTGTATAATGCTTATGCTTTGAATGTCCCAGGATCAAGCCATATTTCATGGAGCTGGTTTAAGTTTCATGGTGATTTTGCTACATTTGCGAGTGCAACAACCATCGCCATCTTTTTTTATTGGGGTGTTGACAGTATCACGAATCTTGGAGAGGAATCCAAAGACGCCAGCACAAATCCGGGTTGGGCCGGTATTTGGGCTACTGTAGGTTTGCTTGTCATCTTTATGATCGTTGCTCTGTCTGTTCAAGCATTGTTACCCGCAAAAGTTATTGCTGACCACCAAGCGGATATTCTTAATTATGTAGCAACCAGGCTCGTTCCCTATCCATGGAATGACATCATGATTCTTTGTGTCATGTCATCTACCCTTGCGACTTTAGAAACGAGTTTGCTGCCAACCGCCCGCGTCACACTGGAAATGGCGCGCGACAAAGTATTTCCAAAAGTATTTGCCCGCGTTCATCAATCCTGGAAGACCCCTTGGCTTGGTACAGCAATAATAGGAGTTATCAGCTTGATCGGGATATTTTTGCTTAACCTCAGTTCCAGCGTTGGTCATTTCTTGGACAGTGCATTGAATAACGCTGGGATTATGGTTGCGTACTACTACGGCATTACAGGCATTGCCTGCGCGTGGTACATGAGAAGGAATTTAAATAATTGGTCAACAATCGTTTTAGGGTTTATCTTTCCATTATTAAGCGGTATCTATCTGCTTGTAGTAGGTGCTGAAGTCCTGATAGACAGCGGTTTCACAAGTTCTCTGCCGGCACTGTTATCATTTATCATAGGCATTCCTATCATGGTTTACTACGCCATTAAGGAAAAAGATTGGTTTAAAAGGCCAACAAAGAAACTGCCGCGTATTAATATGAAAGAATTTAACGAAGATCCCATAGAGTATCAAAAGGAAATTGATCAGATTAAACTTTAAAACTGGCCGCCTTAAGGGGGGTGGGAAGCAAGCCGACACGTTGATTTTAAAAAAAGAGATTGGAGGCGGGACATTCAATCAGCCTAAATACTTTTTTATATCAGCCAAGTTTTCAAAAGTCATAGAAAATAATTAAAATCTATTAAACTATGAAAAGATACGAGGAGGAATATCGTGAAAGTAGCAGTTTTAGGCGTAGGCGGTGTTGGTCAAGTATTTGCTTCCGAAATTGTAAAGGCGGATTATCTGGATCAATTATTGCTTGGAGATATTGTCACAGAGGGTGCTGAAAAATTAGCAGGAAAACTTCGTCATCAAGCTAAAGCTGAAATTATTGTAAAAAAAGTAGACGCAGGTAAAGTCGAAGAGATTGAAAAAGTGCTTAAAGGCATCGATGTCGTCTTACATGCAGGGCTCCCGGCGTTTAACTTCAATGTTATGGAAGCCTGCATAAATACAGCAACAAATTATATTGACATGGCTTGTGCAAGCCCTGCAGGCCTTAAGGAACAACTGCAATGGAACGATAAATTCAAAGCCGCAGGCATTCTCAGCATCATGGGTCTTGGCTGTGACCCGGGTTTTTCAAATATAGCGGCAAGATATGCTGTTGATCAGTTGGATCATGTTGATGAAATTCTGATTCGTGATGGCGACAATTCCGAAATTGATTATAATGGATTCTGCTCACTGTTCAGCCCGCAAACAGCTATCGAAGAATGTTTAGCAAAGCCAAATTACTGGACTGCTGACAAAGGGTTATCTTTCTTGCCGGAACCTTTTGCTAATAGAGAGAAATTTGAATTCCCTGAACCTATTGGCCTCTTAGATTGCTACAATGTTGAACATGAAGAAGCAACAACATTAGGAGATACAATCGGTAAAACCAAAGGTTGTCAATACGTTGATTTTAAATACGCCTTGGATCCTGATTTTGTTAACACCGTTAAAGCAATCGGTTACCTGGGTCTGAATAGCGACAAAGATATCAATGTTAAAGGAACAAAAGTTTCTCCAAAAGATGTTGTCGTTGCAAAGATGCCAAAGCCGACTGAATTAGCCGGGAAAATTCATGGTTACTCTTGCATCGGGGCTGCCGTAAAAGGAACAAAAGATGATAAAAAGAAAGAATTCTTCGTATATACAATGGCTAACCATGATGAAATCTATGAAAAAACCGGTCATCAAGCAACCGTTTGGCAAACGGGGCTTCCTCCGGCCGTAGCAGTTGATTTACTTGCGCAAGGTAAATTAAATGACAAAGGCTGTATTCCACCTGAATTAATTGACCCTGTACCTTTCTTAACCCGTTTGAAAGAAAGAGGCATGTATTGGGACGTCATAGAGAAAACTTCTCCAGTAACGCAAATGGCAACTGTATAAGAGAACTGAAAAATGGGGATATTCAGTGTCGGGGATTCCCCGGCACTGAAGCCGTTAAAACGATTGACCTTCAAAAAGGAAACTGAACAACAGGTGCAAGGTAATTAAGCCTGTTGTGGAATATAAGTATAATAAATTGACTATTGTGAATTTAGGGGGGTGGAAACTAAAGTGATTCAACAAAAATACCTGTTTGAATTGGGGGTTGAAAGGTTAATCAATCACAACCATTCATTTTATAAACATTTTTGGATTAAGGGAGTAAAACTTTTATACTATGAAAATATTCGAGGAGGAATACCATGAAAGTTGCCGTGTTAGGCGTTGGCGGTGTTGGCCAAGTGTTTGCTTCAGAAATTGTAAAGGCTGATTATCTTGATCAACTTTTACTCGGAGATATTGTCACCCATTCAGCGGAAAAATTAGCAGAAAAACTTCGTGATCAAACGAAAGCGGATATTATCGTCAAAAAAATTGATGCCAGCAGCCTTCAAATGATGGTTGATGCTTTTAGCGATATTGATGTTGTCTTACATGCCGGTCTCCCAGCGTTTAATTTTAATGTGATGAAAGCTTGTTTAAAAACCAAAACCAACTATATTGATATGGCCAGTCATTCAATGGAAGATCTTAAAGAACAGCTTAACTGGAATGATGAATTTAAGGAATCCGGGATCTTAGGCATCATGGGTCTTGGATGCGATCCCGGATTCTCTAATATTGCAGCTAGGTACGCTGTCGATCAGCTGGATACGGTAGAGCTTATTTCGATTCGGGACGGCGATAATTCTGAGATAGATTACGATGGATTTTGTTCGTTGTTTAGTCCGCAAATTGCTGTCGAAGAATGTCTGGCAAAACCGAATTATTGGACAGAAGAAAAAGGTGAGACAACTTACCCGGCGCCATTTTGGAATAAGGAGAAACTTGAATTCCCTGAACCGATTGGCTTAATAGATGCTTACAACGTTGAACATGAAGAAGTTGCAACACTTGGTGAAACGATCGGCAGGCCTAAAGGCTGCAAATATGTTGAATTTAAATATGTTTTGGATCCTGACTTTGTTAACACGGTTAAAGCGATTGGTTATCTTGGTTTAGACAGTGACAAGGCAGTTGAAGTTAAAGGGGTAAAAATTTGTCCAAAGGACGTAGTTGTTGCCTTGATGCCAAAACCGGATGAACTTGCCGGAAAAATTCACGGGTACTCATGTATTGGCGCATTTGTAAAAGGAACTAAAGATAATAGAATAAAAGAAATTTATGTCTATACGATGGCCAATCATGATGAGGTCTATCAACACACAGGTTTTCAAGCGACAGTTTGGCAAACCGGCATTCCTCCGGCTGTTGCTGTTGATCTCATGGCAGATGGCAGCTTAAACGAAAAAGGCTGTATTCCCCCTGAATTAATAGAACCAAAACCTTTTTTAAAAAGATTAAGAGAAAGGGGCATGAACTGGGAGGTTATTGAAAAGACAGCGCCGCAAGTGACAAGAGTATAAGGAGATTTTTATAGATTTGATGGATACGTTAAGCGGGTGTCAAACTTTTGGGTCCCGCTTAATCCTTACAAAAGGAGGCTTCTTATTTTAATGCCAAGTGCATAAAAAACAAGAAGCCTCCTTAAAATTTTTTAATATATGTCATTGTTTGGCTTTATATCTAATATCCTTACTAGAAAGGGTGACCAAGTCTGCATCAATAATATCAAATCTGTTTTGAATTTTACTTTTAATAAGGGGGTGGTATCTTTTTTGAATGTCTTAGTTAGAATTGGACTTTAATTAGCATACATTTATGTCTGTTCAAGGATAAGGAGGATCTATGGTGAGTACCAAAGTAAAGATTGGCTTAATTCAAGCTTCCCATGATGTCGATGGGCATGAACCTGTTGACGTTCACAAAGAAAAAGCGATAGAAAAGCATTTAAAACTTGTGCGTCAGGCAAAAGATTCGGGTGCGCAAATCATTTGTTTACAAGAAGTTTTTTATGGACCATATTTTTGCGCGGAACAAAATACAAAATGGTATGATTCGGCAGAAGAAGTGCCAAATGGACCAACGACTAGATTGTTTCAAGAGTTAGCCCGTGAACTTGAGACGGTTATTATTTTACCTGTTTATGAAAGAGAGGGTATAGCAACCTATTATAATACGGCGGCAGTTATTGATGCCGATGGCTCGTATCTCGGGAAATATCGCAAACAGCATATTCCGCAAGTGACAGTCGATGAAGAGGGGCACGGCTTTTTAGAAAAATATTATTTTAAACCGGGAAATCTTGGCTATCCGGTGTTTGATACAGCGTTCGCAAAGGTGGGCGTCTATATTTGTTATGATCGTCATTTCCCTGAAGGGGCAAGATTACTAGGGTTAAACGGAGCGGAGATTGTTTTTAACCCATCCGCTACAGTAGCTGGATTATCCGAGTATTTATGGAAACTGGAACAGCCGGCGCATGCTGTGGCAAACGGTTATTACCTTGCTGCGATTAACCGTGTCGGGATAGAATCTCCATGGAATATGGGAGAATTTTACGGACAATCTTATCTCGTTGATCCGCGCGGAAATTTCGTGGCAATGGGCAGCCGTGATAAGGATGAGGTTGTTATTGGAGAAATGAATAAAAAATTGATAAGGGAAGTCAGGGATACGTGGCAATTTTTCCGTGATAGAAGACCTGAGACCTATCATGATATGAGCAGTCTTATTCCTTAAAAAGGATGTTCAAAAAGTCCGGGAAAAATAGCTGTCGAATTTCCGCGTCAGCTTGCTCCTCCGCTCCTCACGTATTAAAGGAATACGCTCCGGTGCTCGGAGGCTGCGCTTCCTTGAACTTCTCGGCTCTTTTTGTCCTCCTTTTTGAACACCATTTAAAGTGTACTCAAAAATAGATGAATGGGAGGGTTTGTATGAGCGGTAAGTCAATACAACCGCCTATAGTTTCAGACGTTCTGGAAAAAAATTTTGAGGAAGTGTCGCCGGGCTTTAATACTCAGGAGGCATCAGAAGAGGCAAACCGCTGTCTATATTGTTATGATGCCCCGTGTATTAATGCTTGTCCGACTGGCATTAATATCCCTTCATTTATTAAAAAAATAGCTTCTGGGAATTTAAAAGGTTCAGCAAAAACGATTATGGAAGCCAATCCCATCGGAGCAAGCTGTGCGCGTGTTTGCCCGACTGAGGAATTGTGCGAAGGGGCTTGTGTATTAAATTATTCAACGAAGCCGATAATGATCGGCAACTTGCAGCGTTATGCAACCGACTGGGCAATTAAAAATGAACAGGTATTATTTAAGCCGGGTCATAAAATTGGTAAAAGTATTGCGATTATCGGCGCCGGACCGGCTGGTTTGTCAGCTTCCAGGGAGCTTGCCCTGCTGGGACATCAAGTGACTATTTTTGAAGCGAAAGATAAGGCAGGAGGATTAGATACATACGGTATTGTCCCGTTCCGTCTGCCGCAAACGATTTCTTTATGGGAAGTTAAACAGATTGAAAGTCTCGGTGTTGACATTCGGACGAACACAGAGGTTGGAAAAGATATTTCAATAGATGAAATAATGAACAATTATGATGCTGTCATATTAACGATAGGAATGTCAAAAGTCCCTATGCTTGGAATTAAGGGAGAAGAACTGGAAGGAATATATGATGCGATTGATTTGGTAGAGGAAGTCAAAACAAAAGGACCGCAAAGTCTTTCAAAGCATTTTGCCGGGAAACGTGTCGCTGTCATTGGTGCAGGTAATACAGCGATCGATGGTGCGACTTGCTCTGTTAGACTGGGTGCTGAAAATGTGCAAATTTTATATCGCAGAACAAAAGAAGAAATGAGCGCTTATGGTTTTGAATATGAATTTGCAAAACTTGATGGTGTTGAATTCAGATGGTTAACGAATCCAAAAAGGATCATTGGCGATGAAAATGGCCGTGTTAAACAGCTGGAATGTATCCGGATGACATTAGGAGATACGGCGCATGACGGCAGGCGCCGCCCTGTTGAAATGAAAGGCTCGGAATTTCTAATGGATGTAGATGTTATTGTAAAGGCGATCGGTCAAACCCGATATATAAAATTAATCGAATCATTGGGCATTAAACATAGACATGGCGTTGTAGAAGTAAATCCAAAAAGTTTCCAAACTTCAAATTCAAAAGTATATGCCGCTGGTGATGTTATTTTTGGGAAAGGCAGCGGTGAAGCGATGGTTGTCTCGGCAGCTCAACAGGGTAAAGAGATGGCATACGCTGTTCATAAGGATTTTAAAGAAAGGCAAGCGAAAAGCGTTTAAGCCTTTTGAGGGTGCCAAAATATCAGATTTCGAGGAGGCTGAGTATGGCAGATTTAAGTATTGATCTGGCCGGAATTAAATCGCCAAATCCGTATTGGCTTGCCTCAGCACCGCCAACTAATTCCGGTTATCAAGTCCAACGTGCTTTTGAAGCCGGATGGGGAGGGGCAGTCTGGAAAACACTTGGAGATCCAATTTTAAATGTAACTTCGCGTTTTGCAGGTTTTCATTATAACGGTCAGCGAATGTTTGGATTTAATAATATTGAATTAATCACTGACCGACCGCTCGATGAAAATCTAAAGGAAATCTATGAAACAAAGAAACTTTTTCCTAATCATGCGATTGTTGCTTCATTAATGGTGGAACCAAAAAGAGAAAAATGGCATGAAATTGTAAAAAGAGTTCAAGATGTTGGCGTTGATGGCTTTGAACTCAACTTTGGCTGTCCGCACGGCATGTCTGAAAGAGGTATGGGATCGGCTTCAGGTCAGCAGCCGGATTTAGTTAAAAAACAAACGATGTGGGTGAAAGAGGTGTCGCAAGTCCCGGTGATTGTAAAACTGACGCCTAATATTACTGACATCACCGTTACTGCAGCATCAGCTGTTCAGGGAGGTGCTGATGCGGTAAGCATGATTAATACAATTAATAGTTTGGCAGGGGTCGATTTTGATACATGGGAGACGATACCAAGTGTAGCCGGAAAAGGGGCGCATGGAGGGTATTGCGGTCCGGCGGTGAAGCCGATAGCCCTTAATATGGTAGCCGAATGTGCAAGACATCCAAAAATTAATGTGCCTATATCCGGTATTGGCGGTATTTCCACATGGCAAGATGCTGTTGAGTTCATGTTAATGGGAGCAACGGGGGTTCAAGTGTGTACGGCTGCCATGCATCATGGATTTAGAATAGTCGAGGATATGATTGATGGATTAAATCATTATCTGGAAGAAAAAGGCCTGTCATCTGTTAATGAGCTTATAGGAAAATCCGTTCATAGATTCACTGATTGGGGAGACCTTGATTTAAATTATAAACTTGTTGCCCGGATAAACAATGATATTTGTATTAACTGCAATAAATGCCATATTGCCTGTGAAGATACTGCTCATCAGTGCATTGATATGTTAACGGATAACAATGGCAAGAAATATCTAGAAGTGCGGGAAGAGGAATGTGTCGGCTGCAACCTTTGCTCGAATGTCTGTCCTGTTGAGGGTGCGATTGATATGGTAGAGCTTCCGCGAACACTTCCGTCAATGACATGGAATGAACGGCAAAAAGCGATTCAAAATCCGGTTTATTAGTTTATTAGATTTATCTAATGGATATGGGGGTTTTTTATATGAAAAAAATCATTAAAAATGGAACAGTTGTAACTGCAGCTGATACTTATCATGCTGATATTCTTATAGAAAATGATAAGGTGAAAAGCATAGGCGGCAACTTATCCGATTCTGATGCGGAAATCGTTGATGCCAAAGGTATGTATGTTTTCCCCGGCGGTGTTGATCCGCATACCCATATGGAAATGCCTTTCGGAGGAACAGTGACAAAGGATGACTTTGAAACAGGAACAATCGCTGCCGCTTATGGGGGAACGACAACAATCATAGATTTTTGCCTGACTGATAAAGGAAAATCATTAAAAAGCGCTATCGAGAAATGGCATAAGAAATCAAATGATAAAGCGGTTATTGACTATAGCTTCCATTTAATGATCGGCGAAATCAATGACAAAGTTTTAGAAGAGTTACCTGTAATCATTAAAGAAGAAGGCATTACATCCTTTAAAGTTTTCATGGCTTATAAAAATGTTTTTCAGGCGGATGACGAAACTTTATTTAGAACATTAATTACTGCCAAGGAACACGGGGCGCTCGTCATGGTTCATGCCGAAAACGGCGATGTTATTGAACATTTAACTAAGAAAGCATTAGAAGAAGGACATACCGAGCCGATTTACCATGCACTGACCCGGCCATCAGAAGCTGAAGGGGAGGCGACAGGGCGTGCGGCGAAACTGACGGGTCTCGCAAACTCTCAGTTATATGTTGTTCATGTGACTTGTCAAGAAGCAGTCGAACAAATAGCAAATGCCCGAAGCAAAGGGTACCAAGTGTGGGGTGAAACATGCCCGCAATATTTAGTGCTTGATCAATCCTATCTGGAAAAACCGAATTTTGAAGGTGCAAAATATGTTTGGTCCCCGCCATTAAGAGAGAAATTCCATCAGGATGTTTTATGGCATGCATTAAAAAGCGGACAGTTGCAAACGATTGGCTCCGATCAATGTTCATTTGATTTTAAAGGGCAAAAGGACCTTGGAAAAGATGATTTTTCAAAAATTCCTAACGGCGGTCCGTTTGTTGAGGATCGGGTCAGTGTTCTTTTTTCAGAGGGGGTAAAGAAAGGGCGTATTACTCTAAACGAATTTGTAGATTTGGTTTCTACAAGAGCCGCAAAGCTTTTTGGTTTGTTCCCGAAAAAAGGCACAATAGCGCCTGGCAGCGATGCGGATATCGTTATTTTTGATCCTAAAGTTGAAAGAACCTTATCAGTCAATACCCACCATATGAATGTTGACTACAGTGCGCTTGAAGGGATGAAGGTGACCGGTGAACCTGTAACAGTTCTTTCCCGCGGCGAATATGTCATTCGCGATAAACAATTTGTAGGAAAACCAGGCAAGGGGAAATATTTAAAACGCGCCCGATTTAATGCCGATTTAGAAACGAAAAAACAAACTTTTGACATTTTCTAATCCTGAAGCTTGGCCTATTTCCCATTTAGGTCAAGCGCTTTTCCTGTTTTTTAAATTAAATTCTTAGGAGGCAACACCATGAAAAAATCAAATGATTATCTTAGGTCTCCTGATTTGCTTCCAATCAGCCATGATAAAAAAACAATAAGTACACTGGGATTTTGTTTCATGTGGGTAGGAATGGCGATTCTGTTAGCCACGTTTGAAATCGGTGCAGCAGGTATTCAGCATCTGTCTTTAGGATGGGTCATTATCGCTACACTGATCGGCTGTGTGGCCATTGGTATATTTATAACAATCATCGGCGATATAGGAATAGAGCACGGGCTGTCCTTTCCGGTTTACATGCGGGCGCCGTTCGGGACAGTCGGTACACATATTCCATCTATTATCCGGGCGATTGCCGCTTCCTTTTGGTTTGGAATTAATACTTATTTTGGCGCTACAGCGATTAATGCTATTTTGGCGACATTAGCCGGTTTTAATCATTGGCTGATTTGTTATTTGATTTTTGCCGTCATCCAGTTAATGAATACGGCATCAGGGATTAAGTCTGTTGAAAGATTTGCAGATATATCGGCTCCTATCATTATTATCATTTCATTATTTATGTACAGTTCTTTATCACAGCACGCTCTCGAGCAGGGAAGGGATGTTTGGTCATGGGTGGAAAGTCCTGTCACAGGCGGCGCAGCGGTGACGGCGTTTTTGGTTGTTTTATTCAGTAATATGGGTTTTTGGGCGACACTTGGGACTGATATCCCGACACTTTCCCGCTTCATCAAAGCACCGAAATACGAAAGAAATTGGTTTAAAAGGAATAAAGGAACACTTATTGGCAGTATTGTTGCCCTTCCATTGACCGAAGCATTTATGATAATGATCGGTGCCGCCTCTTATGCAGCCGCGAAAACTTCCAATCCTGTTTTTGCCTTGCAGCATTCCTTATCAGGATGGATGTTAGCGATATTATTATTAATGGTCGTTTTGACTCAATGGTCTACGAACATATCAGCAAACCTTGTTCCGGCGGCGGCGATTTTTTCAAATGCCGGCGGTCCAAAGGTTTCATTTGCGGCAGCGGTTTTTATAGCCGGAATTGTCGGTACTGTTATTGAGCCGTGGAATGTCTTTAATATCCTCACCCAAGTCTTATTAATTATTGGCGCTGTTCTATCTTCGATTACCGGTATCCTTTTTGCTGATTATTATCTTTTAAGGAAAAGAAGAGTCAATGTTCAAGATTTATATAAAGCAGACGGGCAGTATAAATTTTACCATGGTGTGAATATTGCCGGCTTTATATCATGGTTTGCCGGCGGGCTGGCAGCCTACTTGCTGATGAATTATTCTTTCATCGTCGGTTTTATTGTCGCTGGTGCTGTTTATTATTTTTTAGGAAAGTTATGGTATTACAAAAAATACCCGCAATTAGAGATAAAGGATCCATCAGATGAAAAATATTTAGGTATAACAGTCGGGCGTGATTGGGTCATATCACCCGAACTGGAGGTTGTAAAAGGGAAGGACATAGAGGGCAAAACTGAATTTAACATAATGAATCAGAATCAAAATTCCAAAGGTAAATTGGAGTAGGGAGGTTTATTCGGAATGTCAACACATAAAAGGTATTTAGAGGAAAAAAAGACAATTGATTTACTTCTTCATGAGGGTTATGTGATTCGTAAAGTTACTGAAAAATTGGATGGGGACCTTGTAGAATTTCAGAAAGGCAAGAAATTAGAAATGCATTATATTCAAAATCCGGATGCGAGGAAATACTTTTCTGCTGCTTTATTGAGCAGAAAAAAATGATGGGTTTACATGTTTGTTTAAAAATATTCTCTTAGGTTTAACTTTTTGTCTAATGCTTTTCTGCTGTTTTCATTCTATACTAACTAAAAGACTTAAAATATTTATAATATTCATTCATAATTAAGGAGGCCTTTTCATGACCACGACAACGTCTAAGGTAGAAACACTAAAAAACTTTATTAATGGACAATGGGTGCCATCAGGAGCAAAAGACATTCAAGATGTCCCTAACCCTGCTACTGAGGAAATTGTCGCACGTGTCCCAATTTCAACATTCGATGATGTCGATAAAGCAGTGACGGCTGCAAAGGAAGCCTTTAAGACATGGCGTAAAACACCTGTACAAAAACGTGCGCGTATTCTATATAACTTTCATCATCTTGTAATGGAAAATCAAGATGAGCTTGCCAATATGATCACACGTGAAAATGGCAAAAGCATTAATGAAGCTTATGGCGAAGTCTTACGCGGGGTTGAATGTGTCGAATTTGCTTGCGGAGCGCCGAGCTTAATGATGGGGGATTCTCTATCGACAATCGGTCCGAGTATTGATTCAGAAATGTATCGTTATCCAATCGGTGTTGTCGGCGGCATCACACCGTTTAATTTCCCGATGATGGTGCCATGCTGGATGTTCCCTCTGGCCATTGCTTGCGGCAACACATTTGTTCTGAAGCCTTCAGAGCGTACACCGATTCTTGCTAATCGTCTCGCGGAACTATTGAAGGAAGCAGGTCTTCCAGATGGCGTCTTCAATATCGTTCACGGCGCTCATGATGTTGTTAACGGATTAATTGAACATCAAGATGTAAAAGCAATATCTTTCGTAGGTTCACAGCCCGTTGCAAAGTATGTCTATGAGAAAGCTTCTTCATTCGGCAAGCGGGTGCAAGCGCTTTCCGGTGCTAAAAATCATCATATTGTCATGCCCGATGCTGATGTGAATCAAGCAACGGACAGTATTATCAGCTCCGCGTTTGGAAGTGCAGGACAACGTTGTATGGCTTGCAGTGCTGTCGTAGTTGTTGGAGACGGCGAGAAATTCGTTCAAACATTAAAGCAAGCAGCTGATGATACGAAAATTGGCAATGGTATAGATGAAAGTGTTGTATTAACGCCGGTCATCCGTGACTCCCAGCGTCAAAAGGCTATTGGTTATATTGAAAAAGGTCTTGAAGAAGGTGCTGAATTAATTCGCGATGGCAGGAAAGATATAGATAATTTTGAAAAAGGTTATTTTCTCGGCGCGACGATCTTTGATCATGTAAAACCAGGCATGTCAGTCGGCCGTGATGAAATTTTTGCACCTGTATTAAGTCTCTACCGTGCAAAGGATTTAGATGAGGCTTTAGAAATTGTTAACAGCTCGCAATTTGGCAATTCAGCCACACTGTATTCAAATGATGCAAAGGCAATCAGACAATTCCGTGAAGAGGCAGAACCGGGAATGCTCGGTGTCAATGTTGGTGTACCTGTCCCAATGGCATTCTTCCCGTTCTCAGGTGCGAAAGATTCATTTTACGGCGATCTCCATGCAAACGGTAAAGACGGTGTTGAATTTTATACGAAAAAGAAAATGTTTACGACACGATATTAATAAAGGGGGCGGCAGCGGTGTCTACCAATGTTAAAAATGATCTCTTAAAAAAAGACGAAAAATACGTTTGGCATGCAATGAAAGGCTATAATGAGAACAGTGCATCTCTATTGATTACGGAAGCTGATGGCGCTTGGATAACTGATGCGGACGGCAATAAGTATTTGGACGGCATGTCGGGATTATGGTGTGTCAATGTTGGATACGGCCGTAAAGAGCTGGCGGAAGCGGCTTATGAACAACTGAAAACTATGTCGTACGTTCCAATGTCAAACACTCATGAACCCGCTATCAGGCTTGCCGAAAAACTGAATGAATGGTTGGAAGACGATTATGTGATCTTCTTCTCAAACAGCGGCTCTGAAGCCAATGAAACAGCTTTTAAGATCGCCCGGCAGTATCACCAACAAAACGGCGAAGGGGGACGCTTTAAATTCGTTTCCCGTTACAGGGCTTACCATGGTAATTCAATGGGGGCGCTTGCTGCTACAGGCCAGGCGCAGCGAAAGTACCGTTATGAACCGCTGGGTCAAGGATTCATTCATGTTTCACCGCCAGATGTCTATCGTTCTCCTTATTCGGGCTCTGTGGAAGAGATCGGCCAGGCTTATGCGGATGAAATTGATCGGACGATTACATGGGAGTTTAATGAAACAGTTGCCGGTATTATTATGGAACCGATCATTACCGGCGGCGGTGTGATTGTACCTCCAGAAAATTACTTGCCGGCTGTTAAAGAAATCTGTGAACGTCATGGCGTATTATTAATCATTGACGAAGTGATTTGCGGTTTTGGCCGTACCGGAAAAAAATTCGGTCATATGAATTACGGCATCAAACCGGATATCGTGACGATGGCAAAAGGTTTGACGAGCGCGTACTTACCGCTGTCGGCAACTGCGGTAAGAAGAGAAATTTTTGAAGGATTTAAAGAAACTGAAGACTATAACCGTTTTCGTCATGTCAACACGTTTGGCGGCAATCCTGCGGCGTGCGCCTTGGCATTAAAAAATCTTGAGATTATGGAAAATGAGCACCTGATTGAGCGTTCAGCAGAACTTGGAGAAAAATTGGCAAAAGAAATGGCTGAATTAAAAGAGCATCCGAATGTCGGCGATATACGTTCTAAAGGATTACTTATGGGTATAGAACTTGTAGAAAACAAACAGACGAAAAAACCAGCTTCTGCCGAAATTGTCAACCGAGTCATTGCCGCTTGCAAAGATAAGGGACTGATTATTGGTAAAAACGGTGATACCGTTGCCGGTTTCAATAATATCATTGCACTATCCCCGCCGCTTAGCATGACAGATGATGATTTCGCATTTCTTGTAAAAACATTAAAAGAAGCAATCGTAAATATTTAGAGAAAACTTGCCAGCCGGCAAGTTTTCTCTATTTTTTTAACTAGAACCGGGCCTTTCGCATATGGTATTTACAGGGAAGGGGAGGGGATATCTTGTTTGTCTATACCGTGAAACCGGGAGATTCATTATATTCAATTAGCCAAAAGTATCATATCCCTCTTAACAGCATTCGGATGGTTAATGGGTTGTATCGCGAGAATATTACCCCGGGGCAGGCATTGCTTATAACAAGCGATACTTATATTGTTCAGCAGGGTGACAGCTTTTACTCAATTGCCAAAACGGCTTATCAGTCACAGGAGTCGCTTATAAGGGCGAACCCATCGTTAAATCCAAATCAATTGCAGCCGGGTATGAGGATAAGAATTCCGGAAGTATCCAAAGAATATATAACAACTTTTGGTTACACAGTCATTAGAGGTTTGGAATCAGATGTAAAACAAATTGAAGATTTTGCTCCTTATACTACTTTAATGGCTTTATTTGAATACCATGTCTTTTCAAATGGATCACTCAGCCAATTAAATGTAACTGCCGAAGTTCAAGCCGCCTGGCGCAATCATATGACGCCTTTAGCCACCATTACTAACTTAACCCAACAAGGATTTAGCTCAAGCTTGGTTCACCAAGTATTAAGTGACCCGGCCGTCAGTGAAAAACTTATTGATAATATCCACCGATTAGTAACTAGAGACGGCTACGGCGGTGTCAATATTGACTTTGAAAATGTATCGACGCGGGATCGGGATCTATTTTCATCATTCTTGCGCCGTTTGGGTCAACGGCTAAAAGAGAACAATCTAATGATGACGATAGCTGTACCGGCTAAAGAAAGTAATGATATTCCTTGGCTTAAAGGCTATGACTATGGTGCTATCGGATCAGTTGTAGACTATATGTTCATTATGGCATATGACTGGCATTATCCGGGAAGCGAACCGGGTCCGGTAGCGCCAATCGGGAATATTCGAAGAACTTTAGACTTTACCGTGGGTAAGATCAGAAGTAATAAGATTATTTTAGGCGTTCCGTATTACGGGTACGATTGGGTGCTGCCATATCGGCCTGGAAACTTGCCCGTTACGCTATCAGCGCAGGCAGCTGCCGTTGTTGCTATGAATGCAAATGTGCCGATTCAGTATTCCGAACAAGATAAGTCACCTTTTTATTATTATACAGATCAATCCCGGCAAAGGCATGTTGTGTGGTTTGAAGACAGCCGAAGTCTTATTGAAAAAGCATTATTAGTTCGTGAATACAAGCTTGGCGGAATAGGAGCCTGGCAATTAAGCTTCGGTGTTCCTCAGGGATCTTGGATTTTAACAAACTTTTTTAGGGTAAAAAAAGTTTAACTATTTGTGAAAAGTAATGAAAAGCACGCTGACACCCTAAATGTTAAGCGTGTTTTTATTTTAACTAAATTCCTTATTTGATGGGATAGAGAACTAATCATTTCATGCCATGCTACATATAATAGCTATTATCCTGTTTGACTGGAAAAATACCTTTAATAAGAATTTGATGCAATCAGTACTGAAACAGAATTAAAAAATCAATGCTTATAGATTGAATTATCTTGATTATTGGGGGGATAACGTTGCCTTCACTTATAGGACCGATTAAGGTTAACACAGTCTCTGGCGCGGTGAATTTCGGTGATACATTAAATGTTGCTCCCAAAGCGGTTTCAAAAACTTTTACTGGTTCAGGAGGATTTGGCACTGGTGACTTTCATATTGAAAATAATGGTTTTAGTTTGACAAATACCTTTGACCCTGACATTAATGACACAAATAATGCAGGAAATAATTAGAATCGAAAGTTGATGCAATACTTTAAAAATAGGCAGGTGCATTCAATCGAAAGCGGATATTAGACATATAATATATCACTAATTGAAAAAGGAGCGAACAAAATGCCTTCAATTGCAAAAGCTTTTAAATGCAGTTATGTCAGCGGCTCAGTTAACTTCGGAGATACTATTAATTTAGCACCAAAACAAGAAATTAAGTTTATTTCTGGTTCAGGCGGGTCAAGGACAGGAGATTTTCATGTACAAAACAGTATATATTCTCTTACAAACACGTATGATTCTGATGTAAATGATATGAATAATACAATGAATAGATAACTTTCTTATGGGTAATGCCCATATCAAAGTTAAAAGGCGTGATTATATTGCCTTCGATTGTTGGAGCTGTTAAGATTAATACCGTTTCCGGTGCGCTTAACTTTGGGGACAGTTTGAACGTTGCTCCCAAAGGCGTTTCAAAGATATATTCTGGTGCGGGCGGATTCAGCACAGGTGATTTTCATATTGAAAATAATGTTTTTAGTATGACGAATACGTATGATGCGGATATAAATGATACAAATAATGCTTTTAATAATTAGCATTTGTAAAACCACTGTTTTAAGCTGCATTTTAAATAAATAAACAAGTGTTAGAATTTATTTTTAAATTAATCATGATTTTTGGGCTGTTGAAATTTTTACAACGGCCTTTTTGTATGCAATTTCTAATTGTCAATTTTATGAAAAAAGTCAGCTTGAATAACTTTGTTATTTAGTAAACAATATAATATAATAATGTTTAAAGGAAATTAAAATAAGGGTAGAGAATATAAAGATAGACATGTCACTTACTTATTCAGCAAAGGGCATGGTATGTAATTAAGCATACTGGTTATATAAGTATGTATAGTGCTGCTTTTTTGGTAAAATACAAAAGAGGACAAGTTTATTAATTAGAGGAGGAAATGAGATGAGTACTAAAAATTTTGTCGTAGGGTCATTAGTCGGCGGGGCAGTAGGCGCTTTCGCAGCTCTTATGTTGGCACCGAAAACTGGTGAAGAGTTCCGTAAAGATCTTTGCGGGTCATCCTCTGGTTTAATTGATAAATCAGGTGATCTTGCTATCTCACTAACTCAAAAAACTTCAGATGTCGTTAATAAAGCAAAAAAAGTCGGACAAAATTTAACAAGCAAAGAGGATGAACCTTACAGCTAATAACAAAGAGCAGTTCCATTTCATTTTGGAACTGCTCATTTTTTATTTTACTTTAAAGTATAATTTTGCATCATAAGCGTTTTCTTTACTTTAATTTTTATGTTCTAATATCAACTTTGGCAATTGTATAGTAATAATTGTTCCTTCGTTAACTTTACTTTTAATATCAATCTTGCCTTTATGCAAATCAATAATTTGCTTTGTGATAGAAAGGCCCAGCCCGGAGCCTTTGCCGTTCGAGGATACTTGGTAAAACGATTGCGTCAGGTATGGAAGGTGTTCATCATCAATGCCAATCCCGTAATCCTGGACGGTAATGGTAACATATTCGTAAGAGTCTTTAAGAGATATGTCAATGGTGCTGTCACGATGGGAAAATTTAATGGCATTATCGATCGTATTAATAATGACTTGTTTCAAACGGTTTTGATCCCCGTGGATCACTGTTCTTTTCATTTGGTTGATGTCGATTTTTATATTCTTTTCCTTAGCTTTTATTTTTAATGATTTGACAACTTCTTTTAACAGCTCATCGAGCCTGAAGTTTTCTTTATACAGTTTTAATGTATTTGATTGAAGACGGGAGAAGTCTAGTAAATCTTCAACAAGGTCTATCAGCCTGTTTGTTTCTTTTGCTATAATGTTGAGTCCTTCCTGATAGTCCTTTTTATCAAACTCGCTGCTTAATAACATCGTCTCGCTCCATCCTTTAATACCTGTTAAAGGTGTTCTTAATTCGTGGGAGATGGATGAGATAAATTCATTTTTTATCTTGTCGGTTTTAACGATTTCATCGGCCATATAATTAAGCGTATCTGCCAATTCGCCAAGTTCATTTTTATATGTTTTATCGACGCGAATGTTAAAGTGTCCTTTTGCCATTTCTTTTGCTGCGGAAATAATATTTGTAATAGGATCAACGATAGACCTCGCAAATCTTAAGCTAATGATAAAGACGATAAGAGCTATAATTATGCCGATTGTTGCTGCACCGGCGTATATCAGTGTTAAAACATCATCGATTGCCTCAAGAGATGTAATATAACGCAGCACATAAGTACCCGAATAAATTTGTATAGGTACATAGATATTCATGACCTTTTCGTGAGTGCCCGGCATCTTATCCACGTCTACGACTTTTTTTCCCGTGAGAATTTCCGGCTTAAGGTGAATCTTTTGCTTTACTTCAAATCCGGAAGATGATGTCAAGACATCTCCTTCGGTATTTAACACTTGAAGCTCCGCTTTACGGGAGTCAAAGTTTTTTAAAATCGATGAGAGAAGCTCACCGCTGTCTCCATTTGGATTTTCTTGATTGAATCTATTAAATAAATCTTGTGACGTATCGGCATGAGTGATGATCATTCTCGATATGTTCTGATAGTAATAAGTTCGGAGTGTGACATCGAATATACACTCACTGAGCGTTAACGTAATTAAGATAATAGCCATAAAGTTTAAGACAACCCTGTTTGTCATTATGCGTCACCGCTCCACATATAACCTCTTCCCCAATGCGTTGTCACGTATTTAGGCGAGGATGGATCGTCTTCAATTTTTCTTCTGAGCCGTCTGATATTAACATCGACAATTTTAGTATCGCCGACATAGTTTTTCCCCCAAACATGATCTAACAGCTCGTCCCGTGTTAATGATTCGTTTGCATGTTCCATTAACAGGCGAACTAATTCAAATTCAGTCGGTGTTAAATCAATGAACGTTTGATTTTTAAATAGACGGCTTTCTTTAACCGACAGTTTAAAGGGTCCAGACGTAATGGTATTTGATTCTTCATCTGACTTATTAACTTTAAGCCTGCGAACTAAGGAATTAACCCGCGCAATCAGTTCAACCGGGCTAAAAGGTTTTGATACATAATCATCGGCACCGAGCGTCAGTCCGCTGACTTTGTCTGCCTCCTGAACCTTGGCAGTAAGCATGATAATGCCAATATCCTGGAAGCGCTCCCTGATTTGCCGGCAGACTTCAAAACCGTCAATACCAGGCAGCATAATGTCCAGTAAAACAATATCAATGGTATTTTCATTTAAATAATCAAGAGCTGCTTCTCCTGATGATGCTTCAACTACCTCGAACCCGGAACGTTTTAAGTTTAATACAATAAAACTTCTAATAGCATGTTCATCTTCTACAACCATGACACTGCTCATTCGCACACCTCAAATCATTTAACATTCTTGTTAAGGAAGTTCAAAAGGGGCGGATTGTCCCTTTTGAACGCTTCAAATTCAACATTAGCGGATAATATGAAAAGTATATCTGTAATTAATATCGGTCTTCTTATTAGGAATAAGATAAATATATTTTGGTGATTCACCAATTTTTATAAAATGCTTTTTGTTGTAGGACTTACTTTTATTTATCCAATAAACGGTTAGTAATGGTTTTTTATTATTAATTGTTATAAAAGTGACATGTTTATTTATTTTTTCGTGTTTAATAGTGACACGGTTAATCCAAGAGTTTGGAAATTCAACGTAAAATCCATATTGATAGCTGTTATAACGTTCATTGACAACCTTTAACTGTTTCCCATTCCAGTCTTTATATGCTGTAATATACGGCATATTGGAAAGCGGCTCATCTTCCCAGCCTTTTGGTTCGAAAGGTACAGCGATGTCAATGATGCCGTCATGATTAATATCTTTACTATACTCCGGAAAAGGTTTATCCGTTTGTTCATTCTCGGGCAGGGTTTGAACAAGCTTTCCGTTATGAAATGAGACAACCTCTGTATTGGATACATTACCGGTCGCTGTTTCTATGAACAAGGCGGATTCATTTTGCGTCAATTTGCCGGCTTCTACATGATCAATTCCGTCTATATCGGCATCAAGTTTAATTGATGAAAGCTCTTGGTATGAGCCTTTTTTGTTAACCTGATATGTTGATACTGTAAAATTCTTGAGAGGTGTTAAGTTTATTAAAGTAAGATCTTTTTGATGATCATCATTTAAATCATTGATAACAATTTTACTGTAAGGATGCTTAAACTGTTCTTTTAGCTTACCGTTCTTAAAAGAATAAACCACACACTCCTTGTGATCATACAAATCGTCACCTACGATAATTTCCGGAATACCGTCATGGTTAATATCATCAACAAGAAATTCATCAACATCCACAGTCCCTGTTGAAACATCCAGTACCTTTTTCCAGTGGTTTTTTTTCAGCTTCATAATAGCCATATGGTCATCGCCATAACCCGTATAATAAAAGAACAGTGCCTCTTTGTGATGATCCCCGTCAAAATCATTTAAAACGATTTGATGATATATTTTACTGCTTCCGGGTGAAACAAGCTTAGCCTTTTTCGGAATTTGTTTGAATATAGCATCTTTTAATTCCTGTTTACCTTGTGGTTGCATAGGTGTATGAATTAAGCTGTAGGGTGAGGCGGTAATATGGCACCCGGAAAGAAAAGTTATTAAAAAGCCTAAGATAAGCATAAGGCCGAACCGTTTCATATTTTTACTCCTCGTCGTATTTTCACTTTCATCCATTCTTATAGCATAACATCATTTTAAAAAACAATATCATCCAAACTTTCCAACCAAATCTGCTATAATTAGTCTGATATTAATTATATGAAACAAATAATATTATTTTGTAACAAAACAGTTACAATAATCTACGTTTATCGAAAGTTATGTACGGGCAAAAGTTTTAAATCAAGCGCAATTATTCCTAGTGTTAACATTTTATAATATTTAGACAGCTGGGTGTCATGCATAGAGAGGATTTATTATATGAATGCTTTTAATATTATCATTATCGCTGCAATTATTTTAGGAGTAGTTGCATTTGTTCATGTCATGATTAATAAGGGTGAAAAGGAACAGCCTGCTTGGGGAGTAAAAATATGGCTCGTTCCTCTATTAACGGTATTAGTACTTATACCAATTGCTTTTTTTACAGTTGTTTATTGGTTTTTAATGAAAGCTATGAACTGGTTTAATTGTTCTGTAACGACAGCCGGGGAAGGGACACTTTTTACTGGAGCTTTGCTACTCGTTTTTGCTTTTTTATTATCGGAAGTGTTTATTCATCCGCTTATTAGAGCAATTTTGCGGTCGATATTAAGAAGAAAACCGCATTGGGCTGAAGAAAATGTGGTAACAATCGTTTTAGATACGTTCATCATCATGCTTATCTTTTCCATATTACCGTCCATCCAATTGCAGAACATTCAAACAGCCTTTTCTTTATCTGTCTTCATTCATATTATTGATTGGCTGATAAATTGGATTGGAAGATTATTTAAAAGAAAATGAGCCGCTGGGTATTTACTCCAACGGGCTCATTTTATCTAATGCGTTTTGATTTCTTCTTGATTAAAGCCTTCACCAAGCACCTCCACTGAATTTGAAATGATCACAAATGCGGCAGGATCTACTCTGTTTACAAGTTGCTTCAATTTTGTCAGCTCGCTTTGGTCGAGTACGCACATTAAGATTGGCCTTGCAGTGTTTGTATAACCGCCGATCCCGGCAATTTTAGTTACTCCTCGGTCAATTTCTGCAAAAATCACTTGGCGTATTTCCTCTTCTTTTTCAGAAATAATTAACGCCAACTTATTATAGCTCAGGCCTACCTGTACGACATCAATCATTTTTCCAGATAAATAAATACTTATAATTGCATATAATGCTTGCTCAAGGCTAAAAACAAATGCCGATAATACAACAATTGATCCGTCAATCATAACCATGCAAATGCCAAGTGAAAGACGGGTATACTTATGAATAATTTGGCCGATGAGTGCCGTTCCTCCTGTAGAACCTTTACCGCGAAATACAATGCCAAGGCCAAACCCTAGTCCTATTCCGCCAAATAAAGCACCTAAAAGATGATTGTAAGTGATTGGCTGGATATCCTCTGTTAAATAAATAACTAAAGGAAGGAATGCTGTTCCAACAAGTGTTTTTATACTAAATTCTTTTCCTAAAAGAATAATCCCGAGAAAAAACAGCGGTATGTTAAATGCCCATTGGACATAGGAAGGGTTCCAGTGAAAAAGGCCGAAAAGAATCGTGCTGATGCCGCTGACACCGCCTGCTGCAATTTTATTAGGCAATAAAAACAGGTTGAAAACTAATCCAACAATTGTTGCACCAATAAGTATTTCAAGATATTCCAGGAATAAAATAACCTTTGGATCCAGTGAAGTGATTTTACGATAAATTGAGGAAGTCATTTTTATCACCTTATTCTATTGTATAAGTATTTTGCCTTGGAAAGTGATCATTATAAATATTTTGCGGAAATTGGATAAAACAATACTTAACGTTTCCAATTGCTCCTTATTTTTGATAAGCATGTCATGAATAATCTATAGTGCTGCGGTCATCATATGAGTAAGTAAGGAGTGATAGATTTGCCGGAATATGTTGTTATGATTTTATATATAGTTGGCGGGATATTAGCCTTTTTGGCACTTGGAGCAGTCCTTGTTGGCTCAGAGTGGTTTGGATCAAAAAGGCGGAAACAAGACGAAAAAGCGCATCGGGAACTGAAAGGGAATTATAGAAAATCAATAAAACCTAAACCCGAATAAATGTTTATTTTAGCCGAAAAGCCATGAAGTCATAAGCTTCATGGCTTTTTGAGTTGTCATGATATTAATACTCGCGGCCTGTCTTTACCAAACGCTCACCGGATACTTCTTTGATAATTCGGTTTAAATCGGTAAGAATACCGCCAATGTCTCTAAAAACTGTCAAGGATGTTGATTGGTACAGAGTCGTTAGACAATATTTTTGTTTTATTCGAGCCTTTGCAATGGCTTCATTGAGTTCTTTTGAAATTTTCTCTGATGGATTGACGATTGATTTTCCATATAAATGGATACAGACAGCGGTGGCTTTCATGGCGGATATGGCTTCCTTTTTACCAATGACATTGACGGTTAATCCCTTTACAGAGCGTAAATCCACCAATCCTCTGGCAATGCCTCTAATTTGAATAGTTATATGCTCTAAACGGCTGAGCGCAACAGCTAATTCTTTAATTCTCTGCTTTTTCTTTTTAGCAAAAGGACGAAATCTGATACTCTGTTTGGCTAATTTAACGGCGTCAAAAGTGTTTTCCGTTTGGTCAACTAAATATCGGACCGCTTTTAAATCTTCTTTCATATTAGGGTCATCCTGATACCAAAGAGCACCAAGGTTATTTAAAGAAATAAAAGATAACCGGCTTAAATCATCAATGCTTTTGGAGGCTTTTGGTATGGCATTTGGAGGAATAATGACCGCATTTACAATAATAGCAATAATGCACCCCAGCATGGTTTCATATATACGTCCTAACGCATAACCGGGTGAGTGCAGAAAAGCGAGAACCAGCATTGAATTAACACCAATTTGCGCCGTAATTTGCGTATTCAAGCTTAATGCTGTTGCTAGTACCATACCCAGCAGCACACTAAGAAAGATGGCGATCGTTCCTACATGTAACCAATGACCAATGAACAAACTGACAAGTACGCCGCCGATTGTGCCAATAATTCGGTAGAAAGCCTTTTCTAATGATTCCGCAACAGTTGCATTGACGACGAGTACTGCGGCAATAGGTGCAAAGAAAGGATAAGGATTAGGGGTTAATGCTGTGGCTGCCCACCAGGCAATACCGGTCGCCAAAGCTGTCTTGATGACTTGAAAGGTCAACCCGAATTTAGAAAGTATCCCGGCAATACCTTTTATTGCATGATAAACCTTCATATATGCTAAGCCTCCAAGTATTATTCAGTATGCCAATTTTGTTAAATTTGTATGTTTAATGCCAAAGGAACCTTTTTATTAATTTTCCAAGCAACCGGGTATTTTTGTATAAATATCTAGCATTTCAGCACAATATCAAAAGCAGGGTTTAGATTTAAATAAATGTTAAAATTTGGAATAATAAATAACAATTAAGCGGTTTTGGAAGTGCCATTCTAAAGGAAAGGAGAGAGTATATGTTTCGGAAAAAAGCGGGAGAAGTATTGATTGATCTTTTAATTGAGTGGGGGGTTGACCACATTTACGGCATGCCCGGTGATTCCATTAACTCGATTATTGAACCATTAAGAAAAGCGGATGAAGACGGCAGGATTAAATTTATTCAAGTAAGGCATGAAGAGGCGGGAGCTTTAGCTGCTTCGGCTTATGCAAAGCTAACAGGAAAACTGGGTGTTTGCCTGACGATTGCGGGTCCCGGATCCATTCATACACTTAACGGATTGTATGACGCTAAGTTAGACCGGGCGCCGGTCCTTGCTATATGCGGACAAGTTGAATCAGATATGATTGGCACTGATTTTTTCCAAGAGTTAATTTGGATAGATTATTTGATGATGTCGCCGTTTATAATCAACGAATTATGTCAGCTGAACAAATGCCGACGGTTGTTAACCAGGCGATCCGGACGGCTTACACAAGACATGGTGTTGCAGTATTAACTGTACCGGATGATATTCCAAGGTTTGAGATGGAAGGGGACATAAGATATACAAAACCGTTTTATGTAAAATCTCATGTCATGCCTGAGCTTGAAGATTTACAACAAGCCAAACAAGTCATTAACGAAGCGGAAAAGCCAATTATTCTGGCAGGAAAGGGAACAAGAGGTGCAAGTCAAGCTTTAATAAACTTTGCTGAGAAGATTGCCTCACCGATTGTTCTTTCATTACCGGCGAAAGGTGTCATACCGGATGAACATCCATTATGTCTAGGCGGACTGGGTCAAATTGGCACAAAGCCTGCATATGACGCTATGCAAAATGCTGATACGCTTATTTTAATCGGAACGTCATATCCATTTAACGCTTTTTTACCTGATAAAGCAAAAACCATTCACATTGATATTGATCCATATCAAATTGGCAAGAGATATCCGGCTGATGTTGGATGCGCCGGGGATGCCGGTAAAACGTTAGAATGGCTGACTAAACAAATAGATACAAAAAAAGATCGTTCATTCCTTGAACATCATCAAGAAATGATGAAACGCTGGTGGAAGAAGATGGATCAGGAAGAAGCCGATGATTCAGTTCCGATTAAACCGCAAAAAGTTCTTCGTTCCCTTAAACAAATTGCCCATGATGATGCTGTTTTATCAGTCGATGTTGGAAATGTGACCGTATGGACGGCGAGAGATTTTAGAATAACAAACCAGCAATTTGTTCTTTCCAGCTGGCTGGCAACGCTTGGCTGCGGACTTCCAGGCGCCTTGGCCGGTCAAATTGCTTACCCTAATAAACAAGTGTTTGCTATCTGCGGAGACGGCGGATTTGGTATGACAATGAATGATTTTGTAACCGCAGTAAAATATGAGCTCCCTATTAAAGTGATTGTCCTTAACAATCATAAGATTGCGATGATTAAATATGAACAGGAAGTTATGGGAAATATTGAATTTGGCACCAATCTAGTTAATCCGAACTTCGCCAAATATGCAGAGGCGTGCGGCGGGATAGGCTATCGTGTAGAAAAAGTTGAAGAATTGCCGCAGGCTTTAGAACAAGCAGCAGCACAGACAAAACCATGTATTGTTGATGTTTTAGTAGATGCAAATGAACCGCCGATGCCGGCTAAAATTACCTTTGCTCAAGCAGCGGGATTTTCTAAACATATGATTAAAGAATTGTTTACGGAAGGAAAACTGGATCTTCCGCCAATATAAGGAATCAATCAGCCAAAAATCAATTTTTGGCTGATTTTCTTTACCATTATATGTCTTTATAGTTATCCAGAGTTCACAAAAACTTCACAGGGTCAGACCACATGTATGAAGTGATAGCTGTTGACACATAGTATTAGCGGGAGTATAGTATCAATTGGATTAAATACATTTCGTACACGAAATATTTATGTACGAATTAAATGCAAGAGGTGTTGGGAATTGGGCGAATATGAAAAAATCCATCAAATAATGAAATCATTTAAAGAAGTTAACAGGGCCTTGTATTATATGCTGCTTGAAGAATCGGATGAATTAAATTTAACAGTTATTCAGTTTCAAGTGCTAAATGCATTAGATCAAACGCCTAATGCCAGCTTAGGGCAATTATCAGAAGAATTGCTTGTTGGAAATAGTACAATGAGCGGTATTGTTGAAAGATTAGTGAAGGCAGGTCTTATTGTTCGGGAACGTTCAGAGAACGACCGCCGAACTTTGACGATGCGATTGACACCTGAAGGGAATAAGAAGAAAGAAGAAGCGTATGAGCTTTTAACAGAGCGTCTCTCAGGTTTACGGGAAATTTCCGATGAAGACATTAAGTTTCTCCTAAAAGTTCATCAAGAGATCTTAGATAAATTAAAAAGGGGTTGACCTTTTATGGATACTGTCTCTAAGGCGGCTGTTCAAAATATAAAAAAGGGTCCAATTATCACAGTCATTATTATGGGCGCTTTTGTCGCTATTTTGAATCAGACGCTTATGAATGTAGCCCTGCCCAAAGTTATGAATAACTTTCATATTACGGCTACTACAGCTCAATGGATTACAACGGGATATATGCTTGTTAACGGTGTTCTAATCCCTATAACAGCTTATTTAATGGAGAGATTTACAACGAGGCAACTATTTTTAGCTGCTATGAGTTTATTTGCGATTGGAACATTCATTTGCGGCATTTCACCATCCTTTTCTATCCTTATTTTAGGCAGAGTTATCCAAGCGGCGGGAGCCGGCATTATGATGCCGCTTTTAACAAATGTCATTTTAACTATTTTTCCTGCCGACAAAAGGGGCTCCGCAATGGGAGTAGTCGGGGTAGCGATGGTATTTGCACCGGCAATCGGCCCAACGCTTTCAGGGTGGATCGTGGAAACTTTTTCATGGAGATTACTGTTTTTTATCATTCTTCCAATAGCAATTATCGACATTATTGTTGCGATTTTTTTCCTTAAAAATGTTACAAAGGTATCGAAACCAAAACTTGATATATTGGGTGTCATCTTGTCTACAGTTGGTTTTGGCGGTATCCTTTATGGTTTTAGCAGCGCGGGAGATAAAGGTTGGACTAATTTGCTGGTTCTTAACATCATTTTTACTGGCGTTGTAGCGCTTGATTTATTTGTTGTACGGGAACTTAGGGTTAACAAACCGATGCTCGAATTTAGAGTATTTAAATATGGTATGTTCACACTGGCGGCGATTATAAATGTCATCATTACCATGGCCATGTTTGCCGCTATGCTTCTATTGCCGATTTATTTACAGAATATTCGAGGCTTCACGCCGTTGGAATCGGGACTATTACTTTTACCTGGCGCTATTATTATGGGGATAATGAACCCTATCACAGGGGTTATTTTCGATAAAATCGGCCCAAAATGGCTGGCGGTGACCGGCTTGATCATAACAGCTGTTACGACCTATATGTTCAGCAGATTAACCGATTCAACAACATATACGACGTTAATTATTTTGTACAGCTGCCGAATGTTTGGTATGTCGATGTTAATGATGCCAATCATGACAGCCGGGTTAAACTCTCTGCCGCAAAGATTAAATGCCCATGGTACGGCGATGGTGAACACTTTTAGACAAGTCTCAGGATCACTGGGTACAGCATTTCTTATTACGATTATGAGCAGTCAGACAAAAAAACATGTCCAAGACATGATTCAATCGCTGGCTCCTCATACTAAACAGCAAATAGCAATGATTTCAAAAGAAGCTTCTATTAAAGGTATTAATGACGCCTTTATCGTTGCAACAGGTCTTGCTGTCCTTGCATTAATTTTAGCTTTCTTCCTTAAAAAGACCAGACCGCCTCAAGAAGAGGAATCAAAGGAAAGACAGAAACAAAAATTTAGAAAAAGTAAATTAGCCGGAAGCAGAGGATAAAGTGCATTTTTAAAAAACAGACCGTGTTTGCGGCCTGTTTTTTCTGTAAAAAGGATGTTTACAAAATTCTGTTTCGATATAATTAATGTATATAAACGATCGGAAAAGGATTTGTTACAATGTCAATTACAATAACGATGCTTATTATGGGGTTAATTCTCGGGTTTGTCGGCGCCGGCGGCTCGGGAACAATTATCGCGATTTTAAATGTCTTTTTCGGAATTCCTATACATACTGCGCTTGGGACATCACTGGCAGCAATGGTTTTTACGACTTTGTCGGGTGCATACAGCCATTATCGAGAAGGAAATGTTGTCATCAAAACTGGTGTTGTTGTCGGGTTATTCGGTGCTGCCGGATCTTTTATCGGCTCGCAAATTGCTCAGCTCATCCCCGGACATGATTTAAAATGGATGACTGCAAGTATGCTGTTTCTTTCTGCCATTCTCCTCGGATTTAAGATATTTATGAGTTCCAATCATAAATCCATCGAGGGAACGGAGATGCCGTCCAGTCTCCGCTTTTGGACAGCAGCAGGGGGAGTAGGCATTGTTTCCGGAATCTTAGCTGGTACTTTTGGAATTGGCTCAACACCTTTTATTCAAATTGGTTTACTAACTTTTTTAGGCATGACCATTCAACAATCAGCGGGGACAACCATGCTGGTTATTTTACCAATTGCTTTAATAGGAAGTACTGGATATTATACTTCAGGAAATTTAGATATAAAATTATTTATTGAAGTCGTGCTTGGCACTTTGATTGGGACTTATATTGGCGCTAAATTCACCACACGTCTTCATCCGGTTGTACTAAAAACAGCAACAATAATCATGCCTATTATCGGCGGACTTTTGTTATTATTAGGATTTTAAATTCAAAAATATTTCGAAACTCGTCAAAAGGCGGGTTTTTTTTAATTAAATAAAAAACGGGCAGTTTAATATTTACACTATTCAATATATATGGTAAATTGTAAAAAAACAATGAAGTTTTTACTGCTTTAAAAAAGAATTATTAAAGTATGTCATGCATAAGGGTGATCGTTTGGAGAATCTCTCAATAGAAAAATCAATTAAAAATGTGTTTCACAGTTTGTCATCTGGACAACGAAAAGTGGCAGAGTATATTTTGAACAATATTAATCAATCAGCATTCAGAACCGCCGAGCAAATAGGAAGAGAAATAAATGTCAGTCAAACCACGGTTATTCGGCTTTCATATGCACTAGGTTTCAATGGTTTTTCAGAGATGCAGTCAACGATTAGAAAACAAGTGCTTTCAGATCAGGAAATCCAATCAGAAGCAAATGATCATCAATTTGAAAAAACAAGTGTTTTCTCTGAAGTTATCAAAAAAGATATCAACATGCTGCAAGATCTTAATCAACATTTAAACCAGGATAATATTTGGAAAGCTGTAGACTGGCTGATAGGGGCAGAGCAGGTTTTAATCGTTGGTCATCGCACTTCACTGCCGCCGGCGCTATGGTTTTCATCCAGTTTAAGTGAATTTCGCAATCAAGTTCAATTAAGTTCAGAAATAGGTGATGCGGTTGAAAAGCTTCTGGACATTAATGAGCAATCAGTCGCATTTTTCATTTCTTATCCCCGTTATACAAGAGATGTTATACAATTAGCGGAATGCGCAAAAAATCAAGGTGCGAAAATTATTGCTGCTACTGATCACGTTTTATCGCCGGTCGGCTGTATCGCCGATTTGACTTTTACGACGAAAACAGATGCTGAATCAGGGCCAAATAACATTGTACCTGTCCTAAGTTTATTGAATCAAATAATATTTGGTATTAATACAAAAATGAAGGGGGAGGTTCAATCACGCAGAAAAAGGCTTGAGCAGTACTATTCCAACTTTAATATTTATGCTGAATAACAGCGGAAAATTATAATAAATCTTTTAGGGGGGGTCCACATGTTTATAGAAAAAGTCACTATGCGGCAGATGAAGATGATATTAAAATCGCCATTCCAGACCAGTTTTGGGACACAATTAGAAAGGGAGTTTATATTAACAGAGGTACAAGCTGACGGCTTAACAGGCTATGGGGAATGCGTTGTTTCAAAAGATCCTCTATATAACGAAGAAACAGTTGGTACGGCCTGGCATATACTCGAACAATTTTTAATCCCGATGGTGCTTGAACAAGCGGAATTTTCTCATCCTGATGAGGCAGGACAGCTTTTTTCGCCGATTCGCCGCAATAACATGGCTAAGTCAGCCATTGAGGGAGCGATATGGGACTTATATGCTAAACAGCAGAATCTCCCGCTTGCCAAAGCCCTTGGCGGTACAAAGGATAAAATTGAGGTTGGGATAAGCATCGGGATAGAGGAAGACATTAATCAATTGTTCCGCAATGTCGAAAATTATATAGAACAAGGTTACCGGAGATTCAAATTTAAAATAAAACCGGGTAAAGATGTTGAAATAATCCGTGCTTTGCGCAGCCGTTTTGGTGATATTCCGATGATGGCGGATGCTAATTCAGCTTATACATTAAACGATATGGATACTTTAAAAGAATTAGATTACTTTAATTTGATGATGATTGAACAGCCTCTCGCACATGATGATATCATCGATCATGCCAAGCTTCAAAAACAGCTGAAAACACCGGTTTGCTTAGATGAGAGTATTCATTCATGTGAGGATGCCCGTAAGGCAATTGAACTAGGCAGCACCCGGATCATTAATATTAAAATCGGCAGGGTAGGCGGTTTATCAGAGGCAAAACGCATTCATGACTTATGCCGGGAGAAGGGAGTTCCCGTCTGGTGCGGGGGCATGTTGGAATCAGGTATTGGGCGCGCTCACAATATCGCGATGACTTCACTGCCAAACTTTATATTGCCGGGGGACACGGCTGCCTCTTCCCGTTATTGGTATGAAGATGTCATTTCTCCAGAAGTAACAGTAAACAAAGATGGTACTATCGATATTCCGTTATCTCCGGGAATCGGTTATCAACCGAAGCCTGAATTATTGGATAAATATACTGTAAAACAAAGGGAATTTGTAAGGACAAATAAATAAAGAAATAAAAGACTGTTTTGTTTTACTATCAAAAAGTATATCTTGCCAACGAAGAAGCAAGACCGATGCAGCTGCCAAGTTTTCTTTATTGAGTAAAGAGTTTTAGAATTAAAAATTTAATGAAAGGATGTCCATTATGGATAGGATGTTAGATTACTTACAGAAAAATAAAAACAATATTTTATCTGATTTGGAAAAACTAGTAAGAGCGGAATCGCCGTCTGATGATAAAAAACATGTTGATCGGTGCGGTGCAGTATTGCGTGAACTTTTTCAAAAACATTTAAACATAGAAGCCGAGGTTATTTCTCAAGAAAAAGCCGGTAATGATTTGCGTTTTACCTATGGTGAAGGGGAGTCGCAAATTTTAATTCTTGCTCACTTCGATACCGTTTGGGATGTAGGAAGACTTTCATTTCATGTTGAAGACGGCAAAGCATACGGCCCGGGTATCTTAGATATGAAAGGCGGCATTATTCAATCGCTCTGGGCATTAAAAGCATGCCGGGTATTAAATTTGCCGTTGAATAAAAAAATCGTATTTCTTTGTACGAGTGATGAAGAGGTGGGCAGTACTGCATCTCGTGAACTGATTGAACAGGAAGCATTAAAGAGTGAAGCGGTTCTCGTTCCTGAGCCTGCGGTCGCAAAAAGCGGTGCACTTAAAACATCCCGTAAAGGGGTGGGGCAATTCAAAATTATTATCAAAGGGAAAGCATCACATGCAGGCAACCATCCTGAAGATGGTATCAGTGCGGTGGAAGAGATGGCTCACCAAATATTATACTTGCATTCTTTAAACGACTACGAAAAAGGAACTACGATTAATGCTGGTATAACACATGGCGGGAGCCGGGTCAATGTTGTTGCGGAACGCGCGGAAATTGACGTGGATGCGAGGGTTTCAAGCATGCAGGAAGGTGAGCGTATTTCTCACCTTATCCACGATATCAAACCTCATCTTAAGGGGACAACGGTCAAAGTCTTAGGGGATATAGAACGGCCGCCAATGGTAAAAACTAAAAAAACAGAACAACTGTTTCAAATCGCTCAATCTTGCGCAAAAGAACTTGGCATTCAATTAAAAGAAGAAAAAGTCGGCGGAGGCAGCGATGGGAATTTCACTTCAGCGCTCGGAATTCCAACATTGGACGGATTGGGTTCGGTCGGCGAAGGACCGCACGCGGAATATGAACATATTTTGATTGATCAGCTTCCTGTCAGATCAGCGCTGATGGCAAAATTATTAGTGAACCTATAATATTTAGAAGAAGTCTCCTTTTTAATTAATGCAAAACTGTTAAATGTTAAAGAGATGAATTAAACTAGAAAAAGAGCCTTTAAGGTTAATAAGGCTCTTTTTCGTTTACATGGAATATTCAAATAAGTTATGTTAGAAGATGTTATAGATAATTAAATATAAAAAGTGGTTTAAAAAGGAGAAAATCATGAACATAGATCTGTTTATAAAAAATGTTAAGGTATATAATCATTCATTCAAAAAATTCATTCAAGGAAATGTGGCGATTTCCGCTGGTAAATTCTTTTACATAGGTAAAAAAGATATGAATGCATTTGAACCCAAAGAAGTGATTGATGGAAAAGGCCGGTTTATGATTCCGGGATTGATTGACATCCATTTACATATTGAAAGCACAATGGTAACCCCAAGCACTTTCTCCTATGGGATTATAAAAAACGGTGTAACGACAATAGTCGCTGAACCGCACGAGATGGCTAATGTTTTCGGTATTCGCGGTATTCAAGAAATGATAGATAAAAGTGATCATTGTACTGCAGATATATTATATGGTATCCCCAGCTCAGTACCTGCCACGCAATTTGAGACAACAGGCGGAGCCATTGATATTATGGAAATTGATGAATTAGCAAAAAATGAAAGCGTAGCTTGCCTTGGTGAAATTATGGATTATATGGATGTGATCACTAAGCCGGATTGTAAAACAAACCGAATTGTCCGGCATGTCAAAAATAATTACCCGCATCTGCCAATCGAGGGGCATTGTCCAAAATTAATGGATGAGGATTTAAGCCGGTTTATTTTTGCCGGAATTGATTCAGACCACACCCACCAAACAATTGAGGGTATGGAAGAAAGAATCCGGCTTGGCATGTTTATAGAAATACAAGAAAAATCGATGACCCCGGAAATTATTCAACACTTAGTTGAACATGATTACGGTGAGCACTTTTGTTTTGTCACAGATGACGTTATGCCTGATTCATTTGTCGATCAAGGGCATTTAAATCATATTGTAAGAAAGGCTATTAAAATGGGAATGAAACCCGAGGACGCTATTTATGCAAGTACGGTCACGCCAGCTAAACGAATGAGGCTTTACGATAGAGGGATGATTGCCCCGAACAAAATTGCGGATTTTTTATTGGTAAACGATATTCAATCTTTAGACATTGATCAAGTATTTAAAAATGGTATTAAAGTTTACGATTACAAGGAAAAATACGAACAAGAATTCCAATCTAAACAATTTCCAGCCGACTTTTATGAAAGCATAAAATTGGCGCCTTTAAATACGGAAGATCTAAATATTAAAGCGCCGGTTAATAATGGCAATGTCTCATGCAGGATCATGACTATATCTGACGGCAGTACTTTTACAAAAGAGAAAATTGCCGATTTACAAGTAATAAACAGCCAATTAGATTGGGAAAATAGTCCATTTTGCTTAATCGGGGTCTTTGAAAGATATGGGATAAACGGAAATAAAGCGCTGGGATTAGTTGGCGGCGATACAATTAAAAGAGGAGCGATCGCAACAACATACTCTCATGACAATCATAACCTCTTGGTTGTCGGAAAAAACAAAGAAGACATCATACTTGCTGCCAACACGGTCATCGAAAACCAAGGCGGTTACTGTGTTGTCGAAAATGGCAAGGTTTTATCCTTTCTTAAGCTGCCGGTCGGCGGGATTTTATCAGAAGAGCCGTTAGAACAAATTGCCGCTGAAATGAAAAAACTTCGCCAAGCAATGAAGGGGTTAGGATACAAGCATTATAATCCAATTATGTCATTCAGCACCCAATCATTACCTGTCAGCCCTGAACTTAAAATAACTGATCTTGGCCTCGTAAAGGTAAATGAAAGTAAAGTCGTTGATTTATTTGTATGAGCCGGGGTTAAAAATCCTCGCTTATGGAAGTCTCACTTTATGAATCAACAAAAGTTTCACCGACCTGCGCTGCACCACCCCTAAGACCCCTCACAGCGCCATCAAATAATTTTTGACATGATTTGCAAAACGTATGATAATAGTGATGGTAGATGACAGCGGTTTCCCGTCAATGTCATAGTAATATTAGAAACTGTGGTTATAGTACAAGGGAGGACTCAGGAATGGATTACAGAATTGAAAAAGATACGCTTGGCGAAGTAAAGGTACCGGCGGATAAGCTGTGGGCTGCGCAAACCCAACGCAGTAAAAACAATTTCAAAATCGGCTGGGAAAAAATGCCCCTTCAAGTTGTTAAAGCCTTTGCTATTTTGAAAAAGAGCGCAGCGCTTGCAAATAAAAAACTTGGTAAGTTAGATGCAGAAAAAGCAGATGCTATTGTACAAGCGGCCAACGAAATTATTGAAGGCAAGTGGGATGATCAATTTCCGCTTGTTGTTTGGCAAACCGGCAGCGGAACCCAATCTAACATGAACGTTAACGAAGTGATTGCAAACCGTTCAAACCAAATCTTGAAAGAAAAAAACAGTGAAGCGCGTGTTCACCCTAACGACGATGTCAATAAATCGCAAAGCTCAAACGACACGTTCCCGACGGCTATGCATGTAGCTGCTGTCCTGGCTGTTGAAGATGATCTTGTCCCTGCGCTTCATAAATTAAGAAACACTTTAAAAGAAAAAGAAGAAGCTTTCCAAGATATTATTAAAATTGGCAGAACACACCTTCAAGACGCCACGCCATTAACGCTTGGCCAAGAAATCAGCGGCTGGCGCACAATGCTTGACAAAATTGATACAATGCTAAAAGAATCAACTGAGCATATGAAGGAACTGGCGATCGGCGGAACTGCTGTAGGCACAGGTCTTAATGCCCATCCGGAATTCGGTAAAATGACGGCTGAAGAAATTTCCGGTATCACAGGAAAAACCTTCACTTCTGCAGAAAATAAATTCCATGCATTGACAAGCCATGATGAAATTGTTGCCGTTCATGGCGTATTAAAAGGTCTTGCGGCGGATCTTATGAAAATTGCCAACGATGTCAGATGGCTGGCAAGCGGTCCTCGCTGCGGCATCGGCGAAATTACTATACCAGCTAATGAACCTGGAAGCTCGATCATGCCAGGCAAAGTTAACCCGACTCAATCCGAAGCTGTGACAATGGTTGCTGCTCAAGTAATGGGTAACGATGCAACAATCGGTTTTGCAGCAAGCCAAGGCAACTTTGAATTGAATGTTTTTAAACCTGTCATCAGCTACAACTTCTTACAATCCGTTCGATTGCTTTCTGATGCTATGGTATCCTTTAATGACCATTGTGCAGTAGGCATTGAGCCTGATAAAGAAAAAATTGATCATTACTTGCACAATTCATTAATGTTAGTTACAGCCCTTAATCCGCATATCGGTTATGAAAATTCGGCTAAAATCGCTAAAACAGCTCACGCTGACGGCTCAACTTTAAAAGAAGCCGCCGTTAAAACAGGCATTTTAACTGAAGAGCAATTTGAAGAAATGGTTAAACCGGAGGAAATGACCGGTCCTAAAGCATAATTAATATAAAACAGGTTATCAAGGGAATTTCCTTGATAACCTGTTTTTATTTTCTCAAATGAAATTGTGAATTAATTTGTCCGCGGATCATCTTTTTCAGTTCATCTCTGGATTGGCCTTTCTGCTTTTTCAATTCTTGCCTAATTTCAAACGTTTGTACACCTTCCTCTCTTTTATTGGCAATATCCACTAATGTTTCAACATCAGCAAATGAATATTTTCGAGTGCCGCGTTCGGTTCGTTCTGGAAAAATTAATTTTCGTTCCTCATAATATCTGATTTGCCTTAGAGAGAGACCGGTTAATTCGCTGACAATACCGATAGATATGACTTTTTTATTTTTATAAGAGTCAGCCATACTTATTGTGCCGCCTCTTCAAATACTTGTGATTGAGCTGATTTTTCAAATTTGTGCTTGTGAAAGGCTTCAGGATAACCGTAACTGCCATGTGTACTGATATCAAGACCGATCATTTCTTCCCTTTTTGATACACGTAATCCTTTTAAAATACCCTTCATAATTTTCAAGATGATATATGAAATAGCGAAAGCGTACACGCCTGCGGCTGCAACACCAAGAATCTGGATGGCTAACTGTGAGAATCCGCCGCCATAAAAGAGTCCTGCTTTCCCTATTCCAACAGTCGCTGCAAGTTTAGGCGCTGCAAAAAATCCTGTTGAAATTGTTCCCCAAATGCCAGGGGTGCCATGAACGGAAAGGGCGAATATCGGGTCATCAATTTTTATTTTTTCAAAGAATTTCATACTGTAAACAACGATGATTCCTGAAACCAAACCAATGATAACGGCAGCCCAAGTTTCCACAAAGGCGCATGAAGCAGTTATCGCAACTAAACCGGCGAGAGCGCCATTCAGCATTGTCGGAATGTCAGCTTTACGAGAGTGCAACCAGGAAATGAATAAGGAGCTGATTGCGCCGGCTGCAGCTGCTGCGTTTGTATTTAAGGCAATAAATCCAAAGAAGCTATCTTTAACAGTAATAGTACTTCCCGCATTAAATCCAAACCAGCCGATCCATAAAATTAAGACGCCCAAAGCGGTAAACACTTGGTTGTGCCCATGAATTTGATTGGCAGACCCATCTTTATTAAACTTTCCGATTCTTGGCTTAAGGACGATCGTTCCGGCAAATGCGGCCATCGCGCCGGTTAAATGTACGACCGTGGAGCCGGCAAAATCTTGCTGCTCTAAAGTTGATAACCATCCTTTTCCCCAAATCCAATGGGCGATAACAGGATAAACCAAAATAGAGAATAGAACAGCAAAAATAATATAAACTGACAGCTTGCCCCGCTCAGCAAATCCGCCTAAAGCGATTGTCAGCGAAATACCCGCGAACGCCAGTTGAAATAAAAAATAAACGGCACCTGAAACTTCCAAACCTTTTATATCATAGCCGGAGTAAAAGAAATCCGATAATCCAATGACGGCATTCCCATGTCCGAAAATAAAACCATAACCTATTGCCCAAAAAGCAAGTGAAGCTATGCCAAAGGTAAAGATTGTTTTTCCGGCAATATGACCGGCATTCTTCATTCTTGTCGACCCGGCTTCAAGTAAAATAAAACCGCCTTGCATTAAAATAACCAAAATAGCAGCTAACATCACCCACAAACTGTTCATCAGAAAAATCGTATTCAATAGAAACGCTCCCCTCAGTGAACCAAAATTATGATGTGAATATATCTAACATCAATTGTTAATTAAATTATACAATTATTTTTATTTATTTAAATTATTATGTAAGATTATCTTACATAATAATTTGACTCAATATGAAAAACGTGTTTGGCGAAAATACCAAACACGTTTTGTAAAGGGGATTTTGTAAAGTCAATGTTAAATTCCTTTATAAGCCTGTTCAAGAATGGCTAAGTAATCATCGGCCGTAACAGTTCTAACATTACTTGGGGTCGAGCCATTCTGCATCGCCAGTTCAACAATGCGCGGAAAATCTTTTTTCTGAACGCCGGGAAGATCCTTTAACTTAGGGATATTAAGGTTTTCTGTAAAGGCTGTGACACCGTTAATTAGTTTTTCAATCGCAATGTCATCTGAATCTGAGTCTTTCGCAAACCTCATATAACGTGCTATCTTTGCATGCATCGGTCGATTTTCTGTACTGTTGAATCGTAATACATAGGGTAAAAAAACTGAATTTGCAACACCATGAGGCGTATCATAAAGTCCGCCAAGCGCTTCAGCCAGGCAGTGCACGGCCGCTACATCTGCTGAGCCAAAACATAAGCCCGCTAGTAAGCTCCCTTTGAGCATGGCATAACGAGCCTCTTCGTTTTGTCCGTCTTTATATGCGATAGGCAATGCTGAAACAATTGTTTGCATGGCGCTTGCCCCAAGCGCTTGAGAAATTGGATTGGTGATTTTGCATGTATAACCTTCGATTGCATGGACTAATGCGTCAACACCAGTAGCAGCAGTAACAGAAGCAGGGACGCTGTAAGTTAATTCGGGATCAAGGACAGCAAGAGCTGGCCGCAATAGGGCATGTTTAAGCGTCATTTTCCGATGGGTTGCCGCCTCAGTGATAACCGAAGACCTGGTGACTTCTGAACCTGTTCCTGCGGTGGTTGGTACACAAATAATCGGTGCAATATTTGTATACTCGCGCCTGCCATCCACATAATCAGCAGGAGTTCCGCCATTCGGACCGCAAAGCGCGATGGCTTTGCCTGTATCCATAGCACTTCCTCCGCCAATAGCTACAACAGCTTCCGCCTTTATATCATTAAACTGTGCAGCACCAGTGATACAGTCCGTATCACGCGGATTTGGCGCAAGAGAGTCGAATATGGATACGCGATATCCAGAAGATTCCAAGCGGGTTTGGATCGGATCGATCAATCCTGCGCGTATAACGCCAGGGTCCGAGACAAGCAGAATCGATGATCCTATCCCAAGGGAATTGAGCATTTCCGGCAGCTCCATCGTTTTTCCTGTCCCCATTTCAATTTTCGTCGGACAATAGTAGTTAAAGGACTTCATTTATAATTCCTCCCATTACAATAACTGAATAAGTATTTATCTACGTACGTTTAATAGCGCTTACATTAATTATACAAGAAATACTGCCGTTCCGTTTAAAAAAACGGGTATAAATAAACAGACTTTCTGAAATTTCAAGGGTCATTTTGGGATATCATTAGTATTAACAAAATGAATCTTTTTCCTAAGAAGAAAACGATTAATGATTTATTAAAAAGAGCAGAATTAAGCATGTTTTAAAAAAGTATAAAAGAAGACAGGACACTTAAGAATTCAAGTTACCGTCTTCAACAAATCATTTTATTATTCCAGCATTTTTTCAGACAAGCGTAAAAAAATGGCTATTTCTTCTTCTGTTAATTTATCAAAAAATTTGTGTTTTGTTTTACTCCGTGTTTGAATAAAACTGTCTATAAAAGAACGTCCTTTCTTAGAAAGATCAAGACGGACAACTCTTCTGTCATCATCACAACGTTTCCGTTCTATAAAATCTGTCGTTTTAATCATTCGATCTGAAAGAGAGGTAACAGCGCCAAGCGTGATATCCAATTTTTCAGCAAGATCAGACATCCGTAAGGGACCATTTCTATAAAGGGTTTCTAACAATTGAGTTTGCGTACCAAATAAACTAAAGTTAAACTCGTTGCGGACATTTCTATCCATTTGACGAACGAGTTTTATAAATGCTGAAATATTGTAATTTGTCATAACGTCCCCCTTAGTTAAATTTTACATTTCTATAGTACAAAAGTATTTTATTTATGTAAACTTTTTTGCGTTATAAGTAAATTTAAAATGCAGAGCTCCGGGCTAGGGGCTCTGCATTTCGGTGTTAGTGTTCCAAATGGGTGACATTATTTGATTTTCGCCGTAAAGGATGTCTTAATTTGATTGGTTTTACTGACAATAAAATCACCGTTACTACAATGAAAAAACCGCCAATTAATTGAAATAAGCCGAAAGACACATGCAGCCAAATGACAGATACAAATGTGGCAGCCAATGGTTCCGCGCAAGATAAGATGCTTGTTTCGGTTGGGGTAATAAATTTTAAGCTTTCGAGATAAAGGAAGTAACCGGCTAACGTACCGAACCCGATAATAAAGATTAAAGCTAATAATGAAGGTATTGACCATTCGGATATTTTTACCTGCCATGGCGGATTAAACAAACCTTCAGCAAAACCTCCAATAAATAACCCCCATCCGACAGTTAGCGCTGATCCCCACTGCTTCATAAACTTCTTAGGGTATAGCGTATAAAAAGCAAGGGCTGCAGCCGAAATGATACCCCAGAGAATGCCGGCAACTGATAAAGACAAACTGTTAATAGAGCCATTGGTAATTAATAAATACATTCCGCACAAAGCAATGAAAAGGGCAAGCATTTCTATGAATGTTGGCATGCGTTTTTTTTGAAAAGCTAAGAAGACAGCAATAATAATCGGTGCTAAATATTGAAATAAAGTGGCTGTAACAGCATTTCCGGTGCCGATAGCTGCCATATTAGTGTATTGAACGCCTAAGTTGCCAAGAATACCGATGAGAATGACTTGCAGCAAGCTTTTTTTATCTTTAAAAATCAGCCATATATTTATTTTTCTAGAGAGAATGATCAACATGACCAGGCCTGATACCATCAAACGGACTGTAGACAGCCAACCTACAGTAAAATGAACTTGCGATGATAACCACTGGGTTAAAGCTGCTGTTATCCCCCAAAAGGCAGCACCAGTGATAATATAAATAAAACCTAAGTAACGTTTGTTAGTCATAGAGACCACTCCTTTCCATTGTTTTTCAGAAACCTTTAGTTGTTCTACGGAAATATTATATGAACTAACTGATACCTTAGAAAGGTTCAGATATGATATTATTTATGGTATCAGATATTGATTGGAGGAGCGGGTAATGATTGAATTAACACCACGGCTTGATGAAACAAAAGCAGATCCTTTATACATCCAGCTTTATGACTATATTAGAGAGGAAATCCAAGCGGGAAGAATTGTTGCCGGAACACGTCTGCCTTCAAAAAGAAAGCTGGCAAATCATTTACGGATCAGCCTTAACACGATTGATGCTGCTTACCAGCAGTTATCAGCTGAAGGATATATTGATGCTCTGCCGAGGAAAGGGTTTTTCGCGCGGGAAATTGATGAAGGATCGATCATACCGCAAACAGCGGATCAGGGCCTAATAGGAATTAAAAAGCCGGAAAAGCGAATCTATCGTTATGATTTCAGTCATTCTGAAATTGATTTGGACCATTTCCCTTATTCAACCTGGAGACGGTTGATGGACGAATGTATCAGACCGGAGCATAAGGAATTGCTGAAAATTGGCGACCCTCAAGGTGAATGGGAGTTACGATGTGAAATATCAAAATATCTATATCAATCGAGAGGTGTTAAATGTCTGCCTGATCAAATAGTCATAGGTGCAGGCAGTCAAAACACAATGGGGCTGCTTGGAAGGCTTCTTTGCCGGACTTGCGTCTATGCCATAGAAGACCCCGGCTATATTCGGATAAGACCAGTCTTAGAAAGTCTTGGGGCTGAAATTAAGGATATACCGTTGGATAAGGAAGGATTGACTGTATCAATACTTGAACAAACTGATGTCAAAATAACCTATGTGACGCCATCACACCAATTTCCGACTGGAACGATTATGCCAATTGGTCGTCGACTGCAATTATTAAATTGGTCAGAGGAGAAAGAGGACCGTTATATTATAGAAGATGATTATGATAGTGAATTTAGATATAAAGGTAAACCGATACCTGCATTGAAAAGTCTTGAATCAGGAGAAAATGTCATTTATATGGGGACATTTTCTAAGGCGCTTCTGCCTTCTCTTAGAATGAGTTATATCGTTTTGCCTGAACGGCTGCTTAACTTCTACGAACAAAACAAACATCATTATAAACAGGCGGTTTCCCGTATTGAACAGAGAGCCGTGCAGCTTTTTATGGAAAGAGGTCATTGGGAAAAGCACCTCAATAAAATGAGAAATGTTTACAAAAAGAAACAAGAAGCTCTTTTATCTGCCCTGGAAAAATGTATGGAAGGTCAATATGAAGTTATCGGAGAAAACTCGGGCTTACACATACTATTAAAAGTTAACAATGGGATGTCTGAAAAGGAACTTATAGAGTCAGCGAAGGAACAAAGCGTCAAAGTCTATCCGACGTCTATTTATTATTCGACAGCGGAGCCGCCTGAATCAATTGTTTTGTTAGGGTTTGCGGGTCTTTCAGAAAAGGATATTAAGGCTGCCATCCATTTATTAGCCGAGACATGGTTTTGATATGCTTTTTTAAAATAGGCAAAATTCCATAATTATCACTGGATTTTTGAGCTATTCTCAATTACCGGTGATATAATAAATATATAAGAAAAAAGTCTCACTTTATTTCATAAAAGATTGTCCGATGATTGTTAGCTTTCTAGTGATTTTCAAATGATGGTCTTGTTTTGAAGTAAAAAGCATAAAGGGAGTGATATTCTTGAAGGTCAGAGATTTCATGATAACAGATGTGATTTATGTAAAAAAAGACGAGACCGTTCGGCAATTGTTAAGAAAACTTGTAACTCACAAAATTGGCGGTGTGCCAGTACTGGACGATGAGCACAAGCTGCTTGGCATGATCAGTGACGGCGATGTGGTACGTGCACTGGCTAATAATAAGCAGCAAACAACTTTTGACTTTTATTCAATGATTATTAGACTTGAAAAGACAGAGCTCAAAACTTCAGTCAAAAGGAAGATGGATTGGACAGTAGACAAGGTGATGACGAAGCGGAAGCTGTATTACGTTAACCCAGATGACGACTTTGAAGAGGTGCTGAATATTCTTTCTAAGCATCATTTTAAGAAAATACCGGTGATTAATCCGGCTGGCAGGGTAGTTGGTGTTATCAGCCGCGGCGATGTGATTCGTTTTATCAGTCAACAAATTACCGAAGAATGATTTTTATTAACGTTTTTAAAACCTTAGTTCAACGTGTTTATGGACTAAGGTTTTTGTTTGCCTATAAACAAAAATAGTAACCCATAACAATTGATCTTTACAAAGTCTTTACACTGCCTTTATATGATATTAACTATTTTCTTATAATCTAAAACTGTAAAATACAAAGACAGTTTTAGAGGGGGAAAAATGATGAAGATCAAAAGTTGGATGTCAGCAGCACTTGTTATTATGTTGATAGCTTTTACAGTCGGATGTGGAAAGAGTACAGATTCAACAAACACTGCAAGTACAAAGTCAGCTGACACAGAGAGTAAATCTGGCGGAGATTTATCAGGTAAATTGACAATCGGCGGTTCAACAGCTTTACAGCCATTAGCTGCCGCTGCCGCAAAAGAATTTATGAATCTGCATCCAGGAGTGCAAATCCAGGTGCAAGGCGGGGGAAGCGGTACGGGGCTTAGCCAAGCAGCAAAAGGAAACTTGGATATCGGTATGTCGGATTACTTTGCTGATGCAGAAAAAGATATTTCAGCTGAAAATTTAGAAGATCATAAAGTCGCTGTTGTTGGTATGACAGCAGCAGTTAATCCAAAAACAGGTGTGACTAATCTCTCAAAGGATGAGCTGAAGAAAGTCTTTACAGGCAAGGTTCATGATTGGTCAGAAGTTGGCGGTAAAAAAGGAAAAATTACGCTTGTAAACAGACCGGATGGTTCCGGCACACGGGCAACATTCGACCAATTTGCTTTAGATAATGCGACTCCGGCAGAAGGAATTACTCAAGATTCTTCAAATACGGTTAGTAAAATCATTTCTGATACACCGGGAGCCATTGGTTATCTTGCCCTATCTTACTTTAATAATCATTCAGTTACAAAGTTAAGCATTGATGGCGTGAAAGCGACGGAAGATAACGTAACTTCCGGAAAATTTCCTGTATGGGCTTATGAACACATGTATACAAAGGGCAAACCTAATCAGTTAGAACAAGCATTTCTCAAATTTATGATGAGTGAAGAAGTTCAAGACAAACTTGTTCCTGCTCAAGGATATATTTCGGTAGCTAAAATGAATGTTGAACGAAATGCCGAAGGAAAGACGACAAAGAAATAGCCGAAAGGGGGTAAACGATGATTGTTAAGAACGGTGAACCTTATGTCGATGATACAGCGATTAATCGAAGGCTAATCAAAAAGGATTTATCATATAAAACAATCTTCTCTAAAAAGAGAGAGTATCGCGGGAAAATTTTAGTATTCATCAGTGCTTCCTTTATTATGGCGGCAACCATTGCTATCACTCTTTTCTTAACATTTCAAGGGATAAGGTCTTTCACGGTTGACAGGGTTAACATTATCAGTTTTCTAGCTGGTCTTAACTGGAATCCGACTGATGTTCAGCATCCGTCTTACGGTGCATTTCCATTTATTTTTGGTTCATTATCGGTGACAATACTGGCAGCATTAGTTGCTGCTCCTATCGGCATCGGCAGTGCTTTGTTTATGACGGAAATTGCAAAAAAATGGGGACAAAAATTTCTTCAGCCGATCATCGAAATACTAGTCGGCATTCCTTCAGTCGTTTACGGACTTATTGGCATGTCAGTGATTATCCCTTTCATTAGATCACAGTTTGGCGGATTAGGTTTTGGGCTGTTAGCCGGAGCCATCGTTGTAGGCGTGATGATTTTACCGACAGTGACGAGTATAGCAGCCGATGCGCTTAAATCAGTACCGGATGATTTACGCCATGCTTCCTATGCGTTAGGTGCAACGAAATGGCAAACGATCTATAAGGTTGTTATCCCGGCTGCATTGCCTTCATTGCTTACGGCAATTGTACTTGGGATGTCAAGGGCATTTGGCGAGGCACTGGCGGTACAGATGGTGATTGGCAATGCCAAGGATCTTCCCCATTCACTCATTGAACCGGCGGCAACGCTAACCACTATTATAACTCTAAGTATGGGACATACAACGGATGGCAGTGTCTTAAATGATGTCCTTTGGTCGCTCGGGTTAATTTTACTCGTTATGTCTTATATATTTATCATTTTGATACGCTTTCTGTCCAGAAGGGGGCGGCTGTTATGAACAGCATGAAAGTTAATCGTATTTCAACCTTCCTTATTATCTGCTGCGCGGTTATAATGGCCGGCATTTTAGCAGGACTCATCGGCTATATATTATATCAAGGTGTGTCCAATATCAGTCTTCACTTTCTTACTTCTGATGCCAGTGCATTTCTGGCTGGAGGAGGTATAAAAAACCAGCTTTGGAATTCCTTTTATATTTTATTGATTACCATGATTTTAACTGTACCTCTTGGCATTGCCGGCGGGATTTATATGGCGGAATACGCAAAGCCAAATAAACTGACTGGTTTCATGCGTTCTTGCCTTGAAGTATTATCTTCTCTGCCATCAATCGTTGTCGGCATGTTCGGCTTGCTCGTTTTTGTTAATTTCTTTCATTGGGAGTACTCGATTTTATCAGGGGCTTTAGCCTTGACTGTGTTTAATCTGCCTGTGATCGTCAGAGTTTGTGAAGATGCCCTTCGTTCTGTCCCTCATGACCAAAGGTTGTCTGGGCTTGCTTTAGGATTGACACAATGGCATACAATCAAAAAAGTGTTGCTGCCTGCCGCTTTTCCCGGTATTTTAACAGGCTTGATTTTATCGGCCGGCAGGGTGTTTGGAGAATCAGCAGCACTCTTATTTACAGCGGGATTATCGACACCAAATCTCGATTTTACCAATTGGAATCCGCTGGCACCCAACTCTCCTTTAAATCTCCTTCGTTCAGCGGAAACATTATCCGTTCATATTTGGGCGGTTAATTCTGACAGTATTATTCCTGATGCGAAACAAGTTGCAAGCGGGGCAGCAGCTGTATTAGTCATATGCATCTTGCTTTTCAACTTATTTGCACGCTGCCTCGGCAAGTTAGTCGAAAGAAAAATGATTGGAAAATAAGAGGAGGCTGATTATATGTTGACACAACTAAAGGAAAAGGTCATTTATCCTGAACCAAAAAAACAATCTGTGATTATTGAAGTGAATGACCTCAATGTTTATTACAAAAATAACCACGCTGTAAAAAATGTATCTATCCCAATTCGGGAGCGATCAATAACCGCTTTAATCGGACCTTCCGGATGCGGAAAATCATCTTTTTTAAGAACGATAAACCGCATGAATGATTTGATTGCAGGTGCCAAATGCCAAGGTGAGATCATGTATGATGGCATTAATCTATTAGACAAGAAAATTGATGTAGTAGCGCTTCGCAAAGAAATAGGTATGGTTTTTCAAAAACCCAACCCTTTCCCCAAATCTATTTACGAAAATATCGCTATGCCGTTAAAATTTTCCGGTATTCGCGGCAAGACGCGTATCAATGAAATTGTTGAGGAAAGCTTGTTCCAGGCAGCATTGTTAGAAGAAGTGAAGGATCGCCTGACCCAATCGGCATTATCGCTATCAGGAGGACAGCAGCAACGGCTTTGTATTGCCAGAGCTCTCGCCTTAAAGCCCAAGGTGCTTCTGTTAGATGAACCGACATCTGCAATAGATCCTGTATCAAGCGCCAAGATTGAAGATTTACTTTTAACATTAAAAAAACAAGTGTCGCTCGTAATCGTTACTCACAACATGCAACAAGCAGCAAGGATCGCAGATCAAACCGCCTTTTTCTATGAAGGAGAGGTCGTGGAATATGATGATACGCCTGTTATGTTTACCAACCCGGCTTTTAAAAGAACAGAAGACTATATCAACGGCCGATTTGGGTAAATATAGAATGATAGTATTAAAAAGTCGCTCCAAAAGAGAGGGAAGTTGCCCCTAAAAGGGGGAGAGGCCGCTCCTAAAGCGAGAAAAGTTACCCCTAAAAGGGAGAAGTTGACTATTGCATCTAAAAAATTACTGGTAATAGTAAGAGAGTTGCTTATAATTTGATATATTAGTTAAAAAGAATTATAAAAAATGAAGCAGGGAGTAGTCATTCAATGAAAAAAATTTTAGTCGTTGAAGATGAACAATCAATTGTAACTTTACTCGAATATAACTTATCACAGGCAGGATTTCATGTTTTGGCAGCATCAGACGGCCACACTGCTATAAAGCTGGCGGAAGAAGAACGGCCTGATTTGACGGTTCTTGATCTTATGCTTCCAGGCATGGACGGCCTTGATGTATGCCGGTATATGCGTGAACAACAATTGATGATTCCTATTATTATGTTAACGGCTAAAGATGACGAATTCGATAAGGTATTAGGACTTGAACTTGGCGCCGATGACTATATGACAAAACCATTTAGCCCGAGAGAATTGATCGTTCGTATTAAGACAATTCTCCGCCGGTTCGAACAAGCGTCTGAAGAGATACAACCCGCGGATCACACATCTATGACTATTGGGGAAATTTTAATTTATCCAGAAAAATACGAAGCCTACGTTCGCGGCAAAGAAATTGTTTTAACATCAAAAGAATTTGAATTGCTTGTTTACCTCGCAAAACATAAAAGGCGCGTTCTGTCACGAAAGCAATTGCTGAATGCGGTATGGAATTTTGACTTTGCCGGGGATACCCGTATCGTTGATGTTCACATAAGCCATTTACGCAGCAAAATAGAGGAGGACACAAAAAAGCCATATTATATTAAAACCGTTCGGGGTCTTGGATATAAGCTTGAGGTGCCGTGATTTAAACCTTGTAAACTATTTGATCGATTTTAGAAGCTAATTTAGGTTAGATAATAATAAATTATAAATACTTACATAATGATTTGTGTTAGTTTTACTTATAAGAAGAGATATAATCCTAATAGATTGCGAGTGATAAAAATGGAAAAAGCAATTGACCATGTAAAAGTTGCCGTTGTCCAAGCAGCCCCAGTGATAATGAATCTTAATAAAACCCTTGAAAAGGTGCGTTCTTTAACTTCTGATGCCGCTGAACGAGGTGCGCGATTAGTCCTATTCCCTGAAGCTTTTATTCCCGCATATCCAAGAGGAATGACATTTGGAACGAGGGTAGGGAGCCGTTCGGAAAAAGGCAGAGATGATTGGTATCGATATTGGAGTAATTCAATCTGCGTTCCAAGTCATGAAACGGAAATCTTAGGTTCGATAGCGAAAGATTATAACGTTTACCTCATCATTGGCGTTATTGAAAGAGAGCATAAATCTGGAACACTGTACTGTACGGCGCTTCATTTTAGTCCGGATGGCATTCTTTTAGGCAAGCATCGTAAATTAAAACCAACAGCTACTGAAAGAGTCATATGGGGAGAAGGGGATGGCAGCACGCTTCCTGTTTTTCAAACCCCTTTCGGAAAAATTGGAAGCTTAATATGCTGGGAGAATTACATGCCCCTTGCCCGTATGTCGATGTACAGCCAAGGCATCGAGTTATATTTAGCCCCAACAGCTGATGCTAGGGAAGTATGGCAATCTTCTATCAGACATATTGCCTTAGAGGGAAGATGTTTTGTTTTATCCTGTAACCAATTTGTGACGAAAGATATGTATCCAACTGATTTGGCATGTTATGAGGAATTAGAATCGGAACCTGCTGTTATGTGCAACGGCGGCAGTGCGATCGTCGGACCTTTAGGAGATTATGTCGTTGCCCCTGTGTTTGGAAAAGAAGACATTCTCATCGGAGATTTAGATTTAACGCAAATCGCAAAAAGCCGGTTTGATTTTGATGTTAATGGACATTATTCTCGACCGGATGTTTTCAAAATGTCAATTGATAAAACAAAAAAGATGAATCTTATTGATGAATAAAGTATGATTGGATAAACCCGGCCTTGATCATTTTATCAAGGCTGTTTTTATCTTGTAAACTGAAAAGAGGGATTAAATGGATATTCAATCTCAAACCTATTATTTTGATGATGATGGCACGATTCCAAACAACCCTGATTTACCATTATTAATTTATGAAAATGTTTTAGGACAAAATCAATCATTTAATGATATTTTTCAGAAAAATTTTTGGATTAATACTTGGGTCGGCGGTGTTTTTTCCTATCACCACTTTCATAGCACAGCCCATGAGGTTCTTGGTGTTGAAAGCGGCAATGCCATTTTGCGATTAGGAGGTGAAAAAGGTAAGGACATTGAAGTAAACAAAGGAGATGTACTGATTATACCTGCAGGAGTTGGGCATAAAAACATCAAATCATCTGCAGATTTCACCGTAGTCGGAGGGTATCCAAAGGGACAAGATTGGGATTTATGTACCGGGGAGAGCAAAGATAGACCAAAATTTCTCCAGAATATAAAACATGTCCCGCTTCCGGAAACGGATCCGGTTTTTGGTTCAAAAGGTCCGTTGATCGATGCATGGAAAATTAAATAAGAGCTGTTTATGCCTCTATCATTATCAGTCCGTTTATATGCAAAACGGACTTTTATTTAAATTTGTAATAATGTTTATTAGAAATTGAAATATATCTAAATTTGTCGAAGGGATTGCCTGTCCAAAAATTGAATGTTTTAATATAATTTAATATTGTAAAAAGTAAGGTCATTAACACATCATTAAGATCTGATCTAATTTTATTTTAGTAAATAGGGGAGAGGATTTAATGTGAATAAGGCAGATTTAGTCATTACAAATGCCAACATTTTAACTCTTGATGGCGAAAACCGAAAAGCGGGCTCGTTAGCTGTCAGAAATGGCCGTATTATTGGCCTATGGACAAATGCTGAGCCGCCAAAAAGCGAGGTGACTATCTCACCCCAGACAGAAGTACTGGATTTAAGAGGCGCAACATTAATTCCGGGATTCATTGATACACATAACCATATTTTGCATTATGCCCAGTCTAAAAATAAAGTTAATTGCAGCACACCGCCAAATCAGAACATTGATGATATTTTGGAAAATATTCGATTAAAAGTTGAAGAAACGCCTAAAGGACAATGGATTCAAGGATACGGCTATGATGATACGTTACTCGAGGATAAGCGTCATCCAACAAGGCAGGATTTAGATAAAGTTTCGCCTGATCATCCGGTTTTTATCACGCATATTTCCAGTCACTTAGCTGCAGGGAACAGCAAAGCATTAGAGTTAGCAGGAATTGGCGATAATGTATCTGATTTGAAAGGCGGGCATTTTGGCCGCGATGAAAGCGGACAAGTTAATGGCGTTCTTTATGAAGAACCGGCAATGGAACCGGTAATGAAGAAGATTCCTAATTATACGGAAGAAGAACTGATAAGTCTATTAGGAGAAGCTTCACAGGATTATCTGGCGCAGGGGATTACGACAAATACAGACGCTGCTGTAGGAATGCATAATGGAGAAATAGAACTTAATATTCATCTTAAAGCGGCAAAACAGGGCACAAATCCAATGCGTACACAATTAATGATCATGCATACATTAATGCGGGACGGCGGTATATTTGGCGGATACACCGCGAAACAAGTCGATGAAAAAATTCAAGAACAATCCGACAGTCTTGTTCGTCTCGACAGCGCAAAGTTATTTCAGGACGGTTCAATCCAAGGATTAACTGGTGCACTAAGGAAGCCTTATCACTGTGATTCAAAAGTATTGGGTGAGCTCTTCTTTGATCAAAAGGCCTTTAATGAAGAAATATTAGACTTACATAAGCGCGGCTTTAGAATTGCGATTCATGGAAACGGTGATCGGGCGATAGGTTCAATTTTGGAAGCGTATACAAATGCGTTGGAAAAGGCGCCGCGATCAGATCATCGCCACCGTATTGAACATGTGCAAACGGCGACAGCAGAAGATTTGGATAAAATGAAAGCTCTTGGTGTGGCAGGTTCTGTTTTTATAAATCATGTTTATTATTGGGGAGACAGGCATAAACGAATATTCCTTGGACCTGATCGTGCCAAACGAATCAGCCCGCTGGCTGATATTGTTGAGCGTGATATTCTCTTTGCATTACATTCAGATTGCCCTGTCACACCAATTTCCCCTCTTTTCTCCGTATGGGCTGCAGTCAATCGCTTAACAAGGGAAGGGGAAGTTCTAGGGCCCGAACAAAGAATTGATGTCATTACCGCATTAAAATCAATGACTATATACGGGGCAAAATTTACTTTCGACGAAGAAAACAGTGGAAGCATCGAATTAGGAAAGTGTGCGGATTTTGCGGTTTTAGAAGATGATCCAACAGAGGTTGATCCTAAGGATATTAAAGACATTTCGATACTTGCAACGATAATAGATGGAAAGGTTGTTTACGAGAAAAAGGGAAGTGTTCTTTTGAAATAGTGCCAAAGGTCTCGGGATTAATTTCCCGAGACTATAAATAAAGTAAACTGATAAAAATTCCTAATATTCCGTAATTTTGTTTAAATTAAGAAGGGCGGGAGCTTATGTCATTTCGACAGGTAGCCAGCGTTATCATTGGTATCGTTATTCCATTTATTGCTGTGGTCGGTATGTTGCCTTTTATTGGGAGATTAGATGTTCATGTCTTTGGTATTCCATTTCTCTATTTCTGGATGTTTATGTGGTTTCCGCTGACATCTGTTTGTCTGTGGATTTGCTGGTTTGCTTTTGACAAGCCCAGGTTTAAAGAATCGGCAAAAGGAAGTGATGAATAGTGGCTGCTCTTGTTTTTGCTGTCGTTATTTTATTGACCCTTTTCCTTGCGTTATATTCCCGCCGCGGTAATGATATGTTGAACATTGAGCAATATTTAGTCGGCGGCAGGTCATTTGGCGGTATCTTAGTTTTCTTTTTAGCGGTTGGTGAAATTTACAGCATCGGAACAATGATTGGATTTCCCGGAGGTATTTTCGGGCAAGGTCCAAGTTACGGCATTTGGTTTCTCGGCTATATATTGTTAGGTTACACACTTCTCTATTTCATCATGCCAATGATCTGGCGGGCGGGAAAGCAATATGGAGCCATGACAGTTCCCGATATTTTTAAGCATCATTATTCCCATAGAGGTGTTGAAGTGGTTGTTGCGATAACGATAGTCATTGCGGCAATTCCTTGGGCACAATTACAGTTTGAAGGATTAGCTGTTGCACTCAGTGCGTTAGGTTTCCATTTTTCCATGACTACATTAGTTATTATATCAGGATGTATCGCATTCTTTTATGTATTTGCTTCCGGTATAAAGGCGCCGGCATTGATTTCCTTTGTCAAGGATGTCCTCGTCATTGGGGCGGTTATCATTACAGGCGTTGTTGCGGTAACGAAGGTTGGCGGCGTTTCTCATCTATTCAATATTGCAGAGCAGCATGGAGCACCCGTAACAATTAACAGTTCAGAAGCCATTATTTTTGCCATGTCAACAATTGTTTTTCAGGCTTTGGGATTTGCTTGTGCACCAACGATTGCTGCTGTTGCGTTTACAGGTAAATCGGAAGCAACGATGAAGAAAACACAAACATTTATGCCTCTATACATGCTCATGTATCCTTTCTTAATCTTTGCAACCTACTATACTTTTGTTGCTGCACCGGGACTTAAAAATCCGGACAATGCATTTATGGCTACAGTGACATCAATTATGCCATCGTGGTTAATTGGTCTGGTGGCAGCCGGAGCAGCGCTTTCGGGTCTTTTGGTACTTGCCATTAATTGTTTAGGGCTTGGTGCGAATGTTTCAAGAAATCTCTTGCCCAATATTTCAGAAAGGTCACAGAGGAAGTGGGTGAGAATGGTTATTGTTATGTACCTTTTAGTAGCAATCGTTTTAACTTTGTTTACATCACAGTTAATGTTAACTGTCATCAACATTAATTATTATCTAACTACACAAATTCTCCCTGGGTTATTAGCTGTTTTTTTCTCTCGTAAAATCAATGCGGCTGGTATTATATCAGGAATTGTGGTGGGGGTTGTCTCTGCACTAACTATGTATTTTACCCATGTCAATTTTTATGGGATTAACATTGGACTGATCGCCCTAGTGTTAAACTTTATTGTGACATTTGCAGTCAGCGCAGCATTTGGTAAAAATTATAAATTGGTTAAGCCAATTCATAATCCGGACATTCAACCAAAAAATGATGATGATAATCCGCCAACTGTGGTCGTTGAATAGTACAAAGGCATGAGCTTAGCTTAACAAGCATACAATACACCTGCTTCCCTTTAGGAAACGGGTGTATTTAGTTTGTTTTCATACGTTAAGTATAAATTGGCAGCAGTAGAGGCCAATTCGACGAAGTGGCCAGTTGCCTGCGCCTTAAGGCTTGGCACCACCCAAATTTTCTTTATAGTACGAGTAGATAAATGAGAGAAATGTTTCACCAGGAAGTGTCAGTTTCTTATCATCATATATCGTGAAAAATTTTCGTTTTAAAGGGATTCCTTGGATAGATAATTGCCGAAGTGTTTTTAACCGAAGTTCCTTTAGGACGGCGACTTTTGAGATGATTGAAATACCCATTCCCGATTCAACCGCGGATTTAATCGACTCGGTATTCTCCAGTTCAAGAACAATGTTTAATTGATCCGGGTCAAGATTGTTTCTCTTTAACTGTTCCTCAATAACCCGCCTTGTGCCTGATCCTGATTCCCGCAGAATGATTGGTGCAGAGAAAAGTTCCTTTTGACTAATAAAATAGTTTTTGTCGTTAAGGATAGAATGTGACCATTCATAAGGTGTGATAACAACTAATTCGTCTTCTAAAAATGGTCTCTGACAAAATTGCGGGTAAGAAATGTCAGATTGGATAAAGGCAAGCTGAATTTCTCCGTTTGAAAGTTTCTTGATAATTTGTTCGGAATTGTATATTTTCATTATTATTTGTACATTGGGGTATTGTTTTTTGTAAAGACCGAGTACATAAGGAAGAATATGCTCGCCGATTGTTACACTTGCGCCAATAATCAATTCGCCATGAATCGACCCTGAAAACTGGGCAATCTCTCTTTCTGTTTGAGAAACCAAGTTTAATATTTTTTCAGCAGATTGAAACAGAATTTCGCCTGCTTGGGTTAAGTCAATCTTCTTGGTGGTTCTTTTAAAGAGTTTTACATTAAGAGATTCTTCAAGCTGCTGAATTTGTGAGCTGACACTTGGCTGTGAAAGATGAAGGATTTTCGCAGTTTTAGAAAAATTTTTCTGCTTGGCAGCGGTATAAAACACTTTTAAATGTTCAAAGTTCATTTTTTCTCCTTTAGATATTTTATATTTATTTGTGTTAATGTCCTATCATTTGGTTTAGTTATATTATTTATCAAACATCCGAATATGTCAAAATATTTCGAAGGTATTGAACAACTTAAGATATGGCAATTTAGAAGTACAAAGCTACAGTGAAAAACAAGTAACTTATAGGTTACTTGTTTTTTGCAGGGAAGAAGCAATAGAAGCAATTTATAATTGCAGATCTTAATTAAAATGCCGAAGTTCCATAGGAGATGTAGCCAGCGAAGCATAATTATTTTTTTGCCGGGATAATCGGCAAAATAACATGCGACGGATACTTTTCATTATGATATATAGCTTGCTTTGCAATTTTTACTTCAGTACTATCCTTCATCGTTCTTCCGGTATTTGGATTAATATCAAACCTTGGAAAATTACTTGAGGAAACTTCAATTCTAATAGAATGGCCGGGAAGAAAGACATTACTGGTTGACCATAAGTCAATTTCATACTCAACGACTTCTCCATCTAAGTCAGCTTCCGGTATAAAGCCGTTTCTGTATCTGGCACGTATAATGCCATCTGTTAAATTATAGGCCGTACCATCCGGCAGCACATCAACAAGTTTTCCGGTAAAATCCGTATCTTTCGCATCAGTTTTCGCCCAAAGTTTGACTTTAACTGGCCCTGTAACTTCAAGCGCTTCTTCTAAAGGTTCCGATGTATAAACTAAAACGTCGTCTCTTTCCTCAACTTTCCTTTGATCAAGAGGTCCTACCTGATTGATGCCGTCGTATAAAGTCCCGCCGCCTTGAGTTAACACCGGATGATGCGGATCATAGATAAACTGATCAACAGGTTCATCAGCCGGTTTTTTTACTGTTAAACGTCCGTCACCGTTTCTTGTATTAGCTTTTCCTTCACTATGAAAATAATAAGGTGTATATATTGTACGGGCGAGCGGCCACTCTTGTTCATCACGCCATTCATTAATTCCCATCACAAAGATTTTAACCGGCGCTTCTCCCGTAATGTCCGTATCAATGTTTTTCAGCCAATAATCAAACCAGCGTATATGAAGATTAGTAAGGTCTTCTTTGAGATCAATCCAATTTTCGGAAGCGTGAACACCAAATGATCGCTCACCAATAAGGGAACTGAAATCACCATGCGCCCATGGGCCAACGATTAATTTTTGATTATCTTTTACCTTTGGGTCTTCCGCTTGTTTCTTGATTTTTATGTAATTATCAATCGTGGAACCTAATAAGCAGTCATACCATCCGCCGGCATGATAAGCGGGAATATTAATTTGTTCGAACTTTCCTGCAATACCTGTCTTGTCCCAAAAGTCATCTTCCAGATTATATTGTAAGAGTTCAAAGAAAAAGTCAGCGACGCCAAGTTCTTTGATCGGCGGCCACTCATTAATAGGCGAATAGCGGTACCATTCGCTTATATTGTTAAAACTCTTTGCCAAGGAATTCATAGCTTCAGCATATGTTTTTTCATTTTTATGTTTTCTTTTTAATAAATCAGGTACTATCGATTCAAGAACCCAAGTCTCAAAAAGGCCCAATTCATAGGCGCCATTATGGAATAGCAGACCGTTTCTGGAATCATGAGAAGTCATTGCCGGGAAAATCGCATATAGATGCGGCGGCCGTTCACTTGCTGCTGATAACTGAGTAAATCCGTAATAAGAAAGACCAAACATTCCTACTTTGCCAGATGAATAAGGAAGCTTGGCTGCCCATTCTACCGTATCATAACCGTCGGCAGCCTCGTACTTAAATGGAAAGAACTCTCCTTCAGATTTATACCGCCCCCGGACATCCTGAATAATAACAACGTAGCCGTTTTCAACAAGCCTGTTTGTATCGAGATAACGGTGTGAATAAAAGGGTAAATCCTTACTATATGGCAGGCGGGTGAGCATGACAGGGAATTGTCCATCTTGATTAGGTCTATAAATATCAGAATAAAGAATTGTACCATCCCGCTTTGTACAAGGAACATTTTTTTCTAATAAGATTTGTGATGTTTTCATAAAATTAAACTCCTCTTTTAAGAATTAGATCGAAATTAGCCCCTGTTAATATCATAGCATAATAGTTTTTTTATAGATTGAATAATGCGAATATTTATGACAAGTACCTTTATATTTGTTCAATTTGATGCTGATCATTAGGCCCGAAGCTGGGAATTCCGCAAATGATTTAAAGCCGTGCCCAATTCGGTGTTATAAAATTGTTGAAAATGAAATTGAGTGAGTTTTTTTAGAAATAAAGTAAATCATTCCTGCCAACGACAGGAATGATTTTAAAAATGCTTTGGCATTTTTCAGAAGGATAGTTTATTGCTTATTTTTTAAGCTGTTTTCAGCCATTTGAACCATTTCTTTAACCATTTGCCCGCCAATATTGCCGCCGATCTTTCCGGCTTGTTTGGCGGTTATATCGCCATTATAGCCTTTTTTTAAGGGAACCCCAAGATCTTGGGCCATTTCGTACTTTGCATTTTCCGGACGATTGACATTGACATTGTAACCTTGTTCAGCCATGACTTTTTCTTTAAGCTGCTGCATGCCCTTTTTTGCTCCAGGAACAAGATAATGGTTATTATTAGCCATAAATAAACCTCCTTCATTGCTATTATTCCCAATTATCTTTGGAATTTGTAATTAAAATAAAAACCCCCTCGACCTTATAAAAGGGGAGGGGGAAATGGATTAGTTATTTATATTCTCGTTTTTTGATTATTTATCTGATTGGCTGTTACTATCTCCACCAGAGGAATTTTGTTTCAGAGCTTTTTCATGTTTTTTTTCAGCCACACCAGGAATTTTTAATTTATCCTCATTGGTTAAGCCCTGTGTTTGGTCGCTGGCATAGTTTATTTTCGCCCTATTGACCGGTTTATATCCTTTAGGATGATAGAAGCGAAGCAAATCGCCGTATACAACTTTATCGGAAAGGGCAAGTTCTTTTTTAACTACATTGTCATAAGGTTTGCAGGCCTTAGGATTTGCAGCAACCTTGCCTGATGGGTTTTGATAACAAACACCGTTGACTTGAGTGTATTTAGGTGTAGCAAAATCACCGTTTCTAAATGGTACAATTTGTCTGTGATCATTTGATAACAGGTCAGAACCGAAAGAGATATAATCCTTCGTATCAACACCAAGCAGGTGCAGGATTGTCGGACGAACATCAACTTCGCCGCCATAGGTATGATCAATTTTACCTTTTACACCAGGAACGTGAATGAACAATGGTACTCTTTGTAATTGAGCATTCTCATACGGTGTAATTTTTTGTCCCATAACTTGAGACATGGCTTTGTTATGGTTTTCTGAAATACCATAGTGGTCACCATATAATACGATAATAGTATGGTTGTATAGACCGTCCTTCTTCAGGTTATTAAAGAATTGTTCAAGCGCTTCGTCCATGTAGTGCGCTGTTTGGAAATAACGGTTAACCACACTGTCCCCGGTATCGGCAGCAGGGAAGTCGATATCTTCCTTAGGCAAGACGAACGGGAAGTGGTTCGACAGCCAAATCATTTTAGCGTAGAACGGTTGTTTAAGTCCTTCAAGGTATGGCATAGATTCTTGTACAAACGGTTTGTCTTTCATACCGTAGTTGATAACGTTCTTATCACTCATATCATAATATTGAGAGTCAAAGAATTTCTCATAACCCAATGCTTTGTACATATCATCACGATTCCAGAATGAACCGGTGTTACCGTGCAAGGCAGCAGTCGTATAGCCGCGTTGATCGAGAATCGATGGCGCTGCTTGATATGTGTTTGAAGATTTAGTTGAAAAGACCGATCCTTGTGGCAACGGGAATAATGAGTTTTCCATCATAAACTCAGCATCTGATGTTTTACCTTGGCCTGTTTGGTGGAAAAAGTTATCAAAGTAGAACGTGTTCTTATCATGAGTCAGCTTGTTCAAAAATGGTGTAACTTCTTTTCCGTCAAGTTTATAATTAATCATCCAATTTTGCAGGGATTCCATTGATATATATATAACGTTCATCCCTTTGGCTTTACCATAGTATTCAGGATTTGGTTTAGTGTAATTGGATTTCGTCCAGTTTTCAACGTCTGTTAAGTCGTTGCTGTCAGCAAACGCTCTTTGTGCTGTTGTCATGGAGGTTTGAATAATGTCGTATATTTGATAATTGTATTGACCAAGATATTTAACAAGATAGTTTCGGTCAAATGTCCGGCTTAACAGCTGCGGACGATCGGCTTCCGCAAGACTCAAGTTAACTATGAAAACCATAATCGCTGTGGTAAATACAGCCAGCACTGCACGGCCTTTTATACGTTCTTGCGGCTTGATGACTTTAAACAGGATCAGTGCAAGAATAATGATCGTATCTGCAAAGAATAAGATATCATACGGCTTCATAAGGGCCGTGGCGCTTCCAGAAACTTCGCCAAAGTTTTGAGTCTGTGCAAGTGTCGGCAGAGTAATGAAATCGTTAAAAAACCGGTAATAAACGACATTTGCATATAATACAAAAGATAAGATGAAATTGATGATAAACATCGCCCAATATCGGCCGCGCCCTTTAAAGAATAAGGCTATACCAAAGAAAAAGAGTGCCGAACTGATTGGGTTAATGAAAAGCAAGAATGCCTGCATCTTGTTATCAATGCCAAGATGAAACTGCGTCTTATACGTGATATAAGTTTTTGCCCAGAACATGATAACTACTACAAAAAATAAAATAAATTTTTTATTTAGTAGGCTCTGGATTTTTTTTAGATTCATATTTTTTTTGTACCTCCTCATTGCCAACAATGACTTCAAGGTTTCTCCCGTTTTTTTTTTAACATCAAATGCTATAGGCAGACAACCCCCCCTCGAAAAAAAGAGAGAGCAGCAAAACATATTCCACATTATTTTAGCGCGCTGATAAAAAATGTCAAGTGTAAGTCCTGTTTGACCGCTGTGACAAGGGTAATTGATTCTATTACAATTATAGCCAAAAATAAGAGGAAATCGTAACATTTGTGCAGCGGCGGGATTTATAGCTGTAAAATAAATGTATGTCCTGAATTAAATTATGATTTATAAATTTAATTTTATGAGTTGAAATTTTATATTTCTTATTTCTGAATATTTTAACAGAGGGTGTTAAGTTCCGTTTTTGAGGCAATATTACTATAAGTATTTACCCATATTAAGAAGCAATAAAACCATTTTAAATTTTTAAATGATTTATTTGGGTGATAAGTCCTGTTTTTATAATTATAATTGTGTAAGTAGTTCCTTTTTCAAATATAACAAAAAAACCGACGAAAGAGGAGAGCCTGGTTAATCATTATTCAATTTAAATTTTTTGGGGTATGTTAAAAAAGATGTGAAAAATTACATGATTACCATATGAAACAATGGTGCGGGTTAATATTAATTTAGCAAAACATATGGACGTTTAAAATAAGAATGAAGAACGGTTCATTTTAAGAAAGATAAACAAGTTTTATTTAAGAACCTTCAACTTGACTTTAAGTTTTTAACGTAATTAATGATATGCTGCATTATATCATTAAATAAATACCGCGATGGAGAAAGGTAATAACTTGAATTCATTTCTCAGCGGTATTCCGGTGGAAAATAAGAATTCTATTTTGAATAAATGCCGCACAGAATAAGCACTGCACCCTGTAAATGAAATATTAAATTAAATAAAGGTGATAGATGAATCGGGAATAACAATATTTACCGATTCTTTTTTACAGCAAAATTCGCAGGACTATTGCCATTTATTGAAAAATATATTACGACATGATTAGACCGTATCAACAACTTTTTTTACATATATTAATGAAGGGAAAATATTTGCCTATAATTGTCAAAAGAGATGAGGCATATATAATGGAAGAAAAATGGCTGAACTGGTCGAAGCGGATGCAGGCTATTGCCCAAGCAGGACTAACATATTCTAAAGATCCATATGATATTGAGAGATTTCAGGAACTTCGTCAAATTAGTTTAGAGATCATGTCTGAGTATACAAACTTAAAAAACATGAAGAAAATTGAAGAACTTTTTGCAAATGAGACAGGATACCAGACACCAAAAGTAGATATTCGAGGGGTTGTTTATAAAAATAGCAAATTGTTGTTTGTAAAAGAAAAGTCAGACGGCGGGTGGTCTCTTCCAGGCGGTTGGGCAGATGTCGGCTTTACACCGTCTGAAATTGCGGTTAAAGAGATTCATGAAGAGTCAGGTTATAAAACGGAGCCTAAGCGTTTACTGGCTGTTCTGGATATGTCCTGTCATCCGCATCCACCGGCCCCTTATCATATTTATAAAATATTTATTGAATGCAGTCTGATTGGAGGGAGGGCTGAAACAGGACTTGAAACTGAAAAGGTAAGCTTTTTTGGGAGAGATGAGCTGCCTGCGTTATCTGTTCAGCGTAATACAGAATCACAAATAAAAATGCTGTTTGACCAATTGGAAGAAAAGAAGAATAACGTCATTTTTGATTGAAAGAACTCGCCAAATCGGCGAGTTCTTTTTAGGAAGCACTAACTTTTTCATTCTTTTTTAATAATGAAATGTACTCAGCCGCATCTTCCTTAGCAAAATCCATAACTTGACGGTATTTATTTGAAAGGCTGCTGCCTGTTGTCTGATATTTTTTTGCAAGAACGCTTTGTGTCGCCTGATCATCTTTTTCAATTTGTGCAGCAAGATATTCCAAAGCAGCTGTAAAAATTTCAGGTTTTTTCATTTTAGGATCATTTTTTTGACAAAATTTGTGCCAAAGGTTATCTATAAATTCGTGCGTACTCTTTGAATAAGCTGAATTCACATTTTTTAAATAATCGTCCAGGACAAGTTTTTGAGAATCGGATAGTCGTATGACACTTTTTGCAGCTTGCTCACTTCTGGCAGCCTGAAGTACTTTTATAATAATTTTAGGATAATGTTTAATAACACCATCTTTTTGGCCGTCAAGAAGGGCCAATAACTCTTCTTTAACTTTTTTTATTGTATCCTGCTGATTAATATCAAGGAAAAAGCAGAAAAATTCTTTTCTCATGCCAATGTCAATGAGAAATCCTATAATCAAGCTTTTGATCGGCGGGATTTCTTCGCTCATGCCGCATGTATATTCTGTATCTGTTAATATATCCCGAATTTTAATGGTCCGTTTATTACAATGCTCAACAACCTCATAGATAGACGGTGCGGCATGCTGCCATTGTTTAACCATTTGCAGCAGCGGCGTGGTAAGCTTTTGCTTTTTCAGTTCTTGATAAAAGATTGTCGCAGCTGTTTTATTTGCTTTTACTCTTTTAAGGAAAATTTGCCATATTAAATAACAATTGGCAAAAAGCTCGTAATCTCTTGGATCTAATTCCGCAGCCATCATTTGAGCAATATTTTTATCCAGCTGTTTAGCGTAAATATTTTCAAAGGTTCTGCTTGCGAAAGCGAGCAACTGTCTTTGCAAGTCTTCCTGATATTGCTCAAGTAAACTTTGTGTTCCTAAATCCAATAGGGGGGTTTGCTTAAATGCTTGCAACCTCATGTGCCTCCTCTATGTAAAATGATCCTCTATAAATCACTCTAAATATAAATATACCATAACTATATTAGTCCAATTTTGTGCTGGTGTAAAATGAGCTTAATTTTTTCATATCATTTAAATTTGTAATTAACATAATTATACAAATGTGATATCATAATAATATAATAAACAGATAAGGCAGGCGATGATAATGAGGGAAAAGAAAGCTTGGTATTTGGACGGTTTTATTGGTATTTTAGGTGTCATCATATTAGCTGTCATTGCGATTGTTGCTTTTTTGTCCGGCGTTGTGTTGGCAGGCGTGATTATCCTTGTTATTGCTGTAATAATTGCCAGCGGGATTACTGTTATCCAGCCCAATCAAGCGGTTGTAGTGATATTTTTTGGAAAGTATATGGGCACAATTCGTAAAAGCGGGTTATTTTTAACAGTCCCTTTGGCAAAAAAACGCACTGTTTCTCTAAGAGTAAGAAATTTCAACAGCGAGCGGTTGAAGGTAAATGATGATGAGGGAAATCCTATTGAAATTGCTGCGGTCATTGTTTTTAAAGTAATTGACCCTGCAAAGGCTGTTTTTGATGTTGATGATTACGAGAAATTTGTAGAAATCCAAAGTGAAACGGCAATCCGTCACGTTGCGTCAAAATATCCGTATGATACATTTGATGATAATCGACTAACTTTAAGAGGAAACTCAGACGAAGTATCCAAACAGCTTGCATTAGAATTACAAGAACGCCTTAAGGTTTCAGGTGTGGAAGTTGTTGAAGCCCGTTTGACACACTTAGCCTATTCTCCTGAAATTGCTCAAGCAATGCTGCAAAGACAGCAAGCAGCTGCAATTGTCTCCGCACGGCAAAAAATTGTTGAAGGGGCTGTTGGTATGGCGAAAATGGCAATTAAAGAACTGGAAGAGGATCAGACGATTGAGCTGGATGAAGAGCGGAGAGTTAACATGGTAAATAATTTGATGGTCGCCATTGTTTCTGAGAAAGCAGCACAGCCGGTTATTAATACAGGAAGTCTATATCAATAAAGCGAGACTTTCGAGCAAGGAGTTACTTAACTCCTCCCTAATTCTAACGTTGTACTAAGGTTATTAGCCGGAAGTTTACGGAAGGTTACACTTGGATAAAAGAAGGGTTAGACATGTCAAACAAAAAAAGCTTCCCTCTTAGAATTGATCCGAAACTTTATGAAATTCTGCAAGTCTGGGCAAATGATGAATTTCGCAGTGTAAACAGTCATATCGAGTATTTATTAAGAGAGGCGGCAAAAAAGGCGGGACGGCTGCCGGGACACCGCCATTCAAAAAATGAAAAATAATAGATACAAATGGCTAACGGTTGACCGTTAGCCATTTTACTCTAATAATGGGAGAATAACTACTTCAACGTTTGTTCATTCGGTTCATTAGAATTTGTTAAATGATCTAAGGCTTGCTTTAAGTCATCCCAAATATCTTCCCATGCTTCAAGACCAACAGATAGCCGGATAAGGTTATCTTTAATACCCATTTTAAGGCGCTCAGCTTTCGGGATAACTGAATGGGTCATCGTTGCCGGATGCTGGATCAGCGATTCAGCATCACCCAGGCTTACGGCTAACTTAATTAAGCGGCATTGGTTAAGAAAACGTTGAGCGTCCTCTAAATTACCTTTAACCTCAAAGCCGATCATACCGCCTGGTCGTCTCATTTGCTTTAAAGCAAGCTCATACTGAGGAAAGTCTTTATCTCCCGGAAAATATACCTTTTCAACTTGAGGGTGGTTTTTAAGATGTTCTGCGATTTTTATCGCATTATCACAGTGCCTGTCAACTCTGATAGGTAAAGTTTTTAGTCCTCTAAGTAATAACCAGGCGTTAAATGGTGCTATAACACCGCCGATATCCTTTAGAGTTGTTGTTGATATTGTTTCAAGTTCGTTTTTTGGTCCAACGACAATACCAGCGATAACGTCACCATGCCCGCCAATATATTTAGTAGCACTATGGATGACATAATCACAACCTAAAGTGAGAGGCTGCTGAAGATAAGGTGAGCAAAAGGTGTTGTCAACAACAACTGGAATGTCAAACTCCTTTGCAACACGGGCAACCATTTCCAAATCGATCAGGGCCATCGTCGGATTAATCGGTGTTTCGATATAAATACAAGATGTATGGTCGCAAATTGCCGCTCTTAAATTTTCTTCAGAATCCATTGGAATGTAATCATGGGTAATGTAATGTTTTTCTTCCAATAACTTCAGGAATCCAAATGTGCACCCGTAAACACCTTCAGAGCAAATGATATGATCGCCTGATTTTGTTAAGTGGAAAAGTGTCGCTGATACTGCGGCCATCCCTGATGCAAACGCAAGCGCTGCTTCTCCTTGTTCAAGTAAAGCGATCCGTTCTTCTAATATTTTAACTGTTGGATTACCCAGTCTTGAATAGACATAACCATCCGCTTCCCCGGCAAACCGTTCGGCACCTGCTTGGGCGGTTGGAAATGTAAATGTAGATGTTTGAAATAGCGGAGGGATAAGACTCCCCTGATGTTGTAAAGAATCATAGCCCTCATGGATGACAGCGGTTTCAAATCGCTTCATATCCTTCATAACTTAACCTCCTCTAAAGTGCAACATCTCTACACAATTATTTTATGCCAAAAGGGTCAATAAAGAAAGCGGTTACAAAGCACTTTTTAGCAATAAACATAAATATAAACAAACAAAAAATATAATTTTATGTCATAATATTTTATATATTATCTTTTAGTGTCGTCTTTTTAGACTGAAATGATTTGCAAGGGGGTTATAACTTGAACCATTCTGTTAAACTATTCAAAGGGATTTTTCGACCTGATGAAGAGTTTAGAGATTTCCAGGAAACAAATAAAATGAGGGGGTTGATATGGCGGTGGATTGTCATATCAATTTTATCAGGAATAGTAGGGACAATAACAATATTTATAACTCTGGATCAGATGATACCAGTTAATGAAATTTTATTATCTAATAAAGCGGTTTATCTATTAGGGATGTTTTATTTCTTTATTATTTTTATATTATGGGCGGTCATACCGGTCATAACAAACCTTATTATTTCATTGGTTTGTTGGCCTTTTTTCTTGGACATTGGTTTCAAGCAAATATTTACTATTAATAGTTATGCAGCTTTAATTAACCTTATAGGCGGTTTCTTGAATCTGTCTATCATTGCAAATTTACATACATATCAGTTGTTATCACCCTTTGGTTTCGGAATCATTGGCAAACAATTTACAAATAATCAGTATATTATTGCGGCAATGAATGCTGTTACAATATTTGTCATTTGGGGCTTGGTTGTTCAAATCAAAGCCTTGTTCCGGGCTTCTCAAAAAAGAAAAAGGTATATTATAGGCGTTATGATTATTGTTAACATCATCTACATCTTATTAAGTTTCTTAGCAGGCGCGGCCATGCTGGCATCATGACAAAGGGGTGATGGTTTTGAAAAAGAAAATTTGGATATGGGTGATCATTGCTGCAGTCATTATTGCTTTTGTTGGAATAAATATTTTGTTAATTAAAAAGAATACTAGTCTTTCAAAAGAAGAGCTAAAAACATATAAAGTCAGAGAGATGACTCTTACTGATTCATTACAGACATCGGGCGTTGTCATTCCGGATGCAGAGCAGAAAGTGTACAACGATCCCGCGCTTGGGACAGCAAAAATTAATGTTAAAGAAGGCCAAAAGGTATACAAGGGCATGCCTTTAGTCACTTACGATAATAAAAAGGTTGAATCGGAAATAGAACAATTAGAAATTAATCAAGAAAAATTAAATATCAAAGTTAATGAGGTAAATCAAAAACTGGATAAAGCTAATCAAGAGCTTTATAAAGCTCAATCCAGTTATGGAGCCGAAAATCAATTTGATAAAATTAAAAGTAAGATAGAATCACTTGAAACTGAAAGAGAGCTGGATAATCTGGACATCAAAAATATTCAGTCAAAAATAAACGAAGCAAAGGATAAACAAGATAAACTGACAATTAAGAGCAATATTAACGGAACAGTTGCCAGTATTTCTAATGATTTAAAAGATAGGAATAACGATAATTCTTCCTTGGTCTATGTAGTATCAGACCAGTTGAAAGTAAAAGGGATATTATCTGAATATGAATATCCTAAAGTACAAAAAGGGACAGCAGTCACTTTTATTCCCAAGGCACAGGCGAATCAATCTTTCTCAGGAACGGTTGCCAGTATCGGAACAGCTCCCGAAAAGAGCAGCCAAATAGCTAAAAAAAATAAAGACACCAGTTACTATTCATTTAGTGTTGAATTAAAAAAAGGTTCAAATAAAACATTAAAAGACGGTTTTCATGTGTCAATAAGCGTCCCGACTAAAATGAATCACGGCTTAGTTGTTCCCTATCAATCGATTATAAGGGACGGTAACAAACGATATGTCATTGCAGAAAAAGAAAATAGACTGTTTAAGAAACAAGTGACAACAGGGCTGAAAAGTGATAATTATCAAGAGATCTTAACCGGACTGTCCAAAGGTGACAATGTTATTTTAGACCCGGATCATAAAGTGGCTTCAGAAGCAATTGATCCAGGGAAGAATTTGCTGATAAGGACATTCTTAAAAGTTATAAAAGCAGATATTAAGCGTTAAAAGCTTTTACAGAAATATCAATTGTTACAGCGAAGACAATGTTTCATTTATTTATATAAGATTTAACCGATGTTTTTGCATGAAATAATACTTTGAGGAAAAACTATCCAAGAAAGAGAGGTGAACCATCCATGCCAAAGGACAAAAAGAAAGGCGAAAAAATCCGGGAGGAAGCTAAACAGCGTCAGCAAGCAACCAATGAAGTCGATATGGAAGGCTACGGAGATAAAAAATTGGATGGCCCCAACCGACCTTCAACTTAATATTGATACCGGCATATGCCAATTGGCATATGCCGGTTTTTTTTATGGTCATGTTTTAATTTTGATAAACACCTAATATTATAAGTTTTAATTCAATTTTAAAAATAAAAAGGGATACCCCAATTTAAATAGAAGTAGTAAAACAGTTTTTTAATACTCTTTTTGGCTTGCCAAAAATCCCCGAGGTGACTTTTAATGAAACATTTATTAAAAAAGGCAGCTTTACCTGTCTTAATGCTATTAGCATTGATATTATCCGGATGCCAATCAAGCAGCCAAGATCAACAGACGGAAGGACATGCAAAACCTGATCAAATAAATTGGAAGGTTGCAAATTTTAAATTTGAAGACGAAAATAAGCATCCTTTCGGGTTATCTGATTTAAAAGGAAAAGTTTGGATAGCAAACTTTATGTTTACACATTGTACATCAGTTTGTCCGCCAATGACCGGCAACATGGCCCATCTTCAAAAACAATTAAAAAAAGAGAATCTTCCTGTTGAGATTGTTTCATTTTCCGTTGATCCCAAACGTGACACCCCCCAAGTTTTAAAAAACTTTGGGCAAAAGCATGGCTCTGACTTTTCTAATTGGCATTTTCTTACGGGCTATTCATTTAATGATATTAAAAATCTGTCGGAACGGTCATTCAAATCTTCAGTTGCAATACCATCTGAGGGCAGTGATCAGTATACTCATGGAACGAATTTTTTTCTGATTAATAAAAAGGGAGTCATTATCCAAAAATATGATGGTTTTCAGGACGTCCCATATAAGCGAATTGTCAAAGATGTTAAAGATCTAGAAAGGTAGAGAGTATCTATGCAAAAATTTATAGTGGTGACTTTTGCTGTATGTCTTGCAATGAGTATAACGGCATGCGGAAATGGCCATAAACCGGCTGCCAAAGGAAATCATGAAACTGTAACGCACCAAACGAAACATCATAATGATGGCGTAACACCATTAAATGTTAAAATATTGACTTCTGCAGATGCTTTTAAAGTCAATAAAGAAGGTAAAATGGAGATTAAAGTAACTAAGGGAAAAGAGTCTGTCAACGATGCGGAAGAAGTAAAATTTGAAATTTGGAAAGGCAATGGTCAAGGCACTTCGAAAATATATAAAGGCGTCAATAAAGGCAAAGGATTTTATACGTTAAATTATACATTTTCTAGGCCGGGAGATTATCATGTGATTGCCCATGTTACAGCCAAAGACTCCCATACAATGCCGGAAAAAATATTTCATGTAAAACCATCTTAACCAACTCTTTTGAAAGTCAAAAGAGTTGGTTCATTGAATAATAATAAGAACAAGAGTAAGGTGGTGGTTGTTAAGTTAAGACGTTTCTCTGACTCGTCTTGCATTGTGTTCATTTTGCAGAACATCTTTTGCCATAATAGGATGGCGCAGCATCAGCATCGTATACCGGCCTAATAAGATCCCGGATATTGAAAAGAGATAGGTCACATAGCTTGAAAGACCTTGCAGATGAAGATTTAAATGAAATACATATAATACAATAAATGTTAATCCGTACTTTATTGGGATTGACAGCATCCATGTGATGACAGATACCGGCGATCCGGCAACGTACCAGCGCCCATCACGATAAATAAAGGAAGCAAACCGTCCTTGAATGATTCCTACAGCAAATGCAATAATAAAGCTCATGATCAGAATGACCCAATCGCCGAAACCCACTGTTAAAAGTTTTGAAACACCATAAAAACTGTACAATAATAAAATAACAGGCATAACATAAAGTTTAGCAGTCATTTCCCGTTCTTTTAATTGTCTGCGAATAATAAAGAATAAGATCAATCCTCCAATGATAAGGTCCATCATACCACTCCTTTTACTCATTGGCTGACCATCTTGGATAGTCTCATCATATGAGTCAATGATTTGTTATAGTATTGATTAATTTTTGTGTTACAAATAAGACAAGTCAAAATCCCCGATAATTCGGGAGTTTCCAAGCTATAAAAAATTTAAGAATTTTGGTATTCAAACTTTGATTGTCTAAAAAACAGGAGATGATCATTATGAAAAGACGTTTTTGGCTGCCGCTGTCGGCGGCAATGCTCTACGGCCTTATTAAGATTGGCCGCAAGAATCAACCCTCTGGAAAATTACCTTTGACAGCTTATATTGATGTTGCAGCAGCCACATTATGGACGGAACCCCATATTCAAAGATCCATTGACACACCTTCGTTATTAAATCCTGCAGATATTCGTACTTGGATAAATAATATGTCAGTGGATGATAAGCTTTGGCTTGTTGGAAAATTAGAAACTCAAGCCTTGTACGGAAATAAAGTAACGATTTTGGATAAAAAGGGGAAATGGGTAAAAGTTGCTGTAGAAGGAGAACCGACCCCGAGAAATGAACTCGGGTATCCTGGTTGGCTGCCGAAAAAACAACTCGCTTTCAGTAAACTGATGCATAAAAGCTCGGATAAATCATTTGCAATGGTCAAAGATAAAACGACATGGCTGTATAATAATAAGAAATTAACCAAACCATTTATTGAAATTAGTTTCAATACGCAACTCCCTGTTGTCAATTGGGTCAAGAATGCCGTTTTGGTTTTAACACCTGGCAATGGAAGGAAATGGCTTTCGGCGGGCTCAGTGAATATTTATAAATCTATAAATGATATTCCTAAACCATCGAAAGAAGATATTGTGGATACAGCCGAAAAATTCTTAGGGTTACCATACTTATGGTCTGGTATGTCCGGATTTGGTTTTGACTGTTCAGGATTTACACATAATATCTATAAGCATCACGGCATCATCATACCAAGAGATGCTTCGGCCCAAATACTGGAAGGAGAAGCTGTAGAAAAAGGAGATTTACAGAAGGGCGATTTACTCTTTTTCGCACATGACTCAGGTAAAGGAGCCGTACATCATGTAGGGATGTATTACGGGAATGATAAAATGATCCACTCACCCAATTCAAAATCTTCAATAGAAATATTAGATGATGTCTGGCATTCCAGTTATGCTGAAGATTATGCAGGTGCAAGGAGATATCTTAAAAGTAAATAGATTTTGCCGCCCTCGCCTGATCAAGGCGTTTTTTTTTTGCGCCAATTTTAGACAACACATTACATAAACATTACAAGAGACATCTAATCTTAATATTAAAATACTAGAACTAGGACTTATGTATCGATATAATGTGACTTAAGTAATAGAAAAATAGAAATAACTAGGATTTATGTCATAAGAGTTAATAGTTTATTAGAGTTCTCAGGAGGATAAAGGGTGAAAAGGAAATTAGCGCTTGCATTGGCACTCGGTTTTACGATTACATATGGTTCGACCGTACCGGCTCATACATATGCAAAATCATCAATTGAAGGTCAATTAAGCGATGTTAGACAGTATCAGCTGGATCAGCAAAACGTAAAAGATCATTTATTAAGCAAACAAACAAAAGCTCAAATTCAGCTTAATCAATATCATCAACAAACTTTGGAAATCAATGCAAAAATTGACAGCAACCAAGCTGCGATTAATCAAAATAAAGATGAAGTGAGACAACTTAATAAAGAAATCGTTATTATTCAAAAGAGGATTGACTCAAGACAAAAATTGTTAAAAAAACGTGTCCGTGCCATTTATGAAAACGGCGGTACAAACAGCAGTTATCTTGATGTCATTTTAGGAGCCAAAAGCTTTGGAGACTTTATTGACCGCGCAATAGCTGTATATCATATCACCAGTTCAGATAATAAATTAATTAAAGCCCAAAAAGAAGATCAAGATGTACTTAAGAAAAATCAAAATAGTGTTCATCAAGATTTAAAAGATAATAAACAAAAAATCCAGGATCTTCAAAACTTGCTGGCAAACTATCAAAACTTAAAAGATAAAAAGCAGGATTTAGTTGATAGTCTGGGAGATAAAGCGAAAAATATTGATAAAAATATTATTAATCTAAAGGAAACACAACTGCCTTTTCAGGAGCAAAAAATACAAGAAGCTGTGAAACAAGTTGATGCTCGGCAACCAAATGAGGATTATAAAACGAGTGATCTTCAATTTGATGTTGTAAAAAATAACGAAGAAGGTACCTCGCAAAAAGCTGAAAAACAAGCCGATGTTCTTTTAGCGGGTAAGAAGGATGTACCAAGTCATTCCGACCGGAGTCAAAGCGATTCCTCAAAGAAAACTGGTGATGCAAATCATTCCGATGCAACCCAATCCGATTTGAATAATAATCAATCAAGTACCTCTGACAGTCATTCTGATACAGCCAAAGTACCGGAATCCGCTGCAACTGGCGATGTCGCGGGAATCATTAATGAAGCTAAAACATATATTGGTCATTCAACATATGTTTTTGGCGGCGGACGTTCGCAATCAGACATCGAACATGGGCGTTTTGACTGTTCATCGTTTGTATACTATGTCTTTCGTGTTAATGGCATTTCTCTGGGAAGCACTACAGGTAATACAGATTCTTTAATAAACGTTGGAAGATCGGTCAGCTCAAGCGATATGAAACCGGGAGATCTAGTATTCTTTGACACTTATAAAAAGAATGGACATGTTGGTATTTATATTGGCAACGGTCAATTTATTGCATGTAATACAAGCGGCGGTGTCCAAATTAAAAGCTTGAAGAATAATCCATATTGGAGTAAGAAATTTAATTATACCGTCCGTCGTGTACTCGGATAAAAATATACCCCGCAGGTTTGAAGTGTGCCTGCGGGGTATATTTTTAAGTTATGCAGTCTGCTGTTTAACTTCTTTTTTGACTTTTGGTTTATCTTCTTTGAAAGCTTTATAAAGCGAGTACAGCATAAACAGCAGTATAATCGCAAATGGGAAGGCGGCAATAATAGATGCAGTTTGCAGAGCTGTTAGTCCCCCGGACCATAAGAGAACCGCAGCCGCCGCGGCTTGAACAACACCCCAAACAATTTTAATAACGTTTGGCGGGTTTAAGCTTCCGTTGGTTGTTTGCATGGCAAGGACGAATGTTGCCGAATCCGCTGAAGTAATAAAAAACGTACAGATTAAGATAATGGCCAAGATTGATGTAAATGTTGCCCAAGGGAAATGGGATAATACGGCAAATAATGAGACTTCAATACCTTGAGTGTTAATGGTTTGACTAAGGTGTATATGCATTTCTCTTTCCAAGTAGATGCCGGAACCGCCGAAAATTGAGAACCATAAAGCACAGAAAATAGTTGGAACAAGCAATACACCGATGATAAATTCACGTACCGTACGTCCTCTTGAGACACGAGCGATAAACGTTCCGACAAATGGCGACCAAGCGATCCACCATGCCCAATAGAACAGCGTCCAACTGTTAATCCACTCACTGTGATGCTTATTAAATGGCGAAATATTTAAACTCATGGACGGCAATTTTTGAATGTAACTTCCGATTGTAGTTGTGAAGTAATTCAACAAGAAATTAGAATTACCGGCAAAAAGGAGGAACAGCATTAACACAACAGCGAAAAGAATATTAATGTTGCTTAACCATTTAATGCCACGGCCGAGACCGGAAATTGCTGATAACATGAATAAAACCGTTACGATAACAATGATAATTAATTGTATCCCTTTAGTATTTGGAATACCGTGATTTAAATAGTGTAAGCCGCCATTGATTTGTGCAGCTCCCAGACCAAGTGATGTTGCAACGCCGAAAATGGTCGCAAAAACTGCGATGATATCAATAAGTTTTCCAATCCAGCCATTGGTACGATCACCTAATATCGGCTGAAAAGTAGCACTGATAGTGCCGGGTGCCCCTTTTCTAAACTTAAAGTAAGCCAATGCAAGAGCAATAATAGCGTAAATACCCCAAGGATGAAGGCCCCAGTGGAAGATAGAGTAACGCATGGCAGTACCAGCAGCATCTTCTGTGCCAGGTTTCCCATAAGGAGGGTCCATGTAGTGGGATAGCGGCTCGGCCACACCGTAGAATACAAGACCGATGCCCATACCGGCGCTAAACAACATTGCAAACCAGCTGATTAAACTATATTCCGGCTCTTCATCATCTTTTCCAAGCTTTATATTTCCAAATCGTGAAAAAATCAAATAAATGGCAAAGATTAAAAAGATACTGGCTGAAATAAGATAGAACCATCCGAGTTTTGTTTGTAAGAAGTTTTGGATGGAAGAAGTGATAACTGATAAATTATGAGGTGCAAGAACGCCCCAGAGGATAAATAAGACAGCAATGATGAGTGAGATTGTAAATACTATTGTTGCCTTTTTCATCAAATCCACCTTTCGTATTTTTTATATGTCATGCTAATTCGGTTTGGAATCAGCCTTAAACAACATACAATGGTAATTGTATAATAAGCCGCAGGTGCTGCTCAAAGACGGCTCATGTCAAAACATCTTTAAATTCCTTTGTTTTCTATGATATAAAGCAATAGCAAGTATGATTTTTATCCTTTCTTGCAATATCCCTAATATTTCTCTTTCATACTAAGAAATTCAATTTAGTTAAATGTTTATAGCCCAATTTGTCATAAAATAAATAATTAAATAGTCATAGGCGGGATTCCATAGAGACTTTCGGCGCAGTATGATAGGTTCGATTTACGAGATACCCTCATATATTAATTGTTAAACTTAAGTTTTTAATAAAAATTTAAAAATGTATATTTTTTTCGTGTCGTATCATGCTAATTCTTGTCGGTATTTTCTATTTTAGGAGGGATTAGTATGTTAAAATCATTCGAAAATGCTGTACAAAATGCACAGAAGGCTATGGAAGATATACAGCAAAATCCGGGATCGGGGGAAAGGTTTAAAGAAGTTGAATCAGAACTTGAGCAAGCTCTATCAGAAGCACAGCAAGCAAATAACCCGAGTACGATTCAACAGGTGCAAAGCGCTTTAAATGCTGTTAAGCAAGCAGCAAATGTATGCCAAAATAAAAATCAACAAGAGAACCAAATTCAAAATGCAATCAATCAGGCATTGAATGCCTGTGAACAAATTCATCACGTTGAAGGATAAGAAAACTCGCCGAACGGCGAGTTTTCAATATGATACACTTTATAAAAAGAGTCTAAGGAAGTTGAACGGAATATGGGAGAACATAGTATGCGTATTAACGGTGTTCAAATATATTATGAAAAACACGGTCATGCTCATCAAAATCATCCTGTCCTTATCATGGTGCACGGCTATTTGTCTTCAACATTCAGTTTTCGGTCATTAATCCCTTATTTAAAAGAACAGTACAATATTTATGCTCTTGATTTACCGGGATTCGGCCAAAGCGAAAAATCCATGACATTTGTTTATTCTTTGGATAATTATGCAAAGTTAGTGCTGGCTTTTATAGAAGCTATGAATATAAAACATGCCGTTCTTATCGGACATTCCATGGGCGGACAAATTTGTCTTAACGCAGCCAAAAAAGATCCTGAACATATTTTAAGGGTTGTCTGTTTATCAGCATCAGGCTACATGGGCAAGGTTAAAAGTTCGTTAAGATTTGCCTCATACATACCTTTTATGAGCTATTATGTCAAACGTTATTTTGAGAAGAAAGATGTTATGAAAGTTTTCCTTGATGTTGTTCATGATAAGGAACTTATTGATGAGCCGATGAAAGAGGGCTATCTTAAACCGATGAGAGATTTTAATTTTTACCGTACACTGCTCAGGTTAGCAAGACACAGGGAAGGGGATATGTATTCATCAGAATTAAACCAAATAAAACAACCGGTTTTATTGTTATGGGGCAGCGAAGACAAAATTGTCCCCGTGTCTATTGGGGAGCGTCTAAAAAAGGATCTTCCATGTTCTGAAATGAAAGTATACCAAAACACCGGTCATTTGCTTCCTGAAGAAAAGCCTGCCGAAGTGGCGAAAGACATTCAACGGTTTATTGGATTGACGTAATTTTATAAAAAATGTAATTTTATCTTGATTTAATATTCCATTTAAGCGGTTCTTCTGTTTTTTTATGATTAGGTTTATTTCGTTCTAAAAACCCAACCTTTTTCATTTTTTGATCATACTTTTCTTTTTTGGCTTTTGGAATTGGTTTGGATAAGCCATAGTTTGCGCCTATATTTAATCTTCCTTCAAGTGATTTAATACCGAGCGCGCCAAAATTATTACTTTGTTCGTAACGGTCAATAATAATTTTTTCTACATTGACCTGCTCTATAATAGTGGGTGATTGAAGTGTTTGTTTGTTTTCTTTCGGCTCGGAGGACTGGTTACTTTTTTGTGGGGATTCTTTTTTTTGTTGTTGGATCAATTCTTTTAAATGTTGTAAATGGCAGTCTATTTCAATAAGTTGCTTTTCAATCTTGCGAAAGTCCTCATTTTCGTGTAATAATCGATTGAAAAAGTTTTTGATTGACATAGCATCCCACATTCCCTGTTTCTTTTTTCATAAAAAAATAAGCCAAGTTTTTAAGTTAATACATGTGTATGATAAAACATTGAATTCATGTCCTTACGGTAAGTATGAACTTAAATAATTAACATAAATATGAAAAGAAGGAGGGGTGATAGTGAGGGAGATTAATATTGGGTCGTTTAAAATTAATTCTTATGATCAATTATCAACGGTTACCCTCTCGCCATCGATGTCCGTTCGAATGTTTTCAAAAACGAAAAAGTCACAAGGATTTGGTGAACAGGGGGGTGATGGAGTTATATCACAACCGCAAGGCGTCATTTTAGATCATGATATTGAAGATAGTCAAGTAAGGGCTGGGAGACGCGTCTAGTCAATACTAATATTCTTTCCCCGCGGAGCAGTTCGCGGGATTCTTATTTCTAAGACCCCCTGGTTAAATGATGCTTTTGCCTGATCTTCACTGACGATTTCAGGCAGTGTAATGATCCTTTGAAAGGTTCCGCTAATTCTTTCGGAATATATAGAAGCAGCATTATCATATGGGCATCTTGCTTGACCGCTTATTTGAATCTGATTACCGGCGATTGACAGTTGAATATCCTTTTTATCAATCCCAGGCAAGTCAATAAGGATGATCCACAGGTTACCGGATTGATAAATGTCATATAAGGGAAGTTCAGGTGCCATGGATGGTCTTGTATCTGATTCTGATGGATTCATGTGAGGCGGGTTTGGCATTGACTGATCAAAAATGTCGCTCCAGAAGTCCTTTCCTTGGAATTTTTGGGCCATTTCCAGCCATTGTTTAAGTTTATCGACATCCATTTCTGACACCTCTCTTCATACATAACTTTTGATTCAAAACATATATTTGATGCAAAGGGGGAGTTAAAGTGCAAACACCTTCTATAGCCATAAATATTTTTCTTTTTAAAATTAATTCATTCGAAAATGCGTCAGCCGTAAATATAGGGGAAAATTTTTTGGCTGATTGGAATAACTCTTCTAAAAAAAGTCAGGGTTTTGGTCAAAATTTTGGTGATGAGTCTTGTTTTCAAACGAAAGGTGTTGTTGACGATCGTGATGTCATTGATTCACCGGCATTACAGAACACGCAGCCAATGTCTTTTGACTAAGATAATGGGGGAGATGACATGATCTTTTCACCAATGACCGTTAATTTGCTTGGATTTAAGATCAATTCAATGGACCGTTCCTCAACTATCGCTTTCGGACCGATTCAGCAAGCAGATTTTTACCAATCTACAAAACGCAATCAGGCTTACGGGGAACAAAATGGTGATGTTGTTGCGATGTATCTGCCTGTTAGTACAGTCATTGATCCTGACTTACTCGATATGAATTCACAAAAAAACAGTGTGCTTTAGAAACTTGCTATTTGGCAAGTTTTCTTTATTTATAAAAAAATCTTCATCAAGTAAAATGGCTTATGAAAAGGAATTTGGTGGAATGAAATCGAATAACAGAGTTAGTACAAGAATTTTGATGCATTTTGGGGGTTGTAAACCATTTGAGGAGGACCGGAAATGCAAAAGTTATTTTTAACCCGGCACGGGGAAACTGAATGGAATGTTGAACATCGCATGCAAGGCAGAAAAAATTCATTACTGACAAGAAGAGGAAAAGAACAAGCAACCTGGTTATCAGAACGATTAAGCGATCAAAATATAGATCTTATTATTACAAGTCCCAGTCCGCGTGCACTGGAAACTGCAGAAATCATTAGAGATGAACGTGATATTAAGATTATTCAAGATGAGCATTTTCTAGAAATGAATGTCGGTGATTGGGAGGGGCGTACCCTGGATGAGATTAAACAAATCAATCCTGAAAAGTTCTATCTTTACTGGGAGCAGCCTCATTTGTTTAAGGCTGTTGGCGGGGAAGATTACTACCAAGTCAGGGAACGGGTTCTGCCCCGGCTTAAATATCTTTTAAATGAATACCCAAATAAAGATTTATTAATTGTTTCCCATTCTGTAGTTTTAAAGATTTTATTAAGCTATTTTGAAAAACGGCCGCTTGAGCAGCTTTGGGAAGGCAAACATATATGGGGGCAAGTTTGAGCACGATTGAAGTAAATGGTGAAGATACAAAAATTTTGCAATACGCTGATATTAATCATTATAGAGTCATGCCTATTAAATGATCATCGCTGTCCGGGAACTGTCATTTATACAAATCTTTAAAGTTATTGTTATAATATTTTAAAGATATTCATAGGGAGGGAAACAGGATGAATCAAGAACAATTATTTTATCAAATGAATTTTGTACGCCAAAGTACCTTAAAAGAATTGGATGAAACAACAGAAGAACAAGTTGATAAAATGCTTAAAGGCTTCTCAAACAACATCCATTGGAATTTCGGACACATTCTAGCTGCTACAGAGCACATACTGCAATTTGTAGGGGAAAGATCCAGTTTTTTAGAATCCTATGGCAGCTACTTTAACCCTGGGACAAGCCCAAAAGAGTGGAAAGATACACCGCCGTCAATCAGAGAGATTCGTAAACAGCTGGAGGAACAGCCTAAACGGCTGGAGAAAATTCTAAAGGGCCGGTTAAATGAAGAAATGGAGAAAACTTTTTTCGGTATGAAATCAATTGGAGAGCTTGTGGCTTATTTTAACTGTCATGAGAGCTTGCACGTTGGTACTGTCAAAGGTCTTAAACAAGCACTTCGATCTTAAATATTTGGGATAATGAAAGCAAAAGCCTCTAGGGTCAGTCCTTAGAGGTTTTTACTAACTGATCTTGTAAATTTTCAAATAGGAAAATCCCCTAAAATATAACAATCCCAACGATAACCAGCAGGATAAACAAGACGAGAATTAGGATAAATGTTCCCATATACTCAGCTCCTTTAAAAATAGGAGAGAAAATAATTATGTAATATCCTATGCTATCAACAGCCGTTTTGATCAAACAATGGGCTGATAATTTTGTTTCACGAAAAGTCGGTTTTGTATTAAAATTAAGGCGGCTGTAAAGTTTACATAAAAGTTTTATATGATAATCCGCCCAAAAATTAATAGGGTGTTTTCTATAAAGGAAGGTTAATGATAATGAATAGACATCACCTATTTTCAATATGTAATAAATATACAAATTTAACTGAAGCAGATATACGGAAACTTGAACAAATTGCAGAAGGATTACAGATGACAGCCGATCTGGCTCAAGCTAGTGTATTTATTGACTGCCTGACCACTGAACATAACCAGGCTATCGTAGTGGCTGAAGCTCATCCAAAGGCCGGACCTGTTTTATATCAGGACTTTGTAACGGGACAAATTGTGTATAAATCTTATGAACCGGCCGTGATGAATGCACATCTTTACGGAAAACCAACCTATTGTAACAGAGCGATTACACAGGAAGGAAAAGTGGTTAAGCAAAGTGTCATCCCAATTGAAAATGACAGCGGCAAAGTCATTGGCACTATGGTCATGGAGCGGGATATCAGCGAACAAATTATCCATGAGCAACAACTTGAAGTACTCAGCGATATTGCTCACCAGCTTAGTGAAACATTAAGCGGCTCACAATCTGGAGAGACAGCTATTTCTGATATTATTGAAGATGGTTTATTTATCGTCAGCGCCAATGGACAAATCGTTTATGCTAATTCTTATGCCATTAATTTACTTGTTGATCTCGGAAACTCAGATGAATGCCTGGGACTTTCCATTCACAATGCTCTTAAGCTGCCCGATGAAATCGATCTTTTTGCCGAACCGATTTATTTCAAGGAATTTACCGTCAACAATAAAACCTTTACGCTTAAAAGTATGATATTAAGGGAAGAAAACAGGTTCAGCGGTGCGGTTATTCTAATCCATGACATGACAGAATTAAGAGAAAAGGAACGGCAGCTTTTGGTCAAATCAACTGTTATTAAAGAAATTCACCATCGTGTTAAAAATAACTTACAGACTGTTGCCAGTTTATTAAGGCTGCAAATGCGAAAAGATGTGACCGACGAGTCAAAATCATCCTTTCAAGAATGCTTAAACCGTATATTGAGTATTGCTTCTGTTCATGAAGTATTGTCAAATACAGGTTTGGATAATGTTGAAGTGACAGAAATGATTAAGAAGGTAGGAACAGTTGTTACCCGCAATTCCGCAGATTCGCGAAAGGACATTAAGATAGCATTTGGGGACTGTGATCCGTTATTCATTAAATCTGATAAGGCAGTTTCCTTGGCTCTCATTGTTAATGAGCTGATTCAGAATAGTATTGAACATGCATTTAAAGAAAAAAACAGCGGATTAATCCAGGTTGAACTTCGCCGACAGTTATCATCCGTCCAGCTTATTGTTAATGATAACGGTATAGGTTATAGAGAAAAAGACAATGTCACATCTCTTGGTTTAGAAATAGTAGGCAGATTAACAGAACATGACCTGCATGGATCTTTTAATATTAAAGGCGGCAGTGATGGGACAAAAGCTATTGTGAAATTCCCGGGAGAGGAAATCATTGTTAATTAAGACAGATGATAGTGAGGATAAATTATTAGATTTATATTGATTATATTTTTACGATAATTTATACTATTAATTAAGTTATTTCAAAGCAGAAGACAGGTATAATTGGATGGATATATGCAAGCGCTGTCAATCAGCAAGCTGATAATCCATTTATTGAGTATCGAATTAGGAGATTGAAAATGGGGAAGAAAATTTTGCTTGTTGAAGATGAGTCTATCGTTCGCATGGATTTAGCTTTCATGTTAAAGGATGCGGGTTATGATGTCATTGGAGAGGCCGGAGATGGGGAAAAAGCCATTGAGCTTACTTACAAATTGAAGCCCGATCTAATCATTATGGACATCAAAATGCCTAAAATGAACGGACTTAAAGCCAGTCAGATTATATCAGACAAATTTAATATCCCAATATTGTTGCTTACAGCCTACAGCCAACAAGAATTTATTGATAAAGCCAAAAAGGCGAACATTGTAGGTTATCTTGTTAAACCTGTCTCTGAATCCAGCTTAGTTCCTGCTGTTGAAATTGCCTTGAATCAAGCAGTCAAAGCTGTTGAATATCAAAAAAAGATAGACTTAGCCAATCAAAAACTTAAAAACCGTAAAATGATTGAAAAGGCTAAAGGTGTATTAATGACCCGATTTAATATTTGTGAAGAGAATGCCTATAACAAAATGAGACAGATCAGCATGAACAAACAAGTCACAATGGAAAAAGTAGCAAAGCATATTTTATTAAAATACAGTTCATAACAGGCCCCGTAAAAAACGCTTTAAACAAGTGAATAGATAATAAGCAAAGGTGCTTAGTGATTTTTAAAAAATCACTGGGCACCTTTTTGCCTTTTACCCCGGTGTAACCGTCCGTAAGACTTCCGCCTCAAAACTTAAGTGAATCATTAAAGTTTAGGCGATCGTTAACGGACGCTAACACCTTGATAAGTTCAACTAACCATAAGTGGGGATGAACAAACCCCCACTTATGGAAGTTTCACTTTATTATAAAAAATCAAATCGAAAGGAGTTGAAACGCTTTTTGGAATCCCATTTACTTTTAACAGTGTTAAGTTATTTTAAATTCCCGATTTAATCTATTAATTGGACTGAAAAAGGAGGGGCAGTTATACGATGTCAGATAACAGAGAAAATCAAAAATTGGAAAAGGCGTTAAAACCTATTCATCTTTGGGCGATTGGTGTCGGAATGGTGATTTCCGGTCAGTACTTTGGGTGGAATAACGGATTTACAGAAGGCGGAGTTATTGGTTTGATCTTAGCTGTTGCTTTAATGACAATTTTCTATACAGCGTTCATTTTTTGCTTTGCTGAACTATCGACATCTATTCCTCATGCCGGGGGGCCTTCTGCCTATGCAAGAAAGGCTATGGGCTCATTTGGCGGGTTTTTAACAGGAATAGCTGTATTAATTGAGTATGTCTTTGCACCGCCGGCTATCACAGTATCAACAGGATCCTACATCCACTTTTTAATACCTTCTATAAATCCTGTATATGCCACAGTGGCTATTTTTATCATTTTTATTCTGATCAACATGATTGGGGTAAAAGGGGCAGCGCTTATTGAAATGATTGCGACAATTCTCGCTCTTATCGGGTTGGCCATTTATTACGTATCAGGTTTTTCGCATGTAAAACTTCACTATATAACCAGTGTTAATGCTTTCCCGCATGGGTGGACGGGCATGTTTATGGCTATACCGTTTGCCATTTGGTTTTATTTGGCCATTGAAGGCGGAGCAATGTCAGCAGAAGAAGTTAAAAATCCGCATAAGGATATCCCTAAAGGTTTCCTTTCGACTATTTTGACATTGGCATTATGTACAGTTTTGACCTTATTGATCACTGCAGGTCTTGGCGGCGGTGTAGGAAAACCAGGAGACAATCCTCTCCCGCAAGCTTTGGCAACCATTTACGGTGAGCATGCCTTTATTCCTAAACTAGTCGCAGTGATCGGTTTAGCAGGATTAATTGCCAGTCTTAACGGCATCATCATTGGTTATTCCAGGCAAATGTTCGCGTTGTCGCGTGCTGGTTACTTACCAAAGTTTTTATCAAAATTATCAAAGCGGCGCATTCCGACTTGGGGATTAATCGTCCCTGGTGCAATCGGCGTTATTGCGGCAGGCAATGCTAATTTTGCCAATCAGCTAATCGTATTGTCGGCTTTTGGCGCGGCATTGATGTATTTCTTAACAATGATTTCGATTATTATACTTCGTCAAAAAGAACCTGATTTAAATAGGCCGTTTAGAGTTTATTACCCTTGGGTACCCATTCTTGCATTAATTATCAGTGCAGTAGCACTCTTTTGTGTATTTTATTTTACGGTTCTAGGAGAAACAATTCCGCTGTTTGGATTTAATATTCCTATGATTGCTGTTCTAATTATCATTTTTGCATTAGGTATTGGCTATTATTTCTTTGTCGGGCGTCGCAAACTTTTGCCTATTGATGAAGAGTTCGGCGTTCTGGATATTTTGGATGAGGAAAACCCCGGGACTGAAGAAGTGAAGCAAGCTAAATGAACAGGGAGGAATCGTAGATGAGTGAAGAAAGAAAAAGGTTCATACAAGAATTTGTTCCGGGCAAACAAGTCACATTAAGCCATCTCATTGCCAACCCTGATAAAGATATGTTTGAAAAACTGGGTATTCAGGAAGCTGGTGCGCTGGGTATCTTAACGTTGACACCAAGTGAAACAGTGATCATTGCCGGGGACTTGGCGACAAAAGCCGCGAATGTTTCAATTGGTTTCCTTGATCGTTTTACCGGAAGCCTTGTCATAGTAGGCAGCGTATCTGAGGTTGAAATGGCGATGGAGGAAATCAACCGTTTTCTTTCAGAGCAGCTTTTGTATACTCCTTCACAAATTACAAAATCTTAAAGAGGTATTAAAAATGGGGGGTCATTTATGAACAGGGCAATGCTAATCGGTTCAATTGGTGCCGGGAAGTCTACACTGACGAATGCTTTGCTGGGACGCAAAGTTAAAGCTGTAAAAACTCAGTCCCTGGTATTTTATGATTGGATCGTTGATACACCTGGAGAATATACAGAAAATCCCCTTTTCTATAAAAATATTATGGCTACATCATTAGAAGTGACGCATGTGTTATATTTACAAGATGCAACCAAAGCAAAAAATTTCTTTCCGCCCGGGTTTAGTACCGGAATTACTAAACTGCCCATAGGCGTTGTGACTAAAGCGGATAAAGAAGATGCTGATATAGTCAGGGCTGTTAATCAATTAAAAGCCGTGTTGCCAAAAGGTCCTATCGTCGTCTCATCCTCTGTTACCGGTCAAGGGCTCAGGGAGATTAAGGACTTAGCAGCCTGCAACTCTATGCAGGATATGAAAGACGTCACGAAGAAACTTGCTTCCAATGCTGTTTTTTTTCACGAAACTATTTACAAATAGTCGAAAGTATTTTATATTTATGCTAACAAAGAAGTTTCTTACAAGAGAAAATGTTTAGGCAAAGGCGCCTTTATACAACTATCTTAGGAAGATAGTTTGTGTAAGGCGCCTTTTTGCATGCGGGAGATGCAAAACAATGAAAAGGTACGTTCGAGATAAGGAACAAATGATTAGCGCCGGTATTGACATTGGAACAAGCACAACAAAAGTTGTGATCAGCAGATTTTCTTTGATGAATACTGCCGGGGGAACCCACATGCCAAGGATTGAGATTGTTGAAAAAGAGATTTTGCACCAAAGTCCGATTTTTAGAACGCCGCTTCTTTCTCCCTCTGCTGTCGATATAGCTGCTGTTGAAAATCTCGTAAAAGAGGAATATGAAAAGGCTGGCATCAGCCTTAAAGATATAAAAACGGGTGCAATTATTATAACGGGCGAGACAGCAACAAAGAAGAATGCGGAAGAAGCCATTCACCATTTATCCAATCAGGCTGGTGAATTTCTCGTTGCAACAGCGGGGCCTGACTTGGAAAGCATTATCGCAGCAAAGGGATCCGGTGCTTATCAGTATTCAAAAAAAACCGGTAAAACGATCGCCAATATCGATATAGGCGGGGGAACAGCAAACACCGCTGTTTATCGCTCCGGTAGATTGTTAGGCACTTGCACGCTTCATATCGGAGGAAGATTAATAGAGTTTGAGAATCAAACAATCAATGCCATTTCTGCACCCGTTCAAAAGCTTATTAATCAAAAGGGGCTGTCAATAACAATAGGAACCCCTTATAAGGAAGAAAAATTGAAAGCGATAACAGATGAGATGGCAGCTGTCATTTCAAGGATGTTAAATAATCGTCTTAACGATAATGACGATGTCTTACTTTTAGGACATCAGCCTGATTGGCAAGAGAATGTTGATGCCATTATGTTCTCTGGCGGGATAGCTGAATGTATCTATCAATTTGGCAACGAAAAGACTCATTATGATGATATCGGTATGTTGCTTGCTTCTTCCTTAAAACAAAGCTCTGATCTATCAAAATGGGAGTGGATCAAGCCTGAAGAAACAGTAAGAGCAACGGTGCTCGGGGCAGGAACGCAAACAACCGAAATAAGCGGGGCATCAATACAAGTTGAGAGCGAAGATTTACCGGTACGAAACTTACCTGTACACAAGATTGCCTTTGACTATGATCTTAACGGCGTTAAACAGAAAATACAGCATGGATTAGAACAAGCGTTAGCCATTTATGATCCATTTAATGAGGGACAAAATTTTGCTGTTTATTTAGCGGAATTGCCCTACTTGAAATTCAAAGATATACAGGAACTGGCGACTTCTTTAATCGATGCTGTACGAATGGAGAAACGTCCCGGCCAACCCCTTGTTGTTGCCGTTGAAAGTGATTTTGCAAAGGTTCTTGGTCAAACAATAAATATGCAATCAGGCGGCAGGCAGCGTCTTATTTGCATTGACCAAATACAAGTAGAACATGGGGATTATTTAGATATTGGACAAGTATTGCAATCAGGCGTAGTGCCGGTTGTTATTAAAACATTGGCTTTTCACAACTGAGAAAGGGGGCATTGGAATGAAATTAAGTACAAGAGTTTTAGGTGTTGTTTATCAATTTTCATCCTTAAAGGAAGTCTTTGCAAAGGCAAACGAAGAGAAATCGGGCGATCGTTTAGCCGGAATTGCTGCGGAAACGGTTCAGGAAAGAATAGCTGCCAAACAAGTTCTAAGTGACATCACCTTGGCTGAAATTCGTGATAACCCATTGCTTCCTGCGGAAGAGGATGAAGTGTCGCGCATTATCGAAGGAGATATCAATGAACCTGTCTATCAAAAAATTAAAAATTGGTCTGTCGCTGAATTGAGAGAGACTATTCTGAATGATAAGACAACCAGTGAAGATTTAAAAAGATTAAGCCGCGGTTTAACGAGTGAAATGATTGCTGCTGCTGCAAAGTTAATGTCAAATTTGGATTTAGTTCATGCTGCCGGCAAAATTGAAATTTTAACAAAATGTAATATTACAATTGGTCAAAGAGGTGTTCTTGCATCAAGGCTTCAACCCAACCATCCGACCGATAATGTTGAAGGGATGATAGCTTCACTTAAGGAAGGATTGTCTTATGGTGTAGGGGATGCTGTTATCGGCATTAATCCGGTGGATGATTCAGTTGAAAGTGTCAAGCGTCTCTTACATGCAACGCATGATTTTATCGAAGAATGGCAAGTACCAACGCAAAATTGTGTATTAGCTCATGTAACAGCACAAATGAAGGCGATAAAACAAGGGGCGCCGGCGGATATGATATTCCAAAGTATTGCCGGAACGGAAGCTGCCCATCGATCATTCGGTATAACGGCCTCTTTGATAGCTGAGGCGGATGAACTTGCAAAAACATATGGGACGGGAACGGGACCGCAACGGCTGTATTTCGAGACCGGTCAAGGCTCAGAATTATCGGCTGAAGCCCATCATGGGATTGACCAAATGACATTAGAGTCAAGAAACTACGGATTTGCCCGCCATTATGATCCCTATATAGTGAATACTGTTGTCGGATTTATCGGTCCTGAGTATTTATATGATAATAAGCAGGTTATGCGGGCAGGATTGGAAGACCATTTTATGGCGAAGATGCACGGCGTTCCAATGGGAGTTGACATTTGTTACACCAATCATATTAAGGCTGATCAAAATGATATTGAAAATTTAGGTGTATTACTGTCAGCTGCGGGCGTTAATTTTATTATAGCCGCGCCGATGGGTGACGATGTCATGCTTAACTATCAATCAATGAGCTATCACGATATTGCAACATTAAGACAAACAATGAATAAGAAACCCGCACCAATTTTTGCAGAATGGCTGGAAAAGATGGGAATATACGAAAACGGCCGCTTAGGAGAAAGAGCAGGTGACCCAACCATTTTCACAAGATAGGAGGTGCAACAAATGAATCAGGAGCTTGTTAAAGAAATTACGAAAATGGTCATCGGCAAATTAAATGAAGAAACTAAAAAAAATGAAGACTTTGATCACTCAAGGGGTACCGTTAAGATTTGGGATCACACCTCTTCCGAAAAAAGGTTCAATGAAATCCTAAACACAAATGCTTCTATAACTAAAGAAGATGATGGGTCATTAGTGAAATTTTCAAAAATGACACGAGCTGACGGGAAACGCTCATCAGCACTTTTAAAACAGAATGAGGAAGCGGCTGCCCTGGAGACAGCAAAAGAAATCGCTGATGAGCCGCCAAAAAACCTTGAAGGTGTTGATCATCCGGCTAAACCTGAAGAACTCATAGAAATGATGAAGCATACACCGGCGAGAATTGGCATTGGCCGGGCGGGTTTAAGACCAAAAACACATTCTTGGCTGAAATTTCGTTTCGATCATGCGGCCGCAGTAGATGCTGTTTACGGCGATGTCAGTGACCAATGTCTTAACAGCTTAAATTTATTTAAGGTTAATACAAAAGTGACAGATAAAGAGATCTATATCCGCCGTCCAGATTACGGTCGTAAATTATCTGAAGAAGCAAAGCAGGTACTTATGCAAAAGTGTAAGAAATCACCAACGGTTCAAATAGTCATATCAGACGGATTAAGCTCTAAAGCTGTTGAAGAAAATGTGGAAGATGTTTATTTATCTTTGGAGCAATCGCTGAAAAGCCTAAATATTGAAACCGGTACGCCATTCTTTATTGAAAAGGGCCGGGTCGCGGTTATGGACGATGTTGGCGAATTGCTTAAGCCAAAAGTTATCGTACTATTAATCGGTGAACGGCCGGGACTTGTAAGTGCCGAGTCATTAAGCGCTTATTTATGTTATGAACCGAGAATCGGCACAATTGAAGCTGATCGAATGGTCATATCCAATATTCATAAAGGGGGCATTCCGCCTTCAGAAGCGGGCGCGTATTTGGGAACAGTCGTCCAAAAAATATTAAAATATGAGGCTAGCGGTGTGGCACTTGTTGAAAAAGAAGAGTAACAGGAGGTGGGTAAAGTGTCTATAGAACGAATATACGCCGAAATGTTAGCTGTCAGGGTCATACCAAATGCGGATGCTGCTTTAGCCGGGAAACTTAAATGCCCGTCGAACTGCCGGAGTCTTGGATTATTTACGACAACCATTGATGATGTCGGGTATACTGCCTTAGATGAAGCTACTAAAAGGGCTGAAGTAGAGGTTGTCTATGCAAAAAGTTTCTATGCAGGGGCAAATCATGCCTCTGGCCCCCTGTCAGGAGAATTTATCGGTATACTCGCGGGACCAAGTCCTGATGAAGTCATCAGCGGCTTAGAGGCCGCCCGGCAAACAGTTGAAGAAGATGCCTATTTTGAGGCGATTAATGGGAATCAGGATCACGCTATGTATGCTCATGTTATATCGAGCACGGGCTATTATTTATCCAAAGAAGCTGATATCAATCCTGGTGAACCTTTGGCTTACCTTATTGCCCCGCCGCTTGAGGCAATGGTGGGGATTGATGCAGCACTAAAGGCAGCTGATGCCCGGCTTGTCACCTTTTTTGAACCGCCTTCAGAAACGAACTTTGGCGGCGCCTTGCTTACAGGTACACAATCAGCTTGTCAGGCAGCTGCCGATGCTTTCCGTGATACGATTATCGAAATTGGCAGGCAGCCCGTTAAATACTAACTTTATTTTTGGAAAGGGGAGATATGATGCAATTAGATAATGATCTAGTGTCCATACAAGAAATGAGACAGGCGGTACAAAGAGCAAAAGAAGCGCAACAGGCATATTTGAAATTCTCACAGCAGCAAGTTGATGAAATTGTTAAAAAGGTTGCTGATGCCGCCTATGCGAAATCATACGAACTTGCCGAAATGGCTGTTGAGGAAACCGGGATGGGTGTTATTGAACATAAAAAGATAAAAAATGAAGTGGCTTCCCGCGATGTATATGAATCGATTGCCAACGAAAAAACCGTCGGCATTATTAATGAAGACAAAAACAATAAAGTAGTTGAAATTGCCTATCCTTATGGTGTTATCGCAGCCATTATTCCAACGACGAACCCGACATCAACAGCCATCTTTAAAACGTTAATCGCCTTAAAAACAAAAAATGCTATCGTTGTCAGCCCGCACCCCTATGCTGTTAAATGTACAGCTGAAGCATTAAAAATTTGTTCGGAAGCTGCAGTTGAAGCCGGAGCTCCGGATGGTTTAATTGGATGGATCTCAAAACCGACAATGGACGCCACAAGCCAATTAATGAAACATCAAGATGTTGCTTTGATCCTTGCCACGGGAGGCGGAGGTTTAGTAAAAGCCGCATATAGTTCTGGAAAACCGGCTTATGGTGTCGGTCCGGGGAACGTACCCGCCTATATTGAAAAAACAGCAAAAGTCGATAAGGCTGTTAAAATGATTATCGACAGTAAAACATTTGATAATGGAACGATCTGTGCTACAGAGCAGGCCCTGATTGTTGACCGCAACATTAAGGAGATGGCTGTAAGAGAGTTGAAAAACAACGGCGCTTACTTCTTAAATGCCGATGAAAAGCAGCAATTAGAAAAAGTAATTACACTGGCACCTGGGAAATTAAACCCTAAAATTGTCGGAAGAAGTGCAGAAGTCATCGCTGAAATGGCAGGGATTAGCGTACCGGCTGATACCCGATTGTTAATAGCAGAGGAAACAAAGATAGGAAAGAATATTCCTTTCTCAATCGAAAAACTGGCACCCATCTTCCCGCTTTATATTGTTAATGATAAAGAGGAAGCGAAAAAAGTATGTGTTGATTTACTAAATCTTGGAGGCAGGGGCCATAGTTTAGCTCTTCATACAAATAATGATCAAGTGGCTAGAGAATTTGCGCTGATAATGCCGGTATCAAGAATGCTCGTTAATACACTATCTTCAGTTGGTGCTGTCGGCGGAACAACGGGATTAAAACCATCCTTGACACTTGGATGCGGTTCTTTTGGCGGCAACATTACATCAGATAATTTGACTGCCAAGCATCTGATCAATATTAAACGGATGGCTTACGGTATTAAAGATATCGATATTCCAAAGCCCGGGAGGACATGTTCACGAAAAGGAAATCTTCAAAACGAAAATGAAGTCGACCAAATTGTTGCTGAGGTTATTGAAAAAATGAAACCGAAGGGTGAAATTGATCCAAAATTGGTTTCGGAAATGGTTAATGAAGTCATTAAAAACTATCAAACTATTTAATAATTAGGAGGAATTAATTATGTCAAGAGAACTTAGTGCATTAGGAATGATTGAAACTAAAGGTTTAGTAGCTTCTGTAGAGGCAGCGGATGCCATGGTAAAAGCGGCGAATGTTCATTTAATCGGTAAAGTCCATGTCGGTGGCGGTATCGTAACCGTGTTAGTCCGCGGTGATGTTGGTGCAGTTAAAGCAGCGACCGAGGCAGGTGCATCTGCAGCCCAACGGGTAGGTGAACTGATTTCTGTTCATGTTATTCCTCGTCCACATAACGAAATTGAAAGCATTTTACCAAAAATTGATACAGAACTTTAATCAAAAGTGCGGGAAGTGAGGCACTAAAATGAACAAACAAGACATTGCTTCCATTATTGAAGAGGTGATGGACCAACTTAAGGGGAAACGGTTGCCCAAAGATATAGTCCCAATTGCTGTTTCAGCAAGGCACGTTCATTTATGTAAAAGTGATTTGGAGAGTCTTTTTGGTGAAGGATTTGAGCTGTCAAAAAAAGCTGATTTATCTCAGCTTGGACAATTTGCGGCAAACGAAACAGTCACTATCGCCGGACCAAAGGGAAGTATTGAAAAAGTACGGATTCTTGGTCCGGCAAGAAACTTAAGTCAAGCAGAAGTAAGTAAGACAGATGCTATTAAGCTGGGTTTAAACCCGCCGCTTCGGGAATCAGGGAAAATTGAAGGATCGTCGCCTGTCACTTTAGTTGGTCCAAAAGGAAGTATTTATATAAAAGAGGGGCTGATTATTGCCCAAAACCATATTCATATGACACCTCAGGACGCGGAAGCTTTTCAAGTCAGAAACGGTGAATATGTTCAAATTAAGGTTGAAAGCGACCGGCCTGTTATCTTTAATCATGTACTGATTCGTGTTTCTGAAAAATATAGACTTGAGATGCATATCGACACAGATGAAGCTAATGCGGGTCTGATTTCGGGAGGACAACAAGGCAGATTAATAAAGAATGAGGAGTCTTTATGAATGAACGGCCTAATCGCGAAGTCATTGAACAAATAGTTATTGAAGTCATAAACAGGCTGAAACCGTCGGAAAGCATTCAATCATCGCACAAGCCGGGTTTATTAGTCGTCAATATGGATCATTCCGCCAATGACTCAAGAATTCAACAGTTAACAAATCATTGGCAAGTCGTTAACTTTTCTAATCCTTACGGCTTGCCGCCTAAGATGACTGATGCAGTTTTTCTGAATATTACGCAGGACTTGCTTGTTAAAGGCGCTTTAGGCATTGCAGATACTCCGGAAAGCCGAATACTCGCTCAATTAATTGTTCAAGGATCGCGTGTTCGTCTGATTCCAGCTAAATCATTTGAATGGATTATATCAAGCAGCAGAAATGATGATTCAAACCTCTATCAGAATAAAATTTATATGAACCATTTTTATCAATATAAGACGAAACTGGAAATGTTCGGAGTCAAGATTCAACATTTTAATGAATTTTCCCCAATAAAAGCAGAAGAGGATAATCAGATTGATGATGTATTGTTTAATAAAAAGCTTTTAACACAAAAGGATGTCGAGACTTTTGCAGGTGAAGTTATTTCCGTTCGCCATTCAACGGTGATTACACCTTTAGCTCGCGACACCATAAAAAAATTAGGAAAAAGGCTCTGTATTGTATAATTGATTTTCCAAAAAAGGGTGGATGTTTATGCAAATCGGTACGGTTATTGGTAATGTATGGGCGACAAGAAAAGAAGATCATTTAATAGGCTTAAAGTTTTTAGTTGTTCAGCCGGAATTACCTGATAAAGCACCGATTAACAACCCTTTTATAGCTGTTGACCGGATTGGTGCAGGAGTCGGTGATAGAGTCATGGTGACAACAGGAAGCGCGGCATCTCATATAAATCCGGAAAGCGATATACCTATAGATGCTTTAATTATAGGAATCATAGACTCAATCGAGATAGAGAGGTGATATAGGTGGCAAAAGCTATGGGTATGATTGAAACAAAAGGTCTCATTGGCTCAATAGAAGCTGCTGATGCCATGATTAAAGCAGCAGATGTCAGTTTGGTTAACCAAGAGAAAATAGATGGTGCACTCGTCACTGTTCTCATCGAAGGAGACGTTAGTGCCGTCCAAGCCGCTGTAGAGGTCGGAAAGGAAGCCGCTGCACGGGTTGGTGAATTAATTGCCTGGCATGTGATTCCGCACCCGGATGAAGACGTAAGGTCAATCGTAAAAAAAGACAAACAAAAAACTGCTAAAGAGCAGGCCCCGTCCAAAAAAGAAAAAAGTAAAGAAATCAAGCAAGCCGAGGAAAATAAAGAAGCTTCAGCAAAGGAAGCGGCATCTAAAAACAAAAAAGATACGGCCTCATCGGAGAAATAATATCAATTAAATATTTTCAAACGGAGGGGAGAACATGGTATTTAAGCGCAAAAAAATTGCAGTTATCGGAGCTGGTTTTACAGGTGCCACCGCTGCGTTAATGCTGGCTCAAAAGGAACTCGGCGATGTCACGTTAGTTGATATTCCGGCATTGTGCAACCCAACAAAAGGAAAAGCTTTAGATATGCTTGAAGCAAGTCCCGTACAAAAATTTGATGCGAATATTTCAGGAACATCAGATTATAAGGATATCGAAGGTGCGGAATTAGTTATTATTACTGCCGGAATGGCGCGGAAACCGGGAATGACCAGAGACGACCTTGTTTCAACAAATGCCAAAATTATGAAGGATGTATCTGAAAATGTTGCCCGTTATGCACCTGACAGCTATATTTTGGTTTTAAGCAACCCGGTGGATGCCATGACATATGTTTGTTTTAAAACAACCGGTTTTCCTAAAAACCGTGTCATCGGTCAATCGGGTGTATTGGATACAGCCCGCTTTAATACATTTGTTGCGGAAGAGCTTAATGTTTCTGTGGAAGACGTGTCAGGATTTGTACTTGGCGGGCATGGTGACGATATGGTGCCATTAGTTCGTTATTCTTATGCAGGGGGCATTCCGTTAGATAAATTGCTTCCTGCCGAAAAAATTGATGCCATTGTTGAAAGAACAAGAAAAGGCGGAGGAGAGATCGTTAATTTGCTCGGCAAAGGCAGCGCTTACTATGCTCCTGCAGCTTCACTTGTTGAAATGGCGGAGGCAATTATGAAAGATAAGAAACGTATCTTGCCTTCGATTGCCTATTTGGATGGAGAATATGGATACGAAGATATTTACCTGGGCGTACCTGCCATTTTAGGCGGCGACGGATTAGAAAGTATTATAGAATTGCCGTTGTCCTCAGATGAAAAACAAGCATTGGATAAATCCGCAAACTCGGTCAAAAAGGTTTTGCCTTTAGTTAAAGATATTTAAAATATATGTAATTTCAGCCTCTTTTGAAAAGCAAAAGGGGCTTATTATGATGCGTTTAAAAAGCTTTGTTGGTGCAAAATATTTTTTAAGGGAGATAAGATATGATATCTTTTTAATTAATCATTGCCATTCTTACATAGAAAGGACTGTCATGATGCAAAATTTTGTGTTTCAAAATCCAACTAAGCTTATTTTTGGAAAAGGGCAATTAGAACAATTAAAAATAGAGGTTCCAAAGTACGGCAAGAATGTTTTGCTTGTCTACGGCGGAGGAAGTATAAAACGAAATGGCATATATGATAATGTTTTATCAATGCTAAAAGATCAGGAAGCCCAAGTATTTGAATTAAGCGGTGTTGAAGCCAACCCCCGTTTATCTACAGTAAAAAAAGGCATCCAAATATGCCGGGAAAATGATATTGACTTCATTCTTGCTGTTGGCGGCGGCAGTGTCATAGATTGTGCAAAAGCGATTGCAGCCGGGGCAAAATATGACGGTGATGTATGGGATCTGGTAACTAAGAAAGCATTCGCAACAGATGCACTGCCTTTTGGTACAGTTCTTACATTAGCAGCCACCGGGTCTGAAATGAATTCCGGGTCTGTTATTACAAACTGGGAAACGAATGAAAAATACGGATGGGGCAGCCCGCTGACATTCCCGAAATTTTCTATTCTCGATCCGGTTCATACATTTTCAGTTCCGCTTGATCAAACAGTATACGGCATGGTTGATATGATGTCACATGTCTTTGAAGCATATTTCCATCATGGAAAAAATACACCGGTACAAGACCGTTACTGTGAATCTATTTTAAAAACGGTTATAGAAACGGCGCCTAAGCTCATTAACGATCTTGAGAATTACGAATACCGTGAAACGATATTATATTGCGGGACGATGGCTTTAAACGGTATTTTGGCTATGGGAGTAACAGGAGATTGGGCGACGCACAATATTGAGCATGCGGTCTCTGCTGTATATGATATCCCGCATGGCGGCGGACTGGCTATTTTGTTCCCAAATTGGATGAAGCATGTATTAGATGAAAATGTTGACCGCTTCAAGCAGCTGGCTGTTCGTGTATTTAATGTTGAAACTGAAGGGAAAACCGATCGTGAAATAGCGCTGGAAGGTATTGAAGCATGCCGCCGTTTCTGGACGTCAATCGGCGCACCTTCCAGATTAGCCGATTACAACATTGGAGAAGAGAAGTTAGATATTATGGCTGATAAAGCCATGGCTAACGGGGAGTTTGGTCATTTTAAAAAGCTAAATAAAGAAGATGTTCTGGCTATTTATCGTGCATCATTATAAACGCCTTTGAGCTATCAATCCTCAAAAATGGAAAATAAGATTTTGTTTCAATCAAAAAAAGACGATGTAAGTCATCGTCTTTTTATTTTGTCGATAAATGTCGTATAATATAATTGTAGGAATAATAATCGTCAATTATTATACAAGAAAGCGGCGAAAAATATGGAAAAGTATAACTTAAATGACGATCAGATAATCAAAGATATGTCACTTGAAAAGTTATTGACTGATGAACGTAAACACGCATTGCAAAAAAGAAAATACGCATTAAAAAAACAAAAAGCAATCGTAAAGCTTCGCGAAAATAAAGGCAGCTGATCTTGACCAGCTGCCTTTATAAATAGAAAAATAAACTTCTTGAATTTTACCCTTAATCAGGCTATTCGTGATAAGATGTAAGTATTTTGAGGGGGGGAGAAGTTTGAGTGTTATAGCTTTAATCTTAGTGCTTATTTCTTCAGTTATTCATGCGACATGGAACCTGCTATCCAAAAAAGCGGAAGGGGGCTATATCTTTGTATGGCTTTTTACTTTTTTGGGAGCGGTCTTTTATACGCCATTTGTTATTATTCTAATATTATGGATGCATCCGCATTTTAAAATGATTGATTGGGTGTTTATTATCGGGAGTGCACTTATTCATTTGTTATACTTCATGACCTTGCAAAAAGGCTATGCAAAAAGTGACTTCTCAATCGTCTATCCAATTGCAAGAGGGATTGGGCCGATTATCGCAACTATTATTGCTGTTATTGTTTATCACGAAAAACCATCACCCTTTGTCATCTTAGGGACTATTATTATCGTTTTTTCGGTCTTTATGATGTCCGGCGGCATCAAATTGTTAAAAGGACATGTAGATATCGTCGGGGTACTGTACGGCGTCATCGTCGGGCTATGTATTGGCACTTATACAACTTGGGATAAATATGCTGTCGGCTTTTTACTCCTTTCACCGATCATTTACGATTATTTCTGCACTTTATTCCGCTTTGTTTTTTTAACGCCCAGTGCAATAACAAAAAAGGAGAAGGTAAAAAGTATATGGCATCAATATAAATGGCAAGCTTTTACAGTCGGGATTTTAAACTCGCTTGCTTACATATTAGTATTAACAGCGTTATCAATTGCGCCTGTCAGCTATATCGCGCCTTTAAGAGAGATTGGTATACTTATAGGAACATTGTTTGGTGTTTATTTTCTAAAAGAATCTTATGGAAAGAAACAAATTCTATTGGCAGGTTTCATGGTTGTAGGCGTTATTTGTATCGCAATAAGTGAATAATTAATATGAGGAGGGTGAGGCAATGATAGCCTCACCCTTAAAATTAGGCAGCGACATCCCGTTTTGTATAGAACAGCCAGCCGATTAAGATAAAAGCGATATAATAAACAGCGAGAACTGCCAGCGAAAAGCCAAGGGTCATGCTGCTGACAATTGGCGTGCCGGTGATATATTGTGTTAAATCTGTGTTAGCGAACAGGATATATTTGACCCAATCGTATTTACTTAAGAATTGGACTGCCGTTGGACCAACCATAAGCAAAAAGATAGATAGGCCGATAGCCAAAGCGCTGTTACGGAAAACAGATGAGATCATAGCGGCTAAAGTCACATACATAATCAGCTGGACGCAATTCAGACCGTATTCTTTGAAAATATAAAGAACCATATTTGTTTCAGTCACATGGCCATTATGATACTGCAGGTGCGGCTCGGTCAGGCCGCTAAAACCAAACAGAATGCCCCCGATGAGCCAAGAAACAATAAACAAAATAACAAGCATTAGGATAGCGTACAGCAGTGTAGCGATGTATTTTGAAAAAAGCACAGACGTTCGGCTGACCGGCCGTATTAGCAGTAATTTGATTGTCCCCCAGTTAAACTCGCTGGCAACACTTCCTCCTGCAAGAATAATCGTAAAGATGGCAATCACCATAACAAGGTAAGCCATTTTATCAACAAAACTCCATATATTAAAACCTTGAACAGGCGGTAAATTATGGTCTATCCGGTATTGGTTTGTAGCAATTTCTTTTTTTAAATAACTTTGGCTTTCTTTTGGCACTTTCTTTATTTCTTTTTCAAGGTTCTTGTTTTCTTTTATAAGAGATTGTTTCCAGTGGTCGTTTGCGTGCTGCTTAGGGCTGGGAGTATTGAATTTTATAATGAGCCCCGCAGCAATGATTAGACCGATGAGCATTAACAGCATGATACGGTTAGAACTTTTGCGGTAAATTTTCATATTTTCATTTTGTATAAGACGAAGCATACTAGACAATTTCTTTACCCCCTGTCACTTCCAGGAATTTATCTTCTAATGTTTTGGATGTTGAACCAATACCGTAAAGTTTAACTTTATTTTTAATAAGGGCTTCCGCAACGGATGGAATTTGATCCTTTTCTAACTGCAACTCAATGCCATCAGGCTTTGTTTTGACGACTTTAAAGTGACATTGTTCAGTCGCAACACGGATAGCTTTATCAATATCATCAACGGTGAAAGCGACATCCATCTGTTTTTCGCCTTGAACAAATTCGTTGACTGTTTGAACATCGATCAGTTTTCCGTGCTGAATAATGCCGATCCGGTCACACATCAGTTCCATTTCTGATAATAAGTGGCTTGATACAATGACGGCAAGGCCTTCCTTTTCAGCAAGCCGGCGAATATAGTAACGGATTTCCCGGATGCCTGCCGGATCAAGCCCGTTTGTTGGTTCATCAAGAATCAGCACGGATGGCGAATGAAGGAGGGCTTGTGCCAATCCAAGTCGTTGTCTCATTCCAAGGGAGTAAGTCTTCACTTTTTCATGGATCCGCTCTTTTAACCCGACAAGTTCTATGATTTCATTTATTCTTTCACGTGAGACACCGCCGACCATCCGGCTGTAATGGATGAGATTTTGGTAGCCGGTAAGGAATTTATACATTTCAGGGTTTTCAACAATGGCGCCGATATTTTGGACCGCTTTTTTAAAATCACTTTTTATGCTGTGTCCTTGAATATGAATATTCCCCTCGGTAATAGACATAAGTCCAACGATCATTCGAATTGTCGTTGTTTTCCCGGCGCCGTTTGGACCAAGAAATCCAAACACCTCACCCGGATAAATATCAAAGGTCAGACCATGAATAATTGTTTTTCTGCCAATGACTTTTTTTACATTTTCTAGAGTAACTGCAGGTTTTGACAATGAAAATTCCTCCTTATTCATACAATTTAGTCATCCATTCAACAATACTCAAATTTTGTTTATATCTAATATCCTCAACAGACTGGACGTCGAGAATTTGACCATCCTTAATAACGATAACTGTATCCAGCAATTGCTCGATTTCCGCGATTTCGTGAGTCGTAATCAGCAGTGTTTGCGTCTCTAAATCAATAAATGAAATCAGCCCTTTAACGATTGAATGCCGAACCATCGGATCAAGCCCTGACAAAGGTTCATCCATTAAGATATAAGGTACTTCCCGGGCTAATGTAAGAACTATTTTAAGCCGGCCGCGATTCCCTTTAGAAAGATTTTTTACTTTTTGCTTTGGATCTAATTTCATGAATGACAATATATCAAAAGCTTTTTCAACATTAAAATCATTAAATTGACTGGCGTAAAATTTTATCGTCTCTTCACAAGTATAAAAAGAGTAATAGACGTCAAGCTCTGATAGATAAGCAACCTCCGTACAAATCCTGCGATCGGCCTTTTTATTGTTAATAAAAATATTTCCTTTCGAAGGTCTTATCAAACCGGACATGAGTTTCAATGTTGTTGATTTGCCGCTGCCGTTTGAACCGACAAGTCCGATAATATGGCCGGTTTTGATTTCTAAATTAATGTCTTTTAACGCCGTATTCGTCAGGTAGCGTTTTGACACGTTTTCAAGCTTTATCATTTGAATCACCTTCTTCACTTAGTTGTGCAACATATTGTTTTAATCCTTCCAGCATTTCATTGACGGTGTAACCCATTTCCTTCATATCTTGAACAAATTGGGAAATATGCTCTTCTTTTAAATGCTCCCGCATGTCATTTAAAATAGTCTCATTTTCAGTAACAAACGTACCTTGACCTCGGCGCGTCTCCACGATTTCCATCCCTTCCAACTCCCGGTATGTTCTCTGAACTGTATTCGGATTTACCCCTGAATGCACCGCCATACCGCGAACCGACGGCAGCTTATCACCGGGGCTTAATTCATTTCTAATAATTTGCCGGCAAATACGATTGGCTAATTGCAAGTAAATAGGGGTAGACGGATTAAATTCTTCAACCACATTAAGACACCTCGATTTTTCTGTCTAACAGCCATGATGATATTGCAAATAAAATGATTGCGATGACGAAATGAAAGACGAAAGTTCCCAGATAGATAGTTGATACCGCACCTGCCCAAAGGTGAACTTTGATAGCTCCCCAAGTTGTTAAAAGTGCGTATATACCGGTGAGTTCCAACTTTCCCAAGATCCAAGGCACAATAAAGATTAAGGCAATAATAACCAGCCATACCCATTTTCCAATCTTTGAGCGCAATGTTTGATACAGCGTCCAAATAAACGTGAAGATAACGCCGATGTAAATCGAGATTAATACGATAAAGATGCAGATGCTTATTCCTTCACGAATCAGTTCACTTAGATTTAAGTGAATTTCTTTAAGTAAATGCATGTTAAACAGGGTGCCAAATAAAGTGTATAGACAAGCAATAGCCATAGACACGAGCATAGCCAAAATGCCGCTTACTAATTTGGCACTGAGTAATACCGCCCCGGATTGCGGAGAATTTAGCCATATATGAAGTGTTTTTCTTTCAAGAAATAGATTGACAATCATATATCCTAAAAAATAAAAAATGTGTGCGCCAATAATAAATAAGCCAATGATTGGTATTGCCTCCTGCGCCTGGTAACGAAATGTGTTAATCACACCAAATACCAAAATAACCATCATTAGAATAAAAGCAATACCAAATCCGATAAATCCTAACCGGCATTCTTTTTTTAATAAACTTAACCATGCAGACATTGATAATCCTCCCGAACATTTATTGTAATAGTGCCATGGTGTACTAGTGACATAATACACCGGTTCGTATGAAAATGTCAAACCTATTTTTAAAAATAAATAAAAGCCCCAGAAAAATCTGGAACCTTAGCCTGATTATATTTAATTTTTCTTAAAGATTAAGACAGCCTGAGCGGCAAATAAAAAACGCTGGTGCAAATTGAAATTGCACCAACGTCTTTTGGTTTATGCTGCTTTTCTTTCTTCACGATGTTTAGAAATGCTCATCTTGGAAACGGCAAGTCCAATTAACCCGCATACAATTGCCGGAATAAGCCAGCCCATGCCGTCTGCATAAAGCGGTAAGTGACCAAATAGTTTTTCAGTTGCCTGAAATTGAATGCCCGCGCCCTTGAGGCCGTCAAAAATGCTTATCACCCCGGCACCAATGAGTGCGCCGACATACACGCCTCTTGGAACGCCAATCGCTTTGTCAATAAATGTCAAAATAATCAATACGATGGTAAGCGGATAAATAGCCGTTAACACAGGCGTTGAAAACATGATTAATTGTGTTAATCCAATATTTGCAACTAATGCACTGAACACAGAAAAGATAACAACAAACCATTTATAAGATATTTTTGGTATCATATTTGAGAAATATTCAGCACATGAAGTAACAAGCCCAATAGCTGTCGTCAAACATGCAAAGGTAATCGCAAGAGCTAATAATATCTGACCGAATCCGCCGTATAGATATTGGGTAACAGTCGTTAAAATATCCCCGCCGTTTGATGTTTGTCCAACAAGACCTTTGCTTGTAGCGCCAATAAAGGAAAGTGATACATAAACAAGCGCCAAACCGATAGCCGCAATAATGCCAGCGCCAATGGTTACTTTAGAAATTTTCTTTTGGCTTGTTATTCCCTTATCTTTAACAGCTTTAGTGACAACAATTCCAAATATCAATGAAGCAATAGCATCCATTGTCAAATAACCGTTCAGAAATCCGTGGAAAAATGGATGAGACGCATAAGCTGTCACAGGTTTACTATAATGATTGATTGGATGAACAATACCTTTAATAACAATAATTGCAATCACCAAAAGCAATACAGGTGTTAGAATTTTCCCAACACGATCAACAAGCTTTGATGGATTAAGACATAACCATAGCGTAATGCCAAAGAAAATAATGGTATATATTGCAAGCGGTAAGCCGTTAGCATGCATTGATGACGGGATGTACGGCGTTACTCCAATTTGAAAAGCAACCGTCCCGGTCCTTGGCGTTGCAAAAAATGGCCCAATAACTAAGAAACAGATACTAGTAAAAATAACGCCAAAAACAGGATGAACTTTATTGGATAAATCTCTTAAACTGCTTCCTGAAATTGAAACGGCAATAACACCGCATAAAGGCAAGCCGACGCCGGTTACGAGAAATCCGAGAATAGCAATCCATACATTGCTTCCAGCATCCTGACCTAACGATGGCGGGAAGATCATATTACCTGCCCCAAAAAATAATGCAAACATCATTAAGCCGATAAAAAATGTGTCTTTGAATGAGAACTTTTTGTTCATGATGTATACCCCCTAGACGATGACAGTAAGTGTTGGAATGTGATATTTTTTATCGGATTGAATTTTCAGACAAATAGTTACAAAGACTTATAATTAAATTAATCTGAAACTTTCAAGTCTGACAACTATCATAAAACATTTTATAATATTTTGCAAACCCCGTTTTGTGTCGATTTTGATCGTTTTTTTAATTATAAGGTCCTTGGGAAAAAGTTTCAACCATGTATTGGAAGATTTAACAATAGTCTATAAGTCTTGCAGGATTATTCGTTCGGATATCGTATTTTAAAAGGTAACATACTCATTATGTATGTAAAAATTTAGAGGAGGGGTAACATGAATGATGTAAGACTGATACCGTTTGAAGTAAAAGAAGTGGTTGAGCAGTCAGATGAAGTCATCCCTCAAGGTGTGCAATTAATTGAAGCACCGAATGTTTGGAAAGAGAGTGAAGAAGGCAAAGGCGTTGTTGTAGCTGTTATTGATACCGGATGTGATGCGAATCATCCTGATTTAAAAGGACGGATTATTGATGGCAAAAACTTCACGACAGATTACAACAGTGATGAAAAAAATTTCTTAGACAATAACGGTCACGGTACACACGTCTGCGGTACAATCGCTGCAAATAAGGATAAAGAAGGCGTCGTCGGTGTTGCACCCGAAGCCAGTCTCCTTGTTTTAAAAGCTTTAACAAAAGACGGCAGCGGCCAGTTTGAATGGATAACTGATGCTGTGAATTATGCAGTTGATTGGAAAGGGCCGAATAATGAGAAGGTAAGTGTCATTTCCATGTCACTTGGCGGACCTCAAGAGGTACCTGAACTTCACAAGGCGATCAAACGGGCTGTTGAAAACAATATACTAGTCGTTTGTGCTGCAGGAAATGAAGGAGACGGCCGGGATGATACACCTGAGCTAAGTTATCCAGGGGACTATAATGAAGTTATAGAAGTTGGCGCGGTTGACTTTGATCGTAAAATTGCCGAGTTTTCTAATTCAAACGACGAAATCGATGTGGTTGCACCCGGTGTTGATATTATATCAACTTATATGGGCGGAAAATATGCCAAACTTTCAGGAACTTCAATGGCAACACCGCATGTTTCCGGCGCACTGGCTCTTTTGATCAATAAAAGCAATAAAAGATTTAAGCGTGAACTGACTGAACCGGAAATTTATGCTCAATTAATAAAAAATACGGTGACTTGCGGCTTTCCTGCATCTGCTGAGGGCAATGGACTTGTCGCTTTAGCAACAGCAGAAAAAGCTGATAGAGTAATCAGTGCTTTGAATCCGCAAAAGGATAAAGAAGTTGCCAAAGCAATTGCAGCATACAGTAAAGAAAACTTGCCGATTGGCAAGCCGTAAGGCGCAGAAAGAGGCTTAGATGCCCTTATACTTGGAACATAAAATTGGCCCCTACGTCGAATTTTCTACACAGTTGCCAATTTATAATTTCCCAACGTATAAAGAAAACTTGCCGATTGGCAAGCCCTAAGTTAAATATTACGGCTTTCTATAAATAATGAAATCCCCGGGTCTGAACTGCACCCCAATTGTTAGACACAACTAGCAATTGGAGGTGTAGTTTTTTATGGGGATTTTATTATTTTTAAGTTAAGAAGGATATCAAAACCGGTGCAAGTACAAGGGTAAAGACAGCAGCGATAACCATGGCTAAGCTTGCGGCAGCACCCTCTTCTGTACCAAACTCCAATGCCTTTGAAGTCCCGGCACCGTGAGCGCCCATGCCAAGTAATAACCCCTTAGACAATTTATCCTTAATGGGCAGCCATTTAATCAGTAATGGACCAATGATGACACCGGTTATGCCGGTAATGATGACGAAGACAGCAGTCATCGTTGGTATACCGCCAATACTGTTGGAGACGGCCATAGCAATCGGCGTTGTAATGGAACGCGGCAATATACTTAAAATGAAATCCGGGCGAATATGTGTCAGTCTGGCAATCAAGTCAGAGCTTATTAAGGCAATAAAAACACCTGAAATCATACTCAAGGCAATAACAGGCATATGTTTTTTCAAAATATGTCTGTATTTATATAAAGGGACAGCAAAAGCCACTGTTGCCGGCTGAAGGATTTGGGATAACCATTTTCCGCCGCTGTTATAAGCACCAAAGCTCGTATGAGTGACCGATAAAAGGACAACCAAAACGATAGGGGCAATAAGCAGCGGTGAGAGAATGACCCAATTCTTTTTTTGATAAATCTTTTTAGAAATGTAATAGATAAGTACTGTAGCTATGATACTCAGAAGTCCTATGATCATTGTTTTGAACGTTCCTTTCTTTTAAGTAAAAATTCGGCAATAAGTCCGGTAGCTAGCATCACAATAAAAGTACTTAAAGCAATGGTAATGATAAACTTTAAACCGTTGTGGATAATATCACTTTTATATTGAATAACCCCAACGGCCGAAGGAATAAAGAAAAGCAGCAGCTCAGCCAAAAGAAAACTAGCCCCTAAGTCTATCCATGATATTTTTATGATTTTAAAATGGAGACAAATAAATAATAGGAATAAACCAATAATGCTCCCTGAGACAGGCAGGTGAAAAGTTTTTGTGATAATCTCGCCAACGATAGAAAATACGGTAAGAAAGATAACTTGAACAATGATTAGTAACATCTTTTTCATAACAGATCTCCTCTCAAAAAAAGTTTACCGCATGTGTTTTTATAGGTAAAATACATATTTGGAATAGTTTTCATTGATTATATCTATGGCAGGGAGTTGGAAATATTGGATGTCCGTCATCTCCAATACTTCTTAGAGGTAGCTAAACAAAAAAGTTTCACTAAAGCAGCAAAAACACTTCATATTACACAGCCAACCATCAGCAAAATGATTAAGGATATTGAAACTGAATGCGGTGTAACGCTTTTGGAACGGACAGGAAGAAAAGCGGTTATGACAGATGCGGGTGAGATTGTATACAAAAGAGCTCAACAAATTGTGCAATCCTTCGATAATCTCGCCAACGAACTTTCTGACTTAATGAATATTAAGCGGGGGAAAATAACGGTAGGATTACCGCCAATGGTCGGCGCCCATTTCTTTCCCAAAATACTCGGGCAATTCCGTGAAGCTTATCCGGAAATTATCATTCAAGTATTTGAAGACGGGGCAAAAAAGGTGATTCATGATGTCGAGAGCGGAGCATTGGAAATCGGTGTTGCCGTTCAACCTGTAGACCAGGAGCGGTTCCATGCGATTTCATTTGTAAAAGAATCATTGCGTCTTGTTGTCCATCCGGATCATCCCTTAGCTTCAAAGGAAGAGGTTAAGTTAGTTGAGCTGAAAGATGAACCGTTTATTTTGTTTCGGGAAGACTTTGCCCTCCACGATCAAATTATTGAAACATGTATCCGTATCGGCTACTTTCCAAAAATTGCTTATGAAAGTTCGCAGTGGGATTTTATAAGTCAATTAGCCGCGGCAAAACTCGGAGTCGCTCTATTGCCAGAGACGATTTGCAATGGGCTTGACCGTAATAAGGTAAACATAGTCAAGCTCATAGAACCTGAGATACCGTGGCATTTAGCTATGGTTTGGAGAAAAGACAAGTATTTATCTTTCGCTGCAAGAGAATGGATTAAATTTACGAAAAAATTATTATAAAAAAGGGGGAGTGGTGTAATAAACACCACTCTCTCATTTTATAGGCAACTTTCTGAGTTTAGTCAGGTTCCTGCAACAATTCATGAAAACTAGTGGCTTATCGACAAAATTAACCGGTACAGAAAACATTTGGTTTATGTGAAAATAGTTATGGAGTCTAAAGGCAAAGGGGTTTCATCATGAAAAGTATTATCTCGTTTAAAGTTTCAACGCCGCAGGTCAAGCTTGTAGATTTAATTGACTTATATTTTTATTGTGCAAATGCAGATCAAACCATTTATTTATTTTATAAAGGAAGGACTTGTAAAATTGACCGTATTACTGAACTGGTTTGTTTCTTTCTGACAGCTGAGGAGAAGGAGATGCTTGTCATTATTGAAGGGCAGCATGCCAAAAGATGTATGAAAGTGCTGAAGTATCATATGTACGCAAGGGAAATGTTCCAACAAATTGGGTGAAACCAAACAACAAGATTTTTAAGCATAAATTTTATTATCATGCTTATTTTTAATAATGTCGTTATCCAAACTATTTTGAAAATTAATGACGGTATTCTTGAAAATGAAAGGAGCAACACAAATTGTTGCTCCTGTTTTATTCTTCATGATGATGTTTTATTGTTTCTGTTCTTTTAAACGGCCACCAATTAGCTTTACCGAAGGTCTTAACCATAATTGGAATAAACAGCGGCAAGATGACCAGGTTATAAAGGATTAACCCTATGATAATAATCACGGCAATCTCAATCAGTGTTAATACCCCAGATGGTATCATGGCTGCAAAGGTCCCGCCAAGAATAATCGCTGCTGACATAATGACCGTCCCCATGTTTCGCATCGCTTCAAGAATGGCTTCTTTAACAGGCAGGTCATAGTACTCATTAAACCGGTCCATGATGAAGATACTGTAATCCACCCCGAGTGCAATCAGCATGACAAAGCCGAAGAAGGGCACTGCCCAGCTTAACCCGCTGTATCCCATGATGTTTTCAAAAATGACTTCAGAAATGCCTAATGACGTGTAATATGTTAAAACCAGTGATGCTATAGTATAAAGCGATATAATAAGGGAACGGAATAAAATGATCAATATGATCCCTATACCAATCAGCATGAGCGTCACGGTTCTTGTGTAGTCTTTTTCTGAAATCGTTCGTAAGTCATTATTTGTACTCGTAATGCCGCCGATGCCGACTTTGGCATTTTCAAGCTGAGTGCCTTTTGTCGCTCTATTTACGGCTGATTTAATATTATCAATTTGATCCATTGCCTTTGTAGAATATGGATTGTATTTAAAAATAACATCAATCGTTGTGATTTTCCGATCCTTAGACATATAATTGTCCAAAGCGTTTTTGAATTGACTGCTTTTGAGCGCTTCATTAGGAATATAAAAGCCGGATAACAAACTATTTGATTTTGAAAGTTCATTTAAGTAATCATTTGCTGATTTTAACCCTTTTGAAACTTTATCAAGGCCTTTAGAACTGTTGCTTAATCCGCTTGACAACTGACCGATTTGATTGTCGAATTGTGAAAAGCCTTGTTTCAGCCTTTCTTGACCTTGTTGGATCGATGAAGCGCCATTTTCTAAATCGGGTAATTTGCTGTTAATTTTTGCTTGCCCGTTGGCGGCGTCTTGAATTCCCTGTTCTAACTGATTCATGCCGCCTGCAAGTTTTCCAAGACTGGATGTGACTGCCTTTTGCCCGTCAATCAGCTCGGCAAAATGATTATTGGCTTCATTCATTTTTTGCGACAATGTGTTGATGCCGCCGGTCAGCTGTTTAAGATTACTTTCCAATTGGTCAATCGTTGTACTCACCTGGGGCAGTGATTGGGAGATAATTTGAAAATTAGTATCGTTTTTGATTTCCGGATATTTCTTTTCAAGGCCGTTAAAACGATCGTTTATTGTTGAAACTCCTCGGTCAACTTTGTCCAAATATGGCCGGATCTCTTGATATCTTTGATTAATTTGATTGTTAATTTGTGAGATGCTGTTACCAATTTGTTCATAGCCATTTAATAGCTGCCGGCTTTGACTTTGCAGCTGCCTTGCAGCTTTTTCACTTTGTTCAATGCCGCTTTGCAGTTGTTTAGCGCTTGTTGCACCTGTTTCTAATCCGCTTTGTAATTGAGACATGCTGTCCGATAATCGGGAAATACCGTTTTTTAAGGAGCTTGTGCCATTAATTAGGTCATTAACGCCTCCTGTGGCCTGATTCAGCTGAGGTCCCGATTTTGTCAATGAAGAATTGGCATTTTTAAGACCGCTGCTAATTTTATTAATGGCATGATTGGCTTGATTTATCCCATCACTTAATGTTTCTGCCTGATTTGGAACAAGAAAGTCTTTGACAGGTTTGCCCATAGGCTGCGTGACACTGCGTACGGTTTTAACGCCATCAATTTTTTTCACTTCGCGTGTGATGGCTTCAATTGTTTGCAGCGAAGGGCGGCTATCCATTTTGTCATCATTTTTAATAGCGATTTGCGTCGGCATAGACTCACCTGGGTTAAAGTTGTCGGAAATGATATTAAATCCTTTGACAGACTTATACTGATCACCCAGCTCATTTAAAGTATTAAAAGAAAGATGGCCATTGTATTTGATAAGAAATGGGACTGTAATAATCAAAACAATAATAAAAGCAATAAGAGTCCTTGTTAACGCAAAGCGGCCAACGCGATCCCACAGCCTGCTTTGTCTATGTTCAAGCGACCCTTTGGCCGGCCAAAAAATCTTTTTCCCAAAAACAGACATAAAAAACGGAACAATTGTCATTAAGGCAATCAGCAAAACAAATATGCCAATAGCAACTCCGGCGGCGGATTTATAGATGCTGAATTGGGATAGCCCGATGGCCGAAAAGCCGATAAGGACGGCTAAACCGCTGAAAAAAACCGTTTTTCCTGCATGCTTGTAAGTTGATATAATTGCCTCGTTAACTGTTTCAAACTTTGGCAATTCTTCTTTAAAACGATTAAGAAGCAATATACAATAATCAGTTCCAACACCAAACAATACAGCGACCAGAAAGATTTGGGTAAAGTTCGATATAGGAAAGTTAACCCAATCCACTAAAAACGACACAATAGATTGTGATACTAAAAATGAGATGCCAACAGTGATTAAAGGAATAAAAGGCGTTACCGCTGAACGGAAAACAATCAATAACACTGCCAGAATAAAGACGACGGTAATCCATTCAGTTTTATGTAACCCGTTTTGGGTGCTGGTCATCATATCATTATTGACCATCCAATCGCTTGTATAATAGTGATCGACATGAACATCATCTATCGTTTTATACAAGTCATCGGTCAGTTTATTTGTATCTTTTCCGTTGGTGTTGACATTTAATGATAATAGCATTGTTGTGCCGTTTTTAGAGATCATCTGATCTTTAAGACTTGGTTGATCAAAGGGATTCATAATATCAGTAATGCCAAGCTGATGTTTTTTAGCCTTAAGTTCTCTGATTGCGTGTTTAATATCTTGTTTATCTTTTTTTGAAAGACCGTTTTTATCATAAAATGCCAGCGCAACGGAAGATGTTTTTTGATTGCCCTTTTGTTTATTCATTTCATTAATAATTTTTGCTGCTTGAGTAGATGAATACCCTTCAGGAACTGTTACTTGCCCTTTGTTTTGCACGAGTTTGGTAATGTTAGGCGCTAAAAGAATAAGAGCAGCAATGGCCACAATCCAAATGATAACGACTGCCCATTTTCCTTTAAGTATGTATTTCATTATTAACACCTTTCAGAGCTTTGTTAATTTGTTGATCTAATATACGATCAAGTTTTTCATATGTGTTTAAAAAGGCTTCGATTTCATCTTGTTTGAATTGGGAAACGAGTGAAACAACAAGAGCATTAATATTTTCGTTACAGCGTTTATAAATTTTTTCCCCGTAGTCGGTCATTGATAAGTAAACGACACGCCGATCATTATGATCACGGCATCTTGTAATCATATTTTTTTCAGTCAAACGATTAATAATGGCTGTTATGGCGCTTTTCTTAACAAAAAAGGCTTTAGCCAGTTCAGAGGCAGTACATGAACCGTTTGTTTTAACGTAGCGAAGAACAGCATGCTGGTCTTTCGTCAGTTCTTCACCTATCTCAGTTTTTATTATGGCTTCGGCCTTTTTCACAACGTTAAAATGGAAATTCTCATATCGCTCTATGATTTCCTTTAATTTTTGATTATCCATAAAATCCTCCTCTCCCCAGATAAGAATAATTCCACTGTTTAAAAGTTTACGTGTTTAACTATATATAGCCTTATATAATGTGTCAAAACAAAAAATACCATTTTAAATGAGCTGTTCAAAAACATCACTCAACTGACTATACCTCACCTCATCTTGTTCATTTTTTGCATAAGCCATTTCTTTCCTGAGAACATCGTGTAAGTATTCTGTTTCTTCTTCACTGAGCACTTCAACAAAGGCTTCTTCATTAGGAAATTGATGGTTTTCTATTTTATGAAAAAGATTTAGCGCGCGATCATCGCGATCCACCCAATTTGATAATGATTCTTTTAAGTAGTCCAATGTATAATCCATAACTGTTACCTCCTTCTTCAATTTATCATTCCCCGATAAAGGCTTTTCATCATTTGTTTAATATATTTCCAACAAATGCTTGAGCATATTAACAATAGCTTTAATAAATGAATGTTACACTATCAAAAGAAAGCTTAAAACTGGATAAAGGAAAGGTTGTAAATATTGTGAATTTCATTAACATTGGACATGAAAAAAACGTACTTTTTTGTCAATGAAGGCTTTGCAGGGCGGATCAATCCGATCTTGAAGGGCTTATTTATATGTTATTGACAGCGGAGTTTAAATCTAAGCTAATATTTTACCCAAGTTTTATGAATTGAATTGTTAAGTTATTGTAAAGGATATTAAAAACAATTGTAAATCCGACATGATTTGCTAAAATTAAAAAGGCTGATCATTTAAATATTATTTGTGAGGTGGCATTTTGTGTTATTTCCGGCTAAGAATGACAAGTTTTTGAACATGCTCTGCAAGATAGCTATGAATTTGGAAGAAGCAGCCCAATATTTTGTTGATTTTAAAATTAACAATCAGGATGAACTACAAGAGTTTTCAAAAGTCATGAAGAGTTATGAAAAAAAGGGCGATACTTATATTCATGAACTTATCGTAGCTCTAAATAAAACATTTATTACACCATTGGAACGTGAAGATATCCTTGCGTTAGCTATGAAGATGGATGATGTTCTCGACGGTTTTGAACAATGGACCTCACGTCTTGGCATATACAATATCACACAGACTGATAGTTATATGCATAAAACAGTTGATATTTTATTAAATGCAACTAAAGAGATCGCTCAAGCAGCTGGATTGCTTAATAAAAAGAAGCTGTTAAATATTCGCAATAATGTTATTAAAATTAATGATTTTGAATCGGAATGCGATGAATTGTTACAAGAAAGCATTCGTCACCTTTTTATGACGGAGAAAGATCCTATTAAGATTATTCAATATAAGGAGCTTTATGAAATGCTTGAAGAAATCGCTGACAGCTGTGAAGATGTTGCCAATACTTTAGAAACCATCATAATGAGGAATGCATAAAGGGAGCTCTGAGCATGGATAGTCTTTTGATCTTAACAGTATTAATAGTACTTTTTTCTTTCTTATTTGACTTTATAAACGGCTTCCATGATACAGCTAATACTATTGCTACGTCTGTCTCGACCCGGGCGTTAAACCCAAAAGTTGCCATTGCATTAGCTGCATCGATGAACTTTATAGGCGCTTTGACATTTACCGGCGTCGCCCAAACAATCGGCAAGGGGATTATTGATCCTTTTCAAATTCAAAACGGGTCAGTAATTGTGCTGGCTGCTTTAATTACTGCAATTATTTGGAACCTCGTTACATGGCTTTTTGGCATACCAAGCAGCTCCTCACATGCCATTATAGGTGCATTGGCAGGAGCGGGGATAGCTGCTTTAGGATTTGGCGCGCTAAATTATCATGGATTTATTGGAATTATTGAAGCGCTCCTTATTTCACCGGTTGTTGCTTTGGTTGGCGGTTTTATTATGATGACCATTTTTGGAGTTGTTTTTAAAGATATAAGTTTATCCAAAGGGAACAGAGGTTTTCGGACCTTTCAAATTTTCACAGCTGCCTTGCAATCATTTACGCATGGTACAAATGATGCCCAGAAGGCAATGGGGATTATTACCTTAGCTTTGGTTGCCGCTCATTACCAATCGACGATGCATATTCCGATGTGGGTAAGGCTGGGTTCGGCTGTAGCTATGGCTATTGGTACATCGATCGGCGGATGGAAAATTATTAAAACCGTTGGCGGCAAGATTATGAAAATCAAGCCGGTTAATGGCGCAGCTGCTGATTTAACATCTTCGATTATCATTTTCGGTTTTACATTTTTGCATTTACCAGTCAGCTCTACACATGTCATCTCTTCATCAATTATGGGTGTAGGGTCTGCAGAAAGGGTTAAAAATGTTAATTGGGGTGTTGCAATTAACATTGTTATTACTTGGGTGATTACTTTGCCAATTACAGCGGTGATTGCGGGCGTTATTTATAAAATACTCGCTTTGTTTATTTAATACTTATATGAATGTACGGCTTGCTTTTTATAGGCAAGCTTTTTAATTTGTGTTTAAGGCAATGAAAGAGATCATAATATCAATCGTTTTTGCACCGCTGGGAGCGGTTATATTAAAGAGGGCTGGTATAGCTCTCTTTAACTATTTCATATTTAGTCTTATTATTTAATTAAACATCAATAAGGATAAATATGTTATGCTAATACCAGAGATAAGGGGAGAGACGATGTCAAGGATGATGTTAATAGACGGCATGTCGCTGTTATTTAGAGGGTATTATGCAACAGCTAACTATGGAAGTATTAGAAAAACAACGGATGGTTTACCGACAAACGCTGTTCATTGGCTTGTCAAATACTTATGGCATACAATCAGACAATTTCACCCGACCCATTTAATTTGTTGTTGGGACACACCCGCTCCAACCTTTAGGAATAAAATGTATAGTGAATATAAGGCTGGCCGTCCTGCCCCGCCTGAAGCTCTGATACCCCAATTTAGCTTAGCGCAGGATATAATTGAAAGTATGGGAATTGTGAATATTAGCTATAAAGGTTATGAAGCAGATGATCTTATCGGAACATTAGCTAAAACATATGCCGAAGAAATTGATATAGATATTTTATCAGGAGACCATGATATCTTACAGCTGGTTGATAGTCGTATACGAGTGATTATCATGTCAAAAGGCTTTGGGCGTTATACGCTGTATACCAAAGAAAGCTTTGTAGAGGAAAAAGGTTATTTGCCGGAACAATTAATTGATTTAAAAGCATTAATGGGCGACCGGAGTGACAATTATTCAGGAGTTAAAGGTATAGGGGAAAAAACAGCTCTAAGATTAATTCAGGATTTTGGCAGCGTTGATGAAATATTAAATCAGAAAGATAAGCTTCAGGCGAGAATCCGGACGAATATTGAAAAAGACATTGATATGTTGCATTTATCCCGAAGATTAGCCCGGATAGACTGTGATGTTCCAATAAGTGTTAATTTAATGGAGTCAGAATGGAGGCTCAATCGTTCAAAAACGAAAGAAATGTTCAAAAGGGTGGAGTTTCATTCTTTACTTGACATACTTTTGCCTTCTTAACGCTAACATAGCAAAGAGACAATTTCACATGGATTGGGCTGTCTTTGTTTGAAGGGCAAGTGTCTTGTGCTGATACTCGTCTAGCAGGCGGTCCAGTTCTTGACTGCACAGCAAAGTTTTTGTCGAAGTAAAACCATGCCGATTAGCCGTTTCTATTAATTGGTTGCGTTTTTTTTCGATCTCATTATTATTCATCAAAAAAGGCTCCCCTTTCAAAATTCCTGTGGAAAGAGCAGGTTTAATATATTATCGTATAAATAGTTATATAATTAAAGTGTTTCAACTAAAAATACCAAAATTCGACAGGGAATAAATTGATTTATATGAGAATTTTACAAATAATTAAAAGTGCACGGATACAGGTTTAGTTTGGTCTTATCCTATTTAAATCAATTAACCGGGATAAAACATAACCTGAGCTTATCATTCATTAAAAAATCCATTCCTTGTATGGAAGAAGGGATGATTTTATGAAAAAATTGACTATTGATGATGTTTTAAAAAAAGACATCATGGACTTAATCATTTCAAGTGATCAAGTGGCACATGTTCAAGTGGATAATCCCCTGGAACATGCCTTGTTAGTTTTAGTAAAAACAGGCTATTCAGCCATTCCAGTTTTGGACTCTTCTTATAAATTAAGAGGGATTGTAAGTAAAACCTTAATTCTTGATTTTATTTTCGGTATTGAAAGAATTGAATTCGAAAAATTAAGTGATCATCAGGTTTCCGAAGTAATGAAAACGAGCATGCCGATTTTAAAAACGAATGATGATTTTTTGAAAGCTGTTAAATTATCTATTGATGAAACTTTTCTATGTGTAGAAGATCAGGATAATATTTTTCAAGGGATATTGCCTCGAAGTGCTTTATTAAAATTCTTAAATCATTTTTTAAGGGATAAAAGTACGAAAAAATCTGTCAGCCTTTAGAGCTGACAGATTTTTTCCATGCATCATAAGTCAATCCAATGTAAAATTGGGGTTGGGAGGTGAAACCATGTCAAGAGAAACTAAGACATCCAGGCGGCCGTTAGTCCTCACATCTATTATTATGGCAATGTTTATGTCTGCGATTGAAGGAACAATTGTGGCAACCGCAATGCCGAACATTGTTGGTGACCTTGGCGGCTTTTCCCTGTACAGCTGGGTGTTTTCAGGTTATTTGTTAATGAATGCTTTAACCATTTTAATTTATGGAAAACTTGCCGACTTATTTGGAAGAAAGCCTGTCATTATTTTCGGTATTATTATCTTTCTGATAGGTTCATTATTAGCCGGCTTGTCTTCTTCTATGAAAATGCTGATCTTGTTCCGCTTTATACAGGGTATCGGTGCCGGAGCTATTCAGCCAATAGCTACAACGATAGTCGGTGATATTTATACTGTTCAAGAACGTTCTAAAATCCAGGGCTACCTGTCAAGTGTATGGGGGATATCAGCCATTATTGGGCCGGCGCTCGGAGGTGTTTTTGTTCAGTATTTTAATTGGGCATGGGTTTTTTGGATGAATTTGCCGCTTGGGGTATTAGCGATTATAGGTATCAGTGCCTTTTTCCACGAAAACCTTGAAAAGACCTCACATAAGGTTGATTATAAAGGCTCAGCACTTCTTTTTATCGCACTCTCCTCTTTGATGATTGTCTTCATCGAAGGCGGTACGGCGTGGGGATGGACAAGCCTTCCGGTGATTTTATTAATTGCACTTTTTCTCGTTTGTTTTATCGTTTTTATCTTTCAAGAAAAGAGAACAGAAGAACCTATTGTCCCTCTGTCTATTTGGAAAAAGCCGTTAATTGCTGTTGCTAACAGCGTTAATTTAACCACAGGGGTCATCATGATCGGGTTGTCCAGTTTTTTGCCCGCCTACGTACAAGTGGTTATGGGCGAACCGGCGATTGTCGCCGGATTTACTTTGACCACAATGTCGATTGGCTGGCCTATCGCTTCGACAATTACCGGACGGCTGATTTTGAAAATGGGCTACCGGCCGCTTGCGATTATCGGCGGCGTGAGTTTAATCATCGGCGGGTGTTTTTTCTTATTTTTAAGTCCTTCCAAAGGGCCTGTTTGGGCAGGAATAGGGTCATTTTTCATTGGTATCGGCATGGGTATGACGACAACTGTTTTTATCATATCTATTCAAAATAGTGTTGAATGGAAGGTTAGAGGCGTTGCTACAGCCTCCAATATGTTTATGAGACAAATGGGCAATACAGTTGGGGCAGCATTGCTTGGCGGTATTCTTAACAAAAGACTGCAAACATTTATTGAAAATAAAGGGGCTGAAAACCGCTTGTCAGTGAATTCTGCTAATGCAGTATTATCCGGAGGGACAAATCAATTTTCCCATCAAGCGCTTGAATTGTTAAAGCAAGGCTTAACTCTTGCTCTTCATACGGTTTATATTGGCGTCTTTGTGTTTGCGGTCATTTCTCTCATTTTAATACTTGTTATGCCGAAACAATCAATCAAAAATTTGCCAAACAGTGAGAACAATAAAACATCTTAAAATTTCTTTAAATTGATTCTATAAATTCTATTAAATATAAACATAGTGGATCAGAGGTAACCAGCATGCAAAGAAGTGATTTGCAGATTCTAACGATATTAGCAGAAGAAGAAAACATGAGAAGAGCGGCTGAAAGACTGTTTGTTTCTCAGCCGGCGTTAAGTCAAAGACTCCAGAGTATTGAAGAAAATTGGGGGACAACGATTTTTGTAAGATCAAAAAGAGGTCTTAGTTTAACTGCTTCCGGAGAAAAAATTGTGGCTTTTGCAAAAGAGACACTCTCCCGCGAAGAGCAGGTAAGAGAAGATATTGTTTCAAATGAAACCGATATTTACGGCACACTTAAATTAGCTGTCGCAACCATTACAGGCCAATATTGGCTGCCCAACGTACTAAAAAAATTCGTAGAAAAATATCCTTTAGTTAAAATTTCATTAGTAACAGGTTGGTCAAGTGAGATTCTCAAGTATATGTATGAAGGCTGCCATATTGGGATTATTAGGGGAAACCCGAAATGGCGGGGAAGAAAACAGCATTTATTTTCAGATGCCCTTAATCTTGTAGACACATCTCTGTCCTCCATTGAAGAATTACGAAAAAGCGAAAAAGCTTATATTCAGTTCCGAAGCGATTCAAGTTATTATCAGGAAATACAAGAATGGTGGCACCAGCACTCCCTAAAGCCCCCGGACAGAACAATCTATGTTGACCAAATAGAAACTTGTAAACAAATGGCTTTAAATGGTATTGGTTATGCTATTCTTCCATCAATGAGTCTTACTGAAAAGGATGATGATGTGTACAAAATTCCATTAAAAGATAAACATGGCCGATTATTGACAAGGGAAACTTGGCTATTGACATATGATGAAGCATTACAACATAAACAAGTTAAAGCTTTTGTCGATTTATTGTCTAATGAATCATAGACTTTCAATGAAAAATTCGTTACGATAAATACGATCATAAAACATGAGGAGGCAAAAATCATGAAAATGATGGATGCAAATGAAATCATTTCTTTTATACAAAACAGTGAGAAATCTACCCCGGTTAAGGTATACATAAAGGGTGATTTAGAAGGTATTGATTTTGGCGCTGAAACACAAACATTTATAAACGGAGGATCCGGTGTATTATTCGGTGAATGGAAAACGATTAAATCTGTTCTAGAAGAACATAAAGATAAAATCGAAGACTATGTGTTAGAAAATGACCGCAGACACTCTGCGATTCCTTTACTTGACTTCAAAAAGGTACAAGCCCGTATTGAACCGGGTGCTATTATTCGGGACCAAGTTGAAATTGGCAAAAATGCGGTTATTATGATGGGCGCTACGATCAATATCGGCTCAGTTATCGGTGAAGGTACAATGATCGATATGAACGCGGTATTAGGCGGAAGAGCAACAGTGGGCAAAAATTGCCATATTGGTGCTGGTGCAGTATTGGCCGGAGTTGTAGAACCGCCGTCTGCGCAGCCTGTTATCATTGAAGATGATGTTGTTGTCGGTGCTAACGCAGTTATTTTAGAGGGTGTTAAAGTAGGCAAAGGATCCGTCGTTGCTGCAGGAGCGATAGTTATTGAAGATGTTCCTGAAAATACAGTTGTTGCGGGTACTCCGGCTCGTGTCATCAAACAATTAGATGAAAAAACCAAGTCGAAAACAGAAATAAAACAAGAACTTCGCCAACTCAAAGAAGACTAAGTTTTCACTAAGGCTGCAGCCTATGCCCTATGGCTTGGCACCAGCCTTTCTTTATTATAAAAATGCATACAGGGAGGCGCCTTTATGGAAAATTGGGCGGAACTGGATCGTCGTTACTTAATGCCAACATACGCAAATCTTAAATTGCCGATCGCGATTACTAAGGGGGAAGGCAACTATCTTTATGACACCGAAGGAAAAGCCTATTTGGATCTGTTCACCGGATTGGCTGTCAATGTTGTTGGTCATTCCCATCCGAAAATTGTCAAGACACTAAAAGAACAGGGAGAACGCTTTTTGCATATTTCCAATATTTATCTTAATCCTCCTGCAATTCGCTTGGCTGAGCGGTTATCGAACTCAACGATTGGCGGAAAAGTGTTTTTTACAAATTCCGGTGCAGAAGCTTCTGAAGCCGCAATAAAGTTCATTCATAAGTACCAGCAAAAAGCAGCCCGGGATCGGGAAGGCATTGTCGTTCTTAAAAAAGGCTTTCACGGTCGAACATTAGGCGCATTAAAATTAACAAGGCAGCCCGGAGTATACCAGGACTTTCCTTTGCCGTCATATAAGATTATAGAAATCGAACCGGAAAATATAGCTGATTTGGAAGAGGCCATTGCGAAACGTCCGTTAGCTGTCTTAATGGAGCCTGTATTAGGTTCTGCCGGTATATATCCGTTGTCGGATGCCTACTTACAAAAAGTTCAAGAGCTTTGTAAAGAACACGGGGTTCTGCTTTGTATGGATGAAATTCAAACAGGCATGGGACGTACGGGAACATTATTTGCTTACGAGCAAGCAGGTATTGAGCCTGATTTAATTCTTTTTGCCAAAGGGGTTGGCGGAGGGTTGCCGCTCGGAGGCATTATTAGTAAACCTGCTTTATCTGATTTATTTGCTCCTGGTGACCATGGCACGACATTTGCGCCATCACCGCTCAGCTCTGCTTTAGGTAATACGGTACTGGAGATACTGTTAGATGATGGCCTGTTGGAAAAATCAAGGGAAGTATCTGCTTATTTGAGAGAAGAATTAACTGCTTTAAAAGAGTCATACAGTGATTTAATCGTAGATATTCGCGGCAAAGGATTTATGGCGGGAATCGTATTAAACGGGAACCCTGAAAATGCAAAAAAATTGCGTGCGAACTTATTAAATGAAGGCATTCTGATTGATGTCACTCAAAAAACAATCATTCGCTTACTGCCGCCTTTAACATTAACTAAAGAAGATGTTGACCTTTTTATAAAGACTTTTAAAGAACATTTACTTTCATTAAATGAAGGATGATACGCAATGGATCTTATTGAAACGAGGAGAGCGCTTCATCGTATTCCTGAACTTGGCTTTAACGAAGTAAAAACACAAAGCTTGCTTTTAAACAAGATCAGACAAATGCCTCAAGAACATTTAGAAATAAAAACATGGCGGACAGGCATTCTTGTAAAAGTTACAGGGACAAATCCGGTCAAAACGATTGGCTACCGTTGTGATATTGACGGGTTGCCGATTTATGAAGAGACAGGTTATTCTTTTCAATCTGAGCATGAAGGGCAGATGCACGCGTGCGGACATGATTTCCATATGACGATCGCTTTAGGGATTCTTGATAAATTGTCTCATCAGCCTGTAAAGGATAACGTTGTAGTCATTTTTCAACCGGCTGAAGAAGGACCCGGCGGAGCCCGGCCGATGCTGGAAAGTGAGGCGTTTAAAGCATGGCGCCCAGACGTTATTTTCGCCTTGCATATTGCGCCAGAATATCCAACAGGTATGGTCGCTGTAAAAAAAGGATTATTGTTTGCCAATACATCGGAGCTTTTTATTGATCTTAAAGGTAAAGGCGGGCATGCCGCATATCCGCATCTTGCCAATGATATGGTCGTAGCAGCCAGCGCATTTGTAACGCAGATTCAGAGTATTGTTGCCCGGCGGATAAATCCGCTTGATTCAGCCGTTATCACGATCGGTAAAATTTCCGGTGGAACGAAACAAAATATCATTGCTGAAGAGGCACGGATCGAAGGGACAATTCGGGCGCTTGATCCAAAAACTATGGCAGATATTAAGAAACATATTGAATCGCACGTTGCCGGAATAGAAGCATCTTATCAATGCGAAGCATCTATTGATTATGGCGCTAATTATTATCAAGTTTATAACGAACATAAGTTAACAGAATCATTTATTAACTTTTGCAAAGAAAATAACTTTCCTTTAACGATCTGTTCTGAGGCAATGACCGGGGAAGACTTTGGTTACTTTTTAAAAGAGATCCCAGGGTTTATGTTCTGGCTTGGCGTTGATTCTGAAGCGGGACTCCATGCTGCAAAATTAATGCCTCATGAGGAGGCCATTGGTCACGCTGTAGACATCGTCAGCGGTTTTATAAGATATCAAAGCCGCCAGGTATAGCGTTTATAATAATTTGGCAAGCTATAAGTCAAGGAGGTGTGATGATGGCAAAAATTGCTGTTGAACAATCTTTGACTCAGGTAAAGGACGCTCTTGAAAGTAAAGGCTATGAGGTTGTCACGCTAAAATCAGAAAGTGACGCAAAGGGCTGTGACTGCTGTGTCGTTACTGGCGGCGACGTTAATGTCATGGGTATCCAAGACATCGTTATTGAAGGCCCTGTCATTGACGCAAGAGGTCTTAGTGCCGATCAAGTTTGTGAAGAGGTTGATTCACACTTACATTAAAAAATTTAAGGCGACCATATTGGGTCGTCTTTTATATTAAATTTTTAAACAATCTCTTTAAATAAATGTTGATACATATTAGACTAATATAAGCTATGAATGTATGAAAAGAGGAGAAAGGTTACTTTGCTTACAAAAAAATATCGTGCCGGCCGGAAATGGTTAAAGCTTCATCCGCCGCAAGTTTTAGCTTTAGGATTTATTACATTATTTATTGCCGGCGGATTCTTATTATGGCTTCCGGTCTCTACAACTAGACATATCAGTTTTTTGGATGCGTTCTTTACAGCCACATCCGCGTCAACGATTACCGGGCTTAATGTTGTTGATATAGGATCTACATATACATTGTTTGGTCAAATCGTTATAATGTGTTTGATTCAAATTGGCGGTTTAGGATTTATGACCTTTGCGGTATTTACCGTCATGATTTTAGGAAGGAAAATTGGTTTAAGACAACGCCTTCTTATTCAAGAAGCTTTAAATCAACCGAATGTTGGAGGTATTGTTCGTTTAGTAAAGGTGCTGATTATTTTTTCCTTATTTATTGAGCTTGCGGCAACAGTGTTGTTATCAATGGATTGGGTGCCAAAGTTCGGCTTGTTAAAAGGTTTCTATTACAGTCTTTTCCATGTTGTTTCAGCATTTAATAATGCGGGCTTTTCTTTATGGCCAAATAGCTTATCAGATTACGTTGGCGATCCGGTTGTCAATATTATCATTACTGTATTAATTACAACAGGCGGTCTCGGCTTTATTGTTTTAGTAGATATTTGGTACAGTAAACAATTTCGTGACCTGACCCTTCATTCAAAGTTAATGATTACGGGAACATTGGTTATCAGTGTTATTTCGATGCTGTTCTTTTTTCTATTTGAATATGGCAATCCCGGAACAATAGGCGGATTATCATTAACGGACAAGCTGATCGCCTCTTATTTTCAAGGGGTTTCACCGCGTACCGCCGGTTTTAACACAATTGATTTTAGCCATATTCATGAAGGTACAGCACTGATCATTATGTTGCAAATGTTTATCGGTGCGGGAAGCGGTTCGACTGGCAGCGGGATTAAAGTCACTACTTTTTTGGTCATTTTACTTGCTGTTATGTCATTTATACGCGGAAAAGACCAAACAGTCGTCTTTAACCGTTCAATTAAATCATCTACAATTATGCGATCCATTGCGATTGTTGTCATTAGCTTAACAACAGTGTTTGTTGCGGTCCTTATTTTAACAGTAACTGAGCATGCTTCTTTTTTTACTGTATTGTTTGAGGCAGTTTCCGCTTTTGGTACAGCCGGTGTTACGATGGGATTGACAGATCATCTTTCAACAGCCGGCCGGTTTATTATCATTTTTTTAATGTTTTTAGGCAGAGTTGGACCATTGACTTTAGCTTTTTCTTTGTCCGCACCAAAAAAAAGCAACATCCGTTTTCCGAGCGGCGATGTATTTACTGGATAAAGGTAAATGTTTCTAATCATAAACTTGAACATTTCTATTTAATACATAGAATTCATGACAGTATAAAATGTTTAAGGTATAATAACCAATAATTTCATCACAATAATCATCATGCTTTTAGCTGATTAGCTGGAAAAGGGGATAGGACTTTGATTAATAAAAATCAATCAAAGCGGAAGTTATTGGGTGAACTTCATCCGCCGCAAATTTTAGCTTTAGGATTTGTCATTTTAATTATTATAGGCGGGTTGCTGTTATGGATGCCTATTTCTACAACAAAAAATATAAGCTTTTTAGATGCGCTGTTCACTGCAGCATCAGCAACAACGGTAACGGGGTTAAATGTTGTTGATCCCGGTTCTACATATACGTTATTCGGACAAATTATTATTATGTGCTTAATTCAAGTCGGGGGCTTAGGATTTATGTCCTTTGCCGTTCTTTTAATCATGCTGTTAGGGAAAAAAATAGGTCTTAAGCAGCGTATGCTCGTCCAAGAAGCGCTTAATCAGCCTTCTGTCGGCGGCGTTGTTCGTCTGGTAAAGGTGTTATTTATTTTTTCACTGATTATTGAGATAGCGGCAACGATTCTTTTATCTTTAGAATGGATACCGAAGATGGGCCTGTTTAAGGGCCTGTTTTATAGTTTATTCCATTCAATTTCAGCCTTTAATAATGCGGGCTTTGCTTTATGGCCGGACAATTTATCCGGCTTTGTGGGCGATCCCGTTGTCAATATTGTCATTTCTTTATTGATCATAACCGGCGGACTGGGCTTTACAGTTTTGTCAGATATATGGTACAGCAAGGAATTTCGTCAACTTTCGCTTCATTCTAAATTAATGATTGTTGGTACAATCATTATAAATGTCGCAGCAATTTTATTATTTTTTGCCCTGGAATATAAAAATCCCGGCACGATCGGCAAGCTCTCATTTGGTGATAAAATGCTTGCTTCTTATTTTCAAGGCATTGTTCCCCGGACAGCCGGATTTAATACAATTGATTTCAGCAAAATCCATGATGGAACAGCAATCATTACGATCATGCTTATGTTTATTGGCGCCGGCAGCGGATCAACTGGCAGCGGTATTAAAGTCACAACATTTATTGTCATTCTCCTTGCAGTTATTTCATTTATACGCGGAAAAGATCAAACAATAGCATTCAAACGTTCGATCAGAACATCAACCATTATGCGCGCCATTGCAGCAGTTATTGTCAGTCTGACAGCCCTGTTTATAGCAGTGCTTCTGTTAACAATGACGGAACACGCGCCGTTTATTAAGATTTTGTTCGAAGCAGTTTCCGCTTTTGGCACAGTCGGTCTAACGATGGGGCTGACAGACCATCTGTCAACGGCGGGACGCATCATAATCATGTTTATGATGTTCTTCGGCAGGGTCGGTCCGTTAACACTAGCCTTTTCATTATCCGTTCCTAAAAAAGGGAATATCCGTTTTCCAAACGGCGATGTATTTACAGGTTAAATGATAAATAGCCTCATTAAGCGAACAGCCTAATGAGGTTATTTTTTTCATTGCTGCATTTGATTTGAAGGGGATATGAATTGAGGTTGGGGGAGCTCAATGCCATGTTCTTCGAAAGCTTTTTTAATCCCTTTTTTAATATCGCTTTCAACACCCCATTGTTCTCCATTAACCGTCTTTCCAACAATACGAATGACTATATCATTGCTCCCGATCGTTTGTACACCAAGTACATTAGGACCTTCTACAACGTATCGGTTTTCCTTAGCCACCTTTTCGCAGACTTCCTGCATAATATCTATAGCACGATCTACATCTTCTTTGTAGGAAATAGCTATATCAACCAGGGCTCTCATGTTGCCTCTCGAATGATTACTTAAGTTAGAGATATTACGGTTGGGGATGTAATGCAGTGTCCCATCAAAACCCCTGATTTGTGTTGTTCTAAGACCTATTTCTTCAACAATGCCTTCAAAACTGCTTACGGTGATATAGTCGCCGACATCCATTTGCTTTTCTAATAGTAAAAAGAATCCTGTCACGACATCGCTGACCAGACCTTGAGCGCCAAAACCGACTGCTAAGCCAACCACACCGGCGCCGGCAATTAATGCTGAAACATCAAGATTAAAAATATTAAAAATGACAACGATAAGTATAAAACTTAAACAATATGAAAAAATACTAAGAATGAGACGTTCTAACGTATAAATCCTGCCAATAGATTCGGTTTTTTTCATCCGTATTTTTTCGAAAGTATGGGTGATAAAACGTTTCCCGACAGCCTTTAAAATAAAGAAGGCAATAATAACAATAATTAATTTAAGAGCAATGATTCCTGCCGTTTCCAAAATGTTTTCCCAATGAATTTTCTGTATTAAATGTTGCACAGATGGGCCTCCTTTGTCTGATACTTATGAATGAATGTCTTGTGTTTTCATAGGTTAAAAATTTTTGGTGCATACATTGATGGACTATTATTGATTATAACGATAATAATGGAGGTCTTCAAATGATAGCAGATGATTTAGAAGGTGATATAAAAGTCCTTATTTACCAAGGTATTTACCTAGATTAAATTGATTATCATTTAAAATTGACTTAAAAGTAGCCTTGTACTATAATGACTAATGTAACCTCAGATTGTGAGGAAATTGTCTAGGAGGGATTTTAATTATGCCAGAACGCATGGTAGCAAAACAAGCACCCCGCTTCGAAATGGAAGCAGTTATGCCAAACAAAGAATTTGGTAAGGTAAGTCTTGAAGAAAATATGAAAAACGATAAATGGACAGTATTGTTCTTCTATCCGATGGACTTTACTTTTGTCTGCCCGACTGAAATTACTTCTTTCAGTGATCGTTACGAAGAATTTGAAGATCTTGACGCTGAAGTTATCGGTGTCTCAACAGATACAATTCATACACACTTAGCTTGGATCAAAACACCGCGTGAAGACAATGGTCTAGGTGATATTCATTATCCGCTTGCTGCTGATCACAATCATGAAGTAGCAAGAAAATATGGTATACTTATTGAAGAAGAAGGCGTTGCACTCCGCGGCCTTTTCATCATTAGTCCTGAAGGCGAGCTTCAATACAGTGTTGTTAACCACAACAATATTGGCCGCGACGTTGATGAAACACTCCGCGTCCTACAAGCGCTTCAAACTGGCGGCCTTTGCCCGGCTAACTGGAAACCGGGTCAAAAAACTCTATAATTAAATTTAAAAAGCTGTTGACTTTAACTTAAGTCAGCAGCTTTTTTTGCAATTAAGATAAAAGGGTCTCTTCAGCAGATGCTTTTTTGAATAGTGTTTTTGGTGTTTATTAGAGTTATTGAGCTGTATTCCTTAAAGTTAATCTATTTAATGTTGAATAGAAAATGCAAAATTGAATAAAAGATTTTTTTTACAAACCGATTTAAATGGTTTTCCCACTTGGCATAAAATTTGCAATATTTAGTTTGCATAACGTTATGACCAAAGAGGGGGATTTGATAATGACAGATAAAACAATACTTAAGCGCTCATTAGGACTTTGGGCAATAGTAGGATTAGGTTTGGGATATATGACGCCGACAGTTGTGTTCGATACATTTGGTATTGTGTCCGGGGACACAAATGGCGTTGTACCGCTCGCATATTTAGCAGCAATGGTTGCCATGTTATTTACAGCGCTCAGTTATGGGAAAATGGTTAGGGTTTTTCCAAGTGCAGGTTCAGCTTATACATATACGAAGGAGACGATTAATCCTCATTTGGGATTTATGGTCGGATGGGCGGCATTGTTAGATTATATCTTGCTGCCAATGGTAAACGCTTTAATTATTCGAATATACATGCAGTCGCTTTTTCCATCAGTACCTGCATGGATCTGGGTTGTATGTTATGTCATTATCGTCACGGGCATTATTGTTTGGAGTATGAATTCGACATCAAATGTTAATATGTTTCTTCTAGTCTTTTCAATTGCTTTAATCTTAGCATTTATTGTTCTTGCCTTTATACAATTATTCCATGGCATGGGACAGGGAACCATTTTTACAACTGTTCCTTTGTTTCATTCAAATGTGCACGTATCCTCTGTTCTGATGGGGGCAACTGTTGTCTGTTTCTCTTTTATTGGGTTTGATGCTGTAACAATGTATACAGAGGAGGCTAAAGATCCCAAGGCAGTGCCAAAAGCAATTATGCTGACTGTTCTGATTGGGGGCGGTATATTTTTTATCGCTGCTTATTTTACACAATCTTTGTTTCCTAATATCTCTCATTTCAAAAATACTGATGACACTTTGCCTGAAATCGGATTATATGTCGGGGGAAAAATCTTTCAACTGCTTTTTATAGCCGGAGGGTTTGCTTGCACCCTTGCTTCCGGACTTTCATCCCATGCGAGTGTATCCCGCCTTTTATACGTTATGGGACGGAACGGGGTGTTTCCAAAAAAGTTGTTCGGCTACGTTCATCCAAAATTCCGGACACCTGTCTTTGATATTGTATTGGTTGGAGCAATTTCGCTGTTTGCTATTGCACCGAGCTTAGATTTAATATCCTCCGTTATTAATTTCGGGGCGTTAATTGCTTTTACATTTGTTAATTTCTCAGTGATTGCTTATTTTGTTTTCCGGAAAAAAAGATATAAAACCGGGAGAGATGTATTTTCTTATATTATTCTGCCTCTTATTGGTGCAGGATGTACGGGTGTTTTATGGTACTTCTTACACGGTGATGCATTAAAGGGAGGCATAGTTTGGGTTATTATCGGGTTTATTTATATGCTTTTCAAAACAAAATTTTTCCGGGCAAAGCTTGCCGATTTTGGTTTTGACGAGGCGGAAAAACCTACTGAATTAAATGGATGAAATATACTTTTAATGACTTTTTAAAGATAAGGCAGATCTGCAGTTAATTCGTGAATTTTTTTACGGGAATTAAATTACAGATAATTCTTAAGACATTATACAAAAGACACAGGGCAATATTTTAGAAACGTTGCGGACATCCGCAACGTTTTTTCATGCGAGACTTTATGAAAGATTTATGTTTTAATTAAATTAATTGGGGTGACAATTTAACTTTGTTTTGTTTAACTGTCAGCCAATTTTATATTAATGTACTGAATGAGTCAGATTATGTCTAAAATAACAAATAAGCAACAGTCGTTTGTGTGGAAGTGAAGAGGGGGACTTTTGTGGTTGCTTGGATAGGGATAACGGTTTTATGGATTTTTCTATACAGTTATCTAATATTAGCATCGATTGACTTCGGTGCCGGCTTTTTTTCATTTATTTTTAAAATACAAAATAAGCAAGTGCTCGACCGGGTAATTAACCGTTACTTATCACCGGCATGGGAAGGGCTGAATATTTGCTTTGTTTTGCTTTTTGTTTGTGTAATTGGACTGTTTCCGCAAACCGCTTATTATTATGGGACAGGCTTATTAGTCCCTGGAAGTATAGCACTTATTTTAATGGCTGTCAGAGGCTCGATGTACGCCTTTTATTATTACACTTCGAGGGATGGCAAGGTTTTTCAAATCTTTTATGGTGTAACCGGTTTACTTATACCAGCAGTTCTTTCTTCTGTTTTAACGATTAGTGAGGGCGGTTTTATCAGCTTAGAGCATAACAAAGGGCATTTAGTGATTAGAAAACTGCTGACAAGTTTCTATTCTTGGTCCGTAATTATTTTGGCGGTTGTCAGTGTTCTTTATATAAGTGCGATGTTTTTAACTTATTATGCAAATAAAGCAAATGACACAGCAGCATCGGAGAAGATGAGAGGGTTGGCGCTTTTTTGGAGCGTACCGACCATACTCGCTTGCGCATTGGTATTTGCAGCTTTGCAAATGCACAATCCTGAGCATTTTAATCAAGTGTTAAATCATATCTGGATGTTTGAATTATCGCTCGTATTTTTTTTGATAGCTGTTACCCTTGTATTTCAGAAAAAGTTTTACGGCTTAGCCTTTTTCCTTGTTTTGCTTCAATTCTATTTTGCTTTTTTCGGATATGGATTAAGTCATTTGCCGTATCTATTGTATCCGTATGTTGATTTTCATGTAAGCTTTTCGTTTTCCGTAGCAAGTATTGTTTTTATTTTTATAGCTGTAACCGTATTAGCGATTCTTATTCCTTTTCTCATCATTTGGCTAAGGTTATATATATTGAAAAGGAACAAGTTTAGCAGGAACAATGTGGTAAAATAAAGATGCTTGTTTAAACCAATGTTTTTTGGAAAGTATGGAGGAGTTATTGTGAAAAAGCAATTTGCAGTGATTGGATTAGGGCGTTTTGGCGGGAGTATTTGCCGTACATTAAGCGAACAAGGGGCGGAGGTACTTGCTATTGACAGTGATGAGGAAAGAGTCAATGAGTTTACGCCGATTGCTACTCATGCAGTAATTGCGGATTCAACTGATGAATCAGTACTGAAAAGCCTGGGACTTCGAAACTTTGACCATGTGATTGTCGCGATTGGCGACAATATTCACGCCAGTATTTTAACCACCCTCATTCTAAAAGAGCTTGGTGTAAAAAAAGTGACGGCTAAAGCTCAAAACGATTATCATGAAAAAGTTTTAAGGAAAATCGGCGCTGATCATGTGATTCACCCCGAACGGGATATGGGTGTCCGGATCGCAAACAGCATCACTTCAACAAGCGTCTTAGACTATCTTGAACTCTCAGATAAACATAGCATTGTTGAAGTGATTGCCGGAAGGAAAATGGATGGAAAATCCTTAAGTGATTTAGATGTTCGGGCAAATTATGGCGTCAATATTGTAGCTATTAAGGAACACGGCCGTATCAATGTATCTCCGCGCGCCGATCAAACAGTTCACGATGGTGATATTTTAATTATCATTGGTTCCGATCAAGATATTGACCGATTTAAAAAACAATTATTAGATAATGAATAGCTGTCTTTAAAAAATAAGAAAACAGACCCATTTTTTTCGGGTCTGTTTTCTTTTCTTTATTTGCTTTCCTATTTGCTTTCCGAAACTTCCATAATAATTGGTAATATCATCGGTCTGCGGCGCGTTTTTTCATATAAGAATGGCGCAAGTGTTTCGGTGATTTCGTTTTTAATTTCCGTCCATTGGGTCGTTTTTCTTTCCATCACTGTATCCAGATGCTTACTTAACAGGCTTTGTGCGTCATTAATTAAATCTCCGGATTCTCTCATATAAACAAATCCTCTTGAGATGATATCAGGTCCTGCAAGCACTTTATGATTTTTCATATCAATGCTGACAACAACGATAACTAGACCTTCTTCCGATAAAATTTTCCGGTCTCTTAATACGATATTGCCAATATCGCCAACACCGCTGCCGTCAATAAATACTGAACCTGATGGGATTTTTCCGGCAATATGCGCTTCATCATTGTCCAGTGCGAGTACGTCGCCGTTATCCATTATAAATGAATGGTCAAGAGGAACGCCGCAGTCATGCGCGTGTTCAACATGCCGTTTCAACATGCGGTATTCACCGTGAATCGGCATGAAAAATTTCGGTTTTATTAAACGGAGCATCAGCTTTTGTTCTTCTTGGCCGCCGTGCCCCGAAGTATGAATATCGGTGATATTGCTCTGGATTACATCAGCCCCGGCGCGAAACAGCTGGTTGACCGTTTTATTGACACTGACCGCATTGCCTGGTATTGGCGATGATGAGAAGACGACCGTATCGCCGGGAATAATTTGAATTTGCCTATGTGTACCGTTAGCAATTCTTGATAATGCGGCCATTGGTTCACCTTGGCTGCCCGTACAAAGAATGGCAACTTTGTCTTCCGGCAGCCGATTGATTTTCTGGTGATCTATAAAGGTATCCTTAGGTGCGCGAATGTATCCAAGTTCTTGTCCAATTGTAATTGATGCTTCCATGCTGCGGCCAAAGACAGCAATTTTACGGCCTGTACTAATCGCAGCTTCAACAACCTGCTGTAAGCGGTGAATATTGGAAGCGAAAGTAGCGAAAATAATCCGCCCTCTAACTTTTCGGAAGATATCTGTTATATTAGCACCTACTTGCCGTTCTGACATGGTAAAGTTCGGCACTTCACTATTCGTGCTGTCAGAAAGAAGACATAATACACCTTCCTTGCCGATTTCAGCCATTTTAGTTAAATTGGCAGGATGTCCAACCGGTGTAAAATCAAATTTGAAATCACCAGTGTGTACAATGGTTCCAGGCGGTGTTTTGACAACAATGCCATATGAATCAGGGATACTATGTGTCGTACGGAAAAAGGTAACAGACGTTTTTTGAAATTTAATCACATCATCTTCGCTGATGATATTCAGCTTGGCGCGTCTTAATAAACCGTGCTCATCAAGCTTATTGCGGATGAGGCCCATAGCAAGCTTTCCGGCATATATCGGCACATTAATTTCTCTAAGTAAATAAGGCACGCCGCCAATATGGTCTTCATGTCCATGTGTTATGAATAGACCTTTTACTTTGTCCGCATTTTTAACTAAGTAAGTATAATCAGGAATAACATAGTCAATACCAAGAAGCTCATCTTCAGGGAATTTAATACCGGCGTCTATAAGAATAATTTCATCTTGGAACTGGACAGCATAAGTATTTTTTCCGATCTCGCCTAAACCGCCGAGAGCGAAAACGGCTGTTTGATGGTTTTTAACGAATTTCATAGGCTATATTTGCTCCACTTTAAAGTTTTCCGATTGTTTCTCATAGTCAAGGTATGCGCCGTCTACCTTAATAACAACCTCAAGGTTATATGGTTTATCCGCGAGCTTTTCGCGAACCTCGCGTTCACTTTCAGCTTCGATGTAAAGTGTTTTCGTATTTTCCCTTACAGGAACTTCTTCTTTTGACTCCTGATAATGTACTTTGTAAATCATGTAAAACCTCTCCTTATAATCCTGAATATTTTTCCTGTGTCTATTATAAATGAAATAAAGACGTTTTTCAGTAAATATTATTATTGACCGGCACTCAGACAGCGCCGGTCTCGAAACCTAAATTTGAGCTAAGCGGTTTTTCGCTATAAGCTCTTTCATTCTTCTCAGCCATTTTTTCTTTACTCTTCTAAACATGGTCACCCTCCTTGAAGCATTTCTTGGTGCTGATCCAGGAAAGCTTGACCACATATCACATGGCTTGTTATTAGTTTGCACAATTGGTATAAAACCATGTAAAATATATATTTGTTGTTACCGGCAAAATTTTTTATTAACTGACATATCCTAAAGGGGGAAACAGATATGACAGAACAAAAAATTGTTTTCTTTGATATAGACGGAACATTACTGGATAATGAAAAGAAGATTCCAAAATCAACAGCAAATGCCGTTAAGAAGCTGCAAGAAAATGGTGTGATAACAGCAATAGCTACCGGGCGGGCGCCATTTATGTTTGCTCATATTCGTGAACAATTAAACATTCAAACCTTCGTAAGCTTTAACGGGCAATATGTTGTCCATAATAATGAACCTGTTTTGAAAAACCCGTTATCCCGAAAATCGCTGCTTTCTCTTGAAAAGAAAGCTGCTGACAGCGGACATCCGATGGCATTTTTAGGAACTGAAACAATGGCTGCTAATTGCAATAATCATCAATATATTATTGATAGCTTTAAAGATCTTAAAATATCTCCGCCGCTTGAAGACCGTATGTTTCACCATCATGAAGATATTTATCAAGCTTTGGTATTTTGTGAACAAAAAGACAAGGCAGATTACCTTAATACGGAGCGGGACTTTGAGTATATACGATGGCATGAATACTCAATGGACGTTGTACCGACCGGAGGTTCAAAAGCAGAGGGCATTAAACGTTTATTAAACAAACTCAATATTGATGTTAAAAATACCTATGCTTTTGGCGACGCATTGAATGATATAGAAATGCTTTCTTTTGTTCAGCACAGTTTTGCAATGGGAAATGGGATGGACGAAGCCAAGAAAGCGGCAAAATATGTTACTAAACACGTTCAAGAAGACGGTATATATTATGGTTTACAAAAAGCGGGTCTTTTAAACGTATAAAAAAAATGCTGGATACTTCCAGCATTTTTTTATATTTTATTCTTTAAGTGCGCCTTCCGGAACCTTAAATGGATTTTCTTTATCTATACGATCATAGAACATAATTCCGTCCAAATGATCAATCTCATGCTGAACGGCTATGGCGGCAAGCCCTTTTAACCGCAATATAACTTCCTTATTATTAATATCGTAAGCATGCACTTTAATTCTTGCCTGGCGCGGCACGATGCCGGGGACATCGCGATCAACAGACAAGCATCCTTCTCCGCCCTCAAGGTATGTTTGTTCCACAGAGTGGCTGATAATTTTAGGATTAAACAAAGCATACTGATGAAGTTTATCTTTATCGTCCGTTAAATAAATGGCTATCATTCTTTTGCTAACACCAATTTGTGGAGCAGCGAGTCCAATGCCTGCCCGCAAATGATATTTTTCGGCAATCTCTTCGTCTTGACTATTAATTAGAAATTCCATCATTTTTTTTAATGTTTCTTTATCACTATCTGATGCGGGAATTTGTACATCTTCGGCGACTTGACGCAGAATAGGATCTCCCTCTCTAACGATGTCATCCATGGTCAGCATTAATAACACTCCTCATTGCTTCGATCTGTATAAAATTTCATATGTATAGTTTATCACAACACTTATTAAACTTAAAAACCAATTTCATTTCTGTGATTGCCGGTCACAGTTTGCATACCAACCATCAGTTGGGGGATGTATGGGCCCCCGTCTGATGGAAGTTTCTCTTAAAGGATCGCAGACGCCCCTACGATGATCAGCAAAATAAACAATACAACAATTAAAACAAAATTACGATTGCCGCATGGCTCGTAACAGCCCATTTGATAAGCCGGGTAACAACATTCTTGGTGCATAGGATAATAACCATCATAATGATCCCACAATACAGGTTCCATCATCGGATGACAGCCGCATTCTGCTCCAAACGGCTCCGCAAATACCGCATGGGCATATGGATGTTCATAGAAATGGTGCTTATGATGATGGTGGTGATGCGGATGGTGGCCGTGATGATGGTGTGGATGGTGATGATGCGGCATTACCGGATTTTCCATATTAATATTACCCATGTTCTCCCAATGACCCATATGGTCCCAATGCTCCATATTTTCAAAATGTTCCATGCCGATTCCTCCTGTAAAAAAATACGGTACATTTATAACATATGACCCGGGTACAAATGTGTTTGGATGGTTGCCCAGTATGTTTTTTCATGATTCGCATGTCAATTATTATCATAATTTGTTATGATTTATACTGATTGTAAGTTGGATAGAGAGAAATATGAGGAGGAACTGTCTTGAGATTGTTTCGAGTGTTACCTATGTTATTGATAACGGGGTTGCTTTTGTCTGCATGCAGCTTAACTGAAAGTCCGAGTCAGAAAATCTATACCCTGGCAGAGAAATCGGCTTCTAAAGAAAAAGATTTTAATCAAGTTCAAAAACCGCTTGTTGATGCTGAAGAGAAAGAACAAGCTATATATAATCAGTTAGTCACCCTTGATAAAAATAATGTTAAACAGACTGCAAAATTAAGTGACCAAGCGGTTCAATCAGTCGAAAATAGGGGTCGGCTTTTAAAAAAAGAAAAGAAAAGTATTGATAATGCGTACAATACTTTTAAACAGGCTGTACCTGAAATAAACAAAATAAAAGATGTTAAATTGAAAAATAAGGCAAAGCAAATGGCGGATACAATGAAAGCCCGCTATAAAGATTATCAAATATTACATAATGAATATTCTGAAGCCTTAAAAGACGACCGGAAGCTTTATGAATTATTTAAGGATAAGAATTTAAAGATTGAGACATTGCAAACTCAATTAGAAAAAGTAAACAATCATTATAAAGCGATAAGTAAAGATAAAGAAACTTTTAATAAAGCAACAAAAATATTCAATCAACAAAAGAAAACTTTTTATGATGCTGCAGATATCAATAATAAGAAATGAAAAAGGCGCCAATGGCGCCTTTTTTCATGACAGCGCTATTACAGATATAGTACAGATGGTTATTTTTTATTATAACAGTTTGTGGGACAGAATGTAGTTCTTCTTTATTGACTTAAGCAATGTACGTATTATACACTGTTAATGGATATGGGTTGTACTAGTCAAAAGTTTTTAAATCACTAAGACAGATTAATAGCAGTCAAGACCCATTATTTATAACATAAGTTGATTAAATGACGTTTTAAACGGGTATACCAAGTATGGTACAAGTTTTAAACGTTAATAAACATACTTAACATTATAAAGTTAACTTGGCCGGCGCCAAGCCGATAGGCACAGGTGATTGCCCAGTTGCACTTATACTATCTGCCTTTCATGGCAACTGCGTCGAATTTACCTTCTATGCTGCCATGATATAAATCCGATGATAGTGTAAAAAATGATAAATTTAACCAAACTGCTATTAACCCATTTTTTTATTTGAAAGGAAGAGGTGAAAGGATTGGCAACTAAAAAACTTGACAAAGTTGAGAAGCAATTTGAAATGCTGCAAATTCTCAACGAAGAAGGAGAAGTTGTTAACGAAAAGGCGATGCCTGATCTCTCTGACGATGAATTAAAAGAATTAATGCGCCGTATGGTCTATACAAGAATTTGGGACCAAAGAGCGCTTTCTTTAAACAGACAAGGACGTTTAGGATTCTACGCGCCGGTAGCCGGACAAGAAGCTTCCATGCTTGCAAGCGAATTTGCAATGGAAGATGAAGACTGGTTATTACCGTCTTATCGCGATATTCCTCAATTAGTATTTCATGGATTGCCTTTAACAAAAGCATTCTTATATTCCAGAGGTCATTTTATGGGCGGACAAATTCCTGAGGGTGTTAACGCTTTAATGCCTCAAATCATTATTGCTGCGCAATGTACACAGTGTGCAGGAATTGCCTTAGGGCTTAAAAAGCGCGGTAAAAAGAACGTTGCATTCACATACTTTGGCGATGGCGCAACCTCTCAAGGCGACTTTTATGAAGGCCTTAACTTTGCCGGTGCTTATCAGGCTCCAGCTGTCTTTATTTCACAAAACAACCGTTTTGCGATCTCTGTACCGGTTGAAAAGCAAACTGCTTCTAAGACGCTTGCACAAAAATCTGTCGCAGCAGGTATTCGCGGCATCCAGGTTGACGGTATGGATCCGCTCGCAGTTTATGCAGCAACAAAAGAAGCTCGTGAAAATGCTGTGAACGGCGAAGGACCGACACTGATTGAAACTTTAACTTACCGTTACGGTCCGCATACAACTGCAGGCGACGACCCTACCCGTTACCGTACGGAAGAATTAGATAACGAGTGGGAAAAGAAAGATCCGCTTATCCGCTTCCGCAAATTCTTAGAGAACAAAGGTTTATGGTCTAAGGAAGAAGAGGAAAAAACAGTTGAACAAGCGAAAGATGACATTAAAGCAGCTCTAAAAGAAGCTGATAATACGCCTAAACAGAAAGTAACAGATTTGATAAAAATTATGAGTGAAACACTTCCATACAATCTGCAAGAACAGTTGGAAGAATACACTGAGAAGGAGTCGAAATAACCTATGGCGCAAATGACAATGATCCAAGCTATTACTGATGCGCTTCGCACTGAGCTCAAGCGTGATAAAGATGTGCTTGTTTTTGGTGAAGACGTAGGTAAAAACGGCGGTGTGTTCAGAGCGACGGAAGGATTGCAAGACGAATTTGGCGAAGACCGTGTCTTCGATACGCCTCTTGCCGAATCCGGAATCGGCGGTCTTGCACTCGGTCTGGCAATGCAAGATTACCGTCCGGTTATGGAAATCCAATTCTTCGGATTCGTTTTTGAAGCAATGGACAGCGTAGTATCGCAAATGGCCCGCTTACGCTATCGTTCAGGCGGACACTTCAATGCGCCTGTAACAATCCGCGCACCATTCGGCGGCGGCGTTAAAACACCTGAACTTCATGCGGACAACTTAGAAGGCTTATTTGCTCAAAGCCCTGGTGTTAAAGTTGTTATTCCTTCTACACCATATGATGCAAAAGGCCTGCTTATTTCTGCTATTCGCGATAACGATCCGGTTATTTTCCTTGAGCATATGAAACTTTACCGTTCATTCAGAGGCGAAGTGCCTGAAGAAGAATATACAATTGAACTTGGTAAAGCAAACGTTGTTCGTGAAGGAAATGATGTGACGATCATCACTTATGGTGCAATGGTTCAAACTTCCGTGAAAGCTGCAGAACAATTAGAAAAAGAAAACATCAGCGCTGAAGTAATTGATTTAAGAACTGTCAGCCCGCTGGATATTGAAACAATTATTAAATCTGTTGAGAAAACAAATCGTGTCGTTGTTGTTCAAGAAGCACAAAAACAAGCCGGGGTTGCTGCAAACGTTATTGCTGAAATCAATGATCGCGCAATTCTTCATCTTGAAGCGCCGGTTGGCCGCGTTGCAGCTCCTGATACAGTATTCCCATTTGCCTCTGCAGAAAACGTATGGCTTCCGGATGAAAATGACGTTATTGCAAAGGTTAAAGAAACACTTAATTTTTAATAAGTTTCCGGACTGGAATTAATTGTAAAACGCAAAATAAAGGAGGCTAAATTAACAATGGCATATAGTTTTAAACTTCCGGATATCGGTGAAGGTATTCATGAAGGCGAAATTGTTAAATGGTTTGTTAAACCAGGCGACGAAGTAAAAGAAGACGATGTCCTTGCAGAAGTTCAAAATGATAAATCTGTTGTTGAGATACCATCACCAGTTGATGGCAAAGTATTAGAAATCAAAGCTGATGAAGGTACTGTAGCAGTTGTCGGCGATGTTATTGTCACATTAGATGCTGAAGGACACGAAGGTGACGATGCAGAAGAATCAGCAGCTGAAGATACAAAAGAAGAGCAACAAGAAACAGAGGCTAAAGCTGATAATAAAGAGGAAAAACAAGAGGCGGCATCAGCTAAAAATAATGACAGCCGCGTTATCGCTATGCCTTCCGTACGAAAATATGCACGTGAAAAAGGTATTAACATCAGCGAAGTACACGGCTCCGGCAACAACGGCCGCATCCTAAAAGAAGATGTCGACCAATTTGTATCCGGCGGCGGACAGGCTGCTGAAAAAGCGGATGAAAAACCTGCTGAAACAGCAGCACAAAAAGCTGCTCCCGTACCGGCTCAAGCCGGCCTTGAAACACGCGAAAAAATCCGCGGCATCAGAAAAGCTATTTCAAATGCAATGGTGCATTCCAAACATACCGCTCCTCATGTTACACTAATGGATGAGGTTGACGTGTCGAAAACTGTTGCTCATCGTAAAGAGTTTAAAGCTGAAGCAGCTGAGCAAGGCATTAAATTAACATATTTACCATACGTCGTGAAAGCACTTGTTTCTGCATTAAAAGAGTTCCCTGCTCTTAATGCAACTATCGATGATGAGAACGAAGAAATCGTCTATAAACACTATTACAACATTGGTATTGCAACAGATACGGATGCAGGGCTTGTTGTACCTGTTATTAAAGATGCAGACCGTAAATCCATGTACCAAATGGCCACTGAAATCAGCGAATATGCAACAAAAGCCCGTGACGGCAAACTGGCTGCAGAAGATATGAAAGGCGGCTCTTGCACAATTACAAATATCGGTTCTGCAGGCGGACAATGGTTTACACCGGTCATTAATCATCCTGAAGTTGCTATTCTTGGTATTGGCCGTATTGCAGAAAAAGCAATTGTACGTGATGGGGAAGTTGTTGTTGCTCCAGTACTTGCTCTTTCTCTAAGCTTCGACCACCGTCTCATCGATGGCGCAACAGCACAAAATGCGTTAAACAAAATTAAGCGGTTGTTGAACGATCCGCAACGACTAATAATGGAGGCGTAAGCAAATGGTTGTAGGAGAATTTACCACAGAAGTCGATACAGTTGTTATTGGTGCAGGTCCAGGAGGATATGTTGCTGCGATTCGTGCTGCGCAATTAGGACAAAAAGTTACAATTATTGATAAAGGTAACCTTGGCGGCGTTTGTCTTAATGTGGGATGTATTCCTTCTAAAGCGCTTATTTCAGCGAGCCACCGCTTTGAACATGCTCAAGAGTCTCAAGATATGGGTATTACTGCTGAAAATGTCAGCATTGACTTCTCCAAGCTTCAAGAATGGAAAGGCTCCGTTGTTAACAAGCTGACAAGCGGTGTTGCAGGCTTATTAAAAGCAAATAAAGTAGATATTGTAGAAGGCGAAGCCCTTTTTGTCGAGAAAGATGAAATCCGTGTCAACCATGGCTATGAGTCTTCCCGTTTCAAGTTTAAAAATTGTATCATTGCTACAGGATCAAGCCCAATTGAAATTCCTTCATTTAAATGGAGCGACCGTGTCATTTCTTCTACAGGCGCATTAGCGCTTAAAGAAGTACCTAAGAAAATGGTTGTTATCGGCGGCGGTTACATCGGTGTTGAATTAGGGTCTGCTTTTGCAGGTTTCGGAACTGAAGTAACTATTCTTGAAGGTTCAAAATCCATCCTTCCTGCCTTTGACAAAAAAATGGTTGCGCTTGTTAAGAAACGCCTTAAGAAGAAAGGTGTTACTATCCATACAGAAGCAATGGCTCAAGGCGTTGAAGAAACAAAAGACGGCGTAACTGTAAAAGCTGAAATTAACGGTAAAGAAGAGGCATTTGATGCTGATTATGTACTTGTTACAGTCGGCCGCCGTCCAAACACTGACGAGCTTAACCTTGACATGGCGGGTATTGAAACAACAGACCGCGGTCTTATCAAAGTAGACAAGCAATGTAAAACAAATGTTGACGGTATTTATGCAATAGGCGATATCGTCCCAGGAGCGGCTCTTGCTCACAAAGCTTCTTATGAAGGCAAGATTGCAGCAGAGGCAATCAGCGGCGAGCCGTCTGAAGTAGATTACATTGGCATTCCTGCAGTTGTTTTCTCTGACCCTGAGCTTGCAACTGTCGGCTTATCAGAAGAAGAAGCAAAAGAACAAGGCTATGAAGTAAAAGTTGGCCAGTTCCCATTTGCAGCAAATGGCCGTGCTTTGTCTCTTAACGATACAGATGGATTTATGAGACTTGTGACTCGTAAAGAAGACGGACTTCTCCTTGGCGCACAAATTGCGGGTTCAGGTGCAAGTGATATGATTGCTGAGCTTGGTCTTGCTATTGAAGCCGGCATGACTGCAGAAGACATTGCACTTACAATCCATGCTCACCCAACGCTTGGTGAAATTGCTATGGAAGCAGCTGAAGTAGCTCTAGGTACTCCTATTCATATTGCAAAATAATATTACTTATTAATAAAGAAAACCATCACTTAGTGATGGTTTTTTGTATTTACTTTATGTTTTTGTTAAAACCGGTTCAATTTGGTTATAAATATGACTCCAGCTGTGCTTACCTTGAATGGTCTTAATGGCTTGGTTATCGGACAGTAAAATAAGTGCCGGGTATTGGTTAACATTGAATTCTTTAGCCAAATCGGGCTGCCTTTTTGCATCATAAATATGAACATCGCAATCTTTATCTGGAAAGTGATCTTTTAACATTAAAAGGGCGTAATAATATTGTTTGTCATTATTACCATGATCAAAATCATTTGCCAGTACAATTGTATGCAGACCATGACCTTTAAAAAGGCTTAACGCATGGCTGACTTGATAAGTGTGGAGATCTTCACTTGATATTAAAAGTAAAAGAACCAAGGGAAGAAGTTTGAATAGTTTAGTAATGGACATTCCTATCACATCCGAGACTTTAAATATAGGTCTATTTTATCATGTGAAAAGAGGGAAATTCTGAGAATTTAGGATTTGTTATGAAAATGAAAACTAAACTACAAAATGTTACAAATTCACAACATAAATGTTATTGTATTCAATAATTTGACAATTTTTACAAGAGGGCGGCATTCAATAAAGTAATGCATAAAAAGATCATATTAATTTCATTATGTTATACTAATTGGGGTTGACATACGAATTGATATGTCATATTATATAAATACAAAATCAAGCGCTTACAAAGGGGATGGGTAAAATGGGAATCATCATTTGCCAAAAATGTAACTGCACAATTGATCATGTTGAAGATAATAAGGTTCGTACCTTGTACAGCACATGTCGAAAATGTAAAAAAGCTAAAAAATAATTTATTGTAAATATATTTTAATGGTGATAAATAATAACAAGCTTGCCGTTTCAGGCAAGCTTGTTATTATTTAATCGGAGTTGTTTCTTTAACAACCTTTAACATGGAAAGCGATGGGTCTTCCGGGCCTTGCACAGGAAGACCTGAGGCCATATTTTCAATAATGTAATTTAAATTATCACGTGTGATAATCTCACCGGGTGTAAAAATGGGGATACCCGGCGGATAAACCATGACAAACTCAGCAATGATTCGCCCTTCAGATTCCCAAAAAGGTATATTTTCTGTTTCTGCATAAAAAGCAGAGCGGGGTGAAAGTGAAAGGCTCGGCATTTGCGGGACGTGAACCGGCATTTCTTTATGTTGAACGGCATGATTTGTTAAACTAAGTTCCTCTGCCATATGGCGAAGGGCTGTTACCAATTGTTGAATCGTTTCATTGCTGTCTCCCGGTGTAACCAAACAAAGGATGTTATATAAATCAGAGAGTTCGACTTCAATTCGATGTTTTTCCCTTAACCATACTTCTGCGTCATAACCGCTGATTCCTAACTCTTTTACTGAGATCAACAATTTCGTAGGATCCAGATCAAATGTTGCTTGACCATTTAATATTTCTCTGCCAACACAATACAAGCTATCAATATCGTTAATAAGTTTTCGTGCCTCTTCAGCAAGAGCAATAGCTTTTGAAATCTGTTCTTTACCTTGGGTAGCAAGAAAACGCCTTGCACTGTCAAGGGAAGCTAGTAACAAGTAGGATGTTGAGGTTGTCGTCATCATACTGAGAATCGATTGTACATGCTTAGCTGACACTAGACCCTCTTTGACATTTAAAATTGAACTTTGTGTAAGGGATCCTCCAAGCTTATGGACGCTTGTTGCTGCCATATCCGCTCCTGCCTGCATGGCTGATAATGGTAAATCATTATGAAAGTGGATATGGACGCCGTGGGCTTCGTCAACAAGGACAGGAATATCATACTCGTGGGCCAATTCAACAAGCTGCTTTAAATTTCCGGCAATACCAAAGTATGTTGGATTAATGACAAGTAACCCTTTTGCATCAGGATGTTGATTAATCGCTTTTTGTACAGCATCAATTGTTATCCCGTGTGAAATGCCAAGATCCCGGTCAATTTCAGGATAGATAAACACAGGAATAGCCCCTGAAAAAATAATAGCTGATAGTACCGATTTATGAACATTTCGTGGTACGATAATCTTATCTCCAGGAGAACAAACAGATAAGACCATTGTCATAATTGCACCGCTTGTTCCTTGTACGGAAAAGAATGTCGCGTCAGCATCAAAAGCTTCGGCAGCGAGAGATTGCGCTTCCTTAATGATACCATGCGGCTGATGCAGATCATCCAGCGGGGCAATATTAATTAAATCTATTGAGAGTGCATTCTCTCCGATAAACTCCCGGAATTCGGGATCCATTCCTTTTCCTTTTTTATGGCCGGGAATATGAAATTGAATAGGGTTGGACTTAATATGATTTAGCAGCCCGGTAAATAATGGCGTTTCATTTTGTGACAATCTTTTGCACCTCATTTTTTTCAAACTAGATCTATCATAGTCTAATTATGAAGCATTATTCAAGAAAAAATTATCCGAATTTGAAAGGGGAGACATTCAGAATGAAATTTCGAACAAAATTAACTGAAATTTTAGGTATTAAAATACCAATTATTCAAGGGGGGCTTGCATACCTTGCTTATTCAGACTTGGCAGCGGCCGTTTCTAACGCAGGGGGCCTCGGTCAACTAACTGCTATGACATGCGGAAGTCCTGATGGTCTTCGCCAGGAAATTAAGAAAATCAGGCAACTCACTGATAAACCTTTTGGCGTAAACTTTGCAATCGGTCAACATGGACGCTCTTATATTGATTTTCTAAACGTTGCAAAAGAAGAAGATGTTCCTGTTATTACGATTACAGGAGGCAATCCTACGCCTGTATTTGAAGCACTGGAAGGTTCCCAAGCCAGAAAGCTGGTGTTAGTAGCTTCAAAAAGACAAGCTGTTAAAGCTGAATCACTTGGTGCTGACGCAGTGATGGTAGTCGGTCAAGAAGGCGGCGGACATTTAGGGAAAGACGACATAGGTACGATGGTTCTGGTTCCTTCTGTTGTTGATGCTGTAGAAATCCCGGTTGTTGCTTCAGGAGGGATAGGAGATGGACGAGGGTTAATGGCGGCTTTAGCCCTTGGAGCAGAGGGCGTTGAAATGGGGACGCGTTTTATTGCAACAAAAGAATGTGTCCATGCGCATCCTGTGTATAAGAACATGCTCATAAATATGCAGGAAACTGACACCGTTGTGATCAAGAGAAGTCTTGGCGCGCCTGCAAGAGCTATAAGAAATTCCTGGACGGAAAAAATTTTAGAAATAGAGAAAAACGAAGGGACTTATGATGCGCTTAAGACATATATTAGTGGTAAGTCCAACTGTAATTACATTCAAAAAGGGAATACTGAAGGCGGATTTGGTTGGGCTGGTCAAATTGCTGGAAGAATTAACGATATCCCAACTCTGGAAGAATTATTTAATCGAATCATTGATGAAGCGGAGGCAGTTAAGAATAAGTGGCAGTAAATATATTTGGTTTATTTCTGTCAACTTCAGATGATTAATTATACTTTTATATTACAAGCAAAAAAACAGCGTCATGAACTCATGACGCTGTCGCTGACTCTTTAGAATATTCATATAACGGTGCAAGGGTATTAAAAGTTTGTTCAAGTTGATCGATCAGCTGAGCCCCATTTTTTAAAATGTCATCATGGCGGGGGATGTGAATACCGCATAAGATCTCAGCTTTTTTTACATTAGCCAGTCTTTCTAAAATATTATGAAATTCTTCTTTAGATAAATTCTCCTGGGAAATGGCATCAGGCTTAGTATAATCGGTTGACCATACAAAATGATCGGGAATTTGTCTATAAATATCATTGACATGTTGTTCAAGCGTTCGTGCATAGGATTCCTTTATCGGTGCTTCATATATGATAGCAAATCTTGCAAAAACATGGGTGCTCCAAAGTCCGATTTGGAAATGCGGATATTTCTTATACCCTCTGACATTATTAGCAAAAGCTACCCATGTATCGTCAGGAGGGTTGACTGTTCGCCTTGCGTGCTTAGCAACATGCGCGTGCATCTCATCACCGGTAATAGCTGTTAATACAGGTGCGAAGATTTCACCCAGTGTTTCGAGTTTTGGGCGAATTTGTGTTTTAATCGCTGACATTCTTTCATCAAGGCCATCAATAGTAAATACGTTAAAATCCTCTTGTGTAAAACCTTTAAAATTCAAAATGCTGCCTCCTATGTATCTAATATTTAATCATAGTTTACCACATTTAAATTAAGGTTTAAAAATAGGTCAAAAGAGGAATTTAATAAGCAAGAAACATTATTTTGTTGCATATTATTGTTTAAAATCATAAAATGTTAAATAAAAACATTGTAATCAGAATATTTAGTCTTTATTATTGTTAGTTGTGTTTTTAGTGAACAAAAAATGAAAGGAAGTGTAGGTTACCATGAAACAGGTTCTTCAAACATTAAAGAGAACGGACGCTGAGAAACGTATTCCTGTTGTGAGGATGGAAATTGACTATGAACTGGCAACACTACACGATGCAATGGTTAATGAAGATACTGAAGCAATTAATGCTTGCAAAGTTAAGCTTGAGAAACTAAGACAAGAAATGCTCCGTTTAGAAGCATAATAATAATTCCCCGGCTCATAATCATGAGCCCTTTTTTATTTATGCGGTATGCTGCATTTTTAGTACAGTTTTTTTACCCCGGTACAACCGTCCGTAAGACTTACGCCTAAAAACTTGAGTTAAAGCGCTGGGGTTTAGCGGGAGATAACGGACGGTAATACCCCGATTTGTTGTGCTGACTATCAATGGGATAAAACCTGATTGATGGAAGTCTCACTTTATTAAATTCAATTTCTTAAGCATATCATGTTTTGACTGCGGTATTTGTGTCATAATAAACAGTGTAGGACTTGTAATAAAGGAGAATGAATATGGGGAAACAACAATATTGGCTTCAAGTACATGAAAAAGCAAAGCAATGGATACAGGAAGCAGCGCAGCTCCTTAAAGATTCGTTCAAAGATCAAATTGATGTACAATTCAAATCTTCTTATGATGATTTGGTTACGAATATGGATAAAAAAATCGAACAGTACTTAATTGGACGTATTCATGAACATTACCCTGATCATCGCATCATTTCAGAAGAAGGCTTCGGTGATGAAGTATCATCCGCAGACGGCATTATCTGGCTTCTTGACCCAATTGACGGGACGATGAACTTTGTCCATCAGCAGCGTCATTTTGCGATTTCAATAGGTGTCTATGAGAACGGCATTGGGCGCGTTGGTCTCATTAACGACGTTGTTGCGGGTGACTTGTATCATTGTATTAAAGGTGAAGGGGCTTATATTAATGAGCAAAAGCTGCCGCAGCTTCGAGACAAAAAACTAAATGAATCTATTATCGCTATTAATGCTACATGGATTAATGATAATAAACGTATTGATCCTGAGATAATGAGGCCGATCGCGCGTCAGTGCAGAGGAACAAGGTCATATGGCACAGCCGCTATTGAGCTGGCTTATATCGCGGCAGGAACCCTTGATGCTTATTTTACGATGAGACTATCCCCGTGGGACTACGGTGCAGGATTGATTCTTATTGAAGAAGTTGGCGGAAAAGCAACCAGAGCAGACGGTGACCCGATTGATTTATTGAAACAAAATTCTTTACTGGTGGGCAATCCCGGTCTTCACCAAGAAATTATCAACCATATAAAAACCGAGATAGGTGATAAAGGGAAATTTATTGAAAAGCCTGCTGAATAGCAAAAAGGTGGAAATTAGCTGAAAAAAGTGGAAAAGAAAGAAAAGCGGGTATCCATTTTACCCGCTTTTCATGATGTACTGCTCATTTTTCCCTTGACCATGAAACCGAGGCCCATGAATAAACATGCGCCGATTATTCCTAAAATAATGCCAAGGACGCTGCCGGCAGCAATACCATATCCGATGCCTACGAGCGAGGCAATAACTAAAACAGCAAAAATAAAAAGAATAATATTCATATTTCCGCCTCCATCAATTAGTTTAGCGCATTCAAAGAAAAATAAAAAGTTTTTTTGTATCATTAATATAAATGATGAAACAACAGCGGTTCAAAAAATATCTACAGTTTCCTAAAAGTGTTATCAGTGTTATAATAGGATAGTTTACTGCATGAATGAGGGAGTTAGATGAAAATGGAAAAACGAAGAGACGAGTTAAGAAATATAGCCATTATTGCTCACGTCGACCACGGTAAAACAACTTTGGTTGACCAATTATTATTACAATCCGGCACTTTTAGAAAGAATGAGCATGTCAATGAACGTGCGATGGACTCGAATGACCTTGAAAGAGAACGAGGCATTACTATTTTAGCCAAAAACACAAGCCTTTCTTACAAGGATTATAAAATAAATATTGTCGATACACCAGGACACGCTGATTTCAGCGGCGAGGTTGAACGTATTATGAAGATGGTTGATGGCGTGCTCCTTCTGGTTGATGCTTATGAAGGGGTTATGCCGCAAACCCGCTTTGTTTTAAAAAAGGCGCTTGCAGAGAAGCTTAAGCCGATCGTTGTTGTTAATAAAATTGATAAGCCGATGGCGAGACCTGAAGAAGTAATTGATGAAGTTTTAGACCTTTTTATTGATTTAGGCGCTGATGAAGATCAGCTCGAATTCCCGGTCATTTATACTTCAGCAGTTAATGGTGTAGCAGGGGTTGATCCTGAACACGTAGATCAAGGCATGGATATTTTATTTGATAAGATTATTGAATATGTCCCGGCACCAGTTGACAATCGTAATGAGGGATTGCAATTCCAAGTAACCATGCTTGATTATAACGACTATGTCGGCCGAATTGGTATAGGCAGGGTCTACCGCGGGTCTATTAAAGTCGGCCAACAGGCTTCTTTAGTTAAAACAGACGGCAGTGTTAAAAACTTCCGTGTCACTAAAATATTCGGTTACTTTGGTTTAAAACGGGTGGAAATTGAACAAGCATTGCCGGGGGACTTAATCGCAATAACCGGCATTGAAGATATTAATATCGGAGAAACAATTAATGATGTTGACAAAATCGATCCTCTGCCGGTATTGAAAATAGACGAACCGACCTTACAGATGACTTTTCTTGTAAACACAAGTCCGTTTGCGGGCAGAGAAGGGCAATACGTGACAAGCAGAAAGCTTCAAGAAAGACTTGCTGCAGAAACAGAAAGAGACGTCAGTTTGAAAGTAGAAAATACTGACTCGCCTGATGCCTGGGTTGTTTCCGGCCGCGGAGAACTTCATTTATCTATTTTAATTGAAAATATGAGACGTGAAGGTTATGAGCTGGCTGTTTCTAAACCGTCTGTTATTATTAAAGAAATTGACGGAAAGAAATGTGAACCATTTGAACGGGTGCAAATAGATGTTCCGGACGAACATGTTGGCGCGGTTATTGAATCATTAGGTCAACGTAAGGCAGAACTTTTAAATATGGAACAGCAGGACGGCGGTCAAACAAAACTCGAGTTTTTAGCGCCATCAAGAGGCTTAATCGGTTATAGAAAAGATTTCTTAACTGAAACAAGAGGTTACGGCGTGATGAACCATACGTTTGATCATTTTAAGCCAATGATCAACGAAGCTATCGGCGGAAGAAGACAAGGCGTACTCGTAGCAATGGAAACCGGTCAGGCTACAGCATATGCAATGGGGCAATTAGAGGACCGCGGCGTGATGTTTATTGAACCGAACACACAAGTCTATGAAGGCATGATCATTGGTGAACATAATCGCGAAAATGATTTAACGGTCAATATTACGAAAGCTAAGCATATGACAAACGTCCGATCAGCAACGAAAGATCAAACAGTAACATTAAAAACACCAAGAAAATTATCCCTCGAAGAATCATTAAGCTATTTAAATGATGATGAATACTGTGAGATCACACCAGAAAATGTACGTATGCGCAAAAAAATCTTGAATAAAAATGAAAGAGAGAAACAGGGAAAAAAGGCAAAAGTAGCGAAGTGATAAAATAAAGAAAACTTGCCGATTGGCAAGCCTGAAAGGCGTAGACAGAGGCTTAGTTGCCCTTATACTATCGACCTTATCTTGGCAGCTGCGCCGGATCGTCATCTTTGTTGCTAAGATATACTTTCATGATAGTATAAAGAAAACTCACTGGGAATGGGGGAGCCGTAGTGGGCAATACTGGGAATTTTAATTATTCATTTTATCCTAGATGGCTGTTAGAGCATTCATTCACTTCCGGTCATACGATTACCATTTTGTACTTTACAATCGTAGTGTTATCAATTATTGTGTATAAGCTCGGGTTTGCAAAAAAGCTGCCTGTTTTAAAATCTGCAATCATCTATTGCCTGCTGCTCATAGGCTGCATCATTCTGACAGTGCTTGCACTGCAATTGCCTATTGTCGGCTCCTTATTCTTTGCCGCTGTCGTATTAATTATTTATAAGCTAAGGCTGAAAGCTTCTAAAAAGAACAATCAATCAAATAAACAAGTGTAGAAAACTCGCCGAGGCGAGTTTTTTGTATTAAGAACCTGTTGACTGAAAAGATAACTTTTCGTTATAATAGCTAAATTGAGTCAGTAAGTATAAAAAAATTAAGAATGACTCGATATACAAAATTTCTTGAAAAAGTTTTTGAAACCTTTTTGTTTTTGTTCCGTATGAATATAGACAAGACAATATAGAAAGATTTATTCATAGAGGAGGAGTTTTAATGATCAAAAAGATCATAGCATCTTTTATGGTTCTCAGTTTGGTGCTGATCCCTGTGGGGGATGCAGTGTTCCACCATGGTCCTGATAAGGTTAGCGCGAGGGGATACAGATCCGGTGTTAAATCATTTAATATGAACAAAGGGAATAGTAACACCCATTCATTCTTTCAAAAGAAAAATCCGCAAGTAAATAAGCAAAAGACAATCTCGTCCTATAAAAACACTACTAAAAAATTTAGCAAAGGCAGTTTTCTTAAAGGTATGTTATTCGGCGGTCTTGCCGGCCTGCTGTTTGGAGGTTTGTTAAGTCATTTTGGGGCACTTGGTTCGCTGTTAGGGATGGTTATTAATGTATTGATCATTGTGATAGTGATTGCCATCTTGATCGCTGTGGTTCGCGGTCTCTTCAGAATGATCTTTAGAAAAAATAAGCGCAAAGAAGAGGAATATAATTCATGGAGAAGATAATGATTTCTGAGCAAGATATTATTAATGCGCTTTGCTTGTTCCTGGCTGACAAAAAGCAAATATCTCCGGAAGAAGTTCAAGTAGAATTATTATACGACGATGACTACGGGTTCTCGGCTGAAGCTTATGTCAATGACAGAAAACAAGTGCTTATTACCGCTAATATTATTGAAGCCATTCGTTTTTGGCTTGAGACTGAAACGGACATCGATCCCATTCAGGCCGGCTTGGAACTGGAATTGGACGATGAGGAAGGTATTATTGCTTACGTCAAATAATATAAAAAACGAGAGGAGCTCCTCTCGTTTTTTTATATCTGTTATTTTATTAAAAAGATTTACCCCCGGTAAATTTTAAATTTACCTGTTGCCCATCTTTCTTTCGTTCGCTCGGCGATTCTTTCATGACATTCTTCGCACATGTATGTATGAATAGGTCTGTTTCTCAAGCGTTTAGCAACAATATTTTCGTCATCAATATTTTCAATTTTATCACAAATAATACATTTTACGCGCATGGCATCCACCACCTTATAGCAACATTATATCAAAACAAAACTCGCCATTGGCGAGTTTTGTTTCACTTTTATCTACGGCTGCTGTTTGTTAGGTTGGTTAATATTTGGTGTTTGCGGATTTTTAACATTTTGGCTCGGTTTTTGAACATCGCGAGGGGTATCCGGCATAATTCTTTCAACCATGTTTGCTAATTCATCAGCAATACCTTTAACGGGTTTCCCTTCGCGGATGCCTTGACCCATTTCCCTTAATCTTTGGACGGTATCAGGATCGCTTGTTACAACGGCATTTGCGCCATAGGGGTCATTTTTTAGCGCTTGTGCAACCGAATATTTTATTGTTCCCACCCGGTCCCGGTCAAGGTTTTTATCTAAGTCGATCCCGACAACAGCATAATCTCCGAGAACAACAGCTGTCGCGCTTCGGACACCGGGTGTTTTATCGGCGATATTAACGAGCCTGTTAGCAATTTGCTGGTTGCTGATACGCTTATTTTGCTTAACGCTTTGACTCATTTCATGGATATTCTTATTATTTGCGGGTTGTCCGCTTTTCGTATTGTTTTGATTGGCTGAACAACCGGTTAATACAACCGCACTTATTAAAAAAACAAGGAGGCGCTTGTTCATATCCATACCTTCTTTCATGATTGTTTGAAGGTATTTTTTGTTACGCCGTCTATATTTATTCTTTTTCTCATACATTGATTAAAAATAAGCTTTTAGAAGTTTTTTTACAGAATTGGTTAATGATCAATCACACAGGGGGCGACAAGTTGACTAAAATATATGTGCTTGATACCAATGTCCTGTTGCAGGATCCCTATGCGATTTACGCTTTTGAAGACAATGAAATTGTTATACCTGCTGCAGTTTTAGAAGAAATTGATTCGAAAAAGCGCAACATGGATGAAATAGGGCGGCACGCCAGACAAGTTGCCCGTTTAATGGACAATCTGAGAGAAAAGGGGAAGCTTCATCAAAAAATCCAGCTCGACAACGGCGGATCAATCAGGGTTGAGCTTAATCATCGTTCTTTCCAGTGCTTAAAGGATACTTTTTTGGAATTAAATAACGACAATCGCATTATAGCTGTGGCCTTAAATTTAAAGAAAGAAGAGGAAACAAAACCGCATCCGCGTCCGGTAATTTTAGTCAGTAAAGATGCGCTTGTCAGAATCAAAGCAGATGCGTTAGGACTTGAAGCGGAAGATTTTCTTAATGACAGGGTGATTAATTTCGATGCTATTTATGAAGGTTTTCAGGAGTTGTATGTTTCAGAAGAAAGTATTAATCAATTTTATTTAGATAAAACACTTCAATTAAAGGAATTAACAAAAGGTGTTTTCTTCCCTAATCAGTTTGTTGTTTTAAAGAGTGTTACCAATCAGTCTTCAGCTATCAGTATTGTTGATAAAAAAGGAAAGCAGCTTGAACCATGTCTATTTGGCCAGGATACAGTATGGGGAATTAAAGCGCGTAATGTCCAGCAAATTATGTCTCTTGAACTTTTATTAAGGGAAGATATTGAACTTGTTACGCTTGTCGGCAAAGCAGGGACAGGCAAGACGCTTTTGGCACTCGCGGCCGGGTTGTTGCAAACGGAAGATCTGAAAATTTATAAAAAATTAATGATCGCAAGGCCGATTTTGCCAGTGGGAAAAGATATCGGTTATTTGCCAGGCGAAAAAGAAGAAAAGCTGAGACCTTGGCTTCAGCCGATATATGATAACTTAGAGTTTCTTTTTAATACAAAAATTTCGGGTGAAATTGATAAAATCTTGGCTGGAATCAGTTCTATCCAAGTGGAAGCCATTACCTATATTAGAGGGCGCAGTATTCCGGAACAATTTATGATTATTGATGAGGCTCAAAATTTAACAAAACATGAAGTCAAAACGATTTTGACAAGAGTGGGAGAAGGGACAAAAATTGTATTAATGGGCGATCCCCAGCAAGTCGATCATCCTTATCTAGACGAGTATAATAACGGCCTAACGTATGTTGTAGAAAAAATGAAAGACCAGACGTTCAGCGGACATGTTAAATTATCGAAAGGCGAACGTTCAAGGCTTGCGCAAATTGCCGCTGACATATTGTAGTTTAAAACTCCGCCTGAATGATAAGGCGGAGTTTTAAACTATTTAATGACAATTTTTTGAATGCCCCTGACCGGATGATCTTTATTTGAGCCGTTTCCATAATAAAAATGTAATGGACCGTCTTCAGTAAGCGCCCTGCCTTTATACGAAAAAGCAAAGACGCCTTGCTTGGCCTCGGTGAGAGAAAGCTCATAGTGATCACCATCTTGGCGTTCAAAAACAACAATTGTAGCATCTTCCAATGGTTCGGCATTTTCTATAAAGGGTTTGACCGGGATGACAAATGATTCGGTCAGCATGTCTTCTCTTTTATATTTTCTGCGCTTCTTTTTAAAAGGAGGCGTATCAGTTTCATCTTCTTCGTTCAGAAAATCGATATGATGATCAATCATATTTAAAAAGTCTTCCCACTTAATTTTCCGGTCATCAAATAGTAAACTTGTTGGGTCCATTGTAATTGTAAACTTAACCCGTCCTGTAATGTTCAACATAGTTTGCAAAATTAATCCCTCCATCCTGTTCTATAAAAGTATAAACCTAATTGACTATAAAGTGAAACTTCCATCATTGGGTTTCCCCCATGATGGTTAGTGAAGCATCTGCATGAATTAGCTTCCTGTGCTTTTATGAGAAGTTGGTCAAGCTTCTTTGTATATACGGACGGTTACACCGGGATAAAGTGAAAGAGCTTGTTAGTAATAATGTCTTGCAATTTTAAGCTATAACAGCTAATATGAAAAGAGGATGGTGAATGAGACGGAGGGGATCATCTTGTCGACTGAGATTGCAGCAGGACATCGTGAGAAAGCTTATGAATTGCTTAAAGCTGACGCTCATAAGATCCTTAAACTAATAGAAGTTCAAATGGAAAACTTAACGATGCCTCAATGCCCGTTATATGAGGAAGTTTTGGATACTCAAATGTTCGGTCTTTCCAGAGAAATTGATTTTGCGGTCCGCTTAGGTCTTGTTCAGGAACAAGACGGCAAAGAACTTCTGGAGACGTTAGAAAGGCAGCTAACGGCATTGCATGACGCATCTACTCGTGATAAATAAAGGGAGCTCAAACTATCCATTGAACAGATAGTTTGGGTTCTTTTTTCATTCACAGGAAGAAGTTTATTTGCTATAAACATAAAATATAAGCAGGAAACGAAGCTATATATGTAGAATGATAAAATTTAATGTATTAGTAAATGGGGAATAGGATGTTAAAAAAATATTTTCGAAACTATGATTATTCATTAATTGTTACGACAATGTTGCTTACCGGCTTTGGGGTGATCATGGTATACAGCGCCAGTATGGTGTGGTCCGTGATGGTGCTGCATCAATCAAGTTCATACATATTCAAAAGGCAATTATTCTGGTGCTTTATTGCTATTGCCGCTGGAATCATCGGCATGTTGATCCCTTATAAAATGTATAAGGCATTAGTCAAACCGATTACCATCATAACAATCCTATTACTTGTTTTTGTATTGTTTTTTGGGACAGTATCAAATAATGCCCAATCATGGATTGACATTGGACCTATTCAACTCCAGCCGTCTGAAATTGCAAAGTTGGCTGTGATCATTTATCTGGCAAGCGTATTCTCTAATAAACAGTCTTTTATATCTGATTTTAAGACTGGCGTTATGCCGCCGCTTGTAATGATTTTGCTTATTTTTCTTTTGATTGCCGTACAGCCGGATTTGGGAACTGCAATGATTATCGCAGGTATTTCAGGAGTTGTTATTTTATGTTCCGGCATGAGAACGAAGCACCTCATGTGGCTTTTTGGATTGGCGGTTGCCGCGATACTCGCCATGTCTCTGCTGATGTTAACCCATGTACAAGCAGGGCGTTTTACAGCAGCGTACAAGCCTTTTACTGTGGCGTCTACCAACGGTTTGCAGCTGATCAATTCCTATATTGCAATTGCCAGCGGCGGAATCACCGGAAAGGGTTTGGGACAAAGCATAGAAAAAGCGGGATTTTTGCCGGAGCCGCATACTGATTTTATTATGGCGATAATTGCTGAGGAACTTGGCCTCATTGGCGTCTTATTTGTCATCCTTTGTTTAGCCTTTTTAGTTTTTAAGGGTTTTGTCATCGGCATCCGCTGCAAGGATGTGTTCGGCAGTTTGCTTGCAATTGGTATCGCAGGAAATATAGCCATTCAAACGTTCATAAATTTAGGCGCTATGTCAGGCTTGCTTCCTGTCACAGGTGTGACGCTTCCATTTGTAAGCTATGGCGGTACTTCTCTAGTTATGATGATGTTCACTATGGGAGTCTTAGTGAATATCTCAGCTTTTGTTAATATAAAGAGAAAAAAACACAAGGATCAGGAGGAGAGAAATATTGCGAATACAGCCAATTAAGAAGTTGCTTGTTGCCAATCGCGGTGAAATTGCTATTAGGGTATTTCGGGCCTGTACGGAGTTAAACATCCGTACAGTTGCCATATACTCTAAGGAAGATTCAGGATCATATCACCGCTATAAAGCTGATGAAGCTTATCTCGTTGGTGAAGGGAAAAAACCTATTGATGCTTACCTGGACATTGAAGGGATTATTGAAATTGCCAAAGCACATGATGTCGATGCTATTCATCCCGGTTACGGGTTTTTAGCGGAAAACGCTCAGTTTGCAAAAAGGTGTCAAGAAGAAAATATAACCTTTGTCGGACCTAAAGTCGAGCATCTATTAACATTTGGCGATAAGGCAAAAGCCAGAGAAGCGGCTGTACAAGCTGGATTGCCGGTAGTCCCGGGCAGCGGCGGTCTTGTGCACAGTATTGATGAAGTTCGTGATTTTGCCGAAACACACGGTTATCCAATAATGATTAAGGCGGTGCTTGGCGGAGGCGGACGCGGCATGAGAATTGTCCGAAGCGAGCAGGGGCTTCCTGATGCCTATGACAGGGCAAAATCCGAAGCGAAAGCTACCTTTGGGCAAGATGATATCTATGTAGAAAAATTTGTTGAAAATCCTAAGCATATTGAAGTTCAAATTCTTGCGGATGCTCATGGACAGACAGTTCATTTATATGAAAGAGACTGTTCCGTACAGCGCCGCCATCAAAAAGTTGTAGAAGTTGCTCCAAGCAGATCTCTTAGTACAGAACTGAGGGAGTCTATTTGCGAATCAGCTGTTCAATTAATGAAAAGTGTAGGTTACGTCAATGCCGGCACCGTAGAATATTTGGTCACTGAAAGCGGCGACTTTTACTTTATTGAAGTAAACCCAAGGGTGCAGGTTGAACATACGATTACCGAAATGGTTACAGGCATAGATATTGTTCAATCGCAAATTATGATTGCTGAAGGGCACAGTCTTTATGATTATCCATTGTCCATCCCGGAACAGGCCAATATTTCTACTAATGGTTTTGCGATTCAATGCCGTGTAACGACAGAAGATCCGAGCCAGCAATTTGTCCCGGATACAGGAAAAATTATGGCGTATAGAACCGGCGGCGGTTTCGGTGTTCGCTTAGATGCCGGAAATGGTTTTCAAGGTGCTGTTATTACCCCTTATTATGATTCTTTGCTTGTTAAAGTTTCTACGCAAGCTTTAAGTTTTGAGAAAGCTGCATCCAAAATGTTAAGAAACTTACGCGAATTTAGAATCAGGGGAATTAAGACAAATATCGCTTTTCTTGAAAACGTCGTTACCCACCCAACCTTTTTAGCCGGTAATGTTAATACATCATTTATTGACTCAACGCCTGAGCTGTTTGTTTTTCCGAAATCGCTTGATCGCGGCACCAAAATGCTTACAAATATAGCCAATGTAACTGTAAACGGTTTTCCGGGGATCAAGAAGACGAAAAAACCGGTCTTTAATTATCTAAAGCTTCCAAATGTTAAACTTTCGGAAAAGGCTCCTAATGGGACAAAACAAATATTAGAACAACAAGGGCCGGAAGGTGTTGTCAATTGGATTAGATCACAAAAAGAAGTATTGCTTACAGATACAACGTACCGTGATGCCCATCAAAGCCTGCTTGCGACAAGAATGAGAACACATGATTTAAAGAAGGTGGCTGAGCATACATCCCGCTTATTGCCGGAACTGTTTTCTTTAGAGGTCTGGGGCGGAGCTACTTTTGATACAGCATATCGCTTTTTAAAAGAAGATCCGTGGAAAAGGCTTCAGGTTCTTCGTGAAAAAATACCAAATGTATTGTTTCAGATGCTTCTTCGCGGCGCAAATGCCGTCGGATATAAAAATTATCCGGATAATCTTATCCGACGCTTTGTGAAGGAAGCGGCAAGCCAGGGCATAGACATTTTCAGAATTTTTGACAGTCTTAACTGGATTCCGGGAATGACGCTTGCCATTGATTCCGTCCGTGAAAACGGAAAATTAGCAGAGGCTGCTATTTGTTATACCGGCGACATATTAGATGATTCCAAAACAAAGTATGATATTAAGTACTACCAGAATATGGCTAAAGAACTTGAAGCCGCAGGTGCGCACATTCTTGCAATTAAGGATATGGCAGGCCTTCTTAAACCGGAAGCAGCCTACCGATTAATTTCAACACTTAAAGAGACGGTAGATATTCCGATCCACTTGCACACACACGATACCAGCGGCAATGGCAATTATATGTACGCTAAAGCTATCGATGCCGGAGTGGATATCGTAGATATTGCTATTGAAGCATTATCAGGTATGACATCTCAGCCAAGCCTGAATTCGCTTTATTATGCTTTAGATCATAATGACCGCAGACCTAAAGTTAACCTTGAAGGTCTTGAAAGTCTTAATCATTATTGGGAAGGCATCCGGAAATATTATGCGCCTTTCGAAAACGGAATGAAAACATCCAACTCAGAAATATATAAATACGAAATGCCGGGCGGCCAATACACAAATTTGCAGCAGCAAGCTTCAGCTGTTGGGCTTGGCGAACGTTGGGAAGAAGTTAAAGACATGTACCGGCGTGTCAATCATCTTTTTGGCGATATCGTCAAAGTCACGCCTTCTTCAAAAGTAGTTGGCGATATGGCATTATATATGGTTCAAAATGATCTTACAGAAGATGATCTTTATGAAAAAGGAGATACGCTTGATTTTCCTGATTCAGTCATTTCATTTTTTAAAGGTGATTTAGGTCAGCCTTATCAAGGTTTTCCTAAAGAACTGCAGCGTATTATTTTAAAAGGGCAAGAGGCAATTAAAGACAGGCCTGGCAAACTGTTAGAGCCTATTGATTTTACGAACATAAAAGAAATGCTTGAAGAAAAATTAAATAGAAAAGTATCTAACCTAGAGATTATTTCGTATGCTTTGTACCCTAAAGTGTTTTTGGAGTATGAACAATTTTGCGAGATGTACGGCGATGTTTCGGTTCTTGATACACCAACTTTCTTTTACGGGTTGAGATTAGGGGAAGAAGTTGAAGTGGAGATTGAAGAAGGCAAAACATTGATTGTTAAACTCGTTTCCATCGGCCAGCCTCAAAAGGATGGCACGCGGACAATTTACTTTGAGCTTAACGGTCAACCGAGAGAAGTTGTTATTAAGGATGAAAATATTAAAGCCGATGAAGCTGTGAAGCAAAAAGCAGATAAGAACAACCCGAACCATCTCGGCGCATCAATGCCTGGTACAGTGATTAAAGTACTGGTTGACGAGGGTGAAAAGGTAAACAAGGGTGACCATCTTATTGTTACAGAAGCTATGAAAATGGAGACAACATTGCAGGCACCTTTTGATGGTATGATAGAAAAAATTCATGTGAAAGAAAATGAGTCAATTGCTTCCGCAGATCTTCTAATAGAAATGAAACGAATTAAATCGCCTGCGCGGGTTTGAAGCCAATCGTAAGATTCCTGATTTAATAAGATTTTAATTTTATAGAAAAAGCCTTGATCTGCTTTGCCGATCAAGGCTTTTCTTTCCGTCTCAATGCAAACATTAGCAATATCATTAGAACAGCAAAGAAACAAGTAACAAAGAATGAATGTAATAACAAGAATGTTAACTGCATGCGTGTTAAAACGATGAGAATACCTGAGATTGCCTGACACAAAATAAAGATAAGAGCTAGCAAGAACCCAATTAATATACTAGTGGACTGTCTATAACGAATAATAGATACAACCAATGTAATAAATATCCAAAGAACCATAATGCCTGCCAGTACCCTGTGAAGGAATTGTATACCGGCTCTGCTATATAAATCAGGAATTAATTGCCCGTTACATAACGGAAAATCTAAACATCCCAAACTCGAATCGGTATGTCTTACAAATGCACCTGAATATATAACAATGTAAGAATAAATACATATTAATAAAATATTAATGAACATGCCCTTCCCTATAGAGGGGATTGTTCTTTTGTGCCATAATGTTTCTTCAAAAACCAAAATGGTAATTAAAAGAACACTTGCAAAAGAGATTAACGAGATACCGAAGTGCAGGGCAAGGACTATAGATGATTGACTCCAAATAACAGCAGCAGCGCCAAGCAAGGCCTGAAGAACTAAGAAAAATACTGAAACAATGGCAAGAAACTTTGTTTCTTTAACCTTGGAGAATTTAATCCATATCCAAATGGCTTGAATAACCACCAAAATGCCTGCCAGACCGGATACTGCCCTGTGGCTTAACTCAATAATCGTTTGTTTCTGGGCATGCTGCGGTATAACCTGTCCGTAACAAAGCGGCCAAGAGCTTCCGCATCCATCTTGAGATCCAGTGTTTGTAACAACCGCACCCTGGATAACAACAATAAGCAGCACCAACGATGTGAGAATGCTTAGCCAGCGTAAGAGACGTCCTGAGTATTTCATATTTATTTACACCTTCTTGTACTATTAAATGAGTAGAAGTTTTCAATAATAAAACTAAACCATTCGTAAGTTTGTCGATTTTATGTCAATCGTTCACAAAGTATACAAACCATTTTATTTCGTATATAATGAAAACAGATGAAGTGTTAAATTCCTTTATTATCGTAACATAGTTAATGAATTGGAGCGGACTTATTTGTGAACAGGATTAGACAATTTATCCTTTAACAGAGATTATCACCAAATCATGAAATGATTATAATGCACAGTTTTTTTATTATAAAATAATTATGATATGATCTATATGGATAATTTCTCTATTTCGTTTAATAATTTTTATTGTTTATTTCTGGACACAAAGTATTTTTAGATATAATAATGAAAGAAGGAATTTAACATGAGTAAACCGATGAATTCCTATAATACATCGAGGGTCGTAGACTCCGGGGCATTAGCGGAAGCAAGTACATCAGGTACATGGAAAGACTTTTTAGCAATATCAAAAATGGGCATTGTTAATTCTAACTTAATTACAACTTTTACAGGGTTGTGGTTAGCACTTAAATTTACAAATCAGTCATTTTTTGATAATATATGGAAAATAATATTCGTTTTAATAGGTACTGCTTTAATTGTTGCCGGCGGATGCTGCCTGAACAATTATATTGACAGGGATATTGATAAATTGATGAAAAGGACGAAAGATCGGCCGTCTGCAACTGGCAATCTTTCCGGCAAACAAGTGCTGTGGGCAGGTATTATTATGTCTGCACTTGGAACAATCGTCCTTCTTCAGGCCTCTTATGCAGCTGCTGTGCTTGGTTTGTTAGGTTTATTTGTTTACGTTGTTGTTTATACATGGTGGTTAAAAAGAACTCATTCTATTAATACAATCGTTGGCGGTATATCAGGGGCGCTGCCTCCTGTCATCGGCTGGGCGGCAATTGATCCGTCGTTTAGTTCAAATGAACCCTGGATCTTATTTTTAATTATGTTTTTGTGGCAGCCGCCGCATTTCTTAGCACTTGCTATGAAGTACATGGAAGAATATCGGCGTGCGGGTATCCCAATGCTTCCGGTTGTTGCCGGATTTGAAACAACTAAAAGGCAAATGGTGATTTACGTTGCAGCGCTGTTTCCTGCCTCATTATTCTTATATACGTTAGGACCATGGTATCTCGCAGCCGCCGTCATTCTTGGATTAGGGTGGTTAGCTGTAAGCATCGCCGGGTTCTTCATGAAAGATACAATTAAATGGTCAAGAATTATGTTTGTCTACTCTTTGAACTATATGACGATTTTATTTGCTGTAATGATACTGGCCGTTATATAGATTTCTCTTAAAGTATGTGTAATGATTGACTGCAGCTCATGTTTTAACAGAACTTATTTCCTAATCTATACAAGTTCATGTACACAGGGCTGCAGTCAATTTTATTTTATAATCACAAAAATAAGAAGAAAGAGAGGTTTCGACACATGAAGAAATGGCGACACACACTGAAGTTTTTGCCGTTGTTTCTGGTAGCTTTAATGCTTTCCGGGTGCGGCAAAGAAGGCGTGTCTGCATTAAAGCCGGAGGGTGACGTGGCTAAGGAACAGGCGTCATTAATGTTAGTCAGCCTGCTTATTATGGTTGTTGTTGTCCTTGTAGTTGGTTTCCTTTTTACTTATGCAATCATTAAATATCGTAAACGGCCCGGTCAAGAAGATTACATCCCTAAGCAAGTAGAAGGCAACAAGAAGCTCGAGCTTACATGGACCATTATTCCTATTATTCTCTTATGTATTCTAGCTGTGCCCACAATTACCAAAACATTCGCACTTTCAGACAATAATGCCTCTAAGAAAAGTGATGTATTGAAAATTAAGGTGACCGGCCATCAATTTTGGTGGCAATTCGACTATCCGGATCAGAAAATAACAACGGCACAGGATCTCTATATTCCGGTGGGGAAAAAGGTTGAGTTTGATATTACTTCAAAAGATCTCATCCATGCCTTTTGGGTTCCGGCTCTAGGCGGAAAGCAAGACGCTAATCCCGGTCAAACTACTCATTTGTGGCTGAAAGCAGATAAGGAAGGTACATACAAGGGACGATGCGCGGAATTATGCGGTTCAAGTCACGCTTTGATGTATTTTAATGTAAAAGCAGTAAGTAATGATGAATTTAAAAATTGGGTCAAAGACATGAAAGCGGGTACGAAATCGAGTCCAAACAAACCTGAAACCGCTTCAGCCAAGCAAGGTGAAGAAATATTTAAGAATAATTGCATGAGCTGCCACGCTGTTGGTGATAAAGGCGGACAAATTGGGCCGAATCTAACTAACTTTGCTGACAGGGAAAATATCGGCGGGTTTGAAAAACATACAAAAGGCGAAGTGAAAAAGTGGATAAAAGATCCGGAAAGCATCAAGCCCGGCGCAAAAATGCCTAAGTTTGATAAAAAATTGTCTGACGATCAAATCAATGCCTTAGCCGATTATCTGTTTACATTATCAGTAAAACAATAGACTGAAAATTTTTAAAAGGAGGTTGCCGATGTGTCTGTAAATGCTGAAAGTCTCATGCAGCCAAATCAGAAAAATGGTTTTTTTTCTTGGCTTAAGACATGGCTGACGACGGTAGATCATAAAAAGATTGCTGTCTTGTACCTATTTGGCGGCGGGCTGTTCTTCCTAATTGGAGGAATTGAGGCGATGCTCATTAGACTTCAATTGACAGCTCCTGAAAATCACTTTTTGACAGGAGCGGCGTATAATCAGGTGTTAACAATGCATGGTACTACAATGATTTTCTTTGTAGCTATGCCGCTGATTTTCGCACTGTTGAATGCAGTTGTACCGCTTCAAATAGGCGCCCGTGATGTTGCTTTTCCATTTGTTAATGCTCTTGGATTCTGGCTGTTCTTTTTAGGGGGAATTATCCTTAACCTTAGTTGGTTTTTAGGAGGTGCACCTGAAGCCGGGTGGACGGCATATGCGCCGTTATCAACAGATTTGCCGGGAAGAGGCATGGATTTTTATGTCCTCGGTTTACAGGTGGCCGGTGCCGGGACGCTGGCAGGCGGGATTAACTTCCTTGTTACAATTATTAACATGAGAGCTCCCGGCATGACCTTTATGCGGATGCCGTTGTTTACCTGGACCGCATTTATCACTTCCGCATTAATTCTGTTTGCTTTCCCGGCTTTAACAGTCGGCTTGTTTGAAATATTCTTTGACCGTCTGTTTGGTGCAAATTTCTTTAATACAGCCAACGGCGGAAACTCCATTATTTTTGAACATATTTTTTGGATATTTGGTCATCCGGAGGTTTATATATTAATATTGCCAAGTTTTGGCGTCATTTCAGAGGTTATCAGCACATTTTCAAAAAAACGGCTTTTTGGTTATCACTCAATGGTTTTCGCAACAATCTTAATTGGCTTCTTGGCCTTTATGGTATGGGTACACCATATGTTCACTGTCGGATTAGGTCCAATTGCAAATACTATCTTTGCCTTGGCGACAATGGCGATTGCTGTCCCTACGGGTATTAAAATCTTTAACTGGATTTTCACTATGTGGGGCGGACAGATCCGTTTCACAACAGCAAACTTATACGCTGTCGGATTCATTCCTACCTTTGTTATGGGCGGGGTGACCGGTGTTATGCTTGCTATTCCAGCTGCTGACTTTCAATATCAAGACAGCTATTTTGTTGTTGCTCACTTCCATTACGTTATTATCGGAGGAGTTGTATTTGGACTGTTTTCCGGGTTGTATTATTGGTGGCCGAAAATGTTTGGCCGGTTCCTGAATGAAACGCTCGGTAAAATTAACTTTTGGTTCTTTTTCATCGGTTTCCATATTACTTTCTTCCCTCAGCATTTCTTAGGATTAATGGGGATGCCTCGCCGTTACTTTACTTATTTGCCGGGTGAGCATTTAACAACGTTAAATTTAATCAGCTCAATCGGTGCAATAGGCATGGCTATCGGCGTCATTGTTCTTGTTTATAATGTTATTTATTCCTCAGTAAAAGGCGAAAAGGCTGCGGGGGATGCATGGGGAACCGGACGTACACTTGAATGGTCTATTCCATCACCGGCTCCCGAGTACAACTTTGCTCAGACTCCGTTAGTCAAAGGAATTGATACGTATTGGAAAGAAAAAATGGACGGAAATAAAAGGGTGACGGCAGCAGAGCCGTTAGGAGACATTCATATGCCATCATCCTCAATCATACCGTTTCTTATGTCGATAAGTTTAACGATAGCCAGTTTTGGTTTCATTTTCAGTGATAAAGATGCGTATCGGACAGCATCATTGATTGTTGCAGGCATCGGTATTGCGCTTATGTTCTGCTGTATGTTAACCCGATCTATTAAAGATGACCCGGGTTTTCATATTCATAAAGAAGAAATTATTGAAACAGAAAAGGGGATGAGTAAATGAGTCAAGCAAATAATGTTGAGACGTTTCCAGCTCACCCTGAAACAGCTACTCTGGAAGGTAGAAACAAATTTATTGGATTTTGGCTTTTCCTTGGAGGAGAGACGGTTTTATTCGGAACCTTATTTGCAACTTTTCTAGCATTAAGAAACAAAACGAATGGCGGTCCTTCCGCACATGAATTGTTTAACCTTTCTACAGTATTTGCAGCAACCATTATTTTGTTAACCAGCAGTTTAACGAGTGTTTTCGCTGTTATGGCAATGAGGGACCGTGCTGTTGGAAAAATGCAATTTTGGTTTTTGATTACTGTAATATTAGGCATCGCCTTTCTGGTTTTAGAAATAACTGAGTTTAGGGAATATTTACATCACCATTTAGGTTATAAAACCAGCGCCTTTTCTTCTTCATTTTATACGTTAGTCGGAACTCACGGCTGTCACGTTTTGTTTGGTGTCTGTTGGATCTCATCAATTACAATCCAAGCTTTCAAAAAGGGGATAACAACAGTAACTGCACCGAAATATTACGTCGCCAGCTTATATTGGCACTTTATTGATGTTGTTTGGGTGTTTATATTTACAGTTGTTTATCTCTTAGGCATTGTCGGGTAAGGAGGTGAGTAGAATGACAAAACCTTCAACAAGTACTTCAATGTATATGGAACGTCAAAAACGCAAACGTGAATTAACTTATTATCTTGTTTCGTTTGTCATGATGCTTTTTCTTACTGGAATATCCTTTGCGGCTGTCGCTATCAAAGGTATTGACAAACACTTTACGGCGTTCTTTATTGTAACTTTGGCGGTTATCCAAGTTTTGTTTCAGCTTTATTACTTTATGCACTTGAAAGATAAGAACCATGCGATGCCTGCATTGTTCATTTATAGCGGGGCATTAGTTGCTTTTATAACAGTCCTGACGTTTGTGTCAATTGTTTGGGTATCTTAGTTAGCGTTAAATAAAAGATCCCTCTATGTTTAGCAAAAATTTTGCAAGGGGGGTCTTTTTTATAAGAAGCTGGATCTTGAAAGGAGGGCGTGTGTATGGGCGGACCAACAGTCGAACCGATGATAAGCATGTGGCACTTTCAATGGGGTGCTATAGTGATTATATTAGCCTTCGTCTATATTAAAGTTTCCGGGTCTTTAACGAAAAAGTACGGTCAAAAAGGTGACACATTGTCGGTTTATCATAAAATAAGTTTTTTTATCGGACTGTTTTTTATCTTTCTGGCAAAAGGCACGCCGCTCGATGATATAGGCATGAAATATTTGTTCAGTGCGCATATGGGAGAAATGGCACTCGAATACCTTATCATACCGCCGTTATTATTGCTGGGTATCCCGGCTTGGGTAGCCAGAAAAATTCTTAAAGTCCCGTTTATTGATAAAATGGTATCAAGCATGACCAAACCAATAATCGCAATTATCTTGTTTAATTTATTCTTTTCGATTTATCATGTCCCCTTTATATTTGATTTTATGGCAAACCATCATCCCTTTCATAACATTTACAATATAGTGATGATATTACTTTCTATTTTTATGTGGTGGCCGATTACTTGTCCGGTTTCCGAGAAGGACCATTTATCAGAACTTCAGAAAATGGGTTATATTTTTGCCAATAGTGTCCTGCTTACACCGGCATGTGCACTTATTATTTTTAGCGGTACGCCGCTGTATCATTTCTACGGGCAAGAAGTTCCGCATATTTTGCCTTCGCTTTCAGTGGTGGAGGACCAACAATTTGGCGGAACCATTATGAAAATTGTACAGGAAATCGTAAATGGCCTGGCCCTCGGGTTTGTTTTTTATCAATGGATGAAAAAACAGCAAGAACAGGACAAAAGGGAAGAAAAAATACCTGTTAAAGGGTATAAGTATTTAGAAGTATCCCATAAGACGAATCATGCAGGACGTTAATTTCTGTATAAAGGTGGAAGCTGAATGGAAATCAGAGAAATCCAGTTAAGTGATGCTGCGGCTTTGCTTAATTTAAGAAGGCAGCTTGAGAAAGAAACACGTTTTATGCAATACGTGCCTGATGAGAACGCAAATTCAGTTGAAAAACAAGTAGAAAATATTCATTCAATCTTAAAAAGCGGCTGTTCAATGATTTTTGTTGCAGAAACCGAAGGGAGTTTAATAGGTTTTACAGCTGTCTTAGGAAATAAGTTAAAACGTATTCGCCACCGCGCCTCCGTTATTATAGGAATTCTTGAAAAATATCAAAATCAAGGAATCGGTAAAAATCTATTAAAGCATGTTGATGAATGGGCGCGCGACCATGGGATCGAACGCCTGGAGTTAACGATTATGGCTCACAATCGCCGTGCGCTTGGTTTGTATAATACAATGGGGTATTATGTTGAAGGCATGAGAAGAAATGCCTTAGTTATTGATAATGAAATTATTGATGAATTTTATATGGGGAAAATATTAAAAAGGTAATGATCATATCGGTCATTACCTTTTTAATATTTTTATCAGTCTATTGGTGTATTTTCTTTTAATTCTTCCAATGCTTCTTTAAGCTTTGACAGGCGTTCTTTACAAATATTTATGATACGTTCGGGAAATTCCTCATCTTTATATTCTACACCGTGGGGATAATAATGTCTGCCGAGATAAGGCGTTAATAATTTGACCTTCGCATCAGATTTTTCGATTTCCCCTTCAACAGCAATCCCGGGGACTCTTAAGTAATGAATATGCCCGGTTTTTGTATTTTCAAATTTAAAATCATAAGTGACACGCTCCCAATCCCAATGCCCTCCTCGGATCAACCCTAAACGCTTGGTCATTGCTTCAAGAACAGGGAAAGGAATAATCATACCATCTAAACCGGTATCTTCAAATTTCACATGGTAACCTCCTAACGTCATTGATATTTCTATATTTTAATAATAGTACGAAAAGTGTATCAATGCAATTATAGATATCATTTTTAAACGATCACGGCCGGTATACCGTTAACAAAGGATAAAGCCAATGTTTATCTTACTTAAGGCATGGAAAAAATAAGCATAAAAGAGCTATTGCATTTAATTGTCTTTTTTATCATGGACATTGATATAATGGGGATAAGAAGGGGGTGAGCGTCTTGCGGAAAATAAATATTTTCATTTTTGCTGTGGCAGTGATTGTATTTTGTTTCACTTTTTTATTTAATATTTCAGGAAAACCAAATGACAAACAGCATCAAATGAAATCTGAATCAATAGGAGACGCGCCAACTCAATCTAAATTTAAAGTGCCAAGTATTGGCCTATATACATACATGGGAGATAGCAAGAAAGATATTGAAAAGAAATTTGGGAAACCTGAACGTATTGATCCGACCCAGTATGGCTATGATTGGTGGATTTATGGCCGGGGGACGGAAAATTATGTACAAATCGGGATTGATCATAATAAAGTTGTCACTATTTATGCGCTTGGGAAAAAGCTTGATACCAAACCGTTTGGTATCGGGAAAAGCTCTCATGATATCTATAAGAAAGTGCCGATGTCGGATACTGCGTCACTAAATATTAATCATACCCATGTTGAATTCGAATTTAACGAAGAGGATCTCATGATTCGTCCATTGATGAAGTTCGGAAATGTCTGGGTTCAACTATATTTTGATCATTTCACGGATCGCTTAGTCAGTGTCCGTTACTTAACACCGGAAGTTCTAATGGAGCAGAAACCCTATACTTTAACTTATCAGGGACATTTGGAAAAGTCACCTGAACCGAGCGAATCTGAATGGCAGGCAATTAACAATGGTGAAAGTAAAGAAATCTTTGATATAACAAATGTACTTAGGAAACGTTATCATGTCAACGGGTTAGATTGGAATAATCAAGCGCAAACGGCAGCCTATTTGCACAGTAAAGATATGAAAGAAAATAACTACTTTTCACATGACTCCAAAACTCAAGGTGACTTAAGTCAGCGTTTGAAAAAACAGGGAATTAACTTTCAAGCGGCCGGTGAAAATATTGCAGCGCAATATACAGATGGGATTGCTGCTGAAATTGGATGGCTTAACAGTGAAGATCACCGGAAGAACTTGCTTAGCAATATGTTCACGGGTTTAGGTGTCGGTGTCTATCAGGATGACTATACTCAGGATTTTGTTAATCCCTTTTAAAAGTCGAAAAACCAACTTTCCTTTTGAGAAGGTTGGTTTTTAATTTCCTAGTGATTTTGGTCAATATGATATAATATTCAATATTAGATAGATAAAGGGGCGATCATTATGACTACTGAACAGAGCTATGATCTAAAAAAATTAGTTTCGGATATTTCAGCTGATGTTGTTGGATGGAGACGCCATCTTCATGAGAATCCGGAATTGTCGTTTGAAGAAGAAAAAACAGCTGATTTTGTTTTTGAAACATTAAAAAGCTTCGGGAATATTGAATTGACACGCCCGACAAAAACAAGCGTTGTTGGGAAAATTACAGGCGAATATCCCGGAAAAACGTTGGCGATTAGAGCCGATATGGATGCTTTGCCTATAGATGAAGAGAATAATTTTGAATTCGCCTCAAAAACGCCCGGGGTTATGCATGCATGCGGACATGACGGGCATACCGCAATGCTTCTTGGAACCGCAAAGATCCTATCTCAATTGAAGTCAAATTTACATGGGGAAGTAAGGCTTGTTTTTCAGCATGCTGAAGAGCTGTTTCCCGGCGGTGCAGAAGAACTTGTTAATGCCGGTGTAATGGATGGGGTTGACTGGGTTATCGGTACACATCTGTGGTCACCGTTAGAATATGGAAAAATCGGCATTGTCTATGGGCCGATGATGGCTGCACCGGATACTTTTCATATCGTTGTCAAAGGTAAGGGCGGCCATGCGGCAATTCCTCATGATACGATTGACAGCATTGCGATCGCTGCACAAGTTGTGACAAATCTTCAGCATGTTGTTTCAAGGAATACAGACCCGCTCGATACACTTGTTTTATCAGTAGCAAAATTCATCGGGGGGACTGCTCATAATGTCATTCCCGGATCAGTTGAACTGACGGGGACTGTAAGAAGTTTTAAACCCGAATTAAGGAATCAAGTACCGGAACTGATGGAAAGGGTGGTTAAGGGTGTTACATCGGCACATGGCGCCGATTATGAGTTTAATTATGAAAAAGGTTACCGCCCGGTCATTAACCACGATGATGTTACTAAGATAGTTGAAGAAACTGTCAGGGACGTCTATGGGTCAGAATCGATTAAACATATGGCGCCAAATATGGTTGGGGAAGATTTTTCAGCCTATCAGCAAGCGGCGCCGGGAACATTCTTTTATGTTGGTGCGGGCAACAAGGAAAAGGGCATTACTTATCCTCACCATCATGCGAGATTTACAATTGATGAAGATGCTCTAGAAAAAGGTGTTAACATTTTTGTTCATGCAGCTTTTAAATTTTTAAATGATTAATCAAAGAATACTATAAAAAATTAGAGGACTTAGCTTATCCTCTAATTTTTTTAAATTCGTTCAGGTTTAGAAATAATGAAAAAGGATCCGGCAGCATAAGCGGCAATCTCTTCATCTTCCGTTAATATATTTGCTGTGACAAAGCAAATATGACTGCCGCGGTGCACGAGTTCCGCCTTGCATTTCAATTTGCTTCCTGTAGCCGGTTTCAAATAATTTAACTTTAATTCTGAAGTCACGCACCGCTTATTTTCCGGTAATAGTTCATTGACTAAAGTTCCCATCACAGTATCAGCAAAAGTAGCTGTAATGCCGCCATGAACAATTTTTAAAGGATTTAAAACAAATGGGGTAAGCTCTATTTCAGCTTCATATTTTTTATCTTCGGTTAATTGTCCCTGATAATTTAGAACACCATTAAGATACGTTTTGGATTTTTTATTTTGCTTTGACCGTATCCCTTGAAGCAATTTTTCAAGTGCATCGAGGTCATCTGAGCCGGCTTGGGCAAGAGTGTCAGCGAGCAGCCGTTTGATATGATATTTTTTATCTTCGTTCATTTATATAACTCCTTTACTCTGTTCACTATTAAATCATACCAGTTTATGTCTTTTTGCGCTATTAAAGAAAATGGGCGCACATCATGATCTAAAATAACTTATGATATAGTAGGTGAGGTTTATATTGTAGGAGGGTCGAATATGGCTCACAAAACGGCTGACTCGGTTAAAGCTTTTAAACAGTTTGTTCAAAAGCACCCTGAATTAGCTAAGGGTGTCAAAGAACAAGGCAAGACATGGAATGATATTTTTGACGAGTGGGTGCTGTACGGAGAAGACAATGAAGTGTGGGAAACATATGGTGTAAAAATGGAAAAACAAAAGCCGCAGCCGGATCCGTTAAAAAAAATTCTATCTTTTATAAATGGTATTGATGCTAAAAATCTAGAGGAACGTCTAGGACAATTGAATGGTGCCTTAACCAGTATCCAAGAACTCATCGGTCAATTTCAGCCGAAAAAACCGTCGCAAAACGCGCCGCAATTGCCGCAAAATACAATGCAAAACATTCCCCAAAATATGCCGCCGAATATGAGAAACCAACCTTTTCCGCCTTACCAGCGATATATTCAACAACCATCACAACCTATTCAATACTTAAACAAAAAGGATTAATCGATCATGAGAAAAGAAATTCAGTACTACCTGGATCAAAATCCCGAACTTAAATATTTTATTAGAATGCATCCCGACTGGTACAGAAGGTTAGGGAGATTTCCAGGAGATGTTTCCCATTTAAAACAAGAAGCTGATGAATATTACGGAAGAACTTTAAACAAAAAAATTGAACGGTTTAGTGAACAATTAAATCTTATCTCTATGTTTATGGAAATGGCAAACACAATGGGCAATCAGAATTCTGAAGATAACAAAGAAGTCTCTGAAGAAACCCAGGGTTGATCAATTAAATTTTGATCAGCCCTATTTTTCAATTTAAAAAGTTTAACAGCATTAAGGGTTTATCTTATAAGAAAAACTTAGGCTTTTGCAATTAGAACGGACAAGCCAAGTTTTTCTAAGTTTTAAAGAGTGGTAATTTTTGTGGTAAATGATAAAATAGTGGTGAGGTGATATTTTATGATTACCACATTAGAACACGTTTCTGTCCTTGAAGAAACGGATGGTCTTATCGGCATGTTAAAACACTCTGATGTATTTGAGCATTATCGTAATATGAGGGACAAGCTTGCAAAGGATCAAGAGGCTCAATCCTTAATTCGCGATTTTGTTAAAGTAAGAGAGAAGTATGATGAGGTGCAACGATTTGGTAAGTACCATCCTGATTATAAACAGGTAATACAAAATATGATGGATATCAAAAGAGATGTAGATTTAAACGATACCATCGCTTCTTATAAGAAGGCTGAGGAGCAAATGGAGCATTTGCTTAATGAGATTAGCCTTGAAATCGCTAGAGCAGTTTCAGATTCAATTAAAGTGCCTACCGGCAATCCATTCTTTGATCGGGGCTGCGGCGGCGGCTGCGGTACAGGCGGCAAATGCGGGTGTCACTAAAGAAAACTCTCCGATTGGCAAGCCGAAGCGGAAGACAAAAGGAGAAGTTGCACTTATACTTTCATCCTTAACTAAATTAAGTATTTGAAAGTATAAAGAAAACTTGCCGGCAGGCAAGTTTTCCTTAAAAAAGACTTTGTAAGCGAATACAGAATTTTGGGAGAATTGATGATGATATTAGGACGAAGAAGGGGAATTATTATATGGCTTCACCATTTGAAACATGTTAAGACTTTAAGAAGGTTTGGACATATTCATTACGTTTCAAAGAATATGAAGTATGTCGTCATTTATTGTGACTGTGAAAAAATTGAAAACATTCTATGTGAACTGGAATCATTAAAATATATTAAAGATGTCAGTATGTCTTATTTACAAGATATAAAAACTGAATATGACAAAAAGAAATTTGGTAAAGAGCTTGAAGAAATGGCCTATTAGAATTACATCTTTTTCATACGTTTTAAACCTTTAAAGAAGTTAAATCGCTTAATAAAAAGAAACCCGCAGGTATTTTCCTGCGGGTTGGTCTTTACGCATACGATTGTATGCCAAGACAATGGGAGAGGAGAAACCGGCGGAAAAACTTATGGGGAAACGTAAGTCTCCGCGGTTGGAACAACATCGTTTTGATGTTGTTAAACCTATTATTGACAGTCACATACAAGGCTATACGTCATAAAATTTTAAAAAATATTCCAAAAAATAATAACTGCTTAATTGTAATGTTAATCATCTTAATAAAGTGAAACTTCCATTTGTGGGACTTCTCCGCTTTTTATATTTACACCATTTGTGGTAGGATAAAACATATCTTAATATTTAAGGAATGATCGACGTGCGAGTGATAGCTGGGGAATGTAAAGGAAGGGCATTAAAATCTGTCCGCAGCCAATTAACAAGGCCGACAACAGATAAAGTAAAAGAAACGATTTTTAATATGATCGGCCCTTTTTTTGACGGCGGACAAGCATTGGATTTATACAGCGGCAGCGGCGGGCTCGGTATTGAGGCGCTGAGCCGGGGAATAAGCCGGGCTGTTTTTATTGACAAATCCGGTCCGGCAATAAGTACAATAAAAAAAAATATTCAGCTTTGCGGGCTTGAAAATCGTGCTGAAGTTTATCGGAATGATGCAGGCCGGGCAATTTCTATTTTAGCGAAAAAGCAATCGCGCTTTCATTTGATTTTTATGGATCCTCCTTATGCTAAACAGAAAATTATCAAAGATATTGAATTAATAATACATAGCAATCTGTTGGAGGAAAATGGTAAGATAATAGTAGAACACGAAGATACTGTCACATTGCCTGAACAATTTAATGAAGTGCTTATAAGAATTAAACATCATACATATCATGGGAAAACCGCTGTATCCATTTATGAACATCAGAATAAGGGAGGATAAAAGTATGGCCGGTATTGCTATTTGCCCGGGAAGTTTCGACCCGGTAACTTATGGACACTTAGACATTATCCAAAGAGGGGCTAAGGTATTTGATGAAGTTATCGTTGCGGTGTTAAATAACTCCAGTAAAAAGCCTTTATTTACTGTTAAAGAGCGGGTAGCTCTTTTAAAAGAAAGTACGAAGGACATACCCAATGTCTCTGTTGATTGGTTTGAAGGATTAATGATTGATTTTGCGAGAAAAAAGAAAGCTAATGCTGTATTACGCGGTTTAAGAGCAATCTCCGATTATGAGTACGAATTGCAATTAGCATTAACGAATAAAAAAATCGATGAAAATATAGAAACTTTTTTTATGCCGACAAACAGCAATTATTCATTTTTAAGTTCAAGTATTGTTAAAGAAATATCAAAATATCATGGTCCGGTAACTGAGTTAGTACCGGAACCGGTTGAAAAAGCCCTTAAAGAAAAGTATTTACCCCCGCGTGCTTAGGTGCAGCGGGGCTTTTCGTACGCTTTTTCTGCTCTCGAACAAGGCATTTAGTAGTATAGTCAGTTTAAATTTTATCAAATTTTTTTCATATTGGTATGCGCCTTGGTTAATATATAGATAATTAGAGTTATGAGTGTTACTAATGATCCAATTTGGATATATGATATCCAAGTTCCTGTAACGGCATGGTTTTGTAAAGATTCAAAGACGGCATTGACTTGGTTGTTTGTTTGCTTGATATCGATCCATTGAAATAATACATAAGCAAAACATGCTGAGGCGGTACCATGAATAAGCCTGCCTAAAAAGAAAGGCTTGGCGCTTAATTTCGCATCCGCCAAAATACTTGCGACTTGCGCCTGGATGGAAAAGCCGGCGAAACCAAGGATAAAGCTCGTAACGATCACCTGTTGCAAAAGAGGTGCGGCAAGGCTGCTGACACTTTTGGCTCCAACGGTGATTTCAAACAGTCCGGGAACAATACCCTTGCTCAGAACTGGCGAAAAATGAAGCAATAGTAAAAGGTGCTTTAAGCCGTATGCGATAGAATCAGTAATATGCAGCCGGGCAAGCAGTTGATTTAAAACTGAAAAAAGAATAATAAATCCGCCTACCATCAGTAATGTGCTGACAGAAGTCTGCACGGCATCGCCGAGCATTTTTCCGATAGGCTGTTTATTTCTAATACGTTCTCTATGCATTTGTTTTAAAGCTTTAATAAAAATGACTGGCGTAGTCCGTTCTTTTTTGGAAAACGATCTTTCATACGGTTTATAAAAACGCATAAAAAGGCCGACACAGATATTACCTAAATAATGAGACAAAGCAAACACAATCCCTAATGCGGCTTGATGAAAAAAGCCGTAAGCAACCACGCCGAAAATAAAAAGCGGATTTGAAAAGTTTGTGAAGCTGGCAAGACGTTCAGCTTCAGTTTTTGTTAATTTTTTTTCTTCATATAACCGGGAAGTAATTTTTGCTCCTGCCGGAAAACCCGAGGCAAGCCCCATCACAAAGACGAACGCGCCGGCTCCCGGCACTTTAAAAATGGGACGCATAATCGGTTCAAGCAGTATGCCAATAAATGTAACGATACCAAAGCCTATCATTAATTCTGATACAATAAAAAATGGCAATAGCGATGGAAAAACAACATTCCACCATAATTTTAGCCCGCTAAGTGAGGCGTCTACTGAAACTTTAGGAAAGGCAATAATTGAAACAGCAAGGAAAAGAGCTGCTAATGCTAATACAATTGTTTTTATTTTTGCGGCACTCAATGACCCTACTCCTCTCTTTCCAAGTTCGAACATCGCTTGCGCTATGAGAGCATAATTTAAATATAAAGGGAGCGTAAAAGTTGTCCCTAAGTCTAAATATACGCTTGTCAGAATGAATTAGACCTAAAGGAGTGGATCCTGCTTATGCGAAGACCAAAAATAGGGCTTGCATTAGGTTCCGGCGGTTCAAAAGGGTTTGCTCACGTCGGTGTTCTAAAAGTATTTGAAGATGAAAAAATCCCCATTGATATGATAACCGGATCAAGCATGGGAGGATTGGCCGGGGCATTATACGGTGTCGGGCATTCTTATGAAAGCATGTATAAAATGGCTGTGAATTTTAAAAGACAATATTTTATGGATTTCATCATTCCAAAGATGGGCTTTATTTCCGGAAAAAAAATAACGTCTCTTCTTAAAACGATAACACACTGTAAGACCTTTAAAGACTCCAGGGTGCCATTAAAGATTATTGCCACTGATTTGTTACGAGGCGAAAGGGTAATTTTTGAAGAAGGATATTTATACGAAGCCGTTCGGGCAAGCATCTCCATTCCGGGAATTCTGGTTCCTGTAAAATGGAAAGGGAAGGTTCTGGTGGATGGAGGGGTGATTGATCGTCTTCCGGTTTCCGTTTTAAAGGATATGGGAGCAGACATTATTATAGCAGTTGATGTAGCAACGTTTAATGGGGAATCCCAAGTCTCATCTATTTTTGATGTGATTTTGCAAAGTATTGATATTATGCAGGAAGAAATGGTTCGCCATCAGGAGCTCCATGCTGACGTTGTTATCCGGCCGCCAGTGAATCAATTTAATTCTAAAGCATTTACTAACATGAATGAGATTATTAAAATAGGGGAGGAAACAGCCAAAAAACAACTGCCATTAATATATAAAGCAATTAAATCTTGGAAGGAGCGGTGATTTTGAGCAAAAGATCAAAGAATATTACATATTATGTCATACTTATCATCGTAATTATTGCCATCGGGCTTTACTTCTACAGGCTGCCTGTATATGTTGAAAAGCCCGGGGCAGCTGAGTCGATAAATCCTATCGTGAAAGTAAAGAACGGCCATAAAGTAAACGGCGATTTCATGCTCGTCTATGTGTATGTCGGACAGGCTAACATCTATCAATATTTATGGACGAAATATGACCATAACAAATATACAACACTTATGAAACCTCAAGAAGTAAAATTGCCGGATGAAAATAACGAAGAATATAATTTACGTCAAGAAAATTATATGCAAAGCGCGCAGGATATAGCTACATATGTTGCTTATAAACATGCGGATAAGCATCCAAAATTAATTAAAGACGGTGCATTAATAATCAATGTATTTTCTGGCATGCCAGCAGCTAAAGTTTTAAAACCAGGCGATGTGATTGTTTCTGCCAACGGTAAAAAAATCAGTACAATTATGGATATGCAAAATGCGTTAAAAGGGGAAAAACCGGGAGATACGATCCCGATGCAAGTGAAACGAAACGGTAAAATTAAAAATGTAAAGGTGAAAGTAACCAAATATCCTAAAAAGTTATCTCAAGGTATAAAAAAATACGGCATCGGTGTGATGCAGACAGACGAATTTCATGTCAAAGTTAAACCTGATATTAAGTTTGATATTAAAAATATCGGCGGACCATCAGCAGGATTAATGATGTCGCTTGAAATCTATGATCAATTAACAAAAGAAGACTTAGCTAAAGGTCATAAAATTGCTGGAACAGGTACAATTAATTTAGACGATTCAGTAGGGCCGATTGGCGGTATTAAAGAAAAAATTGTAGGCGCCAGTAAATCCGGTGCGGACATATTCTTTGCTCCGGTTGCTGACAATGAATATAAACAGGCTGAAGCTGCAGCAAAAGATATTGGCACTCATATGAAGGTTGTTCCTGTTAAATCATTTGATGATGCTTTAAATTACTTGCATCACTTAAAGTAAGAAACTCGCCATTCGGCGAGTTTCTTACTTTATATCGGATAGAAAGTGATGGTTTAATTCATCGTAACGGAGCGGAGGCTGCATAAATTCATTATTGATTTTATTTTTGGGTTGATTGCTTATTGCTGCAAGTTCATAAACTTTAGCAGCTTTCATATCCAGGGACATTAATGGATCATTGTCCTTGTCCTTTTTTAATCTGGTTATGATCGGCACAGGGCATTGATTTTTAATATGATTTAAATAGGCTTGTCCGTTTTGGTTCATACCAAGCAGCCGTATATAGGAAGCTTTCTTCTCATTTAACGCATGTAACATTTCTTCTTTTTTTGCGTTAACCAACATATGTGTGCACAGCCGCTGCAGACGGGTCCAAGTATATCTTTTAGTTTTAAGTTTATCCATAAAGGTATGGAAGGTATTTGAGTCTTGCATTATTTTAATTATACGATTTTCCAATCCTTCTTCAGCTTCATAAATGGAAGAAAGTGACTCAGCTGTTTCAATGGATAACCGGTACTTTAAGAAAGGGTAGAAATCATCCCATCTGTAGATCTGGTTCCTATCAAAAGCTGATTTCAAATATTGATATGTAAAAGGCGGAACCGCCCGGTATATTTCTTCTAAGTTGCCGTGTTCAAAGATGGCCTTTCGAATACTGGTCGCACTGGCGATGCTTCCATTATTCATATGAACATCATGATAACCGGCGCCAATTCTTTTAACCGTCGATACCTTAATTGGCAGAGCTTGTTCTTTTACAGATTTTAAATAATGGTAACCAAGTATATTATTTGGCTGCGAAAGGTCTATGAGGGAATGATTAGAAGTTTTTAGCTCTTGAAAAGCGAGTGCATGGGCTTTTGGATAACTATAGCCTTCTTTAAGATATTTTTTTAATTGATGGTCGTATTGCTCTCCGTATTGATCAATGATTGTGATAGTATTTTCAAAAGGCAAAATTTCTCCTTGTTCACTGCCGAAGCATAGGTCCGTAACGCCTAAATGGCCTAAAATGGAGACAGAGCCGCTGGCGAAGATTTCGGCTTTTTGCGTCGAAAAGGCATACGGCAGTTCAACAACAATGTCTATTCCTGCAAGAAGCGCTAATTTGGTTCTTAACCATTTTGAAACGAGTGCCGGTTCGCCCCGTTGTAAAAAGTAGCCGCTCATGACAGCGACAAGGACGTCGGCGCCAGTATTTTCACGTGTTTTTTGAATGTGGTGTAAATGACCGTTATGAAGCGGGTTGTATTCTACAATCACACCTGCTACTTTCAATCAAATCCCTCCTAGAAATTGTCATGCATATGATATAATTATAATTTGTTACAGACAGTTTGGAAACAAGCGAGGTCAAGTTTGTATATTGACATTTAAATAGACTAAGACTATAATTACAATTGTTGTCTTAAAGGTGGTATTGTAATGGCATTGAAATGGACAGTACCAGAACTTCTTCAATTTAAAGGTGAAGGATTAACCCTTAATGAAACTGTTGATTTAACAGATATTTCAAGTGCAGACCCTGAAGTTAGGAACATTTCGCCGGTTCATGTTGATGGCATTGTTGAATTTGCTAAGGGTTCGATTACTTTTCATTTAACGGTAAAAGGTGAAATGATTTTACCTGACTCGGTAACGCTTGAGGATGTTAATTATCCGTTTCATATTCATACATCTGAGACTTTTCTTTTGAATCATTCAGTTGAGATTGAAGAAGCTGATCATGAAGTCGTTCATGATGTTGAAGAAAATATGATTGATTTAATTCCGTTTATTAAAGAAGCGATTTTGGTTGAAAAGCCGATTCGCATCGTCAGTGACCGTAATAATAATCCTCATTACTCCGGCGAAGGCTGGGATTTTGTAACTGAGGAAGAACGGAAGAATCGCATTGATCCCAGGTTAGAAAAACTAAAAAAGTTTTTTGACGAATAAATGCTTCAAGGAGGTGTGAACCGTGGCAGTACCAAAAAGAAGAACTTCTACAACTCGCAAAAATAAGCGTCGTACTCATTATAAACTTAATGTACCAGGTATGGTGCAATGTGATAATTGCGGTGAGTACAAATTAGCTCATCGTGTTTGTCCGGAATGCGGCTCATACAAAGGTGAAGAAGTAGTTGCGAAATAATTGTCACCAAAAAAAGGCAAGGAGATATGATCTCCTTGCCTTTTTTTTATATCAAAATCACTTTGAAACAGAATAACCGGGACCATTCCCTGAGAAAATAATAGAATATAAAGTCTATCTTTACTAGTAAACGCATAAAATAAGAAAAAGTTTAGATTGGAGGGGTTCAATGTCTACGATTCGTCAAGACGCATGGAGTCATGATGAAGATCTATTGTTAGCAGAAACAGTTTTAAGACATATAAGAGAAGGCAGTACACAACTGGCAGCGTTTGAAGAAGTTGGGCAAAAATTATCAAGAACATCGGCTGCCTGCGGTTTCCGGTGGAATTCTTTAGTCAGAAAAAATTATGAATCAGCTGTTGCTTTGGCAAAAAAACAACGAAAGGCAGCCCAAGGCCAAAGGAAAGTTCAGACGTTTAAGAAAAATAATCAGGAAGAAAAAGCTGAAGAACAATATAACACACCTGAAAGTTCTCCTGAACAAAATGAGCATCAAAAACCGGAGATTAGTCTTGAAACAGTAATCAATTATCTTACAGTATTGCGGGAACGGTCGCAAGAAACAAGCGGTTTAGAAAAAGAGATCCGTCATTTGAAAGAAACTTTGCAATCCACAGAAGAAAAATATCATGAACTGACAAATGCTCATAAGAAGTTGAAAAATGACTATGAAACGGTAAAAGAAGATTATAAGGCATTATTAGGTATTATGGAACGTGCAAGAAAATTAGCCGCAACTGATGAAGGCGACTCCGGTGAACGGTTTTTTCAATTTAATGGTTCACAGAGTTTAGAAAAAGTTAATAAATGAAAAAAATTCCCTATTTCAAAATAGGGAACTTTTCTTTATATTATTTTATATTAGGAGACCTTAAAGTGTTTGTTCACTGACGCCTTTTGGAAACCATACAAACGGGTTTTCGCCCCTGTCTCTTTCGGTGTTATAAGTCACTGTTTCAAAGCCCATTTTACTCCAAAAATCATGTGAATTATTGCGTCCATTCGTTTTGATTGGCAAGTTAAATGATTTCGCAAAGTCAACCAACGCTCTGCCATAACCTTTGCCTTGGTATTCCGGCAGCACCTCCAGTTTCCAAAGTTCAAGGTAATCTTGAGGCGGTTCAAAATAACGGTCGAACTTTTGGCTGATCGTATATAAACTCATTCTAGCCACTAATTTTCCGCCGAAATGAATACCGTAAAATGGCGAATTACTATCATTTTCAATCATGTTTGCTTCAAGGTCTTCCAGCATTGAAAGCTCTTGGGCTCCAAAAGACTGGAATTTTTTAAATTCTTCAAGTGTTTTAAAATTAATTTTCAAACGTTCAATTGTATACTGTTTGTACATGGTGTTGCCCCCTTGATCAAATTGAAAAAAAGCTATTATACTTCTATTATAGTATAAAGTAACTAAAATTTCTGCTTATACGTAAAAGATTTTAAAAGGAAAATTACTTAAATTGTCGAATATGTACTGTTAGAGTCAGGGAGCAGAGAGGAGGAAATAAATGAAGAAAGTATTAATTGCAAACCGCGGGGAAATTGCTGATCGTATTATTCGTACGTGTCAGCGCTTAAATATTGAAACCGTTGTTGTGTATTCTGAAGCAGACGCAAATTTACCTTATATAAAAAAAGCGGATGAGGCTGTCTGCATTGGTGAACCCCCTGCGCAAAAATCCTATATGAACCAAGAGTCTATTTTAAAAGCGGCTAAACAAACCGGTGCTGATGCTGTTCATCCAGGGTATGGCTTTTTGTCAGAAAATGCTGAATTTGTTCATGCAGTTGATTCCCTTGGCTTAACTTTTATCGGTCCGGATGCTGATATTGTAGCTTTAATGGGAGATAAGATAAAGGCCAGAGAAACAATGAAACAGGCCGGTGTCCCAATTGTCCCGGGATCGGACGGTGCGGTTGGTTTAGAAGAGGCAAAGGTTGTTGCAGGCACCATAGGGTATCCGGTCATGCTTAAAGCAAGTGCCGGCGGCGGAGGTATTGGTATGCAGCTGTGCTGCAATGAGGAGCAGCTAGTTGGAGCATTTTCATCCAATCAGGCCCGGGCACGTGCGTATTTTGGCGATTCAGCAATGTTTGTTGAGAAGGCCATTGAAAACGGCCGGCATATTGAAGTGCAAATTTTTGGCGACAGCTTTGGAAATATTGTTCATTTATATGAAAGGGATTGTTCGACTCAAAGGCGTAATCAGAAAGTCATAGAAGAATCACCTTCACCATTTATTTCCGAAAAAACAAGAAAAGCTATTACTGATGCGGCGGTCACTGCTGCAAAATTTGTTAATTATAAAAACGCGGGAACAATTGAGTTTATAATGGATGAAGAAGAAAATTTTTATTTTTTAGAAATGAACACAAGATTGCAAGTTGAACATCCTGTTACTGAAATGCAAACAGGTATCGATTTAGTTGAATGGCAGCTGATTGTTGCAGATGGAAAAAGACTTCCATTAGAACAATCTGATATCGCTTACGCTGGACATAGTATGGAGTTCCGTTTATATGCGGAAGATCCGGAAACATTTCTGCCTTCACCGGGACGTTTAACCGCTTTTCGTTTTCCGGCTGTCGAAGGTGTGCGTATTGATACCGGATATGAAGAGGGTTCATCGGTCACACCATTTTATGATCCAATGATAGCGAAAATTATTGTAAGCGGTTACGATAGGCAAGAGGTTTTACAAAAGGCCTCACACCTGTTTGAAAAATGCGATATTAAAGGGATAAAAACAAATTATCCGTTGTTTGAAAGACTTGTTCAATCAGGCGACTTTTATAAAGGGCAATATACAACACAATTATTAAAATGACTATAATTCTTAAAAACAAATGTTAGGTAAACGCCTAATATTTCTTCTGCTGAATTCGTGAACTAAAAATTAAATAAGGAGATGTCTGAATGAAAAATATTGCATCAAATATGACAGGTACAGTGTTAAATATACTTGTTTCTAAAGGGCAACAAGTTAAATCAGGGGATCAGGTAGCCATGCTTGAATCAATGAAAATGGAAATTCCTATTGAAAGTACAGAAGATGGCATCGTTTCGGATATAAAAGTAAACGCAGGTGATTTTGTTAATGAAGGGGATTCGCTAATAACATTGGAATAAACTTGAAATTGGTATTTTTACATAGGTTGTCGCGGGATGGTGCTCCTTCGCCGGTGATTATTCAAAGAAGTAACGCCACTTCTCGTCGCAAAGCCGCAATGAGGATTATTCAGGCAGCTTGACTGCGGCTCATTCTTCTAAGAAAGAGGGGAGAAATAAATGACGACTAAACAACAGACGACATTACAAGAAAGTATTGATCAAATAGAGCGTGGCGGCGCGCCAAAGTATCATGAAAAATTAAAGCAGCAATCCAAGCTGTTTGTCCGTGATCGTCTGACCAAATTATTTGATGATGGCTGTTTCAAAGTTGAAGACGGCCGTTTCGCCAATTTTAATGCCGGTGATTTGCCGGCAGACGGTGTAGTCACTGCAATTGGAGAAGTAGGCGGCAGGACCGTCTGTGTGATGGCTAATGATTCAACTGTTAAGGCCGGCTCTTGGGGAGCAAGAACAGTTGAAAAGATTATTCGTATTCAAGAAACCGCACAGAAGTTAAAGGTTCCTTTGCTGTATTTGGTGGATTCTGCCGGAGCAAGAATTACAGATCAATTAGAAATGTTCCCCAATCGCCGCGGGGCAGGGCGCATTTTTTATAACCAGGTCAAATTGTCCGGAATGATTCCGCAAATTTGTTTGCTGTTTGGTCCGTCTGCTGCTGGAGGTGCCTATATTCCAGCTTTTTGCGACGTTGTCATCATGGTCGAAAATAATGCATCGATGTATTTAGGATCGCCGCGGATGGCGGAAAAAGTCATCGGCGAGAAAGTAACGCTTGAAGAAATGGGCGGCGCCAGAATGCACTGCACAACAAGCGGCTGCGGTGATATTCTTACAAGTACTGAAGAAGAAGCGATTGAAAAAGCGAAACAATATTTAAGCTTCTTTCCGGCAAACTTTGAGAAAAAGCCGCCTGAATCAAAAGCCGTTTCACCAAAAGAAGGCAGGCCGATATCCGAGATTGTTCCGGAACATCAAAATGCCCCGTTTGATATGTATGAATTGATTGAAAGACTTGTAGACAGCAATTCCTTTTTTGAAATAAAAAAGTTGTTTGCAAGGGAGCTTGTTACCGGAATTGCAAGATTAAACGGCAAAGCTGTCGGTATCATTGCTAATCAGCCAAAAGTTAAAGGCGGGGTACTATTTGTAGACTCAGCAGATAAAGGAGCGAAATTCATTCAGCTTTGTGACGCTTTCGGGATACCGCTGTTATTCTTATCGGATGTTCCCGGTTTTATGATCGGAACAAAAGTAGAGCGTGCCGGTATTATCCGTCACGGTGCTAAGCTGATCGCGGCAGTCAGTGAAGCCACTGTTCCAAAAATATCAGTGATCGTCCGTAAGGCTTATGGCGCAGGGCTCTATGCAATGGCTGGCCCGGCTTTTGAACCGGATTGCTGCATTGCCTTACCAACGGCACAAATTGCTGTTATGGGGCCTGAAGCAGCGGTTAATGCTGTTTATTCAAACAAAATTCAAGCTATTGATGATCCTAAAGAGCGTATTCAATTTATACAAGAGAAACAAAAGGAATATAAAGAAACAATTGATATCTACAAGCTCGCTTCTGAGCTTATCATTGATGATATAGTAGATGGTGATGAACTTCGGCAAGTTCTCATTGACCGCTACAAAATGTACGATTCGAAAGAGATGACGTTCAGTCAAAGAAAGCATCCGGTTTATCCGGTATAAAAATTGCCGACAAAAACGGCCGTTAAAATAACGGTCGTTTTTGCTGTTTCATCATACTTCATGCATATGAAAGTATGATAAGATTTTAATAGCTTAAACAGGGGGGATATTATATGCAGGTGTCTGTTATAGGCGGCGGATCCATTGGCTTGTTGTTTGCGGGATATATTGCCCGTGAATTTCCAACGACTTTATATGTTAGAAGAAAAGAACAATATCATGCTATTAAAGAAGGCGGCATCCATATTCTGAACCATAGCGAAGATTTTAAAAGCTATCCCCAAGTGAAATACTCGGATGAACCTTGGATTGGTGATTTGATTATTCTTGCTGTTAAACAGCCTGAAATATTAAGCTTAACGGAGACGCTTAATAACAAGGTTAACGTGAACCAAGGTCTCATGTTTATACAAAATGGCATGGGACATATCGATATTTTAGAAAATTTGCAGCATCGTCATATCTTTTTAGGCGTCGTTGAGCACGGGGCCAAAAAGACGTCTGATAATCAGGTTGTTCAAAATGGTCTTGGGAATACGCAAGTCGCCGCTTTTAGAGGTGATATGAAGTTTATAAATGATTTACTGTTGCTTTCACAATTTCCTTTCAAAATTCAATCTGATTGGAAGAGCATGTTGATAGAGAAACTCATTGTTAATGCTGTTATTAATCCATTAACTGCGTTATATCGTGTGAAGAATGGACAACTTATAGAAAATACTTTTTATTATCAAGTCATGAAGCAAGTATTTCAAGAAACTGCGGATGTTTTATGTTTGAGTAATCCGAAAAATAATTATTTGCCAAATAATATAGCGCACTACTGGGATAAAGTGATGAACATTTGTAAAAATACATCTGATAACCGGTCATCGATGCTTCAGGATATCGAAGCAGGAAGGATAACCGAAATTGAAGCTATATCCGGATATATAATAAAAGAAGCTGATCGCATTGGAAAAGGTTGTCCTCTTACACAATTTCTTTATAACAGTATTTTAGCTGTCCAATTTGATTATCTTAGGAAGGAAGGCGCTAATGACTAACACCATTCCATTTATCATTGCTTTGTTTTCAACTATACCAGTCTTAACCTGGTTTGTTCTTTTAATATTTTTTTCGCTTATTATTAAGAAAAAACCAAAGGCATTTAAGCTTTCTGTAGATATTGCAACATTTTTTGTTATTATTTCCGCTGCATCAAGAATGACATATCTTTGGCATCGGCCGTTTACGGGTATTATTTCATTAATAATTTTATTAGTTGCCTTTATTTATACAGTTTTATATTGGAAAACAAATCATGAGTGGCAATCAAAACGCTTATTTAAAGGTATTTGGCGGATGAATTTTTTATTATTTATGATAGGTGATTTTATTTTGTTTTGTTATGGAGTTATAAATGAAAGTTTGCATCATATTTAATTTTGAGCACACTTTTTTGTTAAAAGTATAAAATTTGCTATACTCAAACTGGCAATTCGTGCAGTTCAGAGAGGAAGAGTAAAAAATGGATACTGAAATCATTGAAATTCCGCTTTCATCAAAGCTTGTTAATGATTATATAAAAGGGCAAGAACGCATTGTGTCATTTTTTGACTATGAGGATCATGGGTTAGCCAATTCCCAAAAACGTATGAATGAGATAGCAGAGCGTAAATATCAACGTGAACAATTGATGTCTGTTTTGACGGCCTTTAATCAAAAATACACGGAGAACGAAAAGGTATTTGAAAATATTAACAAATTGAAAACCGCTAAGTCTGCAGCCGTTATCGGCGGTCAGCAGGCGGGATTGTTAACAGGTCCGGCATTTACGATACATAAATGTTTATCCGTCATAAAACTTGCCCAAGAACAAGAAAAACAACTTGGTGTTCCGATTGTTCCTATTTTTTGGATAGCAGGAGAGGATCATGATTTTGATGAAATTAATCATGTCTATATCAGAAAAAATGAAGCATTAAAGAAATATCCTTATAAACAAATATTGAGCAATAATAAAACATCGGTTTCTAAATTAGACATTGATCACAAAGAGCTTTCCGATTGGGTTGAAACCATATTCCAATCGTACGGTGAAACAGAGTATACAAGAGACATTGTCGCAAAGATTAGACAAATGATGGATCGATCAGAGACGGTGGTTGACTTCTTTGCTTTTCTTATCCATCGTTTGTTTGATAAGTATGGCTTAATTTTGATCGACTCTGCCGATCCAAGCGTCCGTAAACTTGAATCTGATTATTTTAAACAAATGATTCAAGGGCATGAATCGATTAACGAAAATGTTATGTCTCAGCTTAATTTGCTAAAGGATCGGGGATATGAAGTTGCATTAGATCAGAACGATGGCAGCGTCAATTTGTTTTATGAAGATCAAGGGCAAAGGGAACTTCTTGAATATAAAGATGGAAAATTCATTGGAAAAACCGGTTCGGTATCTCTTGATTATGATGAATTATTGTCGATTGCTGAGAATCACCCGGAATTATTAAGCAATAATGTTGTAACACGTCCGATTATGCAGGATTTGCTTTTACCGACTTTGGCCTTTATTGCCGGACCTGGAGAAATCGCCTACTGGTCCGCTTTAAAAACCGCGTTCCGATGTTTTAACATTCGAATGCCTCTTATTGTTCCAAGGCTCAATCTGACATTAGTTGACCGGCGAATTGAAAAATGGCTTGATAACAAGAATTTAGATATTGAAGGTGTCCTTAACAACAAACTTGCGGCATATAAAAATCGTTGGTTAAGTATGCAGCATGAATGGGACGTAGAGGGGGCGGTTGGAAAGTTCCGTGAATTGATTGAGGAAGCTTATCAGCCTGTCGAACAATTGGCGGTTGAAATCAGCCCCGGCCTAAAGAAAATAAGCCATAAAAATTTGCAGTTGATGGAACAGCAAGTTAATTATATCGAGAAAAAAATGAAAGGCACCATTGAACAACGGTATAAGACAGAGTTAAATAAATTTGATGTTATTAATGATTGTCTAATGCCAATGGGCGAACCTCAAGAACGGGTATGGAGTATTTTCTATTTTATAAATTTGTTTGGTTTTGACCTTATTGAAAAATTAATGACCCAAGCCTATCAATTCAACGGTTCTCAGCATGTGGTAAAAATATGATTTAAAAAAAATCCTGTCCTATGGCAGGATTTTTTTTTGTTTAAACGAATAATAAAATGAAAGTGGTACAAAGTGGGGCGATGTGGTAGAGTAAGGGGTAGAAAGTGGGGCAGCTACCATGTTCATGGGTGAATACCAGCACAACATTGATGATAAAGGCAGATTAATCATTCCTTCTAAATTCCGCGAAGAACTTGGCTCAAGCTTTGTTTTGACCAGGGGATTAGATCAATGTGTTTTTGGTTACCCTTTAGACGAATGGAAGCAGATTGAACAAAAATTAAAAGCCCTCCCATTTACAAAAAAAGATGCAAGAGCTTTTACCCGCTTCTTCTTCTCTGGTGCAAGCGAATGCCAACTGGATAAACAGGGAAGAGTTACCATTACCCAACCATTAAGAGATTATGCTAAATTGGAAAAGGACTGTGCGATTATCGGCGTCTCCAATCGGATTGAAATTTGGAGCAAATCGAATTGGGACAGCTATTACGAAGAATCAGAGGCATCTTTTGGTGAAATATCCGAGAGCTTATTAGACTTTGATCTTTAAGAAGGTGTTCAAAAAGTTCGGTAAACCTTTTATCTGAGCCTTTTTGGCCCTGGTTTTAGAACAGGATTAAATTGTGTTTGAACAACCTTTTAAGGAAAGGACAACGTCATGTTTGATCATGTAACAGTATTAAAGCAAGAAGCTACCATTGGCTTGAATATCAAGCCGGACGGTGTTTATGTAGATTGCACTTTAGGAGGTGGCGGACATAGTGAAGAAATTTTAAAGAAACTGACATCCGGTCATTTGTATTCATTTGATCAGGACAACTATGCTATAGAGGCTGCCAAAAAACGGCTAAGTATCTACAAGGATAAAGTCACTTTTATTAAGTCGAATTTCCGATATTTAAAAACTGAATTAAATAAATGTCATGTGTCTTCGGTAGATGGTGTTTTATATGATTTAGGTGTATCATCACCTCAATTTGATGAAGCGGAACGGGGATTTAGTTATCAACATAACGGGCCGCTTGATATGAGGATGAACACCAGCCAAACATTGACTGCTTATGACATTGTTAATCACTGGCCATATCAAGATATAGTTCATATCTTTTTCAAATATGGGGAAGAAAAGTTTTCTAAACAAATTGCAAGGAAGATTGAAAGTGTGCGTCAGAAGCAACCAATACATACTACCGGGGAGCTTGTTGAAATCATTAAAGACGCTATTCCCGCCCCGGCGAGAAGGAAAGGAGGGCATCCAGCAAAAAGGGTCTTTCAAGCGTTGAGAATTACAGTTAATGATGAGTTATCAGCCTTTGAAGAATCGCTTCATCAAGCTGTCAGCTTAGTGGGATTAGGCGGACGCTTATCGGTTATTACATTCCATTCTTTAGAAGACCGGATTTGCAAAAATATTTTTAAAAGCTACAGCGAAACTCCGGATTTGCCTCCGGGCTTGCCGGTTATTCCGGAAGAAAAGCAACCAATATTAAAATTAGTAAAACGAAAACCGGTTCTGCCGAGTGACGAAGAAGTCAGCGGGAATCGAAGAGCGCGTTCAGCCAAACTTCGTATCGCTGAAAAAATAAAAATATCTTAGAATGGGGGAATAAGGATTGAATCAAGCTGCGAGAAATTTAAATCAAACTGACCATGTCGTACAGCGCGAGCGAAACGATCAACAATCTGTACAAAGGGTTTCCGACAAAAGAAAAATTACAAAAGGGGAAAAATGTCTTTGGACAATGGCGGCATTTCTTATTTTCGCTCTTGCCATCACAATTGTTTCAAATCAAGCGAAATTATATACCACAACGCGTGCTGCGAGTGATTTACAAGGTAAAATTGACCAGCAGTCGAAAATTAACAATCAGCTTAAAGAACAAGTCAGCCAGCTAAGTTCACCTGAAAGAATTATGGCCTATGCAAAAGATAAACTTGGTCTTAAATTAAACATAAAAAACGTGAAAGTACTTCCATAACATTGTGAGTGGTTAAATATGCAACGGAAAAATAAATCAATAAACAAATGGGCAGCAATTGTCGCTTCAGCCTTCTTGCTGCTCTTTTGTATTGTTATAGGACGTTTTACTTACTTAGCGGTAGGTAAGGAAAGTGCCGGACATAAACTGGTTAATCTTGGAGAAAAACAATGGAAACATGTCAAGGTTGTTGATGCCCACAGGGGGAACATTTATGGAAGAAACGGGCAGCCTCTGGCCGAAGATATTCCTGCTTATACACTTTACGCTGTATTAAGCCATAATGCCCCTTCATATGTAAAGGATAAAGACAAAACCGCAAGTGAACTCGCACCAATTTTGGATATGAGCAAGGACGATATTTTAAAAATATTAAACAAAAAAAGTGCCTTTCAAGTTCAATTTGGCTCTTCAGGAACAAAACTTTCATATAATAAAAAGAAACAAATTGAAAAGCTTCATTTACCTGGGCTTGGTTTTATTACGGACTCCAAAAGGTATTATCCAAACGGAGAATTTGCATCCCAAGTCATCGGGACGACCCGGGAAAATCCCGACACCGGTAAACAGCAAGGGGTGCTTGGGATTGAAAAGTCCCTAAATAAGTACTTAACTGAGCAGGATGGCGTAATCAGTTATTACGGTGCACGCGATGGTGTCATTATGCCCGATGCTAAACAACATATGAAGAAACCGCATGATGGCGACAATGTTTATTTAACGATAGATAATAGAATTCAATCGATCATGGACAATACCATGAATAAAGTGGAAAAAGAATATAAACCAAAAAGAATGATTGCGATTGCTGCTGATCCAAAAACAGGAAAAATCTTGGCGATGTCTGACCGCCCAAGCTTTAATCCTAATAGCAACAGCATTAAAAACTATACAAACTTTGCTATTTCACCGCCTTATGAACCCGGCTCTGTCATGAAAATTTTCACTCTCGCAGCAGCAATAAATGAAGGTGTTTATAACGGCAATGCAACATATGAATCAGGGTCATATAAAGTTGGCGGTGTAACAATACACGACTGGAATCAATCAGGCTGGGGAAGAATTACCTTTAACGAAGGCTTGGAACGCTCATCAAATGTCGCTTTTTCAATTTTAGCTGATAAAGTACTTGGTACTGATAGACTTCATGACTATCTCAAGCGGTTTGGATTTGACAAAAAGACTGGGATTGATTTGCCAAATGAAGGTAACAGCCTTATGGACTGGAGCCAAAAAGCCAACCAAGTTGAGACATCATTTGGTCAATCATCTGCCTTTACAGCTATACAAATTGTCCAAGCTGCAACCGCTATTGCAAATGACGGTAAAATGATGAAGCCTTATGTCATTGATAAAGTTGAAGATCCAAACAAACATAAGACGGTGATTGACCACAAACCTGAGATTGTTGGACGGCCAATTACTAAAGATACGGCTGAAAAGGAAAGGAAATTACTAAGAACTGTTGTCACAGGCAAGTATGGTACGGGACATCCTTATAACATAAAAGGCTATGATGTTATAGGGAAAACAGGGACTGCGCAAATTGCCGAGAATGGTAAGTATCTAGTCGGCAAGGATAACTATATTTTCTCATTCTTAGGTATGGCGCCCGAGAAAGATCCAAAGCTGCTTGTCTATGTGGCGGTTGATCGTCCGCATCTCAAACCGACAGAAAACGGTGACGAACCAATTGCCGATATTTTTAACCCTGTAATGAGTAATGGATTGCAGTACCGTGATATTGAACCGGGTAAGGATACTGCAAGCCAATCAGAAAAAGCAACAGCAAATGATCAATCAGTTAAATTAGATGACGTTGTCGGCGAGCCGATAGACGGGGCAGCAAGTAAGTTAAAGGCAAAAGGCTTGGATGTTGTTACAATTGGCAAGGGTAATGTGACAAAGCAAACACCTTTCTCAGGAACTAAGCTAATGAAAGGCAGCAAGGTGATATTAGTCGGAGAAGGCCAGCTTAAAATGCCTGATTTATCGGGATGGTCGATGGCAGATGCATTAAAATTAGCAGATGTTTTATTAATGAAGCCGAATATGCTTGGCAACGGTTATGTTACTGAGCAAAAACCTGCCGCTGGATCAACGGTCAAAGAAGGGGATAATTTGATTTTAAAATTTGAACAAATGCCGCAAGGTGACACATCGGATAAACATAAATCAAAGAAGTCTTCGGAAAATTAAAGGTCTTTTAGGGCTTGTTCTATCCCTCCTATTCTATGCATATAGTTAAACAAGCATTGGAATAGGAGGGGACCGATGTGCGTGTATCGAATGTCACTGTACGAAAACGGTTAGTGTTTGTCCTCATCATCGGTATCTTTGTTTTTGGCTTATTTATCGTTCGATTAGCTTATGTACAATTTTTTAAGAATGGGGAGCTTTCCAAGAAAGCATTAGATTCCTGGAGCCGGCAAATACCCTATGAGGCAGAGCGCGGTGATATTGTCGATCGTAATGGAAAGATTTTAGCCACCAATGTCAGCCGGCCATCAGTTCTGGTTGTACCTAAGCAAATTCGTAATCCTATGAAAACGGCCAAGGCGCTTTCATCGGTTTTAAGTATGTCGGAAAAACAAGCTTATCAAGATATTACTAAAAGAGAATCGATCGTCCGAATTACGCCGGAAGGAAGAAAAATAAGTAATGAAAAGGCTGCCGAGGTCAAAAATTTGCGCCTTCCCGGCGTGTTTATAGCCGAAGATTTCAAGAGACATTACCCTAAAGGGAAATATTTGTCTCATGTTCTCGGGTTCGCAGGAATTGATAATCAGGGATTAATTGGATTAGAAGCCTACTATGATAACACTTTAAAGGGTGAAAAAGGTCATGTCGCCTTTTACTCTGATGCCCAAGGCAACCGCATGTCCAGCTTAAAGGATAAATATATTCCCCCGAAAGATGGGGACAATCTTATGCTGACGATTGATTCCAGAGTTCAGTCTATTATCGAAAGGGAACTGGATAATGCTGAGCAAAAATACCATCCAGAAGGCGAAATAGCTATTGCTATGAATCCAAATACCGGTGAGATTTTGGGGATGGCATCAAAACCTGATTTTAACCCGGAAAATTATAAAAATGTATCGCCGGACATATACAATCATAATTTACCGATATGGAAAACCTATGAACCTGGATCAACTTTTAAGGTTATTACCTTGGCTGCGGCTCTTCAAGAGAATCTTGTTAATCTCAAAAAAGATCATTTTAATGATCCCGGCTACATATCAGTTGCCGGTACAAAGCTGCATTGTTGGAAACGGGGCGGTCACGGCAGTGAAACATTTATGGAAGTGGTACAGAATTCATGCAACCCTGGATTCGTAGAGCTTGGGGAACGTCTCGGAAAAAAACGGTTATTTTCATATATAGATAAATTTGGATTTGGCCAAAAAACAGGTATTGACTTACAAGGTGAGGCAAAAGGAATATTATTTAAACCAAATAAAATTGGTCCTCTTGAGCTGGCAACAACAGCTTTTGGACAAGGCGTTTCTGTTACGCCTATCCAGCAGGTAGCTGCTGTTTCCGCAGCGATTAACGGCGGTTACCTTTACCAGCCGTATATAGCAAAGGCATGGACAGATCCTGATACAGGAAAGGTGATTACCCAAAATACCCCGCAGCTCAAACGGCGGGTCATTTCAGAAGCGACATCGAAAGAAGTCCGGTACGCTCTTGAAAGTGTTGTCGCAAAAGGAACCGGCCGTCCTGCTTATGTGGAGGGGTATAGAATCGGAGGAAAAACAGGGACCGCCCAAAAAGTAAAAAATGGCCGCTATATGAAAAATAATTACATTTTATCATTTATGGGCTTTGCCCCCGCTAATGATCCGCAGATTGTTGTCTATGTTGCTGTCGATCATCCGAAAGATACGATTCAATTCGGCGGAACCGTTGCGGCTCCCATTGCAGGAAAAATTATTAGCAACAGCTTAGAAGCAATGGGAGTCAAAAAACAAACCGGCGGCATGGAAAAGAAACTGAACTGGAACGATCAGCCGTCGATTAAGGTTCCTAACCTGGTTGGCCTTAATAAAAAGGATATCCAAAGTTATCTGACTGATATAAAAGTTGATGCCGCTGGAAAAGGTGATAAGATCGTCATGCAATCACCGAAACCGGGAGTAAAAGTTAAAGCAGGATCGACAATTAGAATATATCTAGGTGACAAAAAGCAAAAAGATGATTAAAATAGTCAATGGATATTGTTTGATATAGCCAAGTGCTTAAGCCTTGGCTTCTTTTTCTGAAAGATGAAGTTCAAAAAGTCCGGGAAACATGACTGTCGAATTTCTTCGTTACGTCGCCGCTCCGGTTCTCACGTATCGGGCAATTCAAAGATGAACTATGCTCCTGCGCCGTTGAATACTCAGAGAAGTATAGCTATTTCTCGTCGCAACTCGCAGTAGTTCGTGAAGCTTTGCTCGTCGCTCCGATCCTCGCGGCTTCCGTGCCTCGAACTTCCGACGCACAGGACGTGCTAGTACTGGCGTTGTCACATGGACGTGACGATTTTAGCCAGTGTCTGCCCTGTTTGTCCTCCTTTTTGAACACGAAATGAAAGATGAAGTTCAAAAAAACATAAAAACATTTTTGAACACGAACTGAATTAGAAATATAGGATGTGAGTTTATGAAATTATCGCAGTGCTTGGAGCCATTAATTGATTATACATTGTCGGGGGAAAGTGATCCTGACATTGAGAAGCTTGAAATTGATTCAAGAAAAGTTCAATCCGGCACGTTGTTTTTCTGTATCAGCGGTACACAATTAGACGGGCATCAATTTGCTGAAGGTGCAGAGAAATCAGGAGCTGCCGCAATTGTTGCCGAGAAACCAATTAAAGTAAACGTGCCCGTCATTTATGTTTCCGATACCCGCCGGGCGTTGGCCGTTATTTCTGATTATTTTTATGGTCAGCCAAGCCGTAAGCTTCATATGATTGGCGTTACAGGTACAAATGGTAAGACAACTGTTACACATCTTGTAAAAGCCATTCAGGATCATGCCGGGTTATCAACCGGTCTCATTGGTACAATGGGAATTAAATATAATGATAAAGACATTCCTGTTGTTAATACAACACCAGAGTCTTTTCTATTACAAAAAGAATTCCGTACGATGCTTGATGATGGTGTTCAGTCAGCTGTTATGGAAGTGTCCTCCCATGCTCTCCACCAAGGAAGAGTTCGCGGCATTGATTTCGACATCGCGGTATTTACAAATTTAACGCAAGATCATTTGGATTACCACGAAACAATGAAGGATTATCTTTATGCAAAAAGCCTTCTTTTTTCACAGTTAGGTAATACATATGATAGAAATCGTTTAAAGGCGGCTGTATTAAATCAGGACGATCCGGCCACTGAAACGTTAAAACATATGACAGCTGCCCCTGTTATTACTTACGGCATCGATAGTCATGCTGATTTAAAAGCGGAAAATATCCGGATTACGAACACAGGTACAGCCTTTGAGTTAGTTATAAAAAATAACCGTTGGCCTGTTCATATGAATTTGATAGGCAAGTTTAATATATATAATGTTTTAGCCGCTTTATCGGCAGGTTACTTGAAAAAAATACCTGTTGAAACGATGATTGAGGCAGTAAATAGAGTTGAAGGTGTGTCAGGAAGGTTTGAGGCTGTCCGCGGCGGGCAAAATTTTACTGTGATTGTTGATTATTCTCATACTGCGGACAGTTTGGAAAATGCCCTATTAACGATTAAGGAATTTGCTCAAGGCCGAATCATTACAATAGCCGGCTGCGGCGGTGACCGAGATAAGACAAAAAGACCGGTAATGGCCCAAACGGCTGTTAAATATAGTGATTTAGCAATTTTTACGTCAGATAATCCGAGAACCGAAGATCCGGAACAGATTTTTGCTGATATGGAAGCAGGTGTTACAGGCGAATCCTATAAAAAAATCGTTGACCGGAAAGAAGCGATTTATTATGCCGTGCGGGAAGCACGGGATCATGATATTATATTAATCGCCGGCAAGGGGCATGAGACATATCAAATCCTTGGTACGGACAAAATCGATTTTGATGATCGAAAAGTAGCTTTGGAAGCGATAAAGGAGCGTTACGAAGCATGAGTGTTAATATTAGCGTCATAAAAAAAGCCGCGGTCAGTTTTACTGGGAAGGCAGATCATTTAAAAGACCTTCATGTTTTTACCGATAGCCGAAAGAACACGGAACAGGGACTGTTTGTACCTATAGCAGGGGAACGTTTTGACGGCCATCAATTTTTAACGAAGGCGATTGAAGCGGGTGCTGTTGCAACATTATGGATGAAGGGCAAGCTGTTACCTGAAGGCGTACCCGCGGACTTCCCGATTTTCTATGTTGAAGATACGTTAGATGCTATGCAAACAATGGCGAAACTTGTTCTAAAAGAAAGAAAGCCAAAGGTTATCGCCGTCACGGGGAGTAATGGAAAAACGACAACAAAAGACATTATCGAAAGTGTTGTCAGCACCAAATATAAAACACATAAGACAATTGGCAACTTTAATAATCATATCGGCATGCCGTTAACAATTTTGGCAAGCCCAGCTGATTGTGAAGCTATCATTTTAGAAATGGGCATGAACCATTTTGGCGAAATTTCTTTACTCAGCCGGATTGCCGAGCCTGATATTGCCGTTATCACAAATATTGGTGAGTCGCATATTGAATTCCTGGGCAGCCGGGAGGGGATCGCTAAAGCGAAAATGGAAATCGTCGACGGAATGAAGCCCGGCGGTATGTTGATTATTGACGGAGACGAACCGCTTCTTCGTTCATTTCATTTCGATGAAATACAAAAGGCAACTTGCGGTTATGGTGATGATAATGGTCTGAAAATAGGTGATGTTAAAGCCCATATTAAGGGGTATACTTTCACAATAAATGGTGAAGACATGATTTATCATATTCCGCTGTTAGGAAGGCATAATGTTAAAAATGCCGCTTATGCCCTGGCGGTTGCAAAATGTATGAATATTGATGAGCAAACGGCACAAAAAGGGTTTGATCAGCTGCAAGTCACAGGCATGCGGCTTGAAACTGTTAAAGGGCGCAAAGATACAATGCTGATTAATGATTCCTATAATGCCAGTCCGACATCGATGGCAGCGGCGATTGAGACGATAAAAGCGTTGCCGGATTATAAGCGCAGGGTAGTTGTTTTGGGTGATATGTATGAGCTTGGCCCTGATGAGGAAAATCTCCATCGGCAAGTGGCTCAAGTTGTCACAGATCCAATCACCGATTTAATTACAATAGGCCCTAAGGCTAAATGGATTGCTGATGAAGCAGGCAAAAATCATTCACAATTATTTTCAATTCATACTTTTGATGAAAAAATACAAGCAGTTCCATTAATAGAATCTTTGTTAGGTAAAGAAACAGTCATATTAATAAAAGCATCTCGAGCCGCTCAGCTGGAGTCGCTTGTAGAACAATTGGAAGCATAGAAGGAGGCGGGTCACAATGACATTTGTTATATTATTCAGCATGGCTTTAGCATTTTTGATTTCGTTAGTATTTGCGCCTTTGTTTATTCCTATGCTTCGAATATTAAAGTTTGGACAATATATTCGTGAGGAAGGGCCCAAAAGCCATCAGAAAAAAGCGGGAACACCTACAATGGGCGGCATTATTATCGTGCTTGCCATTATTATTTCTACAGTCATTGTCGCTATTAAATATCATTTAATGACGACAGATACTTATTTGCTTTTATTTGTTACATTAGGTTATGCTTTGATTGGATTTCTGGACGACTTTATTAAGGTTGTTATGAAGAGAAATTTAGGGCTGAATTCAAAGCAAAAATTAATTGGGCAATTAATTGTAGCCGTCGTTTTTTTCATTGTATTAATTCAAACGCATTTTTCGACCAGCATTAATATTCCTGGTACACATATCAGCTTTAACTTGCATTGGGCATACATAGTGCTCGTAATTATTATGCTGTTGGGTACATCTAACGGCACGAACCTTACTGATGGTATGGACGGCTTGTTAACAGGGACGGGTGCTATTGCATTTGGCGCATATGCGATTATTGCCTATAACCATGTTGATATTGATGTTGCTCTGTTTTCAGCAGCTGTCGCAGGCGCATTATTAGGCTTTTTAATCTTTAATGCCCACCCAGCAAAGGTATTTATGGGTGATACCGGCTCCTTGGCTCTCGGCGGTGCATTGGCGGGAGTCGCCATTCTGACAAAAGCTGAACTTTTACTGATTATTATCGGCGGCATATTTGTTATTGAAACATTATCTGTTATGCTGCAAGTGTTTTTCTTTAAAACAACCGGCAAACGTATTTTTAAAATGAGTCCTCTGCATCACCATTATGAATTGTCCGGATGGTCCGAGTGGCGGATTGTCACAACGTTTTGGTTGGTTGGTTTAATATTTGCTGTCATTGCAATTCTGTTAAAGGTGTGGCTGTAGTATGAAAAATATTGATAAATATAGAAATCAACAAGTACTTGTTCTTGGTATGGCTAAAAGCGGCTATACGGCTGCAAAGCTTTTGCACCGCTTAGGAGCCAAAGTCACGATTAATGATCGTTCTTCGCTTAAGGATGATGCACATGCTAAAGAGTTAACTGCTTTGGGTATTCATGTTGTTGACGGCGGGCACCCTGAACATCTCGTTTCAGAAAATGTATTTACAGTTGTTAAAAATCCCGGAATCCCATATAGCAATCCATTAATAGAGAAAGCACTCAGACTCAATATTCCTGTTATAACCGAGGTCGAATTAGCCTATCAAATTTCAGAGGCCGAATTTATCGGGATTACAGGTTCAAACGGGAAAACAACGACAACAATGCTCCTTGGGGAAATGATGAAGGGAAGCCGCTATGAGCCGATTGTTGCCGGCAACATTGGAACGGTTTTATCGGAAGTTGCTCAAAATGCGACACCGGAGCAAGTGATTATAGCGGAACTATCGAGTTTTCAGCTTTTAGGAATAGATGAATTTCATCCTCGCGTTTCCGTTTTTCTTAACTTGTTTGAAGCGCATTTGGACTATCATGGAACGATAGAAGAGTATGGACGGGCTAAAGCAAGGCTGGCTAAAAACCAAACCGAGAATGATGTGGTTGTATATAATGCGGATGATAAACGAATTTCAGCTTTAATAAAAGATGTTAAAGCTCAAAAAGTACCATTCTCATTTTCAGGGGTTATTAAAGATGGCGCCTATTTTGATCAAGGTTATTTATGCTACAATGATGAAAAAATTCTTTCCAAGGAAGAGATGGCAATGCCGGGGCTTCACAACATTGAGAATGCTTTAGCCGCGATTGCAGCAGCAAAAGTATATAAAGTAAGCAATGAGTATCTACGCCAGGTCTTAACGACTTTCTCAGGTGTACGCCACCGGCTTGAGTTTGTTAAAGAATTAAATGGGCGCCGTTTCTTTAATGATTCTAAGGCAACTAATATTTTGGCGACAAAGAAAGCACTGGGCGCTTTTAAGGAACCTGTTATTCTATTAGCGGGCGGCCTTGACCGGGGGAACGGCTTTGATGATTTGATACCTGCCTTAACAAACGTCAAGGCTGTCGTTACTTTTGGTGAAACAAAAAACAAAATAAGCGAAGCTGCTTCAGCTGCCGGGGTTAAAAACGTTAAAATCGTCGATAATGTTGAAGAAGCTGTTCCTAGTGCATATGACCTTTCATCTTCCGGTGATATTATATTGCTTTCCCCGGCTTGCGCAAGTTGGGATCAATTTGCTACTTTTGAACAAAGAGGGGACATGTTTATAAAACGGGTGCATATGCTTAAGTAGGGATTGTTATTCAACTTGATCGAGGTGTGTTTTGATATGCCAAAATCCAAAGCAGCACCAGATTTTCTGCTTATAGCTGTCACCTTAGTTTTATTATCTATCGGCTTGATAATGGTTTACAGCGCCAGCGCAGTATGGGCCTCGTATAAATTTGATGATGCCTTTTACTTCGCTAAACGGCAATTATTGTTTGCCGTCATAGGGGTTATCGCCATGTTTTTCGTCATGAATATTCATTATTGGACGTGGCGTTCGTGGGCAAAAGTTGCATTGCTCATTTGCTTCCTGCTGTTAATCGCCGTCTTGATTCCAGGAGTGGGTTTGGTCAGGGGCGGTGCCAGCAGTTGGCTCGGAATTGGCGCTTTTTCCATTCAACCCTCGGAATTTACGAAAATGGCATTAATCGCTTTTTTATCTAAGTATCTTTCCGAAAGGCAAAAATATGTGACAAGCCTTACAAAAGGATTATTGCCATCATTATCTTTAGTCTTTTTAGCTTTTGGACTTATCATGCTTCAACCCGATTTAGGGACAGGTACCGTATTGGTCGGCACATGCGTGATGATGATCTTTACCGCCGGGGCACGCATCAAGCACTTTGTGTACATGGGGCTTATTGGTGTGGCCGGATTTGCAGGATTGGTTATCTCTGCACCCTATCGGATTAAGCGGATTACTTCTTTTTTAGATCCATGGTCGGATCCGCTTGGAAGCGGATTTCAAATCATTCAGTCGCTTTATGCTATCGGTCCCGGCGGTTTACTGGGATTTGGACTGGGTCAGAGCCGTCAAAAGTTCCAGTATCTTCCTGAACCGCAAACGGATTTTATTTTTGCTATTATTTCTGAGGAATTAGGTTTCATTGGAGCAACATTTGTTTTATTATTATTTTGTCTGTTATTATGGCGGGGAATCCGAATTGCTATGGGCGCTCCAGATTTATATGGGAGTTTGCTGGCAATTGGGATAATCGGCATGATTGCCATACAGGTGATGATAAATATCGCTGTGGTAACCGGTATTATGCCGGTAACAGGGATTACTCTTCCGTTTTTAAGCTATGGAGGGTCATCACTTACGCTAATGCTCGTTTCAATTGGCGTTTTACTTAATATTAGCCGATATGCCCGTTTTTAAGGAAAGAAGTATATATTAAGGGCCCTGTTTTAATCTGCTGAACAGGGTCTATTGTATGTATAATAGGATGTTCAAAAAGTCCGGGAAAAATAGCTGTCGAATTTCCGCGTCAGCTTGCTCCTCCGCTCCTCACGTATCGAGCAAATTCTAAGATGCATCTGTGCTCCTGCGCCGCAGTTTATTCACAGATGTAATACCAACTTCTCGTCGCAACTCGCAGTCCTTTCGAGAAGATATGCTCGTCGCTCCGGTGCTCGGAGGCTGCACTTCCTTGAACTTCTCGGCTCTTTTTGTCCTCCTTTTTGAACACATTATACGAGGAGTGTTTTTTGATGAGAGTGATGTTGAGCGGCGGCGGGACCGGCGGACATATATATCCTGCAATCGCAGTAATTAATGAAATAAAGCGTCATGTTCCTGATTCTGAATTTCTGTATGTAGGGGCAAAAAATGGTCTGGAACAGGATATTGTAAAAAGAGAAAATATCCCTTTTGAATCGTTACATATCACAGGATTTAAAAGAAAATTATCATTTGAAAATGTAAAGACTATCAATCGATTTTTACGCGGCGTGTCAAAAAGCAAAAAATTTATTAAACGTTTTAAACCGGATGTTATTATAGGTACCGGCGGATATGTATGCGGACCTGTCGTTTATGCCGGAGCGAAGCTTGGTATACCGACAATTATCCATGAGCAAAACAGCATACCAGGTTTGACGAATAAATTTTTAAGCCGATATGTGGATCGTGTTGCAGTTTCATTCGAAGCGGCTGAAGCATTTTTTCCAAAGCAGAAAGTTGTTTTGACAGGTAATCCAAGAGCATCTGAAGTGTTAAATGGTGATGCCTCTAAAGGAAAAAAAGAGTCAGGACTCTCTCTAGATAAAAAAACAGTTATAATTTTCGGGGGAAGCCGCGGTGCCCGGCCAATAAACGATGCGGTTATCGGGATGTTAAAAGATCTTGCGAATATCGACTATCAAGTGTTGTATATTACTGGAGACGTCCATTATAATACTGTTATGGAAAAAATTAAGCAAGCAGGCAATCCACAAAATGTTATAATTAAACCGTTTATTCATAATATGCCGGACCTGCTTGCCGGAGCTGATTTAGTTGTTTCAAGGGCAGGGGCAACAACCATTGCTGAATTAACAGCCTTGGGAATACCAAGCATTTTAATCCCAAGTCCTTACGTAACAAATAATCACCAAGAAAAAAATGCAGAAGCTTTAGCCAAGAACGGTGCATCAATTATTATTAAAGAAAATGATTTAAATGGTCATAAGCTGTTAAAAGAAATCGATTCTATTTTAGGGGACGAAAAGACTTGGAAAAAGATGCACGAGGCGTCAGTGAGCCAAGGCATTCCTGATGCTGCGGCCAGAGTACGGACGCTCATGGCTAATCTAATCAATAGGTAAAACCAGTGAAGGAGAGGTCACGGTGAAAGATTTATACCAACAGTTAGAAAATGAACAAATCGGTAAAATTCGTCTCAACGAACCGTTGTCTAAGCATACAACGATGAAAATTGGCGGTCCCGCAGATATTTTTGTTGAACCGAACAGCATAGAAAGTTTGGAAAAAACGGTACGCCTGATTCGTGAAGCAAATGTACCGTTCCGAGTGATAGGCAGAGGATCAAACTTATTGGTTAATGATGAGGGGATAAGAGGCGTTGTTATAAAACTTGGCAAAGGGATTAATCATTTGGAAATTGAAGATGAGATATTACGGGTTGGCGCCGGTTATCCGATGGTGCCGCTTGCGACAATTATGAGTAAAAAAGGATATGCAGGCTTTGAATTTGCGGGAGGCATTCCGGGTTCAGTCGGCGGTGCTGTATATATGAATGCAGGCGCCCACGGCTCAGACATTTCGCAAATTATTATAGAAGCCAGAGTTTTATACCCGGACGGAACCTTAAAATGGGTTTCTAAGGAAGAATTAAATTACAGTTATCGTACATCCGCCTTACAATTCGATAACGGTATTTGTGTGGAAGCAAAGTTTCAACTGACTAAAGGGGATTCAGAAAAAATATATGCCGATATGCAGTCATTTAAAGATTACCGTCATAGTACACAACCGTATGACATGCCTTGTGCCGGCAGTATTTTTAGAAATCCCTTGCCGCAGCATTCCGGCAAATTAATTGAAGACGCAGGGCTGAAAGGTTATAAAATTGGCGGTGCGCAAATTTCTGAGTTACACGCCAATTTTATCGTAAATGCAGGCGGTGCAACGGCTGAAAATGTTAGAGATCTTATAGCATTTATTAAAAATACAATAAGTGACAAAAATGCCATCGACCTACACACTGAGATTGAAATTATTCTTCCGCAAGAGAGTAATTAAACAATCCATTTATGATATAATGAAACAAAACGACATTTTTGTATGTCGTTTTGTTTCATTATATGAAGTTTCTATTATTTCTACGAGAATTAGAATAATGATTGAGGAGCTTTTGTACAATGACCGATAAAAAAGTCATACCTATAGAAGATCGCATACCTAAGCTTAAAGAGCAACGAAAACAAAAGTCTAATCGCAGATTTATTTTTTACATAATTATCTTTTTTATTTTAATTCTTGTTGTCATTTATCTGCAGTCACCATTAAGTACGGTTCATAATATTGAAGTAGAGGGCCAGCACTTTATAGATAATAAAAAGATTATTAAGGCAAGCGGATTAACAACAAAGGATCACTACTGGGATATTAATACTGGCGATGTTGAGAAAAAGATTAAAAAACTTCCAACAGTCTCCTCTGCGCATGTTACAAAAGTTTTTCCTAACAAAGTGACGATCAGTGTAAATGAATATCATCGGATTGCTTATTTAAAGAAAGATGATAAATACATACCTATTTTGGAAAACGGTGCATTGCTGACTAAAAAGAATGATAGTCATCTGCCGATAAACGCTCCTATTTTAATTGATTGGAAGAATAATAGTAAGCTGAAAAAAATGGCTGAGCAATTATCAAAAACGCCGTCAAGCATTATTAGTGAAATATCTGAAATATACCCTGATTCATCTGATTCTGATTCAGACTCAATTATTGTTTATATGAACGATGGATTTAAAGTATTGGCAGATATTAGCAGCTTTTCTGAAAAAATGACTGAATATCCAAACTTAGTAAAGAAATTACCTAAAAATGCACAAGGTGTGATCCATTTACAAGTTGGGTCTTACTTCGAGCCCTATAAAAAAGACAAAGGAAAATAAAATTTCAAACATGAACAGGCTTATTTTTGACAAAAGAGGTTCTAACGTAAGAAATTGTAATCATTTAATTGGAATATGAATGTTACCATCGTTTTATGAATGTTAAATAAATGTAATAAATGCATTTGCAGCGTCAGAAAATACTTTGTTTGGCGAAAATCTTTTGAGTAAAGCATAATGTTGTACTTTAACTTTTCTATACGTCTATATTAGTGTAGACTTATATTTATCTACTGCATGCTGTATCAGGAAGTTTAATATTTTCATTTACAGTTGTTTCTATCATTGGATAAAGAAACCAAAGGAAGTTATTGATTTTATTGCTTGCAAAAAAAGGTGATATGTCTCAATATGTTGAATACATTCTTATGTCACAAATCTATTCATCGCAAGTGTTTTAATAGATACAATCAGGTAAAGGAGGTGCCAAAGAATGAACAGCAAAGACATTTATGTAAGTTTAGACATCGGTACATCCAATGTTAAGGTGATAATCGGAGAAATGACCGGTGGAAATTTGAATGTCATTGGAATAGGAAAGTCAACATCCAAGGGGATTAAAAAAGGCTCCATTGTGGATATTGATGAAACTGTTCGTTCGATACAAAAGGCGGTAGAACAAGCTGAAAGAATGGTAGGTTTACAAATAAAGAGTGTGATTGTCGGTGTCACCGGCAACCATATACAACTTCAATCTTGTCACGGTATTGTCGCTGTATCCAGTGAAAACCGGGAAATAGGGGATGAGGATATAGCCAGGGTTATGGATGCGGCACAGGTCATGCCGATTCCGCCCGAAAGAGAAGTCATTGATGTTATACCGCACCAATTTATTGTTGACGGGTTAGAAGAAATCAACGATCCCAGGGGGATGGTTGGCGTCAGGCTGGAAATGGAAGGCACAATTATAACAGGCTCTAAAACGATTCTACATAATTTATTACGGTGTGTTGAAAAGGCAGGTTTGGAAATAGCCGATATTTGCTTGCAGCCTCTTGCCTTAGGATCGGTTGCCCTTTCAAAAGATGAAATGAACCTTGGTGTAACGTTGGTTGATATTGGCGGCGGATCAACGAATGTGGCGGTGTTTGACCAAGGGACCCTAATGGCAACTTTTGTGTTGCCGATAGGGGGCAATCATGTCACGAAGGATATATCAATTGGACTAAGAACACCAACAGAGGAATCCGAAGAAATAAAGGTGAAATATGGACATGCCTTCATAGATACAGCTTCACCTGATGAAACATTTACCGCATCAAAAATAGGCAGTTCCTCAAGCGAAGAATACAGTCAACAGGATCTGGCCTATATTATTGAACCCCGGATTGCGGAAATTTTCGAGCTTGTTCGATCTGAAATAAAGAAACTTGGCTTTTATGAAATGCCGGGCGGTTATGTTTTAACGGGCGGTGTGACAGCCATGCTTGGCCTGTTAGACCTTGCTCAACATGAATTGGACAGCAACGTCAGGGTAGCGATACCGGATTATATTGGGGTTCGCGAACCGCAGTATACAACTGGCATCGGTTTAATTCAATTTGCTTATCATAATGTCAAAGTTCAAGGCAAAGAAGTCGCGGCAGCAATCTCTTATGAAAACTATCATGAAGCACCGCCTAAACAAAGAAAAAAACAGAAAAAAGAAAGCCAGAATGAAAGAGAACGGGCAGGAATGACCAAAAAGGTTAAAGACTGGTTCGGATTGTTTTTCGATTAAACTGGCTGCGGAATTATGAAATGGGAGGAACAAATCATGTTTGAATATGATATGGATATGGATCAATTTGCACGGATTAAAGTTATCGGTGTCGGCGGTGGCGGCAGCAACGCAGTTAACCGTATGATAGAGAGCGGCATTGAGGGGGTTGAATTCATTTGTGTCAATACTGATGCCCAAGCTTTAAAGATGTCAAAGGCAGAAACAACTCTTCAATTAGGCGAAAAACTGACAAGAGGGCTTGGTGCGGGAGCTAATCCTGAGATTGGCAAAAAAGCTGCAGAAGAAAGCAGGGAACAAATAGAGGAAGCTCTAAAAGGAGCGGATATGGTTTTCGTTACCGCCGGCATGGGCGGCGGTACGGGTACAGGTGCTGCACCGGTTGTAGCGGAAATTTCCAAAGACATAGGCGCATTAACTGTCGGTGTCGTGACACGTCCATTTACTTTTGAAGGGAGAAAACGTGCGACTCAAGCGACTAACGGTATCTCCACTTTAAAAGAAAAGGTAGATACATTGATCGTTATACCGAATGACCGCTTATTAGAAATAGTCGATAAAAATACACCAATGCTGGAAGCGTTTAGAGAAGCGGATAATGTCCTTCGTCAAGGTGTTCAAGGCATATCGGATTTAATCGCCGTTCCGGGTCTTATCAACCTTGACTTTGCGGATGTTAAAACGATTATGACTGAAGGCGGTTCATCGCTTATGGGTATCGGCATCGCCACAGGAGAAAACCGCGCAGGCGAAGCTGCTAAAAAAGCTATAAACAGTCCGCTGTTAGAAAAGTCTATAGATGGTGCGAAAGGCGTACTTATGAATATTACAGGCGGTACAAGTCTCAGCCTGTATGAGGTTAATGAAGCGGCAGATATTGTGGCAACAGCTGCTGATCAAGAAGTCAATATGATTTTTGGCTCCGGGATTAATGAAGATTTGAAAGACGAAATTGTTGTAACTGTAATCGCAACAGGATTTGAGGATAGAGGGAACCAGCAGCGTACCCGTCAACCGCGGCCGGCTGCCCAACCGCAAAGTAAACCGGCTCCGCAATGGGAAGAGCAGGAAAACAGCAGCCCTCGGGTATCACAACAGCCGTCATCGTCTGATGTTGAAGATACATTAGATATTCCGGCGTTTTTAAGAAATCGTAATCGCCGTCGTTAAAGAAAACGGCCGGTTCATTGAACTGGCCGTTTTTTTGTATATAAAATGATGCTGACAATAGTTATGATTAATTTATTTTCTTGCCGTCCTTGCTAAAAACCTTAATGGTATATGAGTTATTTTTAAGCAGTGCTTTCATTTTTTTTGAATTCATAATCTTGCTGACAAATTTTTCAACGTCATGTCCAACATCTTCGGCATGCTTATCCGAACTTTTAATAGACGTTTGCATATTAATCGTAATTAAAAAGGATAACTTTTTATTTAATGTTTTACTTTTAGGGGAACTTTCAACAGATTTCAAATGCGTATTTTTAAAACCCTTGGCATTCTCCAATCCTTTATGAATAGCTTGTACCGTTTTTTCAGTTCTTTTATGTATATCATCCATTTGCTTTTTCGGTACTTCTAAAACCGGTATTTCATCAATGTTATTATTTTGCCCTCTATTCATCTCTTTTGTTGATACTTGTTTACTAGAATGATAATTGAAATATAGAGCAAAAATGATAATGACGGAAGCTAAAACTGATCCTGCAAGAATAATATATTTATTTTTATCCACTGCCAGATACCCCCTAATAGTTTTCATATTTATGTTCGGCTTAATATAAATATTCATAGATTTAAATATTCAAAGGAAACTGAATTTCTTTATCCCGGTGCAACCGTCCGTAAAACTCCCGCCTCAAAACTTGAGTTTAAGCGCTGAAGTTTAGGCGGGGGTTAACGGAGTGCTCCTGCGCGATGAATTTTCGAAGAGGTTAAACAAAGCTCGTCGCAAATTACACAGAGGCAATTCATGTAGTTGCTTCGCTAACACCCCGATTTGTTCAACTAACCATCAGTAGGGGATGAAGAAAACCCCTGCTGATGGAAGTTTCACTTTATTATATTATTTGACAAAATAAAGGTATTTCCTTCAAAATAACAAGTTTGTCTCCGCCAGAAATTGACAGACATTATAAGGATAAGCCGGTATACTAATCTAAAATACGATTATGGCGGGTGGTGGATATGACCATTTACCTGGATGCAGTCTGGCTGTTAAACTTATTTATTGATTTTATGTTATTTAAGATGACATCAATTATTTTAAAACGGCCAGTTCATCCTTTGCGGCTTGGGCTTGGAACATTAGTTGCTTCCAGCATTGTCTGTCTGCTTTTTACGCCGCTTTCTCCTTTTTTCTATAATCCTTTAGGGAAGTTTTTGTTTTCATTAATGATTGTTTTTATTGTTTTTGGTTACAGAAAGTTTTTTTTATTTGTTCAAAGTTTTTTAACCTTTTATTTTTCAGCATTTATGATAGGGGGAGGGTTGTTTGCTGCACATTACTTTTTTGAATCCAGTCAATCATATGCACCCCAAAACTTGTTTAGTACTTTGAGTTATGGCGATCCGATCAGTTGGACTTTCGTTATAATAGGTTTTCCTATTTTGTGGTACTTTTCGAAAAAGAGATTGGATCATCTTGTCATACGAAAATGGCAGTCGTCTGAGCAAGTGAAAACAGAAATTATCCTTTTTGGTAAAACGATAACCGTTACAGGCTTAATTGACAGCGGCAATAAACTATATGATCCATTGACTAGAACACCCGTGATGTTTTTAAGTTATTCAGGTGCACAAGGTGTTCTTCCTAAATGTTTATTTGAAGGGTGGCATCATCAATATGCAGCACTCCATCCAGACATTAACGAAGAGCTGGCAAGCAGGATTTCGATGGTTCCATATCGGACAGTGAGCGGAGGGCAACAGCTGATTACAACGGTAAGGCCTGATAATGTTTATATTTATCATGATGGGAAAACAATTCAAAGTCCCAAAGCGGTTATTGCTTTAACAAGCGATCGTTTATCTAGTGAGGGAGATTTTGACTGTATCCTTCACCCGGATATGATGTTAAAAGGGAAAACAATTGAAAGTGCATCATAATTTAGGCGGGAGGGAGCGACGGTATGCGGCGATTGAAACTGGCCTTTTTGTCCTTTTGGTATAAATTATTACACAAATTAGGTATTAAATCCGATGAAATTTATTATATTGGTGGAAGTGAAGCACTTCCTCCGCCGCTTACAAAAGAAGAAGAAACCGAATTGTTACAGAGGCTTCCTAAAGGTGATGAAGAGGCAAGATCAACCTTAATAGAGCGTAATTTACGCCTCGTTGTCTATATTGCAAGGAAATTTGAAAATACTAAAATTAATATTGAGGACCTTATTAGCATCGGTACGATTGGTTTAATTAAGGCGGTAAATACTTTTAATCCAGAGAAAAAGATTAAACTTGCCACATATGCCTCCCGATGTATTGAAAACGAAATTTTAATGTATTTAAGGAGAAATAATAAAACAAAATCTGAAGTTTCCTTTGATGAACCATTAAATGTTGACTGGGATGGCAACGAGCTTCTCTTATCAGATGTTCTGGGAACGGATGAAGATATTATCACGCGGGATATGGAACGGAAAGTTGAAAGATCGCTGTTGCAAAAAGCAATTCTAATGTTAAACGAACGCGAGAAAGAAATTATGGAATTACGGTTTGGCCTATCCGGAGGAAAAGAAAAAACGCAAAAAGATGTCGCAGACCAGCTTGGGATTTCCCAGTCTTATATATCGCGTCTGGAAAAAAGAATAATTAAGAGGCTTCAAAAGGAATTTAATAAAATGGTCTAAAAAAATCGAAAGCTTGGCATTCGCCGAGCTTTATTTTATCGGCTTTTTCTAGATAAATTGGAAATTTTTTATAATAAAACGTGCTTTGTTTGAGTGCATAAAATTCCCTTCGTAGGAGATACTTTACTTTGTACAATGCTCCGATTAGGAGGGAATCAAATGGCACGAAATAAAGTAGAAATATGCGGTGTTGATACAGCTACATTGCCAGTTCTAAAAAACGAAGAAATGAGAAAGCTATTTGTTAAAATGCAAAACGGCGAACATGAAGCAAGGGAGAAACTTGTTAATGGCAATTTAAGACTCGTATTGAGTGTCATTCAAAGGTTCAACAACAGAGGTGAGTACGTCGACGATTTGTTCCAAGTCGGATGTATCGGACTTATGAAATCTATTGATAATTTCGATTTGAGTCAAAATGTAAAGTTTTCAACCTATGCGGTTCCAATGATTATTGGTGAAATCCGCCGATATTTGAGAGATAATAACCCTATAAGGGTGTCACGGTCTCTCAGAGATATTGCTTATAAAGCATTGCAGGTTAAAGAGAAATTGATATCCAAAAACGCTAAGGAACCAACAGCAGCTGAAATTGCTAAAGAACTTGATCTTCCTATTGAAGATATTGTCTTTGCTTTAGATGCCATTCAGGATCCTGTCTCACTGTTTGAACCGATATATAATGATGGCGGTGATCCAATTTTTGTAATGGATCAAATTAGCGATGACAAAAATAAGGATGTCAATTGGATTGAAGAAATTGCTTTAAAGGAAGCTATGACAAGACTTGATGAGCGAGAAAAAAGCATCTTATCAATGCGGTTTTTTCATGGTAAGACGCAAATGGAGGTTGCTGACGAAATTGGTATATCGCAGGCTCAAGTTTCCAGATTAGAAAAAGCCGCGATAAAAGAAATGAATAAAAATATAAAAAATTAAGCCTTAAGCGATCGCTTAAGGCTTAATTTTTGCTTAAAGAATAAAGGGGCAGTCCGTAAGTTTTTCTTTAGAGGGATGAAAATTGTTCTTCTTCGGTTGAACCTTTAAGAGCTGTTGTTGAAGATTTTCCGCCGGCAATCGTTTGAGCAACCATATCAAAGTAACCTGTACCAACCTCTCTTTGATGTTTTGTTGCAGTATATCCATATTGTTCACTGCTAAATTCAGCTTGTTGCAGGTTAGAGTAAGCTGTCATGCCGGTTTCTTTATATTGGCGTGCAAGTTCAAACATGCTGTGATTAAGCGCATGGAATCCCGCCAATGTAATAAATTGAAATTTGTAACCCATTTTACCAAGCTCTCTCTGGAATAAAGCGATTGTTTCTTTATCCAATTTTTTCTGCCAATTAAATGATGGTGAACAGTTATAAGCCAATAGTTTATCCGGATATTTAGCGTGTATCCCTTCAGCAAATTTCTTTGCTTCTTCAAGATTTGGTTCAGAAGTTTCACACCAAATAAGATCGGCATAAGGAGCATAAGCCAAACCTCTTGAAATTGCTTGATCAAGACCGGCTTTTGAACGATAAAAGCCTTCAACCGTCCGTTCTCCAGTTAAAAATTCATGATCATATGGATCAATATCACTTGTTACTAATCCTGCCGCATTGGCATCCGTTCTTGCGATAATAACAGTCGGAATATTTGATACATCGGCTGCAAGCCGGGCAGAAATAAGGTTTTGCACTGCCTGTTGCGTAGGAAGCAAAACTTTACCGCCAAGATGACCGCATTTTTTCTCAGAAGACAGCTGATCTTCAAAGTGTACACCGGCAGCTCCGGCTTCAATCATTGCCTTCATAAGCTCAAAAACGTTTAAATGACCTCCAAAACCGGCTTCTGCATCAGCGACGATGGGTGCGAACCAATCGGTATCGCTTTTTCCTTCTAAATGATCAATTTGATCAGCGCGCTGAAAGGCTTGATTAATTTTTTTAACAACATTCGGAACGCTGTTTGCCGGATAAAGACTTTGGTCAGGATACATTTGACCAGCTAAATTGGCGTCTGCTGCAACCTGCCAGCCGCTGAGGTAAATGGCTTTAAGTCCGGCCTTGACCTGTTGCACAGCTTGATTTCCTGTTAAAGCGCCTAAAGCGGCAACATAATCTTCGGAATGGATAAGCTGCCATAATTTATCAGCGCCTCTTTTGGCCAATGTGTGCTCAATTTGTACTGAGCCCTGGAGACGGACAACTTCTTCCGCCGTATAAGGACGGGTAATACCTTTCCAACGTTCTGATTTCCAGCTTTCTTCAATTGCTAAAAACTTTTCTTTAAGGTTCATGTTTCATTCCTCCGTATCATTAAAATTAATCGATCCTTTCATAACCAGGAAGAGTTAAAAATTCTTCAAATTCATCGTTGAATACCAATTGCGAAAATAGCCTTGCTGCACTTTCATAATTTCCATTATTAAATTGTTCTTCACCGAAGCTATTTTTCAGATCAACCAGTTCAACAGTTATCATTTGTTCAACAAGATTCCTAGTAATTTTTCGGCCATCTTCTAAAAACCCTTGCGGATGACGAATCCATTGCCATACTTGGGCGCGCGATATCTCCGCTGTGGCAGCATCTTCCATTAAGTTGTATATAGGAACAGCTCCTTTGCCGCCGAGCCATGCTTCAATATATTGAATGGCAACGCTGATGTTCATTCTGAGACCTTCTTCAGTAATTGGACCCTCAGGGATTGCCAACAAATCTTTTGCTGTGATTGTTTTATGTTCTATTTGCCTGTCTATTTGATTAGCCTCAGGCATATGTTCATTAAAGACATCGAGAACAATTGGTACAAGACCCGGGTGTGCAACCCAGCTGCCGTCATGTCCGTTAATTACTTCTCTTGTCTTATCGGCTTTGACTTTGTTCAGTGCCTCTTCATTTGCCTTGGGGTTATTTTTGATCGGAATTTGAGCAGCCATGCCCCCGATAGCATGCGCCTTTCTCTTATGGCACGTCTCAACCACGTATTGTGTATACGCCTTCATAAACGGAACTGTCATTGTGACCAGTGAACGGTCAGGAAGAATAAAGTCTTGATGATTTCGAAACTTTTTCAGGTAGCTGAAAATATAATCCCATCGGCCGCAGTTTAAACCGGCGCTGTGTTCCCTTAATTCATAAAGTATTTCGTCAGCTTCGAAGGCGGCTAAAATCGTTTCAATTAAAACTGTGGCTTTAATAGTACCTTGTTGTAATCCTAATTCCTGTTCGGAAAAGATAAATACATCGTTCCATAGACGTGCTTCTTCACGGCTTTCAATCTTAGGTAAATAAAAGTAAGGACCAGAGTTGTTTTTGAGTAACTGTGCGGCATTATGAAACAGGTATAAGCCAAAATCGAAAAGGCTTGCTGACATTTTTTCTCCGTTAACAAGAACATGCTTTTCCTCAAGGTGCCATCCTCTTGGACGGACGAGTAATGTCGCAATTTTTTCATTAAGCGTGTAGTGTTTTCCGTTCTCATTTGTGTAGGTAAGGTTTCGGTTAACAGCGTCTATTAAATTAATTTGAGACTGGATGATATTTTGCCAAGTCGGTGAAGTAGCATCTTCGAGATCAGCCATAAAAACATAAGCACCTGAATTTAAGGCGTTAATTACCATTTTTCTGTCGCTTGCCGGACCTGTAATTTCCACCCGCCTGTCTTTTAAATCATCGGGAATAGGACTAATTGTCCATTTGTCATGACGTATAGACTTAGTTTCTGGTAAAAAGTCTGGCATTTTTCCGTTATCAATCTCTTTTTGACGAATTTGTCTTTGTTTAAGACAACGAATTCTTTCGGTATTAAATTTAACATGCAATTTTTTTAAAAACGCCATGGCCTCGGGTGTTAAGATCTTTTTTATATCATTCTGAAACTCATTTGTGGCTTCTGCGTCCTGATATTGAATAGAAGTAGTCAAGTTATACATCCTCCTCTTATTCAATGGTTCCGTTTCCGCTGCATGTAGGACAAATAACAACACCGTTATAACATTGACATGATTGGGACTTACCTTGTTTTTTATGTTTTTCACCTTTGCATTTCGTACATTCCAATTCACCGTTACCGTTGCATGTTGGGCAGTTCATATTATAACCTCCTTAATATTTTAACAATACTGTTGTAGTACAGTGTTTGTAATTTCTGATACTATACTATAACAGAGGGCTTGGCCTCGTCAATGATTTTTTTGAAATTTTTTAAAAAATATTTTTTTATATGAAAAGCACCGAAAATTCAAGGAACTAGAATGTAATTGTTCATTTTTAAACTAAGCCGCCATATATTTATATTAGAAAGCGAGGCGGAGATAATGGCGAAAATATCAGATTTTCAAGCAAAAGAGGTTGTCAATGTAGAAAATGGTAAAAGGCTTGGTCATATTGGTGATTTGGATGTTAATTTAACATCAGGTAAAATCGAGAGTTTAATTATTCCCGGTTCAGGGAAAATGATGGGGCTCCTTGGCAGGGACAATGATGTTACCATACCGTGGCGCAACATTGTCCGGATTGGTGCAGATGTCATTTTAGTACGATTTCATGAAGCAGGCTCTGACGAATACCAGCAAAACAAAGATTCATAGATTTATCCTAGATAAATCACCAAATAAGCAATAACATATGGTAAAATGAAAGAAACTTTGTACGAAAGTTATAAGGGAGTGTCACATATGGCGTCAGAACCTTTTTCTGTAGAAACTGAAAAGTCATTACATATGAAAAATGTCATACTTGATCATAATAAAGCTATTATTGCAGGAATAAGTACTCGAAGGGGCGGCGTCAGCAATAAACCTTTTGACAGCTTAAATATGGGATTTCATGTACATGATGATCAAAAAGCGGTATTAGAAAATCGCAGGAGATTAGCAGAGGATTTAGGCGTTTCGCTTGATCACTGGGTGGCCGCGGAGCAAGTTCACGGTACGAATTTAGCTCGGGTTACTTCCAGTGACGGCGGTAAAGGTGCTTATGATTTAGATACAGCGATCAAAGATACTGACGGGTTGTATACAACTGATGATCAAGTCATGCTTACAGCATGCTATGCCGATTGTGTGCCCATTTATTTTTATTCAAAAAATAAGCATGCTGTAGGTCTTCTTCATGCGGGGTGGAGGGGAACCGTTGGCCAAGGCGCAGCAAAAATGGTGAACACTTGGAAAAGTGAACTTGGCATTTTGCCTCATGACATCCACGTGATTATTGGTCCTTCAATCGGCGGGTGCTGTTACGAGGTGGATGAAAATGTTATTCGCCATATTAAAGATATTAACCGGTTGGATATCAAAGAGGTTGCAAAGCAAGTTGACCATAACCATTTTATGTTGGATTTAAAAGAATTAAACAAACGATTATTGGCGGCGTCGGGAGTACCGGAAAGCCAAATTGAAGTCAGCTCTTACTGTACAAGCTGCCGGAATGACCTGTTTTATTCATATCGCGCAGAAAATGGAAAGACAGGAAGGATACTCAGTTATATTGGTATAATTAAGGGTGATTAGCATCATGACAGTATTAGATAATCTAGAAATGATACAAAGCAATATCTTTCAAGCATGCGAAAGGTCGAATCGGCGCACTGAAGACGTAAAAATAATTGGTGTTACGAAATATGTAAGCTGTGAGAGGGCGAGGGAAGCAGTAGATGCCGGGGTGCTGCATTTAGGAGAAAATCGTAAAGAAGGGCTCTTAAAAAAAAGACAAGCCATTAGTGATGATAAAGTGAACTGGCATTTTATCGGCTCGCTTCAGTCCCGGAAGGTCAAGGAAGTCATTGATTATATTGATTTTCTGCATTCCCTTGACCGGTTATCTTTGGCTAAGGAAATTAATAAACGGGCCAAAAAACCTGTCCAATGCTTTGTGCAAGTCAATATTTCCGGTGAAGAATCAAAACACGGTCTGCAGGAAAATGAACTGGAAGATTTTGTTCAACAATTGAAACATTTTGATAAAATTAAAGTTATTGGTTTAATGACTATGGCTCCCCATATTGATAATGAACAGGAAATTCGTCAAATTTTTCGCCGGTTAAAAGAGTGGCAAACTGATATACAAGAAAAAAAATGGGATCATGCCCCATGTACTGAATTATCCATGGGTATGTCTAATGATTATCAAATTGCGATTGAAGAAGGGGCTACTTTTGTACGTATAGGGACGGCTCTGGTTGGAAAAGACGAGTAAAGGGGAATAAAACATGGGTATTAAAACGACTTTTAAGCGTTTTTTTGACCTCGATGATGAATCTGATGAGTTGATTGAAGATCATTATGATGATATAAAAGATGAAAATAGGCCGGCTGAATTGTCACGGCCGCAGCCGGTAAAAAAACAAAATGTCGTATCACTCCAAAGTATTCATCAGCAAACAAAAGTGATCATAGTGGAACCGCGGGCTTTTAACGATGTTGAGAATATTGCTGCTCACATTAAAAACCGCAAAACAGTGGTTCTTAACATGCAGCGAATCCCGGAAAACGAAGCCCGGCGTACGCTCGATTTCCTGGCGGGAACCATTTATGCTTTGGATGGACAGATGCAAAAGCTGGGAACGGATACGTTTATGTGTGCACCGGAACACGTAGATATAACCGGAATTGATACAGAAATGTTGAAAAAGAGAACTTAGAGGTGAAGGAATGATACTTTTTCAGATCATAAGAATTCTATCTGAAATTATTTATATTTATTCTTGGATACTTATCATTTATATTTTAATGTCATGGTTCCCAGGAATAAGAGATTCTTCAATCGGCCGTTTTTTGGCGCGTATTTGTGAACCTTATTTGGCGCCGTTTAGAAAAATCATACCCCCAATTGGCGGTATGATAGATATTTCACCTTGGCTTGCGTTTATTGTATTAAATCTTGCTTCAAGAGGGATTAATTACCTCCCTGCATTATTATATTAGAGGTATTTTTATGTCAATTTATCAGCACTTCAGAGATGATGAAAAGCCGTTCATTGATACGATATTGGATTGGCAAGATTTTGTTATGACAAGATATGCCCCTAAATGTACGGATTTCCTTGATCCGCGTCAGCAAGAAATATTACGGTTGGTTATCGGCAGCCAAGGTGAAGTGAATGCACATTTTTTTGGCGGATTTGAGGCTGCGGAAAGAAAAAGGGCGTTGCTCGTTCCAGAATATTTTCAAGTTCAGCAAGAAAGTTTTGGATTATCACTATTTGAACTGGATTATCCAGCAAAATTTGCTAAAATAACACATAGAGAGCTGCTTGGGTCTTTATTGGGTTTGGGACTTGTTCGCGATAAATTTGGAGATTTATTGTTCAAAGACGATTGCATTCAATTTTTAGCTGCCCAGGAAGTGGCTGATTTTGTTGCAGCTCATTTAACACATGTTGGTAAAGTTGGCGTGTCTTGTAAAGAAAAGCCGCTCTCAGAAATTTTACATATTGAAACCCATTGGGATGAAGCCGCAGGGACTGTATCTTCATTAAGACTTGATACGGTGCTTTCAGAGATCTACAAACTTTCCCGAACTAAAATTGCCGGGCACATTGAGTCAGGCGGAGTAAAAGTTAATTGGAAGACTGTTGAAAAAACTGGGTATGAACTGGCGCCTGGAGATTATTTATCTGTCCGCGGATTTGGAAGAAGCCGTTTATTTGCTGTAGAAGGGGTAACAAAAAAGGGCAAGCAACGGATCCGGTATGGCCGTTTGGTATAAAGTTGTCAATTTGTTGAAGGAAACAATCATTTTATGTCGAAGAATATAAAAACTTACCATTATGACATGGAGGTGGCACGGTTGCCATTAACACCTTTAGATATTCATAACAAGGAATTCACAAGAGGATTTCGCGGTTATGATGAAGATGAAGTCAATGATTTTCTTGATCAAGTCATTAAAGATTATGAGACGATGACACGCGAAAAAAAAGAAATGGAAGAAAAGATTCAGCAATTAGAAGAAAGGCTCAGCCATTTTTCCACTATTGAAAAGACTTTAAATCAATCGATATTAGTTGCCCAGGAAACTGCGGAAGATGTCAGGCATAATGCTGAAAAAGAAGCTAAGCTGATTGTAAAAGAAGCAGAAAAAAATGCCGATCGCATTATTAATGAGGCGCTAGCTAAATCAAGAAAATTAACATTTGATATTGATGAACTTAAGAAAGAGGCCAATGTTTACAGGACCAGGTTCCGCATGCTCATTGAAGCCCAGCTTGAGCTTTTGAAAAACGACGAATGGGATAAAATGTTCTCTCCGATTGAAGAAAATGAAGAAGAAGTGGTCTCAAAATAACAGTGTATCTTGACGAACCACTGCTTAATTTCATATACTATCATCATACTTAAAAATCATATTTAGAAAAACCAAAAATATAAAACGATGACGAGGACAGTATCTGTAAAATCACAACGCAGCGAGTCAGGGTTGGTGAAAGCCTGAATTTTGGTTTTACTTGAGAAAATCACCTCAGAGTTCCATTCTGAAAGCTTATTTGTAATTAAGAAATGGCGTGCATTCACGTTACGAATTTTAAGTCGGCAAAAGTTATATGTCTTTTGTCTATTAGGGTGGTACCGCGGGTCTTCTCGTCCCTTTATGGGGCGGGGAGACTTTTTTTGTACTCAAAAATTTCGTAACAAATTAATTAACAATAAAAGTATATGACAGGAGGACGAAGCGCATGAATTATAAAGATACATTACTCATGCCAAAAACTGACTTTCCGATGCGCGGGAATTTACCTAATAAAGAACCGCAAATGCAAGAGGAGTGGGAAGCGGATCACTTATATGAAAAAGTATTAGAAAAAAATCAGGGCAAGCCGTTATTTGTTTTACATGACGGTCCGCCGTATGCCAATGGCGATATCCATATTGGCCATGCAGAAAACAAAGTTCTAAAAGATATCATTAATCGATTTAAATCAATGAGCGGATTTAATGCACCATATGTGCCCGGCTGGGATACTCACGGCCTTCCAATTGAACATGCGTTAACGAAAAAAGGTGTAGACCGTAAAAAAATGAGTGTCGCTGAATTCCGCAAGCTTTGTGCCGAATATGCCTTGGAGCAGGTTGAGCACCAAAAGAAACAGTTCAAACGGTTAGGCGTCCGCGGTGATTGGGATAACCCGTATATTACATTAAAGAAAGAATATGAAGCCGAACAAATTAAAGTTTTCGGTGAGATGGCTAAAAAAGGCTATATTTATAAAGATAAAAAGACCGTTTATTGGTCGCCGTCTTCTGAATCCGCATTAGCCGAAGCCGAAATTGAATATCAAGATAAGCGTTCGCCGTCAATCTATGTCGCATTCAAAGTAAAAGACGGGAAAGACGTTTTGGCTGGAGATGAAGAATTTGTTATTTGGACAACGACTCCGTGGACAATTCCGGCTAATTTAGGTATCGCAGTAAATCCTGAATTTGACTACAGCGTCGTTAAAGTTAATGATCGTAAATTTATCGTTGCCTCAGAGCTTGTAGAATCACTAAAATCAACTTTAGATTGGGAAAACTGTGAAACAGTTCAAAAAATTAAAGGACGGGAATTAGAAAACCTTGTCGCAAGTCATCCTTTCTATGATCGTGATTCGTTAATTATGCTGGGCGACCACGTTACTCTTGATGCAGGTACAGGCTGTGTTCATACAGCTCCCGGACATGGTGAAGACGACTACTTTATTGGTAAAAAATATGGATTAGATATCCTTTGTCCTGTTGATGAAAAAGGTGTCTTCACTGCTGAAGCGCCCGGATTTGAAGGACTGTTTTATGATAAAGCCAACAAATCAGTAACGGATAAGCTTAATGAAGTTGGCGCTTTAATCAAGCTTGACTTCTTCACACACTCGTATCCGCATGACTGGCGGACAAAAAAGCCGATTATTTTTAGAGCAACCGAACAATGGTTTGCTTCAATAAAAGATTTTCGCGATGAATTGCTTGAAGCGATTAAAAACGTAAACTGGATCCCTTCATGGGGTGAAACCAGACTGTTTAATATGGTCCGTGACCGCGAGGATTGGTGTATTTCCAGACAGCGCGCATGGGGCGTGCCGATTCCGGTATTTTACGGTGAAGACGGAGAAGCGATTATTACTGATGAAACGATTCAACATGTATCAGACCTTTTCCGTGAACATGGTTCAAATATTTGGTTCGAACGGGAGGCAAAAGATTTATTGCCGGAAGGGTTTACTTCACCGCATAGTCCAAATGGTAAATTCAGAAAAGAAATTGATATTATGGATGTTTGGTTTGATTCCGGGTCTTCGCATCAGGCCGTTCTTGAAGCGAGAGAGGGTCTGCGCCGTCCCGCTGATTTATATCTTGAAGGGTCTGACCAATACCGCGGCTGGTTCAACTCATCCTTATCAACTGCTGTTGCCGTAACGGGAGAAGCCCCATATAAGGCTGTGTTAAGCCACGGCTTTACACTTGACGGTGAAGGACGGAAAATGAGTAAGTCAATCGGCAATGTGATTGATCCGATTAAAGTTATGAAACAGCTTGGCGCCGATATTATCCGCCTCTGGGTTTCATCTGTTGATTATCAGGCTGATGTCCGGGTCTCTCAGGATATTTTAAAACAAGTGGCAGAAGTTTATCGTAAAATTAGAAACACTTTACGTTTTACCCTTGGCAATTTGAACGATTTTAAACCGGAAAATACCGTTAATGTTCAAGATATGCCGGAACTGGATCGTTATATGATGATTAAGCTCAATCATTTAATTGAAAAAGTTATGAATGCATATAATGATTATCAGTTCCTGACAGTATATAATGCCATCCATAACTACTGTACAGTAGACTTAAGTGCATTTTATATGGATATTGCCAAAGACGTGCTTTATACTGAACCGGAAAACAGCCTTAAGCGCCGTTCTATCCAAACAGTTCTTTATAAAACGCTTGTCGCACTTACTAAGATGCTGTCGCCGATTATTCCGCATACCGCAGAAGAAGTATGGAATTTTATCCCTGGCGTGACAGAAGCATATGTTCAGCTGACAGATATGCCGGAAACTGAACAAGTTGAAAACGAAGAAGAAATTGTGAAAAAATGGGATAAGCTGATAGATGTCAGAGACGATGTCCTTAAAGCGCTCGAAGTGTCAAGAAATGCGAAAGTTATCGGTAAATCTCTTGAAGCAGCTGTCTTATTATATCCGGCAGAAGAGAACCTATCCTTACTAAAGGAACAAGAAGATTTGGATAAATTGTTTATTGTTTCCCAAGTTGAAATCAAAGGCTCAATCAATGAAGCGCCAGAAGAAGCTGAAAAATATGATGAAGTATCCATTGTCATTAAAGAAGCAGAAGGTGAAAAGTGTGAACGCTGCTGGGTTGTTTCAACGACCGTAGGCGAAGACAAAGATCACCCGCAGTTGTGCGACTCCTGTGCGGAAACAATAAAAAAATATTATGAGTAAGACAAAATTGCCAGGCAAAAGCCTGGCAATTTTTTTGCCAAAAGTTAATTCGTCTAATACATGTGCTTCTAAACCAAACTATAAATGTCCGGTAAAAATGGGGGTGAAGATCTTGCGCTTATACGAGGACATAAAAAAACAGCTTATCCAAAGAAAACAAGAGCTTGAAAAAGAATTAAATATAAATAATGAATTTGGCCTGGAAGAACCTTACGCGTCCAGCGAAGCATCCGGTGAACTTTCACAATATGATAACCATCCCGCTGACTCAGGATCAGCACTTTATGAACGCGAGAAAGACTTAACCTTAAGAAACTTCTCAAGAGAGGAATTACAAGATATTAACGCCGCTCTTGAACGAATGGAAAAAGGCACTTACGGCATTGATGAAAAGACCGGAGAAGCGATTCCTTATGCGCGGCTGGAGGCTCTTCCAACGGCCAGAACAAATGTATTAACATCGCCTAACCAGGACAAAGCGCACGGCCGGCCGATTGAAGAAGAAGTCATTGCGCAGATGGAAGAAGAATGGGCAACAAATAGTGATGAGACAGAATATAATGAGCAGAATGCTTATGATATTGTCTCTTCATTTAATGAATCAAGCATGACTTACGATGATTCATCGAACATGGATAACGAAGACGGCATGGGCTATGTTGAGCTTGTTGAAGCCATTGGCGCAACAGGTATAGATGGGTATCAAGGAGATGATCAAGTTCAATTTCTCCGTAATATTCAGTATGACAAATGGATGAATCAAGAAAATGTTGCTGAAGATGATAATGAAGAATAGGATGGATTTAGATCACAGCCTGCGTCCGGCTGTGATCTCGTTTTCTTTATTTAGGGCATTATGCTAAAATGCAAAGGTACAGATAATAAAAACGGAGGAGAAGCGGTTGATTTATTATGGACTTGCTATAATTGTTTTAATTATTGATCAGCTGTCAAAATGGCTGATTGTGAAAAATATGTTTGTTGGCGAAAGCTTTCAAATCATTCCGCATGTTTTATATTTAACTTCTGTTAGAAATACGGGCGCTGCATGGAGTATTTTACAAGGAAAAATGTTTTTCTTCTTCATCGTAACCATTGTAGTGCTTATTGTTGTCATTTACTATATGCAAAAGATCGGCAGGTTTCGTCCATTATTAGGAATAGCTCTGGCTCTTATTATCGGCGGAACGCTAGGTAATTTTTTAGACAGGTTATTTAGGGGAGAAGTCGTCGATTTTATTCATGTTTATATTTTTACATACAACTTTCCAACTTTTAATGTTGCTGATTCAATGCTTTGCATTGGTGTTATTTTAGTATTTATTTTTATGTTTTTAGAAGAAAAAAAGGAGAAACAGCATGGAAAAAAGTGAAATACTGATCACAGATGACTGCGGCGTACGTCTTGATAAATGGGTACATATACAGTTTCCTGAACTTTCGAGAACACGCATTCAGGAAATGATTAAAGATCAATTCATTACAGTAAATAATAAAGCTGTCAAAGCTAATTATAAGACAAACTCCGGTGATCGGATTCAGGTTGAAATCAGCGACCCGGAACCCTTAAATGTAGAAGCGGAAAATATACCGTTAGATATCATTTATGAGGATCAAGATGTATTAGTTGTTAATAAGCCAAGGGGCATGGTTGTTCATCCGGCACCGGGTCATTATACCGGTACTTTAGTGAACGGCTTGCTTTATCATTGCAATGATTTGTCCGGTATTAATGGTGTATTGCGTCCTGGAATTGTCCATAGGATTGACAAAGATACTTCCGGATTGCTCGTTGTTGCCAAAAATGATAAGAGCCATCAATCGCTTGCTGAACAATTAAAGGCAAAAACAACTCACCGCATCTATCTTGCTATTGTCCATGGTGTTCTCCCTCATAATGAAGGGACGATTGATGCACCCATCGGACGTGATGAGAAAGATCGCAAAAAAATGGCTGTAACAAGTAAAAACAGTAAAGAGGCTGTCACACACTTTTATGTTGAAGAGCGCTTTAATAAATATACTTTCGTTAAATGCCGGTTAGAAACGGGAAGAACCCATCAAATTCGTGTTCATATGGCATACATTGGCCATCCCGTCGCCGGCGATCCGAAATATGGTCCAAGAAAGACGCTTTCAATTAACGGTCAAGCTCTTCATGCGGCTGAACTTGGCTTTAACCATCCATCGACAGGGGAAAGAATGACTTTTACAGCACCACTGCCTGCTGATATGGAAATTGAATTAAAAAAGTGCCGAAAAGCTTATTGACAACCTCGTCAACTTTTGAAATAATAATTGAAGAAAAGAGAACACTAACTACAAACCTTTAAATACAGTCCAGAGAGGCTGAGAAGGAGTGCGTTGTTATCGAAAGCGGACGTATACCCTCTTGCCTTATGGCAAGAGGGTTTTTAACTTTAAAAACGAAAGCGGGCGAAACCTATGAGCGGAAAAATCATTTTAGATGAAAAAGCGATCGACAGGGCTCTGACACGGTTATCGCATGAAATAATCGAACGGAATAAGGGTGTTGACCAAGTCGTGCTTGCCGGTGTAAAGACCAGGGGCATTTATTTGGCCAAAAGGCTCGCGGGAAAAATTGAACAAATTGAAGGTGAAACTGTTCAATTAGGTGAAATTGATATTACTTTGTACCGTGACGATCTCTCTGAAAAAACGAAATCGAAAGAACCCGAATTAAAAGGCACAGATATCCCTGTTAACGTTGAAAAACAAACTGTAATCATTGTTGATGATGTCCTTTATACAGGGAGAACAGCCCGTGCGGCGATGGATGCGGTTATGGATTTAGGGCGTCCGGCACGTATACAGCTTGCTGTTCTTATTGACCGCGGACATCGTGAATTGCCGATTCGTCCTGATTTTATTGGGAAAAATGTTCCGACTTCAACTAAAGAAATTATTTCTGTTAAGCTGAAGGAAGTCGACGAGAGCGACTCTGTCAGCATCGAATAAAACGATATTACCCTTTTAAAAGGCAGTCCAGTGAGGCTGATAAAGGGCTTAGTTAGGTATGGCTGCAGCTGTACCTGAAAAACCTCTTTGTCAGCAACTGGCAAAGAGGTTTTTTTATATAAAAATGTGCAAATTTGAGGAGGGTCAAAATGCCGCACCTTTTAACCTTATCTGATTTATCAATTGAAACGATTAATGACATTTTAAATAAGGCGCAGGAAATTCAAATGCAAAATCTTTATCGTGAACCGCAGCCTGTCATTACTGCCAATTTATTTTTTGAAGCAAGCACAAGGACACGATTTAGTTTTGAAGCGGCTGAAAAACGGCTCGGTTACCATGTATTGAACTTTAGTGCGGAAAACTCAAGTACTCAAAAAGGCGAAAGTTTGTATGACACGCTTAGAACACTGGAGGAAGTCGGTGTCCAAGCAGCGGTTATCCGTCATAAGCAAGATAAATATTATGAAGATCTTAGAGATCGATTGTCATTGTCGATCATTAACGGCGGAGATGGATGCGGAGATCATCCGACTCAAGCTCTATTGGATTTAATGACGATCAAACAAGAGTTTTCTAGATTTGACGGTCTGACAATAGCTATCATCGGTGACTTGCGTCACAGCCGTGTCGCCCGTTCGGATGCTGAAGTGTTAACAAGGCTTGGCGCGAGAGTCCTTTTATCCGGTCCTAAGGCTTGGATGAATGAAACGTTGCCTGGTGAATATGTTGACATCGATGAAGCGGTGAAAACCGCAGATGTTGTCATGATGCTGCGCATTCAACATGAAAGACATAACCAAGGCATGAACCTTTCCAAAGAAGATTATCACAAACAGTACGGATTAACACTTGAACGTGAGAGATTAATGAAACCGGGAAGCATTATCATGCATCCCGCGCCTGTTAACCGCGGTGTAGAAATCGCTGATGAACTTGTAGAAGCAAAGCGGTCAAGGATATTTAAGCAAATCAACAACGGTGTCGCTGTCAGAATGTCTGTATTGGAATGGGCGGTAAACAAAAACGAGGAGGCGGAGCAATATGAGTATGTTGCTTTCAAACGGTAAAGTTTTTTTAAACGGTCAACTGGAAAAGAAAGATGTGTTAATAGAAGGCGATAAAATCACTGCGATCGGGAATGGAATGGATTCCGGCAATCATCAAGTCATTGACGTCACTGACCAAATTGTCGCCCCCGGTTTTGTTGATCTTCACATCCATTTAAGAGAGCCGGGCGGCGAACATAAAGAAACGATCAAAACAGGTACGATGGCTGCAGCTAAGGGCGGCTTCACAACAGTTGCTGCAATGCCGAACACAAATCCCGTCCCTGATTGTCCGGAAACTGTCAGTCAGCTTATGGACAAAATTCAGCAGGATGCTAAAGTCCGTGTGCTGCCTTACGGGTCAATTACTAAAGGGTTAAAAGGTGAAACATTGACAGATCTTGAACCGCTTAAGGATGCTGGCGCATTTGCCTTTACTGACGACGGTGTCGGTGTTCAGTCAGCGGCAATGATGTATGAAGCAATGAAAAATGCTGCACGCCTCAACGTTCCGATTGTCGCTCATTGTGAAGAAAATACATTAATATACAACGGATGTGTCCATGATGGCGCTTTTGCCAGAAAAAATGGATTAAAAGGGATTCCAAATATTTGCGAAGCGGTGCAAATCGCAAGGGACGTTCTCTTGGCTGAAGCGGCAGGCGCTCATTACCACGTATGTCACGTCAGCACGAAAGAATCCGTAAGGACAATCCGCGACGCAAAAAAAGCTGGCATTCATGTGACAGCTGAAGTGACACCCCATCATTTGCTTTTAACAGAAGATGATATACCAGGACTTGATACTAACTTTAAAATGAATCCGCCGCTAAGATCAAAAGAGGACCAACAAGCATTAATCGAAGGTTTACTGGACGGAACAATAGACTTTATCGCTACTGACCATGCTCCTCATACGGATTTTGAAAAAGGACAGTCCATAGATCGGGCGCCGTTTGGCATTGTCGGACTGGAAACAGCCTTTCCGCTTCTTTATACGCATCTTGTCCAAAAAGGTGTATTAACTTTAGAGGCTTTGCTTGAACGAATGACACATAAGCCGGCTCGTGCCTTTGGACTGCCATACGGCGCGATCAAAACTGGCAGTGTTGCAGATATTGTCGTACTTGACCTGGATTATACAGCAGATATAGATCCGGATGAATTCCTTTCAAAAGGCAAAAATACACCGTTTGCTGATTGGAAATGTCAAGGCTGGCCTGTACTCACTATAGCATCAGGAGAAATCGTCTGGGATAAAGGGAGGACTTTTGCATGAAACGTCAATTAATATTAGAAAACGGGGAAGTATTTATTGGAAATGCGATAGGCGCAAATTGTGCGCGTAATGGTGAGGTTGTTTTTAACACCGGTATGACAGGCTATCAGGAAATTTTATCTGACCCTTCTTACTGCGGGCAAATTGTCACACTGACTTACCCATTGATCGGAAACTACGGTATTAACCGTGATGACTTTGAATCGATTAACCCTGCAATAGCCGGTTTAATCGTCAAACAATCCGCCGATGTTCCTTCTCATTGGCGCAGTGAAATGTCCCTTAATCAATTGCTTTTAAATAAAAATATACCAGGATTAGAAGGTATTGATACACGGCGCTTAACGAAAGTCATCCGCGTCCACGGCACCTTAAAAGGGCGGATTTGCGATATGAATATCGATGTCAATGAAGTCATTAAAGAGCTTAATGAAACTGTGCTTCCGACCGATCAAGTTTCTAAGGTATCCACTAAGGCCTCTTATGCAAGCCCGGGTCAAGGACCGCGTGTTGTTCTTGTTGACTTTGGTGCAAAAAAAGGCATTTTAAGAGATTGTATTAAGAAGCAGTTTGATGTTGTTGTTGTCCCTCATCACACAACCGCCGAAGAAATACTAAGATTACAACCGGATGGTGTGCTGTTAAGCAACGGTCCCGGAAATCCAAAGGATGTCCCGCATGCGGTGGAAATGGTCAGAGGATTATTAGGTCACGTGCCGATTTTCGGTATTTGTCTCGGTCACCAGCTGCTCGCTCTAGCTTGCGGAGGAGATACCGAGAAAATGCGTTTTGGTCACCGCGGCTCAAACCATCCAGTTAAAGACTTAACAACTGGAAAGTTTATGATGACATCTCAAAATCATGGGTTTACTGTTCGACCGGAATCACTTGAAAATACTGACTTAAAGGTTACGCACATAGCTGTCAACGATGGGACAGTAGAAGGGCTGCGCCATGATAAATATTTAGCATTCAGCGTCCAGTTCCATCCTGAAGCCTCACCAGGTCCAGAAGACAGTGCCATCTTGTTTGATCAATTTGTTTCAGACATCAAGACTAAGAAAGCGGGGATACAATATGCCTAAACGACACGATATCCGAAAAATTTTAGTGATTGGTTCAGGACCAATTGTCATTGGTCAAGCAGCTGAATTTGATTATTCTGGTACGCAAGCTTGTCAAGCATTAAAAGAAGAAGGTTATGAAGTTGTTTTAATCAACTCCAACCCGGCAACAATTATGACTGATGCCGAGATGGCGGATCGGGTTTATATTGAACCGTTAACACTTGAATTTGTCAGCAAGATTATCCGTAAAGAACGTCCGGATGGCATTTTAGCAACACTCGGCGGTCAAACAGGCCTAAATTTAGCGGCACAACTGAGCCAATCAGGCATTTTAGCTGAATTCGGCATTGAACTATTAGGTACGAATTTAGAGTCGATTGAAAAAGCTGAAGACCGCGATCGGTTTAGAGCGTTAATGTATGAGCTTGGCGAGCCTGTCCCTGATAGTGAAATTGTAACAACTTTACAGGAAGCAAAAGACTTTGCTGAAAAAATCGGTTTTCCTCTGATTATTCGCCCGGCTTACACGCTTGGCGGAACGGGCGGCGGCATTGCCGGGAACGAAGAAGAATTGAATGAGATTGCTGCTAATGGCTTAAAGCAAAGCCCTGTTCATCAAGTGTTGATTGAAAAAAGTATCGCAGGTTATAAAGAGATTGAATTTGAAGTCATGCGTGACGGAAATGACGGAGCGATTGCTGTCTGTCATATGGAAAACTTTGATCCTGTCGGCATTCATACAGGCGATTCCATCGTAACCGCGCCTTGTCAAACACTCAGCGACCGTGATGTACAAAGGCTGCGAAGCGTTTCCTTAAAAATAGTCAGAGCGTTAAAAATCGAAGGCGGATGTAACGTACAGTTGGCCCTTGACCCAAACAGCGACCAATATTATATTATCGAGGTTAATCCAAGGGTCAGCCGCTCTTCGGCACTTGCTTCGAAAGCAACCGGCTACCCAATCGCAAAAGTAGCGGCAAAAATAGCTGTTGGTTATCACTTGGACGAAATCAAGAATGCTGTTACCGGAACGACTTACGCAAGCTTTGAACCGGCACTGGATTATGTAGTTACGAAAATTCCGCGCTGGCCATTTGATAAATTTGATTCAGCCAACCGCCAGTTGGGAACGCAAATGAAGGCAACAGGGGAAGTGCTGGCTCTCGGCCGGACTTTTGAAGAATCTATATTAAAGGCTGTTCGCTCACTGGAAACAGGCGTTATGCATTTATCTGCAGAAGATGCAGAAGACAAAAATAATGAGGCATTGATTCAAGCCATTCAAAAAGCTGATGACAGGCGCCTATTTTATCTTGCTGAACTCATGCGCAGGGGATACAGTGTCGAACAGCTTTGGGCATGGACAAAGATTGACCGGTTCTTCCTAATGAAATTAGAAAACATTATTAAAATCGAACGCAAACTTGCTGATAATATTGGGGACATGACGGTTCTATTTGAGGCCAAACAATTTGGTTTCGCTGATCAAACAATTGCCGGCTTATGGAACATGTCCGAACAGGAAATCTATGAAACTAGAAAAAACAACCAGATCATGCCTGTTTATAAAATGGTTGATACTTGCGCGGCTGAATTTGAATCAGAAACCCCTTATTATTACAGCACTTATGAAGAAGAAAATGAATCGATTAAGACAGATAAAGAAAGTGTATTAGTACTTGGTTCGGGACCTATTCGCATCGGTCAAGGCATTGAGTTTGATTATGCGACGGTTCATACAGTTTGGGCCATTAAAGAACAAGGCTATGAAGCTATCATTATCAACAACAATCCTGAAACAGTTTCAACTGACTTTAGCGTATCAGACAAACTATATGTTGAACCATTAACGATTGAAGATGTTATGCATGTTGTTGATCTTGAACAACCGGCAGGCGTGATTGTCCAATTCGGCGGTCAGACAGCTATCAACCTGGCATCAGAATTAAGCGCCCGCGGGGTGAAGATTTTAGGAACGTCCCTGGAATCAATGGATCAAGCGGAAAACAGGGATAAGTTTGAACGTTTGCTTCAGGATTTGAATATCGCACAGCCTGAAGGCAGAACAGCTTTTTCAACAACTGAAGCCTTGAGAATTGCCGAAAACATTGGTTATCCGGTGTTGGTTCGCCCATCTTATGTCTTAGGCGGACGGGCCATGGAGATTGTTTACCGGAAGGAAGAGCTTGAACATTATATGACTAGCGCGGTTAAAGTTAATCCGCTTCATCCCGTTTTAATTGACCGCTATTTGACGGGCGTTGAAATCGAAGTTGACGGCATTTGCGACGGCGAAAATGTCTATATCCCCGGAATTATGGAGCATATCGAAAGAGCCGGCGTCCACTCGGGTGACTCCATCGCTGTGTATCCGCCGCAAAGTTTAACACAAGAATTAAAACAAAAGATCATTGACACGACAATAAAACTGGCTCGCGGCTTGAAAATTGTAGGTCTGTTAAATATCCAATTTGTTATCCATGAAAATGAAGTCTATGTGATTGAAGTCAATCCAAGGTCAAGCCGGACGGTACCGTTTTTAAGTAAAATCACCGGCGTGCCAATGGCTAACTTGGCAACAAAAGCTATTCTCGGCAATGATCTTCCATCATTGGGATATGACACAGGATATCATCCGGAACAGGAAGAAGTGTTTGTCAAAGTGCCGGTCTTCTCGTTTGCCAAGCTAAGAAGCGTTGATATTACTTTAGGACCTGAAATGAAATCGACCGGCGAGGTTATGGGCAAAGATTTAACATTAGAAAAGGCCTTATACAAAGGACTTCTTGCCAGCGGTATCACAATTCCAACCCATGGATCAGTGTTATTCACAGTAGCAGATAAAGACAAACAAGAAGCAATACCTATGGTTAAGAGATTCGCGGATATCGGTTATAATATATTGGCGACGGAAGGAACTGCCAAAGTAATTCAATCACATGGCATCCCTGTAACAGCCGTCAATAAAATCGGTCATGAAAGTCCTAATTTGCTTGAAATCATTAAACAAGGTGAAGCGCAGTTTGTCATTAACACACTGACGAAAGGAAAGCAGCCGGCAAGAGACGGATTCAGAATTAGAAGGGAATCTGTTGAAAATGGCGTTGTATGTCTAACCTCCTTAGATACAGCTGTTGCTTTGCTAAGAGTTCTTGAGTCCTTATCCTTTTCAACAAACAGCATGCCAAAGTTTGAGACAAAAAAGAGAGTGACTGTCTAATATGATGATTGATAAGATGATCGTTATCCAAAACAATCAAATAGCAAAAGATATATTTGAACTAAAGGTCAAAGGGGCTCTCGCTGCACATGTGAGAGAACCTGGACAATTTGTTCATATCAAAGTCGGCGGTTTTATCGATGCTATGTTAAGACGTCCGATCAGCATTTGTGATGTCGACAAACAAGATCAAGTGATGACAATGATCTATCGTGCTGATGGCAACGGAACGAAAAGATTGTCACAATATGCTGAGGGTGAAGAACTTGAGATATTAGGGCCGCTTGGCAACGGCTTTCCAATCGAAACAGTGAAAGCGGGTTCGCATGCCATTTTAGTAGGCGGGGGCGTCGGTGTCCCTCCGCTCTACTACTTATCAAAGCAATTGAAGGAAAAGGGAGTGCAAGCGACCCATATTCTCGGTTTTCAAACAGAAAATATCGTGTTTTATGAAAAAGAATTCAAAGACTTAGGTCCAACTTATGTCACTACGGTTGATGGATCGAAAGGTACTAAGGGATTTGTCACAGATGTATTAACAGAACATGATTTTGCCTATGATGTCATGTATGCCTGCGGGCCGGTTCCGATGTTAAAAGCATTAGAAACCGGTTATAGTGCCAAACCCCTTTATCTGTCACTGGAGCAGCGGATGGGGTGTGCTATTGGCGCATGTCTGGCCTGTGTTTGCAAGACCCAAGATCCGCAAGATTCACGAGGATACAGGAAAGTATGCAGTGATGGGCCAGTTTTTAAGGCCGGAGAGGTGATTTTGCCATGTTAAATGTTTCGCTGCCAGGATTAAATATGAAAAACCCTGTTATGCCAGCATCCGGCTGCTTTGCTTTTGGACGTGAATTCAACCAGTTTTATGATCTTAACGAACTCGGAGCCATCGCCATCAAAGCAGCAACGAAAGAAGCCCGTTACGGCAACCCGACACCGCGGGTGGCGGAAACGCCCGGCGGCATGCTTAATGCGATTGGACTGCAAAATCCCGGTGTCGATAAAATTATCAGTGATGAACTTGAATGGTTGAAACAATTTGAAACGCCAATCGTCGCCAATATCGCCGGTTCACAAACTGAAGACTACGTTTATACTGCGGAACACTTATCGAAACAGAGCCGGGTTAACGCCCTTGAACTTAATATTTCTTGCCCAAACGTTAAGGAAGGCGGCATCGCGTTTGGTACGATTCCTGAGGTTGCCGCTGAATTAACGGCAAAGGTTAAGACCGTGTCAGAAGTACCCGTATATGTCAAATTATCTCCTAATGTGAGCGATATTGTTGCAATGGCAAAGGCTGTAGAACAGGCCGGTGCTGACGGTTTATCAATGATTAACACCTTGCTTGGCATGAGAATTGATTTAAAAACCGGAAAGCCGATTTTAGCCAATAAAATGGGCGGCTTAAGCGGACCAGCCATCAAACCGGTGGCGATTAGAATGATTTATGAAGTGAGCCAGCATGTAAACATACCAATCATCGGAATGGGCGGTATTGAGAATGCAGACGATGTGATTGAATTTTTCTTAGCCGGAGCCAGTGCTGTCGCTATCGGCACGGCAAATTTTGTCGATCCGCTTTGCTGCCCGAAAATCATTCGTGAGCTGCCGAAAAGGTTAAAAGAAATGAATGTTAACCATATCAACGATTTAAAAGGAAGGAGCTGGCGGTCATGTCAGGAGACGTTATCATCGCATTAGATGTTGCAAACAAACAGGAATTATCATCGTTATTAACAAAAATTGATCGTAAGCATCTTTATGTCAAAGTGGGCATGGAGCTGTTTTATCAAGAAGGTCCTGAACTCGTTAAGGATTTAAAACATCTTGGTTATCAAATCTTTCTCGATTTAAAGCTTCATGATATTCCGACAACCGTTTATAAAGCGATGAAGGGTCTTGCCAAACTGAATGTTGATATGGTTAACGTTCATGCTGCCGGCGGTCAAAAAATGATGAAAGCGGCGCTTGCAGGGCTTGAAGAAGGAACGCCATCAGGCGCTAAGCGTCCGCTTTGTATTGCTGTCACACAATTAACAAGTACGGATCAACAAATATTAGAGAATGATATCCTTATTCATCAGCCGTTAGATCAGGTTATACTAACCTATGGAAGAAAAACCTATGAAGCAGGTCTTGATGGTGTCGTTTGTTCGCCGTTAGAAGCCGGAAAGGTTAAGGAACACGTGTCACAGGACTTTTTAACAGTAACGCCGGGTATCCGTCTTTCTGGCGACAGTGCGGACGACCAGAAACGTGTCACAACACCAAAAAAAGCGAGAACGCTCGGCAGTGATTACATTGTCGTTGGCAGAAGTATTACAGGGGCGCCTGAACCAGGGGCAGCCTATGATCGGGTTTTAAAAGAGTGGAGGAATGAATCATGACAGAACAAATGACAATTGCTGAGAAACTCCTTGATATTAACGCAGTTATTCTAAAACCGAATGACCCTTTTACATGGTCATCCGGATTAAAATCCCCGATTTATTGTGATAATCGATTAACGCTTGGTTATCCTGAAATAAGAAATATGGTCGCAGATTATTTTGTTAAAGTGATTAAAGAAAAGTACCCTGAGGCTGAAGTCATTGCCGGTACAGCTACAGCCGGTATCCCCCATGCGGCATGGATTAGCGACCGTATGAATTTGCCGATGGCTTATGTGCGCGGTTCTGCTAAATCACACGGAAAAAAGAAGCAAATTGAAGGACAAGTGTTGCCGGGACAAAAAGTTGTCATTATTGAAGATTTAATTTCTACCGGAGGCAGCGGTATTAAAGCAGCTGAAGCTATAAAGGAAGCCGGTGCTGAGGTTCTAGGCGTTGCAGCGATTTTTTCTTACCAGCTTCCAAAAGCAACTGAAAACTTCGAAGCACATGGATTAGATTGGACCACATTAACTGACTTTGAACACTTGATTGAGCTTGCAATTAATAAGAAAATAGTAACAGAACAGCAGCTTGAACAATTAAAATTGTGGCACCAGAATCCTGACAGCGAGGAGTGGTATTTTGCGAAAAATGCCGGGGGAGGAATTTGACGAGCTCGTTGATTTCTTTGATAGGATGGCACAAACGAAATGGCTCAGTACCATCCATGAACAGCTCATTAATCAAACAGGATCTTGGAATGGTCTAAGTGTTTTGGATGTTGGCTGCGGTACAGGCCGGCTCTTGTTAAAAGGCGGAAAGAATGCGGAAAGACTAACTGGTATTGACTTGTCAAGCAAGATGATTGACAGGTGCCGGAAACTTGCCGGGGAAGCAGATTATCAACATTGTGAGTTTCTTGTCGGAGATGCCTATCATTTGCCTTTTAAGGATGAGAGCTTCGACCTTGCCTTGTCAACATGTGTCATGTTTTTACTCCCAGAACCTGAAAAAGGTGTTGGTGAGATAGTACGGGTCATTAAGCCCGGCGGAAAAATGGCGATGCTTAATCCATCTGTTCACATGACAGAACAGGCAGCAAGCGGCTACTGCAGCAAACACCAAATTAAAGACTTTGAAAAAACAGCAATGAAACAATGGTCAAAAGTAGCAACAAGACGTCACAGTTATGATGAGGGCGCATTAAATACTTTATTAACCAGTTTAGGATTTGGATCTGTTGAACACTTGCCTGTATTAGATGGACTGGCTTTTATCACAACAGCAAAAAAAGCTAAATAACTTAAAAAGGCCATCCGCTCCTCAAGATTGATGGGCGGATGGCTCTTTGCGCATTTTTATTACAAGCTGCTCGTCGGGTGTCACATAAACGGTTTTTTGATGATCGTATATAACAAATCCCGGCTTCGCGCCGCTTGGCTTTTTAACATGCTTGATCAGTGTATAGTCAACCGGAACGCTGCTTGACAGTTTTGATTTGCTGAAATAGGCTGCAAGATTGGCGGCTTCCATTAATGTTTCATCCGAGAAGTCCTGACTTCTGATCACGACATGCGAGCCGGGGATATCCTTCGTATGCAGCCATGTTTCATTGCTGTTAGCTTCTTTCGTTGTTAAGAAATCATTTTGTTTATTGTTTTTGCCAACTAAAATGAGAGTGCCGTCAGTTGCGGTATACTTCTCTAATTGCGGCTTTTGTTTTTTATTTTTCTGTTTGCCTCTGTTCTTTCTTTTAAGGTAACCGCCATCTTCCAATTCTTCACGGATTTCATCAATGTCTTTTAAAGACGCTGATTCAATTTGCTGCAGGAGACGGTCAAAATAGTCAATTTCTTCTTTTGTTTTTTCTATTTGTTTCTCAACCATGTATTTTGCATTTTTAGCCTTATTATATTTTTTAAAATAACTTTGGGCGTTCTCTGATGGTGTTTTATTAGGATTTAGCGGGATGATGATTTTACTTTGATTTTCATCATAATAATTAACAGCTTCCAGTTCCTTATCGCCCTGTTTAATCATATGCATATGCGCGGTTACAAGCTCGCCGTATAATTGAAAGGTTTTCGCTTCTTCCGATTCTTTTAACGTACGGTATAATTTTTTAAGCTTTGTTTGATTCTTTTTCTGTTCATTGATCATAAAATGGCTAAGGTCACCGGCACGTTGTTTAACCTGATCAGATTCCGATTTGATTAAATAATAATCTTCAAGCATTCGGTGAACATCATCGTAAAATTTATGCTGTCCTGATTGATGAGTCATATCAATGACATGGAATTGGTCTTTGCCTTGCTTTTCGTAGACAATATTCGGCTTGTAATCTCCTTGCTTTATTTGGTTTTGAACAGCAAAAAAGGACTTTAAAATCGCATCTATTGTCGGTAAGCCGGCCCGGTGTATAATTTCTTTAGCTAACTGCGGTGAAAAACCGCTGATATTCTGAACGAGCTGGCGATCAATTTTTCCAGCATTTAAATCAAGAACTTTTAATAAATCATTTTCGCTAACTTTAAGCGGATCATATTTATTTTGCGGCGGGGGAGATACATATGCTTGTCCCGGAAGAACTGTTCTGTAACGATTCACGGACGGCGAAAGATGTTTTATACTGTCAATGATGCGCCCTGAATCTTTCTCTGTTAAAATAATATTACTGTGTTTACCCATTAATTCAATAATTAACCTTTTATAGACAGTATCACCCAGTTCATCTCGTGAACGAAAATCAATGTGAATAATCCTTTCAAATCCGTCCTGGCTGATCTGATCGATGATGCTGCCTTCCAAATGCTTTCTTAACAGCATGCAAAACATCGATGGTTCTTTCGGATTTTCCATGGCGGCAGTGATCAGATGGCACCGCGCGAATTGGGCGTTTGCTGAGAATAATAGCTTATAATTTTTTCTTTGGGAGCGAATATGGAACAATAAATCTGTCTTATGCGGTTGATAAATTTTTGTCACTCTGCTTCCGGTCATCATTTGTTGTAATGATTCGGTTACAGCACGGGTGACAATGCCATCGTAAGCCATTGGATATCTCTCTCCTTTATTGCTTCATCGTATGTACAAAGACTGTACTGGATAGGCTTCAAGATTAATGTAGTCAAATCTATTATAGCATGGTACGCGGCTTAATACATGTGTTGCCTATTATATACAGTAAGAAGAAGGAGAGTGTCCATCACTTGTTGGCAACCGTAAAGTTGTATAAAATAATATCGTGGATGTGATAATATGTTTCTGAGTATGACGGGATTTGGACGAGCATTTAACGACACCGGAAGACACCGGATCAGCGTTGAGATTAAATCTGTTAACCATAGATACTTAGATATTTCATTAAATATTCCCAGACAGCTGCTTTATTTAGAGGATAAAATAAAACAAATCATTAAAAAGTCTGTTAAACGGGGCAAAGTTTATTTATACTTAACGATTGACGGTGAACCCTTGTCAACGCAAAAAGTCGACATCAATTGGCCGATTGTTGAACAATACATAACTGCCTTCCATCAATTACAAGAACATTATTCGATAAAAGATAATATTCAATTATCCCATCTTTTAGCGTGCCAGGATGTTTTTGCGGCGGATGAAACAACGATTGATTTAGATGATGTAGAGGATGATATTTTACAAACTGTTGAACAGTCAGTTGAAGGGCTGTATGCCATGCGCCGCCAAGAAGGAGAGAATATTGAACAAGATCTTTCCGAACGCCTTAAAATTCTCGATAAAAAGATTGAAGAATTAACGGCTGAGGCGCCGCATGTTAAAGAGCAATATAAACAGCGGCTTGAAAAGCATGTCAAAGAATTTTTAGAAGGACATGCGGAAATAGATGAACAAAAACTTTATAATGAAGTGGCTGTTTTCAGTGACAAATCAAATATTGATGAGGAGTTAACGAGACTGGTCAGCCATATTAACCAATTTACGGCCTTTATGGCTCAGACGGAACCGATAGGACGTAAACTCGATTTTCTTATTCAAGAAATGAACCGTGAAATTAATACAATTGGCTCAAAGGGCAATGATGCGGCAATCAGCCGTTATGTTGTCGATATCAAAAGCGAAATAGAAAAAATCAGAGAACAGATACAAAATATTGAATGAGATTGATCGGACTTTTTGAATTTCCTAAACAGATGTAAAAGTAATTGGGGGTTAATTTTATGATAAAATTAATAAACATAGGCTTCGGCAATATTGCCTCAGCTAATCGGATTATCTCTATTGTCAGTCCGGAATCACAGCCCATCAAACGGCTAATTAAAGTTGCCCGTGACCAGAATAAACTCATTGATGCTACCTATGGCCGGAGAACACGGGCGGTCATCGTCATGGATAGTGATCACGTTATATTATCATCGGTTCAACCGGAGACGGTATCGCAAAGGCTCGTACAAAATGAGGATGATAATGAAGAAAGTTAATATGTGGAGGAACAAAAATGTCTTTTAAGGAAAAAGGTTTGCTTGTTGTTTTATCAGGGCCTTCGGGTGTCGGAAAAGGTACCGTTTGCCGGGCGCTTAGAAGCCGGGGTACCGATCTGCAGTATTCAATTTCAGTGACGACACGCGCCCCCCGCGCAGGAGAACAAGAAGGCGTTCATTACTTTTTTAAGTCAAAAGAAGCATTTAAAAAAATGATTGAAGAAAAGAAACTTCTTGAATGGGCGGAATACGTGGGCAACTATTACGGTACGCCGATAGATTATGTAAAACAAACGCTTGATCAGGGGCAGGATGTTATTCTTGAAATTGAGGTGCAAGGTGCACTGCAAGTAAAGAAAAACTTCCCTGAAGGTACTTTTATTTTTCTTGCGCCCCCGAGTCTGTCAGAATTGAAAAACCGCATTCAAGGCAGAGGAACGGAAACGCTTGATCTAATCGAAAACCGTTTGAAAGTCGCCAAAGATGAAATTGACATGATGAAATATTATGATTATGTTGTTGAAAATGATCAGGTTGAAAAAGCATGCGATCGTATTGAAGCTATTGTAACAGCAGAACATTGTAAACGAGAGCGCTTAGTTGAAAAATATAAAAAATTGTTGGAGGTTGAATAACAATGATGCTTTATCCTTCTTTGGACCGCCTTTTGGAAAAAATTGATTCTAAATATACGCTTGTCACATTATCAGCCAAGCGGGCTAGAGAGTTGCTCAATGATGACGTGCCTATGCTTGAAAAGACAAAATCGGATAAGTATATAGGCCAGGCGTTAGAGGAAATTAATGAAGGTTTAATAACTTTAGGAAACAGATAGAATAGCAACAACCTCTTGCAGGTTGTTGTTTTTTCATATGACTGCGTTTTCACAAAAACAATGCCTATTTGAACAACTAACAGAACGTCTGATTCTTCGTCATAAGGAGAGATAACATTGACGGTAAAAAACAAATGTATTTTATTATGTGTAACTGGAGGTATTGCGGCGTATAAGGCAGCTGTCTTAACAAGTATGCTGAAAAAGGCAGGTGCTGATGTGCGTGTTTTAATGACAGCATCGGCAAAACAGTTTGTCGGTCCGTCAACCTTTCAAGGATTGTCCAGGCAGCCGGTTTATGACGATTTATTTACTGAACATAATCCGGAGCAGATTGCTCATATCGATTTGGCTGACCATGCCGATCTCGTCATCGTTGCCCCGGCAACTGCGAATATCATAGGTAAAATGGCGGGCGGCATTGCTGATGACATGGTTACAACAACGATCCTTGCAACGAAAGCGCCTGTCTTTATTGCGCCGGCGATGAATGTGAATATGTACCGGCACCCAAGTGTCACTCAAAACATTGAACGTCTAAAAAATATCGGTTATCGGATGATTGAACCCGGCGAAGGGCTCTTAGCCTGCGGATGGGTTGGACAAGGCAGACTAGCTGAACCTGAGGATATTTTTCAAGCGATTGTGACTTATTTTGATGAGCCCAAAGGTCCTCTCAGCGGGAAAAATATCCTTGTTACAGCCGGTCCGACACGTGAAGTGATAGATCCGGTCCGTTACTTTACTAATCACTCATCAGGGAAAATGGGTTATGCCATAGCCAAAGTGCTTCGGGATAGAGGTGCGAATGTTACACTTATCTCAGGTCCTACCCAATTAACGCCGCCGGATGGCATAAATGTGGTGCACATTGAATCAACACTCGAAATGTACGAAGAAGTAATGAAACGATATTCCGATGTTGATGCAGTTGTAAAATCTGCGGCTGTTGCAGATTATAGACCGAAATATACAAGTCAGCATAAAGTGAAAAAGAAAGATGGGCCGATGACAATTGAAATGGTCCGTAATCCTGATATTTTAAAAGAATTAGGCGAGAAAAAGGAACGGCAAATTTTAATAGGCTTTGCCGCTGAAACGAAAGATGTAGCTGAATACGCTAAGAAAAAATTAACAAGTAAAAATTTAGATTTAATCGTTGCCAATAATGTATTGGAAGCGGGTTCCGGTTTTCAGTCTGACACAAACCGCGTGACATTCTTTTACCGAAATGGAAAGGTTGAGAGTTTCGATCTTCTTTCTAAAAATATAGTGGCTGGTCACTTGGCGGACGCTCTTATTTCCATGTTAGAAGTGAATAGTAAATGATCGCTAAAGTTATCGTTGATGTACCTGTTAAGCAAACAGATAAGCCTTTTGACTACTTCATTCCGGATTCATTTTTGCCGTTAGTCCAGCCGGGGATCAGGGTCGTTGTGCCATTTGGTCCAAGAAAATTGCTCGGATTTGTCATTGACATCGAAGAAGAATCCCAGCTTACAAACCTAAAAGAAATAGAGTCCATTATAGATCACGAACCGGTGTTAACTGACGAATTAATTGAACTGGGTGATTGGTTATCGAAAACAGCGCTTTGTTTAAAAATTTCCGCATACCAGGCCATGCTGCCGGCGGCTATGAAAGCAAGTTATAAAAAATATCTTATTATCACTGATGGCAAAGAATTAAATGAACGCTGGCCGGGATGTTTAACCTTTTTGACAGACTATGAAAATAAAGAATGGGCACAAATTCTTAAAACAGCTTCACAAGAAGAGATAAGTATTATTCAAAAAGCGTTGCGCGAGAATATGGTTGCTTTAGAGCAAGTCGTTCATGATAAAAGTACATCAAAAAAAATTAAAATGATTCGCACGGAGCTTACCAAAGATGATTTGCAAAAAGCCTATGATCAATTAGATAAACGGGCGAAGAAACAAAAGAATGTTCTTGCCTATTTTTTAAACGAAGATCACGGCACCCCAATTCCATTAACCAGCCTGATTAAAAAGGCTGATGCCGGAAGATCCGCCATTAATCATCTGGTTGATAAAGGGTTACTTATCGAGGAGGAAGTTGAACAGTTACGGGATCCTTACGCTCATTCAGAAATAGAAAAGACAACCCCGCTGCCTTTAACAAATGAACAGCAGGGTGTTTTAGAACCGATTGTTCAAGACATTGAAGAAGATAAGCATCAAGTCTATCTTTGCCATGGTGTAACTGGCAGCGGTAAAACGGAAATTTATATGCAAGCGATTGATAAAGTGATTAAACAAGGAAAAGAAGCTATTGTTCTTGTACCGGAAATAGCTTTGACGCCGCAAATGGTTCATCGCTTTAAAGGACGATTTGGTTCAGACGTCGCCGTCCTTCACAGCGGCCTAAGCCGCGGGGAGAAATATGATGAGTGGCGCAAGATTAATCGCGGCGAGGTCAGTGTTGTTGTCGGCGCCCGTTCGGCAATCTTTGCTTCTTTTAAGAAGCTTGGCATTATTATTATTGATGAAGAGCATGAAACAAGCTATAAGCAGGAGGAAAATCCGAGGTACCACGCGCGGGATGTAGCCATTTTTCGCGGGCGTTTTCACGGCTGTCCGGTTGTTTTAGGAAGCGCAACACCTTCGTTGGAATCCTATGCCCGGGCGCAAAAAGGGGTTTACAAATTAGCGCCCCTTTATAATCGTATTAATCAGCAGCCTCTTCCGGAAGTGATGATGATTGATATGCGCGAGGAGCTGAGAAGCGGCAATCGGTCAATGTTTTCCAAACCGTTATTTTCAAAATTGACCGACCGGTTGGAAAAAGGCGAGCAAAGTGTGTTGTTTTTAAACAGACGGGGATATTCAACCTTTGTGATGTGCCGTGATTGCGGTTATGTGATTGAATGCCCGCATTGTGACATTTCTCTGACATACCACCGACGCCAAGGCAGGCTTAAATGTCATTATTGCGGATACGAAGAGTCTCTTCCCGACCGCTGTCCATCATGCGAAAGTGAATATATGCGATACTTCGGCACCGGAACGCAAAAGGTGGAAGAGGCCCTTACCCAGTTATTGCCTGAGGCGCGGGTAATCAGAATGGATGTTGACACGACAAAGAAAAAGGGGGCACATGAAAAATTACTAAAAGCTTTCGGGGACGGGAAAGCGGATATTTTACTAGGTACACAAATGATTGCAAAGGGATTGGACTTCCCGAATGTAACGCTTGTCGGAGTGCTTGCCGCTGATTCTATGCTGCACCTTCCCGATTTTCGGGCTTCTGAGAAAACCTTCCAGTTGTTAACCCAGGTAGCTGGAAGGGCGGGCCGTCATCATTTAAAAGGAGAAGTTGTTGTGCAAAGCTATACCCCGGATCATTATGCAATAGTCGATGCCGGCGCCCACGATTATCAGGGATTTTATCAAAAGGAAATGTATGCACGTCATCAAAGGCAATATCCGCCGTACTTCTTTTTAACGTTAATTACTGTATCGCATCCCGATTTTCCAAAAGTCGTTGATGTGACACAAAAGATTACCCGGTTTTTAAAACAAAAATTAACCAACAAAGCAATGATCCTTGGACCGGTAGCACCGCCAATCCCGCGTATCAAAGATAGATATCGCTACCAGTGCATGATAAAATATAAAAATGAGCCTGACTTAATTAAGATATTAAAGGAATGTCAAAATCATTTTCAGGAAGCTTATACAAAAGATGCTCTAAAAATAACAATAGATATTAATCCGTATTTATTGATGTAGTAACCGTGTATGAAGTAATTTGATAAAAAGGATGATAATATGAACGTCGTTTTTATGGGAACACCTGACTTTTCAGTTCCAGTATTACAACAATTGATTGATGACGGCTACCTTGTTAAAGCTGTTGTCACCCAGCCTGACCGTCCAAAAGGCAGAAAAAAACAACTGACGGCTCCGCCGGTTAAACAGTTGGCTTTAAAACATAAGATCCCGGTGCTTCAGCCTGAAAAAGTTAGGGAACCGGAAGCCATTCGCGCGATATTATCATATGAACCTGATCTTATTGTTACAGCTGCTTACGGACAAATTCTGCCGGAATCATTACTCAATGAGCCAAGCTTTGGGTGTATTAATGTTCATGCTTCTTTATTGCCGGAGTATCGCGGCGGGGCACCGATTCATAAAGCGATTATTGACGGCAAGGAAAAAACTGGCGTTACGATTATGTATATGGTCAAAGCATTAGATGCAGGGGATATGCTGTCTCAAGTAGAAGTACCTATTGGCGAAGATGACAATGTCGGTACAATGCACGATAAATTAAGCGCAGCAGGTGCCAAATTGTTATCACAAACGATTCCTGATTTAATTGCTGGTAAAATTACACCTGTGCCGCAAAACGAAGATGAAGCAACGCTGGCGAGAACAATAAGCCGCAAAGATGAAAAAATTGATTGGCATATGCCGGGAGAAGCCATTCATAATCTGATAAGAGGCCTGAATCCGTTCCCTGGCGCTTATTCAACATTAGAGGGAAAAGTGCTTAAAATATGGCGCTCAAAAAAAGTACATTATCAGCAAAAGGCGGAAGCCGGAGAAATTATTCAAGTGGATAAGGACGGCTTTGTAGTTGCTACCGGCAATACGACAGCAATAAAAATATTAGAATGTCAGCCTGCAGGCAAAAAGAGAATGTCTTGTGAACAGTTCCTTAGAGGCGTCACCTTGCCGCAGGGCATCAGGCTAGGAGATTAAACATGGCAAAACCAATGACTAACCCAAGAGAATTAGCCTTGGATGTTTTAATAAGAATTGAAAAAAACCATGCATACAGCCAGCTATTGCTGCACGAAACAATCAAACGCCACCCGTTAAATAAGAAAGACATCGGATTATTGACACAGCTTGTCTACGGTGTCATACAAAGGCGCCTAACATTAGATTATTATTTACATGCATTTATTGATAAGAAAAAGAAAATAGATGCATGGGTAAAGTGGCTGCTTTATTTATCGATCTATCAGAAGGTATATTTGGATAAAATACCTGACCATGCTATTGTTAATGAAGCGGTCAATATTGCCCGGCGCCGCGGTCATAAAGGGATTGTCGGCTTTGTTAACGGTGTCCTTAGACAAATGATAAGAAAGGGATTTCCTGATCCGGCGGATATTACACCTGAAAATAAACGCTTGTCAATTATGTACAGCCACCCTTCCTGGCTCTTGGAGCGATGGATTAACCTTTATGGACTAGACGAGGCATTGGCCATTTGCGAAACAAATAATCAGCCGGCGCCAGTCTCGGTTCGGGTTAATCCTCTTAAGACAGATGTTCAGAGATTGATTCAAACACTTGCAGATGCCGGTATAGAGGCGGAACCGGGGGCTGTTGCACCGGAGGCGGTAACAATTATAAGCGGCAATGCGGCTGACACAATGGCTTATAAGGAGGGTCTGTTTACAATCCAGGATGAAAGTTCAATGCTTGTTGCACATGCTTTAGACGCCAAACCAGGGATGACTGTTTTAGATGCTTGTGCAGGACCTGGCGGGAAAACAGGGCATATCGCCGAAAAAATGGACAATCATGGATCCATTTGTGCGCTCGATTTGCACGCCCATAAAACAAAGCTTATCGACCAACAGGCGAACCGTCTGGATATCGATATCATACATACTAGAGCCCTTGATGCCAGAAAAGCGAATGACGTTTTCCCTGCAGAAAGTTTTGACCGTATTCTCATCGATGCACCATGCTCCGGGTTCGGTGTGATTAGAAGAAAACCTGAAATAAAATGGGAAAAAACCGAAAAAGATGTTGAGCAAATTGCTAAAGTTCAAGCGGATATTCTTGATCAGATTGCACCGCTCGTTAAAGCAGGCGGTAAGCTTGTATACAGTACATGTACGATAGACCGTAAGGAAAATACCGATACAGTTAACCGTTTTCTAAATGAACATCCCGAATTTGAGTTGGATGAATCCCTAATTAACCGGATGCCGGATATTGTTGGTCAGCATGGTCAATGGCAAAATGGCGGTATGGTTCAAATACTGCCGCAGCAATTCCAAACAGACGGATTTTTTATTTCTTGCCTGAAGCGGATTTGAATATCACATAATCGTAAGGAGGCGGCATATTGAAAGCTGTATTAAAGACCGATTGCGGAAAAGTCAGAACCCATAATGAAGACAGCGGCGGCATTTTCGAACAGGGTGACCGTCTGTTAGCAGTTATTGCCGATGGTATGGGCGGTCACAGGGCAGGAGATGTCGCCAGTCAATTAACTTTAAAGTATTTACAAGAAAAATGGGAACAGTCGGATGACCTGAAATTGGATGTTGCTGAAGCTGTTGAATGGTTAAACGAAGCGATTGTATCCACTAATCAGGAGCTTTACCGGTATGCCAATGAACATGAAGAGTGCCGGGGCATGGGAACAACAATTGTTGCTGCGCTTTGCTTTAATGAACATCTGATTGTTTCTCATGTTGGTGACAGCCGCTGTTATTTTTCAGATTCAAAGGGTGATTTAAAACAAATAACAGAAGATCATTCTCTTGTTAATGAATTGGTGAAGTCAGGCCATTTGTCAAAGGCTGATGCTGAATATCACCCAAAAAAGCATGTGATAGTCCGCGCGTTAGGTACTGATCCCGAAATAAATATTGATACCGTGATTATGACGTGGACAGACAACTGCAAATTATTATTATGCTCAGACGGTTTGTCTGATAAATTATCGGATAAAGACCTTCAAAATGTTTTGAACGAAAACGCATCCCTTGAAGAAAAGGCTGAAGCACTTATTCAATTTGCCAATAATGCCGGGGGCGAAGACAATATTACTTTAGCCATTGTTGAGCATACAGATGGTGAGGATTTATGATTGGTAAAAGACTAAGCGGAAGGTATGAAATTATTTCCCGCCTTGGCGACGGGGGCATGGCGATAGTTTATAAAGCACGGGATCTTATTCTGGAACGGCTGGTAGCCGTTAAAATTTTGCGAAGCGAATTTTCTAATGATGACGATTTTATCCGGCGTTTCCATAGAGAAGCGGAGTCGGTTTCCAGTCTTTCTCATCCTAATATCGTCAGTATTTATGACATTGGCGAGGAAGATGATTGTTATTTTATCGTCATGGAATATGTTGATGGTGAGACACTAAAGGATTTTATCAAACAACATTCGCCAATCCCAATTGCTGAAGCGGTTTATATTTTAAAACAAATCGCTCTGGCCCTTGAACATGCCCATGATCATGGTATTGTTCACCGGGACATTAAACCCCATAACATCTTGATTGATGAACAGGGGGGAGTAAAAGTTACCGACTTTGGTATTGCAGTAGCCATGAATTCCGCTACGATTACATTTACAAACTCTATTATGGGATCAGCACACTATTTATCTCCCGAACAGGCTAAGGGAAGTAAGGCAACTATTAAGTCCGATATATATGCGTTAGGGATTGTGATGTACGAATTATTAACCGGCCGGCTTCCTTTTCCGGGCACATCACCCGTAACAGTCGCTTTGAAGCATTTAAATGAGCAGATGCCGCTGCCAAGCGAATACCGGTCTGATATCCCGCAAAGTTTGGAAAATATCGTTATTAAAGCAACAGCAAAAAGCCCTGAAAAACGTTATGAAAATATGCCTGAGCTTTATAATGATCTCTCGACAGCCCTGAATCCGGACAGACAAAATGAACCGCGGCTTGTTCTTGCGGATGAAGACGAAGATGATGAGGAAAAAACAAAGATTATCCCGGCAATTAAACCTGATAATCATGAAGAATTAAATGATGCGCCAGCACAAGATACTGCAAACAATAATCAAGCAGAACCAAAAAAGAAAAAAGGTAAAAGGATACTGTGGATTGTTATTATTGCTATTATTTTACTTATCGGAGCAGGTGTCTTGGCCGTAACTGTTATGCCTAACATTTTTTATGTACATGATACGACTGTACCAAACGTCAAAGGGAAAACATATGATCAGGCGATGGATATACTAAAAAAACATCATTTATATATTGACCGTAAAGATATTCCTGACAATAAGGTTAAAAAGAATCACGTTATAAGAGAGAACCCTAAAGAAAATTCAGAAGTCAAAGAAGGGTCTACAGTCACTTTATATATCAGCGAAGGCCCAAAAAAGATAAGCGTAGGCGACTATGTCGGTTATGAAAAGAGTTCTGTAAAACAACTTTTAAAAGATAAAAAGTACAAAGATATTGTCTGGAAAAAGGAAGCATCTGATACTGTTTCCGCCGGTGAAGTGATCAGTCAGGATCCATCCCCCGGTGCAGAAGTAGTCGCAGCAAACACCGTATTAGAATTGACGTACAGTACAGGTGCACCGCAAGTCACCGTCCCTGATTTACAGGGAATGTCAAAGGATGATGCCGAGACCACGCTTCGTAACAACCAATTACAAGGTCAGTTCAAGGATGGTGACTATTCTGATAATGTCTCAAAGGATCATGTGCTGAAACAGGATCCGGCCAACGGGGCGTCAGCCGATAAAAACTCAACAGTGACAGTTTATTTATCAAAAGGGAAACAGCTTAAACCGCAAAAAGTAGAGAAAAAAATTACGGTACCTGTTGATGAAACCGCTCAGGCGGATAGCATTACTCAAGATGACGAAAAGAATAATTCACAAAATGATGACAAGAATAAACAGGACGATAATAACAAAAATGATCAGAATGGCGATGACAATAAAAAACAGACACCAGAGCCTGTTCACATTCAAATATATTATACCGACGCAAATCATGACAACGACGTATTTGTTGATGAGAAAATCACGAAAACAAAAACTTATAAGCTGCCTTTAACAATAAAGCCGAACGACAGCGCCCATTACAAAGTATTAGTGGATGGACAGGTAGAAAAGGAAGAAACTGTTAATTATGACGATTCTAAAGAATAAATGAGGAGGGTTTTATGCCAGAAGGAAGAATTATCAAGGCATTAAGCGGTTTTTATTATGTTAAAGATCACGATGAGGTTGTACAATGCAGGGGACGGGGAAACTTTCGGAAAAAGAAAGTTTCCCCTCTTGTCGGCGATATTGTCACTTTTGAAGCTGAACAGCCGACAGACGGCTATATTCTTGATATTAAGGATAGGAAAAATGAATTGAACAGACCGCCTATTGCTAATGTTGATCAAGCGATACTTGTTTTATCGGCTAGTAAACCGGCCTTTGATGATGTGCTGCTTGACCGTCTTTTAGTTCATATTGAATCGAATGATATTACACCGCTTATTTGTATAACAAAACTTGATTTAGTAAGTAATGATAGTCAAAATACCATTAATCAATATGTTGAATGTTACCGGCGTATCGGCTACCCTGTTTTATTAACGTCAAGTAAAGCGGAAAAAGGCATTGATGAATTCAAACGGCATTTGGACGGCAGGATCAGTGTTGTCGCCGGACAATCCGGTGTTGGCAAATCATCTTTGTTGAATACACTTGACGCATCATTTAATATTGATACAGATGAAATATCCCGCCATTTAGGGAGAGGCAAGCATACGACCCGTCATGTAGAACTGCTTCAAGTCGGAAACGGATATATTGCCGATACACCCGGATTCAGTTCATTGGAGTTTACGAATATTGAAGAAAAGGATCTATCGCTGTATTTTCCAGAAATGAGAAAAGTAAGCTCCGAATGTAAATTTAGGGGATGTACGCATATAGCCGAGCCGAAATGTGCGGTAAAGGAAGCGGTCAAAGATGGATTAATAAGTGAACATCGATACCAGCACTACAATCAATTTTATGAAGAAATAAAGAATAGAAAGAGGCGTTATTAAAAATGCGGATAGCACCATCTATATTAGCGGCAGATTTTGCGAACTTGGCGAATGAAGTAAAGGATGTAGAACCATATGTTGATTTGTTACATATAGACGTCATGGATGGTCATTTTGTACCGAATATTACAATGGGTCCCAATGTTGTCCAAGCCCTGAAACCGTTAACCAAATGTGAATTAGATGTCCACTTAATGATTGAAAATCCTGATAAATATATCCCTGAATTTATCAAAGCAGGCGCGGATATGATCTCGGTTCATGTTGAGACATGTCCGCATTTGCATCGAACGATTCAGCTCATTAAGCAAGCCGGTGTGAAAGCTGGTGTTGTGCTTAATCCGGCAACTCCTATCGAAACTATTAAAACAATTTTGCCGGATGTAGATTTTATTTTGATTATGACCGTTAATCCCGGTTTTGGCGGACAAAGCTTCATCACTTCCATGCTTGAAAAAATTAAGGAAGCCAAATCTATGATTGAAGAAAAGGGACTTAATGCAGAGATCGAAGTGGACGGCGGAATTAATCCAGAAACGTTACAGGCTTGCAGTGAGGCTGGTGCAAGTATATTTGTAGCCGGATCAGCGATCTTTAATCATGAAGATCGTAAGGCAGCGATAGAACAACTTCGGGGTGCTTAGTGTTATACAGCTGTACGCCTTATCAGAGGTGTACAGTTTTTTTGCACTTTAATAATGTCTGTGTTCATTTTAATATTTTCTGCAAACCCCTATTTCCAGAAAGGAGCAGCAAACGTTAATGCATAACACTCACATTAAATTAATGACAGAAACGGCCCTGATGATAGCGTTAAGTGTTGTACTCAGCTTTATCCAAATCAGGGGTCCATGGGCAGCAGGCGGATCGATATCTCTGGAAATGGTACCTTTAATCATTTTATCATTACGTCAGGGTGTCAAATGGGGTATGATTGCCGGTATTATTTACGGGTTATTAAATTTTATGTTTAATCCTTATTTTGTACATCCGGTTCAACTTATTTTAGATTATCCGCTTGCATTTGGATTGCTTGCTTTATCAGGCTTTTTTAATCTGAAAAGCAATGATTCTAAGGCATTGATGTTAATCAAAGTTATTTTAGCGGTTACGATTGGATGCTTTGCAAGGTTTGTCAGCCATTTTGCTTCAGCTATGATATTCTTTGGGTCTGATGCTCCTAAGGGTCAGCCGATAGCTGTTTATTCCTTTGTTTATAATATCAGCTATATAGGTCCTTCCTATATTATTACTTTGATTGTCCTTATTTTAATAGTATTGACGGTTCCGCAGCTTGCAAGGAGGCAAAAATAAAATGAAAGAAGTAGCTATATTGGCCGGGGGCCCTTGGAAACTCGTTCCGCCGTTTAACAGTAAAGAGCTTAAACGGTGTGAATGGGTGGGTGTTGACAGGGGGCTTTATTATTTGATAAAGGCAGGTATACGTCCTGTTCGCGCCTTCGGCGATTTTGATTCAATCAGTGAATCAGAGCGCCTGCAGATAGAGAAGGAACATATTGATTTGACCATTTACCCTGCCGAAAAAGACGCGACAGATATGGAACTGGCTGTTGACTGGGTGATAGAGCAGCAGCCGGAACGCTGTTATATTTTAGGGGCTACCGGCGGAAGAATGGATCACGGTCTTTTGAACATACAATTATTATATAAAGGTTTACATACAGGCACAGAATTTATTATTATCGACAAACAGAATCAGATCACGCTTTTAAAACCCGGGTCATATGATGTTATCAGGCAAGAAAAATTCCCTTATATTTCATTTGTACCTTTTTCAAAGAAAATAACAGGCATTAATTTAAATGGATTTAAGTATTCTTTAGAAAAGGCTGAACTTTTTTTAGGATCATCATTATGCATCAGTAATGAATTAATTCAGCCTAAAGGGACGATTTCCTTTGATGACGGCTTGTTGCTGATGATAAAAAGTTGCGATCAGGACAGCCAAAAAATCGGGTTATAGGGTACTATTTTATTTTTGGTGAATATACTAGTAACAAGTACTCTGTTTTTATAGGTTTATAGAAGGTGAATGGCGTGAAATGCAAGGAGGATGAGCATGAAATTTTACACCATTAAATTACCGAAGTTCCTTGGCGGGTTTGTAAGGGCTATCCTCGGTTCGTTTCGCAAAGGATAAACACAAAAAGACGAGGACGCGTGCGGGTATTGCCGCTTGTTGAATATTACGGGCGGCATAAGAATGACACTTAAAGAAAGTGTCAGCTTTCTTTAAGTGAAAACAAAAAAGCACCCTGGCAGGTGCTTTTTTATACTGTCAAAATTTTATCTTGGCAACTTGGATGAAGATTCAGCACAGCTGCCAGGATAAGGCTGACAGTATTAGTGCAACCAGGCAGTTGTCTATGCCTTAAGGCTTGACACCAGCCAAGTTTTCTTTACACGCGTTCTACTTTGCCAGCCTTTAAAGCTTTTGTAGAAACATATACGCGTTTAGGTTTTCCATCGACGAGAATACGTACTTTTTGTAAATTTGCTTTGAACTTACGTTTAGACTTATTTTCAGCAAATGAACGATTTTGACCGAACTTTGTTGTTTTTCCTGTTACATAACATTTACGTCCCATTACTTAAACCTCCTTGCTGCTAAATAACAAATACGACATAATGTTATCATGAGTTGAGCTTTAGCGCAATAGAAACCTTGTATAAACGGCATTTAAACTTTAAAAAAATAGATGCTTATAGTAAAATAAGAATAGATATCGTACTTCAAAAAGGGGGTACCTTATGACTATAGATATTGATACAACCTATGGACAGATCAATGTTTCGTCGGAAGTCATAGCAACGATAGCCGGCGGAGCGGCTGTGGACTGTTACGGGATTGTAGGAATGGCGTCCCAGCATCAGCTGAAAGACGGTCTGACCGAATTGTTGGGACGGGATAACTTTGGCCGGGGGATCGTCGTTCATAATGAAGATGATAACCTGACCATAGATATGTACATTATTGTAAGTTATGGAACGAAGATATCTGAGGTGGCGCGCCTTGTTCAAACAAAAGTAAATGAGACAATCGAGCAGATGCTCGGAATAAAAATTGGCGCTATTAATATTTTTGTTCAAGGTGTCAGGTTAAAAAACGGGCAAATGATGTAATTTTTTCTGTACGCGAGTTAAATCTTTAAAACGCTTACAATGCTAATTTTATAAAATCGTAATAATAAATGCAGATAAAATGAATAATGAGGTGAACAGCATGAAATATCGCAGCGTTTTTGATATTATAGGTCCAGTAATGATTGGGCCTTCCAGTTCGCATACTGCCGGTGCTGCGCGGATCGGGCGCGTCGCGAGGCGGTTATTTGGGCATATGCCAAAAAAAGTTACCATTCGTTTATACGGTTCTTTTGCCAAAACTTATAAAGGCCACGGGACAGATGTCGCCTTAGTTGGCGGTCTTTTAGATTTTGATACCTTCGATGAACGTATCGTAGACGCATTATCTCTTGCTGAAAAAGCAGGCATGGAAGTTAACTTTATTGAAGATGACAGCGTTCCCGACCATCCAAATACCGCGCGTCTTTTTCTTGAAGATGGAGATAATAAACTTGAAGTCGTTGGCGTATCGGTGGGCGGCGGAAAAATTGAAATGACTGAATTAAATGGTTTTGAGATCTCTCTCTCCGGAAGCCAGCCGGCTTTATTCGTTGTTCATCATGATCGTTATGGTGCAGTTGCAGCTGTGGCAAGCATTCTAGCAAAACATGAAGTTAACATTTCATATATGGAAGTTTCCAGAAAAGTAAAAGGCGATATTGCATTAATGATCATCGAGACGGATCAAGAGGTCGCCGATGATATAGCAAAAGAAATTCAAGCACAACCTAACATGTTAAATGTAGCTGTAATGGCTTAGAGTAGTGTACTTAGAGGAGGTCTTGCAGCGTGTTCCGAACAGTTGCAGAACTAGTAGAAATTGCTGAAAAGAAGAATATATCCGTATCAGAAGTAATGATATTAAAGGAAATTGATGAAACAGGGAAATCCCGGGAAGATATATTTGAACAAATGGGGCAAAACTTACAGGTCATGGAGGATGCCGTTGAGCGCGGAATTAAAGAAGGTGTTAAGTCCCATTCCGGTTTAACAGGCGGAGACGCCGTACTATTGCAAAAATATATTCAATCAGGAAAGGCGCTTTCTGGAGATACATTGTTGGATGCTGTCAGCAAAGCCGTTGCCACAAATGAAGTTAATGCAGCAATGGGGACGATTTGTGCAACGCCTACAGCCGGTTCTGCCGGTGTCGTCCCAGGTGTTCTTTTTGGATTAAAACCTAAACTTAATCCATCACGCGAACAAATGATTCGTTTTCTTTTTGCTTCAGGTGCCTTTGGATATGTTGTTGCGAATAATGCTTCTATCTCCGGTGCTGCGGGAGGTTGTCAGGCAGAGGTCGGTTCCGCTACAGGTATGGCTGCGGCAGCTGTTGTCGAATTAGCCGGAGGAACCCCGGAACAATCCGCACATGCTATGGCGATTGCCCTTAAAAATATGATTGGGTTAGTTTGCGATCCTGTTGCCGGTTTAGTCGAAGTGCCTTGTGTGAAACGTAATGCAATCGGTGCCTCAACAGCTATTGTTGCAGCAGATATGGCGCTTGCCGGCGTTAAAAGCCGCATTCCTTGCGATGAGGTGATTGATGCCATGTATCAAGTTGGACAAATGATGCCGACAGCTTTAAAAGAAACAGCCATGGGAGGCTTGGCAATGACGCCAACGGCTCAAGAAATTGAGGCGAAAATCTTCGGTTTTGCCAAGAACCAACAGAAATAATCATGTTGACAGACAATACAAGCGTTACTGAAATTAAAGGCATAGGTCCGGAAACTGCCCAAGATTTAGAAGCAATTGGTGTTAGGACGGTTAATGACCTTTTTGAATATTTCCCTTATCGGTATGAAAATTATGAGCTTAGAGATCTTACAACAGTTAAACATGATGAAAAAATAACGGTTGAAGGGAAGGTTCACAGCGAGCCTTCTCTCCGTTATTTTTCGAAAAAGAAATCGAGATTAACAGTCAGGGTTTTTGTTGACCGTTTTTTGATAACTGCAGTCATGTTTAACCGCCCTTTTTTAAAAAAACAATTAAAAATCGGGGATACGCTAACTTTGACAGGGAAATGGGATCAACATCGGGCTGCAATTGTTGTCTCGGAGTTTAAAAGAGGGGTGCAAAAACGTGCCTCTCTTATAGAACCGGTCTATCCTGTAAAAGGTAAACTTACTGTTAAGCAGATTAGAAAATTTATGACAACGGCCTTTAACCAATATTCATCAAACATCATTGATCCCCTGCCTGCGGTACTGAGGCAAAAGTATCGTTTGATTAATCGGATGGAGGCCCTTAAGGCTCTTCACTTTCCATTGGACTACAATCAATTGAAACAGGCCCGGCGCCGGATGGTCTATGAGGAATTGTTATTATTTCAATTGCGTATGCAAGCTTTTAAACAAACAAAACGGGAGAACGGAAAAAGCACAGCTATTCCCGTATCTAAAGAAGCAGTCGACCATTTTATAAAGAGTTTGCCATTTCCGCTGACCAAAGCGCAAAAACGGGTGTCAAATGAAATATTGACCGATTTATCAAAGCCTTACCATATGAATCGGCTGCTCCAGGGTGATGTTGGTTCCGGAAAAACCGTTGTTGCGGCTATTAATTTATTTGCTGTGGCAAGGGCCGGTTTTCAAGGCGCTTTAATGGTGCCAACAGAAATTTTGGCAGAACAGCACGCTGAAAGTTTACAAGATTTGCTGTCCCCTCACGATATGACAGTTGCTCTTTTGACGAGCGCCGTTAAAGGAAAAAAGAGACAAGAACTGTTAAACCGGTTAGAATCGGGAGCTATTGATATTCTCATCGGCACTCATGCAGTTATCCAAGAGGATGTTAATTTTAAAAAGCTTGGTTTAGTCGTTACCGATGAACAGCATCGTTTTGGTGTTGAACAAAGAAGAACCCTGAGATCTAAAGGGGAAAATCCTGATGTCTTGTACATGACTGCAACACCTATACCAAGGACATTAGCGATTTCAGCTTTTGGAGATATGGATATTTCAACGATTGATGAATTGCCGGCGGGGAGAAAATCGATTGAAACTTATTGGACGAAGCACGACATGCTTAACAGGGTGCTTGCCTTTGTAGAAAGGGAGCTTAAAAAAGGAAGACAAGCCTATGTCATTTGTCCGTTAATTGAGGAATCAGAACAACTGGATGTCCAAAACGCGATTGATGTCCATGCCCAGCTTCAGCATTGCTTTAAAAGCTTTAATGTTGGTTTAATGCATGGCCGTTTGAGCGCTCAGGAGAAAGATGAGATAATGGCTGGTTTTAAAGATAACCGGTTTCAGGTTTTGGTTTCAACCACCGTGGTTGAAGTCGGTGTTAATGTGCCTAATGCTACTTTAATGGTGATATATGATGCCCAAAGATTCGGTTTGGCCCAGCTTCATCAGCTTCGCGGCCGAGTAGGCAGAGGCAGTGAACAATCTTATTGCATATTAATAGCTGATGCAAAATCGGAAATAAGCCAAGAGCGGATGCGCATCATGACTGAGACTACAGATGGATTTAAATTATCTGAATATGATTTGCAATTGCGCGGCCCTGGTGACTTTTTCGGTCAAAAACAAAGCGGTTTGCCTGATTTTAAAATAGCCGATGTTGTCCACGATTATCGTACCTTAGATGTTGCAAGGAGCGATGCCGAGGCAATGATTCATTCTAAATCCTTTTGGAAGGATGAAGCCTGCTTCTATTTACGTAAAATTTTAGCGGATTCAGGTGTATTTGAAAAAGAACGATTAGACTAACAGCTTGAAATGAATTTTATAAACTTTTATACTACTATTGGTACCTAGTCATAAAATGAAACTTCCATCAGTGAGCGGTTTTTTTTCACAGATGGTTAGCTTAGCTACTATTTTTAAATGTTTCTTTTGCGTGCTTTGTGCGGGGGCTTTGATAATTTATCTGCAGAATAGCTCTTCGCGCAGGAGCATAACAGATCGGGGTGTGACCGTCCGTTATTTTCCGCCTGTTTCAATGTTTACCCTGAATTTTACGGCGGGAGTTAACGGACGGTTGCGCCGGAATAAAATGGCGGTGTCAAAGCTATGAGAAAGAATAAGCGGGAACGGCAAAAGCAACTTTTGACAACGATCGAAAACAGTCCTTTTGTTACTGATGAAGAACTGGCTGAAAAGTTCAATGTCAGCGTTCAAACGATCAGGCTTGACCGCATGGAATTATCCATTCCTGAATTAAGAGAACGGATTAAGCATGTTGCTCAAAAAAAATTTGACGATGTTAAAGCACTGCCTTTAAGTGAAGTGATCGGTGAAATCATAGATCTTCAGCTAGATAGAAGTGCGATATCCATTTTAGATATAAAAAAAGAGCATGTCTTTTCGCGCACTGGAATTGCAAGGGGGCACCATCTGTTTGCCCAAGCAAACTCTCTGGCTGTTGCTGTGATTGATGATGAACTCGCGCTTACTGCAAGATCATCCCTTTATTTTACCAGGCAGGTTATGGTCGGGGAACGTGTCGTGGCAAAAGCTCAAGTCAAACGGGTTGAGGCTGACCGAACGGTCGTCGAAGTTAACAGTTTTGTCGGACAAGAACGTGTTTTTCGGGGGAAGTTTACAATGTATCGCTCCCATTTGGAAGGGGGAAACATAAGTAATGAAACTAGCCATTGATGCTATGGGCGGTGATAACGCGCCGTCTGAAATAGTCAAAGGGGCGCTTTTAGCTGCTGATAAATTCAAGAATATACAATTTACTTTAGTTGGTGATCAAGCTAAAATTGAGCCGTTATTGAATAATCATCAGCAGTTTGATATTTTACATACAACAGAAATGATTGAACCTACTGATGCACCGGTAAAAGCCGTACGCAAAAAGAAAAACGCGTCAATGGTACTTGCCATTAAAGAAGTTAAGGAAGGACGCGCGGATGCGGTGATCTCAGCAGGTAACACAGGCGCATTAATGACCGCAGGATTGTTTGGCGCCGGCAGAATCAAAGGGATAGACCGCCCTGCTTTAGCTCCAACGCTTCCGACAATAAATCAAGGACAAGGATTCTTGCTTTTGGATGCGGGTTCTAATATGGATGCGAAACCTGAGCATCTTCTGCAATATGGTATTATGGGTTCTATATATTCTGAAAAAGTATTGGGCAACGATAAGCCGCGCGTTGGATTATTAAATATTGGCGAAGAGCCTGGAAAAGGCAACCAATTAAGCAAACTGACTTATGATCTTTTAAAAGAAGCACCGTTAAATTTTATTGGCAATGTTGAAGCACGGGAATTACTCCAAGGGGCTGCTGACGTTGTCGTATGTGACGGCTTTTCCGGCAATCTTGTCTTGAAATCCATTGAAGGTGCAGCCATGGCGTTATTTTCTTTAATTAAAAACGAATTGACAAGCTCATTGTTTTCAAAAATGATAGCTGGGCTATTATATCCAAGATTAAAAGGCATTAAAAAGACAATGGATTATTCAGGGTACGGCGGCGCATGTTTGTTTGGATTGACGGCGCCGGTTATTAAGGCGCACGGCTCATCTAACGCAAACGCCATTTTTACGACAATTGAACAAGCAAGTCTCATCGTTGAAAAAAATGTTGTAAAAACAATTGAAGACCTCATTCTTAAAATAAATGAAGAATGGAAAAAATAGGAGGGATACTATGGGTAAATTAGCCTTTTTATTCCCGGGTCAAGGTTCCCAGCAAGTCGGAATGGGAAAAGATATTATTGAAAAATTTAGTGAAGCGGCTAATTTGTTTCGAAAGGCCGATTTGCGTTTGGACTATCCTTTATCCGAGATCATTTTAAACGGACCAGATGAAAAATTAACGCTGACAGAAAATACACAACCTGCTATTTTGACAGTCAGCTGCGCTTTTTTACAACTTTTACAGGATGAAGGTTTAGAGCCTGATTATACAGCGGGCCACAGTTTGGGCGAATACAGCGCACTTGTGGCCTCCGGAGCTTTAAGCTTTGAAGATGCAGTATTTGCTGTCAGAAAACGCGGGATGTTCATGGAAGAAGCTGTTCCGGCAGGTGCTGGTACAATGGCAGCTGTCCTTGGTATGAAAGCTGAGAAACTTAAGGCGGTATGCGATCAAGTCACAGCTGACGGAGATACTGTACAACTTGCTAATCTTAACAGTACGAGTCAAATTGTTATTTCAGGAACAAAACAAGGTGTTGACAAAGCATCAGTGCTGGCCAAAGATTCAGGAGCGAAGAAAGTGGTTCCATTAAATGTCAGCGGCCCGTTCCATTCTTCTTTAATGAAACCGGCGGCAGAAAAGCTTGAAGGTGTTCTTGATACGATTGATATCCATGATGCGAAAATTCCGCTTGTTGCTAATGTAACTGCTGATCTTGTTACAAATGCAAAAGATATTCATAAACGTCTGATCGAACAATTATATTCTCCTGTCAGGTGGGTTGAATCAGTTGAGAAGTTAAAAGAACTTGGCGCAGATACTTATGTTGAAGTAGGCCCCGGCAATGTGTTATCAGGCCTTGTGAAAAAAGTGGACCGCCGGGCTGCAATATATCAAGTAAACAGCCTTGAAACATTAGAAAAAACAGTACAGGCATTAAAGGAGAGAGCATGATGTTAGAAGGAAAGGCAGCACTTGTCACCGGCGCATCCCGGGGCATCGGCCGTGCGGTAGCATTAGAACTTGCACGTCTCGGGGCTAATGTAGCAGTCAATTATGCAGGAAGTGTTGAATCAGCAAATGAAGTCGTAAAAGAAATCCAAGATTTAGGCCGCGAAGCAGCCAGCTTTCAATGCGACATTTCGGATGCCAATGCAGTGCAAGATATGATGAAATCAGTTGTATCAACTTTTGGAAGAATAGATATCCTTATAAATAATGCAGGAATTACGAAAGATAATTTATTAATGAGGATGAAAGAAGAAGAATGGGATGCTGTTATCAACACTAATTTAAAAGGCATCTTTAATACAACGAAAGCGGTTAGCCGGCAAATGATGAAACAGCGCAGCGGACGGATTATTAATATGGCTTCAGTCGTCGGCGTTGTTGGCAACGCCGGACAAGCTAATTATGTTAGTGCTAAAGCAGGAGTTATTGGATTGACAAAAACAGCTGCCCGTGAACTGGCCTCAAGAAATATAACGGTTAATGCGGTTGCTCCAGGTTTTATCACAACCGATATGACAAAAGTGTTATCAGAAGATGTGAAAGAACAAATGCTTAGCCAAATTCCGCTTGGACGCATGGGAACTCCCGAAGATGTTGCCTCGGTCGTTGCCTTCCTGGCCAGCGACGCCAGTGCTTACATGACTGGACAAGTTCTGAAGGTTGATGGCGGTATGGTCATGGCATAATTTTTATGCTTTAAAGATGTCATGAAAATTTTTCTTTACGACTGAGGGTATTCTTTGGTATTTTATATAAGGACCAATACCCTTGAGGGGAGGTGAAAGATATGGCAGATGATATTTTAGCGCGTATCCAAAAAATCGTCGCTGAACGCCTTGACGTTGATGAAGCGGCTGTTAAACCGGAAGCCTCTTTTAAAGAAGATCTTGATGCAGACTCCCTTGACGTTGTGGAGTTAGTAATGGAACTTGAAGATGAGTTTGAAATAGAGATTTCTGATGAAGATGCTGAAAAAATTGCAACTGTTGGCGATGTAATTGACTACATAAAAAGCCATCAATAATTTATGTATAAAGTCCCGTTTTGAACGGGGCTTTATCCTTATTATTATTTGGCTGTTAAATGTGATAAAGGGAGAGGTAACAGTTCATCCAAACTGGCACCTATACATATCAGTTTGGCGGCAGCAAAGTTTCTTTATTGTGACAGGGAGGTACAAGCGATGTCCAAAGACAGCAGAATGCGCCAATATGAGCAGGACAAGCTCAGGAAGCTGCGTAATTTTTTAAATAAAGCATCGTTAGATTTTTCAAATGAATCATTGCTAAAAAAGGCATTTACCCATTCATCTTATGTGAATGAGCATCGTCAGCAAGTATCCGAGGATAATGAACGGTTAGAATTTTTAGGTGATGCGGTACTTGAACTTTTAACCTCACAATACCTTTACAAAAATTATCCGTTAATGAGTGAAGGAGATATGACAAAACTGCGCGCGGCAGTTGTTTGCGAGCCGTCACTCGTTCAATTTGCCTCCGAGCTTTCTTTCGGTCAAATGATTTTTCTTGGCCGGGGCGAAGAAGCGACTGGCGGAAGGGAGCGCCCGGCACTCTTAGCCGACGTTTTTGAGGCATTTATCGGCGCTTTATATTTAGACCAAGGTTTAGATATCGTTAACGGTTTTTTAGAAAAAGTCGTTTATCCAAAAATCAAAGATGGTGCTTTTTCCCATGTGATGGATTTTAAAAGTCAATTACAAGAAACGGTCCAAAGAAAAAATCTCGGGTCGCTTCAATATGAAGTGCTTTCTGAAAGCGGTCCGGCACATCACCGTGAGTTTATATCTAACGTTCTTCTAAACGGAGAAGTTATTGGCAAAGGAACCGGACGTTCTAAAAAAGAATCCGAACAACATGCGGCTCAGCAAGCGTTGGAAGGATTAAAATAAAAGGCTTGCCATTCGGCAAGCCTTTCCGCTTTCTTATTTTCTTATACTTCTTAACTCATCCAATATGCCTTCCATTTGGCCCACGCTAAAGGATGATTGCTTATTAACCAGTTGATAAATATCATAAAGCTCTTCATAGTTTTCAGTTGAGAAGGCATCAGGTCTTAAAACGTCCTGATTCACTAATTGCAATTTCTTTTTAATGACATCTAGCATAAATTCGATATTCTCGTTATTTTTTACAGATAAATCCATTGTATCCTCCCGAAATATAATCATTGTCACGCGCTTTAAATATTATTGTACCAAATAGACAGGTTTTCGGAAATATCCGCGGGAAACTTTAATGACCCTATGATAAAATATATAAGTTAATAGAATTAAAGGATGTACAATTAGGGAGGATTTTTTATGTTCCTCAAACAATTAGAAGTCATGGGCTTCAAGTCTTTTGCCAAAAAGGCTACCATTGATTTTGTCACAGGTGTCACGGCGGTTGTCGGACCGAATGGCAGTGGTAAAAGTAATATTACCGATGCGATTAAATGGGTACTTGGTGAGCAATCTGCCCGTTCGCTTCGGGGTTCCAAAATGGAAGATATCATATTTGCAGGCAGCGATTCAAAAAAACCTTTAAATATGGCAGAAGTATCACTCACTCTTGATAATAGTGATCAATACTTAGCCTACGATTTTAGTGAAATCAGTGTGACACGCCGCGTTTATCGATCGGGAGACAGCGAGTTTTTAATAAATGGACAAGTCTGCCGTCTTAAGGATATTGTTGAATTGTTTATGGATTCAGGTGTCGGCCGCGAAGCTTATTCTATTATCAGCCAAGGGAAAATCGATAATATTTTAAACAGTAAAGCGGAAGAGAAAAGGAAGATCTTTGAGGAAGCAGCAGGAGTATTAAAATATAAATCCAGAAAGCATGCTGCTGAGAAAAAATTAAATGAATCTCAAGACCATCTCCATCGTGTTGAAGATATCCTCCATGAATTGCAGGATCAAGCAGGTCCGCTGGAGGAACAGGCTTCGATTGCAAAAGATTACCTGGAAAAAAAAGAACAGCTCAAACATGTAGAAGTCAGTTTGCTTGCCTATGACATTGAACAAACGCATCAAATGTGGGAAGAAAAAACAAAAGAGATTGAAGTCTTGGCAAGTGAGAAAAATGACTGGTCTAAAACAATTAAAAAGAAAGAACGGTTGTATAAAAAACAACAAGACTATTTAAAAGCATTGGATGAATCTATAGAGGAGCTGCAAGAGGCCCTGCTGCTTTCCAGTGAAACACTGGAAAAGTTTGAAGGTCAGAAGAAAGTTCTTGAAGAAAGGAAAAGGCATGCTAAAGATAATGCTGAACAGCTTCAAGACAGGATAGATCAACTTGAAAAGAGACAAATAGAAGGCGTCAAGACCTTGGAAGCCGAGCAAAAAAATCTTCATGAAGAAGAAGAGAAATGGCAGGCGCTTCAAAAACAGCTTAAGGAAAAATCCAAGCAATATGATTATTATAATCAGGATCTTGATGACGTTATTGATCAATTAAAATCAGCTTATATTGATGTCCTCAATGACCAGGCAACTGTTCGAAATGAAATCCGTTATTTAACCGAACAAAAGGAGCAAATTCTTAAAAAGAAAGAGCGTCTTGAAAAACAAACATTGGATGTCAAACAAGTTTCATCGGATGTTAAGGAACGGAAAAAAAGCTTGAAGGCTTTACTTCAATCGGATAATCATGAACTTGAGAAGAAACAGTCTGAGTTCAATCAGCTGAGAAGTCAATTGACAAATGATCAAGAAAGCTATGATAAACAGCATCAAGCCTTACAGAAAATAACCCACTATATTCAGCAAGCTTCATCAAGGAAAGACATGTTGGAAGCGATGAGTCATGAGTATGAGGGATTTTTTCACGGGGTGAAAAAAATATTAAAGGCTAAAGATAATGGACTTCCCGGTATTCACGGGGCTGTTGCAGAAATTATAAAAGTTGATAAAAATTATGAAACAGCTATAGAAACAGCTTTAGGGAGCACGATGCAGCATGTCGTTGTTGAGGAAGAATCCAGTGCCCGTAAAGCTATTCAATATTTAAAACAGCAACGGGCAGGCAGGGCAACTTTTTTGCCAATGTCAGTTGTCAAGCCAAGACGGGTAGCAACGTCAGATCTGGAAAGCATCAGATCAAATGAGGCTTTTGTTGGAATAGCCGGATCTCTTGTACATTGTCAACCTGTCTATGAAAATATTGTCAACCACCTTTTAGGGCATATCATTATTGCCAAACATTTAAAAGGCGCAAACGAACTGTCCCGTCTTTTAGGCTTCCGTTACCGGATTGTTACCCTTGAAGGCGATGTAGTCAGCCCCGGAGGAGCAATGACCGGCGGGAGTCAAAAACAGAAAAATACCAGTTTGCTCAGCCGCAATAGGGAGATAGATCAGCTTAGCCGGCAAATTAGGGAAATGGCTGATAAAAAGGAAGAGCTTGAAAAGAATGTTTCCGCATTAAAACAGCAATTAACAGTCTGCCAAGCCAAATACGAAAAATACCGCGATGATATCGGGCAGTTAACCTACGAAAAGCAGCAGCATGAAAGTTCTTTGCGTGAAGTGGAAATGGAAGAGAAAAATGTTGTTGAACGGGCGCAAGTGCTGAAACGCGAACAAACAGACTTTGAAGATGAGTATCATAACATTGAAAAACGGATTAATGAGCTCGAAATTAAACAAAAAGACAATCAACTGAAAGAAGACGAGATGAATAAGGAAATTGAATCCTTATCAAAGCAAAAAGAACATCAGCAAACATCAAGAGAGCAGCTTCAATCAGAGGTTACGGATCTTAAAATAAAAGTAGCCGAACAACATCAAATCGTAAAACATCAAAGAGATAAAACAGAACGGATGAACGAGCAGCTTGAGGCGATTTCTTTTGAGCTTAATGAAACAAAACAAGCCGTTGAAAACCTTGACAGCCATTTGAGCCATCAGGTGATTGATCAAGAAACAATGGATGAGAAAATTGAGCAGTGCCGTAAAGATAAACAGGCGCTTACCGAATGGCTCAAAATAAGAAAGGCGCTCCGTTCAGAACTTTACGAAAAGCTTGATCAAGCTGAAGCGTCTTTAAAGATTGAAAAACGTAAACAACAGGCTGTTATAGAAAATCTGCAATCAGAAGAAATTGCTCTTAGTAAGCTGGATGTAAAATTAGACAATTTGCTAAATACTCTAAGTGAAGAATACGAAATGAGTTTTGAAACGGCTAAGCTTAAATTTCCGCTTCAAATGGACCCGGATGAAGCGAGAAAGCAAGTGAAATTGACAAAAAGAGCAATTGATGAGCTTGGTACGGTTAATATTGGCGCGATTGAGGAGTATGAAAGGGTATCGAATCGACTAAACTTTTTAACAGAGCAGCGGGAGGATCTTCTTAACGCCAAAGCAACGTTACTAAATGTTATTGATGAAATGGATGAAGAGGTAAGGCATCGTTTTCAAGAAACGTTTATTAATGTACGCGAACATTTCCAAATAATTTTTAAAGCATTGTTTGGCGGAGGAAAAGCTGATTTGCAATTGACAGATCCGGAAGATTTGCTTTATAGCGGCGTTGATATTTTAGCGCAGCCGCCCGGGAAGAAGCTTCAGCATCTGTCATTGCTTTCCGGCGGCGAAAGAGCATTAACTGCGATTGCTTTATTGTTTGCTATATTAAAAATACGTCCCGTTCCCTTTTGTGTTCTTGATGAAGTTGAAGCAGCACTTGATGATGCTAACGTTGACAGATACGCCAACTATTTAAAGACTTTTAGTCAAGAAACACAATTTATTGTCGTTACACACCGTAAAGGGACAATGGAAAAGGCTGATGTCCTGTACGGTGTTACAATGCAGGAATCAGGCGTTTCAAAATTAGTTTCCGTCCGTTTGGAAGAAACAAAGGAATTAATAGAGACAACATAGAGGGGGAAAGTCATGAGCTTTTTTAAAAAACTAAAAAGTAAAATCACCGGTCAGACAGATGCCGTCACAAATAAATTTAAAGATGGTTTGGCAAAAACAAGGGAATCAATGGCCAGCCGGGTAAATAATCTTGTTAAACGGTATAGAAAAGTTGATGAGGACTTTTTCGAAGAACTTGAAGAAATATTGATTAGTGCTGATGTCGGTGTTAACACAGTTCTTGAATTAGTTGAAAAACTTAAGGATGAAGCACGGACTCGCAATATTAAAGAAACTGAACAATTAAAGGATGTTATTATAGAAGTTTTGTCAAGCATGCTGACGGAAGAAGAAAAGGATACATCAATTGCTATGCAAGCTGATGGATTAACAGTCATCCTCGTTGTTGGTGTTAACGGTGTTGGTAAAACAACAACAATTGGTAAAATGGCTTATAAATTCAAAGAAGAAGGAAAGTCTGTTTTGCTTGCGGCCGGCGACACGTTCAGAGCTGGTGCGATAGAGCAGCTTGAAGTGTGGGGTCAACGCGCCAATGTCGACGTGATTAAGCACCATGAAGGTTCTGACCCGGCTGCTGTTGTCTATGATGCGGTTATGGCGGCAAAGTCCCGGGGTGTTGATGTTTTAATCTGCGATACAGCCGGGAGATTACAAAATAAAGTTAATCTAATGAAGGAACTTGAAAAGGTTAAACGTGTCATTTCCAGAGAGATTCCCGAAGCCCCTCATGAAGTATTGCTCGTCCTTGATGCAACAACAGGACAGAACGCTATGAATCAAGCAAAAATTTTTGGGGAAGCGACTGATGTCTCAGGGATTGTCTTAACGAAATTAGACGGAACAGCAAAGGGCGGCATTGTTCTTGCCATTCGTCATGAGCTCGATTTGCCTGTTAAATTTGTCGGACTTGGTGAGGGCATTCATGATCTTCAGCCATTTGACTCCGACACTTTTGTTTACGGATTATTCTCGGAAATGTTTCAAACTGAAGGCGGGCAGGATGAAACAAAAGATAATGATTAATATTGATGTTAAGATAAAAACTTGACAAATTAAACTGATGCAAGTATGATAACTATTGTGTAAAGTGAATGTCCTTTACAAGGAGTCCTTTTAATGTTGGAAAAAACAATGCGAGTTAACGCCTTATATGACTTTTATCAACAATTACTCACATCTAAACAACAGCAATATATGGACTTGTATTATTTGAATGATTTTTCCTTAGGAGAAATTGCAGAGGAATTTCATGTCTCAAGGCAGGCTGTCTATGATAATCTTAAGCGAACTGAATCGATGCTGGAGTCTTTTGAAGAAAATTTAGGGCTTTATAAAAAATATCAGGAAAGGCTCAAGCTGTTAGCTGATTTAAAATCAGCTGTTCGCACACATTTTGGAGAGTCTCATGATATACTTAATATCATATATAAGCTTGAGAATTTAGATTAGGAGGCTGCAGCATGGCATTTGAAAATTTAGCCGACCGACTCCAAGAAACCTTTAAAAAAATACGCGGCAAAGGTAAAGTGTCAGAAGCAGATGTTAAGCAGATGACACGCGAGGTTCGCCTTGCTTTGCTTGAAGCGGACGTAAACTTTAAGGTGGTTAAGGATTTTATTAATCGGATTAAGGAGCGTGCTGTCGGACAAGAGGTGCTTAAAAGCCTGACACCCGGACAACAGGTCATTAAAGTTGTCCAAGAAGAGCTTACAACGCTCATGGGCGGGGAACAAAGCAAGCTTCATATGTCTAACAAGCCCCCAACGGTCGTCATGCTTGTCGGTCTCCAAGGTGCGGGTAAAACAACCACAACCGGTAAACTCGCAAATTATATCCGTAAGCAGCAAAATAAGAAACCGTTACTCGCAGCTTGTGATATTTACCGACCGGCGGCAATTAAACAATTGCAAACTCTTGGCAGTCAACTCGATATGCCGGTGTTTGCCATGGGTGACAAAGAGAGCCCGGTCGAGATTGCCAAACAAGCGGTGGCAAAAGCGAAAGAAGATCATAATGACATTGTTTTTATCGATACAGCCGGCCGGCTGCATGTAGACGATGCGCTGATGGAAGAGCTGGAAAATATCAAAGAAGCGACCCAGCCTGATGAGATCATCCTTGTCGTCGATGCTATGACAGGCCAAGACGCTGTTAATGTTGCTGAGAGTTTTAATGAAAGACTTGGTTTAACCGGTGTTGTCATGACAAAACTTGATGGTGATACCCGCGGCGGTGCGGCTTTATCAGTTAAGGCTGTTACCGGAACGCCGATTAAGTTCGTCGGTATGGGCGAAAAACTCGATGCCCTCGAACCTTTTCATCCGGAACGTATGGCTTCCCGGATTCTTGGCATGGGTGATGTGTTAACGCTTATTGAAAAAGCGCAGGCTACGGTTGATGAAGAGAAAGCAAAAGAAATGGAAAAGAAAATGCGGACAATGAGTTTTACATTTGACGATTTTCTTGAACAGCTTTCTCAAGTCCGCAATATGGGTCCTCTCGATGAGATACTCGGGATGATGCCCGGTGCTAATAAGATCAAAGGCATGAAAAACCTTAAAATCGATGATAAACAAATCGGGCATATTGAGGCGATTATCCGTTCAATGACTCCGGCTGAAAAGACGGATCCGGATATCATCAATGCCAGCCGCAAAAAGCGGATTGCTAACGGAAGCGGGACGTCAATTCAAGAAGTTAACCGGCTGTTAAAGCAATTTAAAGACATGAAGAAAATGATGAAGCAAATGATGGGCATGACCAAAGGAAAGAAAAAGAAAAATCCTTTTAACTTACCATTTATGTGATCAGGCGTCATCAATATTGATGACTCTTATCATAGATTCTTTATAATAATAATATCAGGAAGGTGTTTAATATGGCAGTAAAAATTCGTTTAAAACGTATGGGAGCAAAAAAACGTCCTTTTTATCGTGTAGTTGTAGCAGATTCCCGTTCTCCTCGTGACGGACGTTTCATTGAAGAAATCGGCACTTACAATCCTGTAGCTGAGCCGGCTGAAGTTAAAATCAACGAAGACAAGGCGCTCGACTGGCTGCAAAAAGGTGCACAGCCTTCTGACACAGTACGCAACTTATTCTCTAAACAAGGTTTGATGGAGAAATTTCATCAATCTAAAACACAAAAATAAGGCTTGATACAGGTGAATATGATGGATGAGCTAATTAGAACGATCGTCGAACCATTAGTTGATTTTCCAGAGGATATTAAAGTCACCCAAGAAGAAAATGAGCGGGGTTTCACATATATTCTATCGGTAAATAAGAAAGATATGGGAAAAGTGATTGGCAAGAAGGGGCGTATTGCAGGCGCGATACGAACCATTGTCCACGCTGCAGGACGGGCTCATCAACAAGAAATTCAGCTTACGATTCAAGAATAAGGGGAGGGGGAGCATTTTGCCCCCTCTTTTTTACATTTCTTAAGGAAAGGAATGGGGACATGGCAGACTGGTTTTACGTTGGTAAAATTGTTAATACTCATGGCATTAGGGGAGAGGTACGTGTCATAAGTGATACAGACTTCCCTGAGGAACGGTTTGCACCAGGGGAAACCCTTTATATCAGCAGGTTTAAAGGAGCGGAGCATGAACCGGTTATCGTCGAAGGACATCGCAAACATAAACAATTTGACCTTTTGAAATTTGAAGAGCTGGATAATATAAATGATGTTGAACCATTAAAGGGCAGTCATCTCTATGTTTCCAAAGACCAGCTTGCGCCATTGGAGGCAAACGCTTTTTATTACCATGAAATCATTGGCTGTGATGTTGTTACCGATAAGGATAAACATCTTGGTGTAATTAAAGAAATTTTATCTCCGGGTGCTAATGACGTATGGGTAGTCAAGACAAACGGCAAGGATATTTTATTGCCATATATTGAAGATGTTGTCAAGGCTGTTGATGTTGAAAATAAAAAGGTGACTGTACATCTTATCAGCGGGTTGATTGATGATGAGGATTGATGTTTTAAGTCTATTTCCCGATATGTACACAGGCGTGTTAGAGCAATCGATTTTAAAGAAAGCGGCAGAAAGCGAGGCGTTTTCCTGCCATATTACCAATTTCCGTGATTATGCAGATAACAAACATCAGCGTGTTGATGATTATACATATGGCGGAGGCGCCGGTATGCTCTTAATGCCTCAGCCGATTTTTGATGCGGTAGAGGCGGTTCAAAAAACTTCAGAGGCAAAGCCTAGAGTAATTATGATGACGCCGCAAGGGACGCCTTACAACCAGAATTACGCTGAAGATTTAGCCAAAGAGGAACACCTTATTTTCCTTTGCGGTCATTATGAAGGGTTTGACGAGCGAATCAGGGAATCGATTGTCACTGATGAAATTTCAATTGGCGATTATGTACTGACCGGCGGTGAACTTGCCTCTATGGTTGTGATAGATAGTGTTGTCAGATTGTTGCCGGGCGTATTAGGCAATGAAGTATCGGCTGATACCGATTCCTTTTCCAACGGGCTGTTGGAGCATCCTCAATATACAAGGCCTGCAGACTTTCGGGGAATGAAGGTTCCTGATGTCTTATTATCTGGAAACCATAAACTTATTGAGGAATGGCGGCATAAAGAGTCATTAAGACGAACATTACTCAGGCGTCCTGATTTATTGGAAAGCCGCGTCTTATCTGATAAGGAAAAAGAATGGCTTAAAGAAATAAAAAATGAAGAAAATGTATAAAAGGTTTCTTGCATGATGGTATAGGATATGCTATGATAAATTTCGTGGCAAATGCCAGTCAATACGATGTTCCGCTGCGGTTATGGTTTTTATTTAAATCCTTTTTGGAATCGCAAGAGCATTTGTACGGAAGGAGGGGCATTTATGCAAAACATTTTAGCTGAAATTACAAAAGAACAATTGAAATCAGATCTTCCTGAATTTCGTCCTGGTGATACAGTTAAAGTACACGTTAAAGTTGTTGAAGGACAACGTGAACGTATCCAGGTCTTTGAAGGTGTGGTTATCAAACGCCGCGGCGGCGGTATAAGCGAAACATTTACTGTACGTAAGATTTCTTATGGTGTTGGCGTAGAAAGAGCTTTCCCGGTTCATTCACCAAAGATCGATAAGATCGAAGTGATACGCCGAGGTAAAGTACGTCGTGCGAAACTTTACTACCTGCGTAATCTTCGCGGTAAAGCGGCTCGTATTAAAAGTCGATAATTGTGGAAAAGGAGCTTGTATATTCAAGCTCCTTTTTTACACTATTAAAAGTTGTTTCGTTTAATCGGGGGAGAACAGGGCATTATGTTAGGAAAACGTAAAAAATATTGGGGTGTCTTATCCCCTGTTTTAGTTGCAGTAATATTAGCCTTTTTGGTTAGATATTTTCTATTTGCCCATGTTGTTGTTGAAGGTCATTCTATGATGCCGACGCTTCATAATCGTGATCATATGATAATAAGTAAAATAAGTTATAAAATATGGAAACCGCATCGATTTGATATTATTGTTTTTCACGCAACTGAGAAATCCGATTATATCAAACGGGTAATTGGGCTCCCCGGTGACATCATTCAATGTAAAAATGATAATTTATTTGTTAATGGCAAAAAAATGGACGAGCCTTATTTGCGGCCGCTGAAAAAGGTAACTGAAGGGCCGTTAACCTATGATTTTACTGTAAAGGTGCCTAAAGGGACAGTATTCGTTTTAGGTGATAATCGTCATAACAGCCGCGACAGCCGGATTATTGGCCCCATACCTATAAATAAAATTGTCGGAAAAGCGGAATTGACCTTTTGGCCTTTATCTGATTTTCGAATAGCAAAGTAGGTGAATTTTTATGGCAATACAATGGTATCCAGGACATATGGCGAAAGCTAAGCGTCAAATGATTGAAAAAATTAAGCTAATAGACGTTGTTATAGAATTAGTTGATGCCAGAATCCCTCTATCCTCAAGAAATCCGTTAATTGATGAAATAGCTGCAAATAAGCCCCGTTTACTTATATTAAATAAAGCCGATATGGCGGATCACAATTTAACAGATGATTGGATTCATTATTTTAAAGAAAAAGGCTACTCAGCCCATGCTGTTAATGCGCAAAGCGGTAAAGGCACAGCAAGTATACCTGATTGGGTTCATGATCTGACAGCTGCAAAAAGAGAAAAATTAGAGAGTAAGGGATTCCGGGCCAGAGCAGACCGGGCACTGATTATTGGAATTCCAAATGTTGGGAAATCAACCTTGATTAATCGGTTGGCTAAAAGAAAAATAGCTAAAATAGGTGATCGTCCGGGTGTAACGAAAGGCCAGCAATGGATAAAAGTTGGCAAAACTATGGAATTATTGGATACTCCCGGGATATTATGGCCGAAGTTTGAAGATCCTGAAGTAGGTTTAAAACTGGCGGCTACTGGAGCAATTAAGGATGAGCTTATCGACTTTCAAGATATTGCAGTTTATCTGTTAAAGGTTTTGATGGCAAAGTACCCCAATGCTTTAAAAGACAGATATGGACTCACTGATATTCCGCAAGTGGACGGGGAACCGACTAATGAAGAAATCGTTGAACTTTTTGATGCAATTGGAAAGAAACGCGGCTGTGTCATCGGCGGCGGCAACATTGATTATGATAGAACATCTGAATTACTTATACGGGAATTCCGTACACAGAAAATTGGACAGATAACATTGGAAACACCGGAAGAAACACGCTAAGGGCGTGTTTTTTTATACGTTGGGAAAGTATAAATTGGCAGCTTTCAGGCCAATCGGCAAGTTTTCTATATTATGACAAGCGCAGTATCTAAATGTCTGGTAAAATGTTTAAAGCAGTATGAATTTAGATCTTACATTGAAAGGTGAATACATAAGTGGAAAGAATATCTATCAAGAAGCTTGAACAAAAGCTTTCACAAATAGAAAATCTTGATGATGAAGAACGCCGGGCACTTGAGCAAGATGAAAGAAAAGGCGTACAAAATCTGCTCAAACGCTGGGATCAGCGTCAATTAAAAAAGAGACAAATGATAGAGCATTATAAAAAAATGACGCAATTTGAGCATCAACTATTTGCACAAGGAAAATACCATATTGCAGGTATAGATGAAGCCGGCAGGGGGCCTTTAGCGGGACCGGTTGTTGCTGCAGCGGTCATTTTAAAGCCGGAGGCAACGTTATACGGCATTAACGATTCAAAACAATTGTCAAAGAAACAGCGGCAGCAATTTGTAACAATGATTTATGACCAGGCTGTTTCCGTCGGTGTAGGTATAGTCAGCGCTTGTGAAATTGATAAAATTAATATCTATCAAGCTGCAAAAAAGGCGATGGAAAAAGCTGTTGATGCACTCAGCGTTGTCCCGGAACATTTGCTTATAGACGCTATGACTCTACCAATTAACATACCGCAAACATCTATTGTCAAAGGTGATGCAAAAAGCATTTCTATAGCGGCAGCATCAATCATTGCAAAAGAAGAGCGCGACCGTATGATGACTGAACTTGATGGCATCTATCCGGGTTATGACTTTGCCAGCCATGCCGGTTATGGGACAAAAAACCATTTAGCCGCTTTAGAAGAATTAGGCCCGTGCCCTGAACACCGGCGGTCGTTTGCTCCGGTTCAATTAAAAAACATCAATAGTTAATACAGTGTCATTAAAGAAAACTTGCCGATTGGCAAGCCCTAAGGCGTTAGAACGTCATTTAGAAAGTATATGTGCTCCTGCGCCGAAGATTACACGCAGAAGTATTGCTATTTCTCGTCGCAAAGCTGCAAAGATGCTTTTCCATGTTGATAGGTCATGGTACTTATTACCAAACGGAACAGATTAGCTTATTAAATAGACAAGCAGTCCTGCAAATCATGCTATTCGACAAGTTTTTTTACGAATTGTCTTAATATCATCGGAAATGTCTAAAATGGTGGACAAATGAAGATGTTTTTATATACAATGATAAAGGCAGTGATCACAACAATGATAGGAGGTTCTATAAATTGAATATCCATGAGTATCAAGGTAAAGAACTCTTGAGAAGTTATGGCGTAGCTGTACCAAATGGTCAAGTTGCTTTTACGCCTGAAGAAGCTGTTGAAGCAGCCAAGAACCTAAATTCTGATGTTAAGGTTGTCAAAGCACAAATCCACGCTGGCGGCCGCGGTAAAGCAGGCGGTGTTAAACTCGCTAAATCACTTGATGAAGTGCGTACATACGCTGAAGAATTATTGGGAAAAACACTTGTTACACATCAAACAGGGCCGGAAGGTAAAGAAATTAAGCGCTTACTTATCGAAGAAGGAAGCGATATCAAGAAAGAATTTTATGTAGGACTTGTTTTAGATCGTGCTACATCTCGCATCGTTTTAATGGGATCTGAAGAAGGCGGAACTGAAATTGAAGAAGTCGCTGCTAAGACGCCGGAAAAGATCTTCAAAGAAACGATCGACCCTGCAATAGGCCTTATGCCATTCCAAGCTAGAAGATTAGCTTTTAATATTAATATTCCTAAAGAGCTTATCAATAAAGCTGCTAAATTTATGACAGGGCTATATCAAGTTTTTGTCGAAAAAGATTGCTCAGTAGCAGAAATTAATCCATTAGTCACGACCGGCGACGGTCAAGTCATGGCCCTTGATGCCAAATTGAATTTTGATGATAACGCGCTTTATCGTCACAAAGACATTATGGAACTTCGTGATCTATCAGAAGAAGATGAAAAAGAAATTGAAGCATCAAAATATGACTTAAGCTATATTGCTTTAGACGGAAACATCGGCTGTATGGTTAACGGTGCCGGACTTGCTATGTCTACAATGGATATTATCAAGCATTACGGCGGCGATCCGGCTAACTTCCTTGACGTTGGCGGCGGTGCAACAACTGAAAAGGTTACTGAAGCATTTAAAATTATCCTTTCAGATAAAAATGTTAAAGGTATTTTTGTTAACATTTTCGGCGGCATCATGAAATGCGATGTTATCGCCAATGGTGTTGTTGAAGCATCCAAACAAGTCGGACTTAATTTACCGCTTGTCGTTAGACTTGAAGGTACAAATGTAGAATTAGGAAAACAAATCTTAGAAGATTCCGGTTTGAATATTACTGCAGCGGAATCAATGGCTGATGGCGCTGAAAAAATCGTTTCATTAGTAAAATAGAAAGGTGGGAAACTCGGGATGAGTATCTTTATTAATCAAGATACAAAGGTTATCGTACAAGGCATCACAGGTTCAACTGGCCTTTTTCATACAAAGCAGGCCGTTGAATACGGAACTAAAATTGTAGGCGGTGTCACACCTGGCAAAGGCGGGACAGAAGTAGAAGGCATCCCTGTTTTTAATACGGTTAAAGAAGCTGTAGATAAAACAGGTGCCAATGTGTCGGTTATCTATGTTCCTCCGGCTTTTGCCGCTGATTCAATTATTGAAGCTGTTGATGCAGAACTTGATTTAGTCATTGCAATCACAGAACATATTCCAGTTATGGATATGATTAAAGTAAAACGATATATGGAAGGCAAGAAAACAAGATTAGTTGGTCCAAACTGCCCTGGTGTTATTACACCGGAAGAGTGCAAAATTGGAATCATGCCTGGTTATATTCATAGAAAAGGTCATGTTGGTGTAGTTTCCCGCTCCGGTACGCTTACATATGAAGCGGTACATCAACTTTCTCAAGCCAATATCGGCCAATCTACAGCTGTGGGTATCGGCGGAGACCCGGTCAATGGTACCAACTTCATTGATGTATTAAAAGCATTCAATGATGATGAGGATACTTATGCTGTTGTGATGATCGGCGAAATTGGCGGTACTGCCGAAGAAGAAGCTGCTGAATGGATTAAAGCTAATATGACGAAACCTGTCGTCGGCTTTATCGGCGGTCAAACTGCGCCTCCGGGAAAACGTATGGGCCACGCAGGCGCGATTATTTCCGGCGGTAAAGGAACAGCTGCTGAAAAAATCAAAACATTAAACGAATGCGGCGTTAAAGTTGCTGAAACACCATCTGTTATCGGCGAGACATTAATTTCAGTCCTTAAAGAAAAGGGTTTGTACGAAAAATGTCTAATTAAATAAGTAGTAATTTAAGAAGCTCCCGATTGCGGGAGCTTCTTTTACACATCTTATTATAGTAAGGATTGGATGATATTGAATAAACGGGATAGGCTCATTCATATCCATCATTGCCGCGGCGCAGGCTGGAAAACAATCAAAAAGCTGTTCAAGCATGACCCCGAGTTAAATGACGTCTATAATATGACAGCGGAAGATTTTTGTCACTATCTGCAAATGGCGCCCCGTCATGCAAAGTCCTTTTACGAAGATCTTCACCAACTTGATATTACAGCCCTTTTAACCGCATATAAAAAAAGCAGTATCTTTATTATTACTGTTTTCGATAGTACATATCCATCTAAACTGAAAGCTATATATGATCCGCCTTGGGTTCTTTACGGCATGGGTCAATCTTCGCTTTTAAATCATGAAAAAATTCTTAGTGTTGTCGGAACGCGAAATCCGTCGAAAATAGGCTTAATCAGTATGGAGAAAATTTTAGCGCCTCTTGTCGAACAAAAATGGACGATTGTCAGCGGATTAGCGCTCGGTATCGACGGATACGCACATCAACTTAGTTTGCCGTCTTACACAATTGCAGTTCTTGGTTCAGGCCTTTTTCATCCATACCCTAAGCAGCATCGTGCACTTTTTAATAAAATTGTTTCTGATCATTTGGCGATTAGCGAATATCCTCCATACACCCCACCGCAAAAATGGCAATTCCCTGAACGAAACCGGATTATCAGCGGTCTTTCTTTTGGGACGCTCGTTGTTGAGGCTAAGGAAAGAAGCGGATCCCTAATCACAGCAGATCAAGCCCTGGAACAAGGCAGAGATGTCTTTGCACTGCCAGGTTCAATATTAGATGTCAATGCTTTAGGGACGAATAAACTTATTCAGCAAGGAGCAAAAATGGTTTTATCGAGCGAAGATATTTTGAATGAACTTAAGTGTCACCGAATATCCTAGTCCCAAGGTAAATTTAATATATGTTTATCAAAAATAGCAAAAATTTATAGCCTTGCGTTTGACAAACTTTTCTACAGTATTTAATATTAGTGAAGATTTGATAATTCTTTTTCAAGAGGATGTTAAGTTCGGGAAACAGGCAAGAGATCTTAACCGTGAACTTCCCGACTGTTTTTGTCCTCACGCTGAACACATAATTTAAGAAGGGGAGAAAGCAAGTATGGAAGATTATCTTGTTATCGTCGAATCTCCCGCTAAAGCTAAAACAATCAAAAGATATCTTGGGGAAAAATATGAAGTTAAAGCGTCTATGGGACATGTCAGAGATCTCCCGAAAAGTCAAATGGGAGTGGATATAGACAATCAATTCAAACCAAAGTATATCACGATCCGCGGTAAAGGGCCGGTTTTAAAAGAATTAAAATCAGCCGCCAAGAAAGTCAAAAAAGTTTATCTGGCTGCCGACCCTGATCGTGAAGGTGAAGCGATTGCATGGCACTTAGCCCACAGTCTGGACATTGATTCTGAATCTGATTGCCGGGTTGTTTTCAACGAAATTACAAAACAAGCAATCAAAGATGCATTCAAACATCCAAGAGCTATCAATATGGATCTTGTTGATGCCCAACAGGCCAGACGTGTACTCGACCGCCTTGTAGGATACAATATTAGTCCGCTCCTATGGAAAAAGGTCAAAAAAGGATTAAGTGCCGGACGTGTACAATCAGTAGCGCTTAAACTGATTATTGAAAGAGAAAAAGAAATCAAAGACTTTAAGCCTGAAGAATATTGGACGATTCCAGGGAAATTTAAAGTTCGCGATGAAATTTTTGATGCAAGCTTTTACGGGATAGGCAATAAAAAAATTGAATTAAAAAATAAAGATGATGTTGATCAAGTGATGGAAAAATTGAAAGATAAACAATTTGAAGTCACGAAGGTTCAGAAAAAAGAAAGAGCGCGAAATCCGGTCGCTCCGTTTATTACATCGACACTGCAGCAAGAAGCTGCACGAAAATTAAATTTCAGAGCTAAAAAAACAATGATGATTGCCCAACAGTTATATGAAGGGATAGAACTTGGCAAGCAGGGAACAACGGGACTCATCACATATATGAGAACAGATTCAACGCGAATATCAGACGTTGCTAAAGCAGAGGCCAGGGAATATATTACAGGAGCGTTTGGTGACAAGTATGTTGGCGGGAGGCAGCCAAAGAAGAAAAATCAAGAAAATGCCCAAGATGCTCACGAGGCGATTCGGCCGTCTTCTGTCATGAACCAACCGAAAGAAATTAAAGACTTTTTAAGCCGTGATCAATACAGGCTGTATAAACTGATCTGGGAAAGGTTCGTTGCGAGTCAAATGGCTCCGGCAATTATGGATACTGTAAGAGCCGATTTAGTCCAATCAGATGTTGTTTTTCGTGCAACCGGTTCAAAAATTAAGTTCCCGGGTTTTATGAAGGTTTATATTGAAAGCAATGATGATAATAAAAAAGAAGAAGAAAACTTTTTGCCTGAATTAGAAGAAGGTATGAAAGTTGATAAAGAACAGTTAGATCCAAAACAACATTTCACTCAGCCGCCTCCGCGGTATACTGAAGCAAGGCTTGTCAGAACGATGGAAGAGCTTGGTATCGGACGGCCGTCGACATACGCACCGACAATTGATACAATACAAAGGCGCGGTTACGTTGTCCTTGATGACCGTAAATTTGTTCCTACTGAGCTTGGGGAAGTTGTTCTTGATTTGATCGTTGAATTCTTTCCGGAAATTATTGATGTAGATTTTACTGCAAAAATGGAAGATGATCTCGATTCAGTTGAAGAGGGAGAAACGAATTGGATTAAAATTATTGCTGATTTCTATACTGATTTCGAAAAGCATCTTGAAAAAGCCGAAAAAGAAATGAAAGAAGTAGAAATTAAAGATGAACCTGCGGGCATTGAATGTGACAAATGCGGTTCGGAAATGGTATATAAAATGGGGAGATACGGGAAATTTTTAGCTTGTTCTAATTTTCCTGACTGCCGTAACACAAAACCGATACTTAAGAAAGTCGGTGTCACTTGTCCGAAATGTAAAGAAGGAGAAATTGTTGAGCGCAGGAGTAAAAAACGAAGAATTTTTTACGGATGTGAACGTTATCCGGAGTGTGACTTTGTTTCATGGGATAAGCCGTTGCCAAGAGACTGTCCAAAATGCGGCGAATATCTCGTAGAGAAAAAGGCGAAAAAAGGGAAAATCGTTCAGTGCTCATCGTGTGACTATAAGGAAGAGCAATCATAAAATGAAAGGCTCAATGTATTTTCTTAATCCCCTATTAATGGTTAGATGAATAGATCGGGTGTTATTGTCTGTTATTTTCTGCCCGGACTTCAGTGTTTTACTAAAGTTTGAGGCAGAAGACGGACGGTTGCACCGGAGTAAAACGGAGGAATGATCTTGACCACACAACATGTCACGGTGGTCGGTGCGGGGCTTGCCGGAAGTGAAGCTGCATGGCAGCTGGCTAAGCGCGGCATCCAAGTCCATCTTTACGAGATGAGGCCAGTCAAGCAAACACCGGCCCACCATACCGATAAATTTGCAGAACTTGTATGTACAAACTCACTCAGATCTAATGCATTAACCAATGCTGTTGGTGTATTAAAAGAAGAAATGCGACTGTTAGATTCGGTAATTATTTCTTCAGCTGATAAATGTGCGGTCCCTGCCGGCGGCGCATTAGCGGTTGACCGTCATGAATTCTCAGCAAATGTCACAGAACGGGTAAAGGAACATCCGCTCGTTAAAGTTTTTAATGAGGAAGTGGATGGCATCCCTGATGGACCAACTGTTATTGCGACTGGCCCGTTAACATCGGACAAACTTTCAGCCTCTTTGAAGTCATTAACAGGTGAAGACTATTTGTATTTTTATGATGCCGCAGCGCCTATTATTGAAACTGATAGTATTGACAGGGACAAAGTCTATCTAAAATCCCGCTATGATAAAGGTGATGCTGCATATCTTAATTGTCCAATGACAGAAGAAGAGTTTGACCGGTTTTATGATGCGCTCGTATCAGCGGAAACAGTGTCACTGAAAGACTTTGAGAAAGAAGTTTTTTTTGAAGGGTGCATGCCAATAGAAGTCATGGCCAAACGCGGTAAGAAAACGATGCTTTTTGGACCTATGAAACCGGTGGGATTAGAAGATCCAAAGACCGGAAAACGTCCTTATGCAGTGGTTCAATTGCGTCAAGATAACGCATCTGGTACATTATATAATGTTGTTGGATTTCAAACGCATTTAAAATGGGGGCCGCAAAAAGAAATTATCCGTATGATTCCGGGTTTGGAAAACGCTGATATTGTACGTTACGGTGTCATGCATCGAAACACCTTTGTTAATTCACCGAAGCTGTTGAAGCCAACTTATCAATACTGCGGAAGAGAAGACTTATTCTTTGCCGGACAAATGACGGGTGTAGAAGGATATGTTGAATCAGCTGCATCCGGGCTCATTGCCGGAATTAATGCCGCACGGCTTGTAAGCGGACAAAATCCGGTTGTCTTTCCTGAACAAACTGCAATTGGAAGTATGGCGCATTATATTACAACTGCAAATGCAGACAACTTTCAGCCAATGAACGCAAACTTCGGTCTTTTCCCGCCGCTGGAAAAGAAAATTAAGAATAAACAAGAGCGTAATGAACAGTACGCTAAGCGAGCATTGGGAACAATTCAGAATTTTGTTACAAAATTGTAAAATCTATTGTCACGGCTCCTAAATTATGATAATATTTAGGAGCCTTCTGAGGTAAGCGGATGAAAAGGTGATCATAATGAATAAGTATTTGGATATGTTTTTACGCTTCTTGGAAGTTGAGAAGCATGCTTCAAAACATACCATTATGAACTACACCAAGGACATTGAGGTTTTTTTTCTCTTTATGAAGCAGCAGGCGCTTGAAGGTGTTGCTGCTGTTTCCTATGCTTCAGTAAGGGTTTTTCTCACGGAAATGCTTGAGAGGGGTTACTCAAGGCGAACTGTTGCCCGTAAGGTATCAAGCCTCAGAAGCTTTTACCGTTATTTGGTTAAAGAAGGCGTTGTATTTGATAATCCCTTTGCACTCACTCACCTCCCTAAGCAAGAACACAGGTTGCCAAAGTTTTTATATCAAGAAGAATTGGGTAAGCTGTTTGATGTTGAAGATTTAACTCAACCGCTTGGACAGCGTAATCAAGCTATTTTAGAAGTTCTTTACGGCACCGGTGTCAGGGTTAGTGAATGTGTAGGTATCACACTTATGGACTTGGATCTTGATTTGGGTGTTGTCTTAGTAAAAGGAAAAGGCAGGAAAGAGCGTTACATACCTTTGGGAAGCTTTGCGTGCGATGCAATTGAGAGATATCTGGCGGATGGCAGACAAAAGCTTGTAAAGAGTGACAAAAAACAAAACTATTTGTTTCTCAATTACCGCGGCGGACAACTTTCATCCCGGAGCGTACGAACTATACTGAATAAGCAAATACAAAAAGCTTCCCTGACAATAAAAATAAGTCCGCATACTTTAAGACATACTTTTGCTACTCACTTGCTTGATGCAGGCGCTGACTTGAGGTCTGTTCAGGAATTGTTGGGTCATGCAGAGCTGTCAACAACACAAATTTATACGCACGTTACGAAGGAGAGACTTCGAGAAGCATATATTAATCATCATCCTCGTGCATAACAAGGAGGGAGCATTTTGAGTCAATTTCATGCAACAACCATTTTTGCCATTCATCACAATGGAAAATGTGCTATGGCTGGCGATGGCCAGGTAACACTTGGGCAATCAGTTGTGATGAAACATTCGGCCAGGAAAGTTCGTAAATTATATAACGGTAAAGTCGTTGCAGGATTTGCAGGTTCAGTTGCCGATGCTTTTACCTTGTATGAAAAATTTGAAGGCCGTTTGGAAAAATATAATGGTAATCTCCAAAGGGCAGCCGTTGAATTAGCTAAAGAATGGCGGAGCGATAAAATGCTCAGACAGTTGGAAGCAATGCTTATTGTCATGGATCAAACCGGCCTTTTACTTGTATCAGGTACAGGTGAAGTGATAGAGCCGGATGATGGGATACTTGCTATTGGGTCAGGCGGCAATTATGCTCTTGCGGCCGGCAGGGCTCTCAAGCGCCATAATGAGCATCTTTCTGCAAAGGAAATAGCAAAAACAGCTTTAGAAATTGCCAGTGACATTTGTGTTTTCACCAATAATAATATTATTGTTGAAGAGCTGTAAAAGAGGAGGATGTCTAGATGTCTAAAGCTTTGACACCAAAACAAATTGTTGAGCAGCTTGATCAATTTGTTATTGGACAGAATAAAGCCAAAAAGTCCGTTGCAATCGCCCTTAGAAACCGTTACCGCCGATCATTAATGGATGAAAAAATCCGTGAAGAAATCGTACCCAAAAATATTTTAATGATCGGTCCGACAGGTGTAGGTAAAACAGAAATTGCCCGGCGTTTGGCGAAACTGTCCGGCGCGCCATTTATTAAACTTGAAGCAACTAAGTTTACAGAGGTTGGCTATGTCGGGCGTGATGTAGAATCAATGGTTAGGGACCTTGTTGAAACGTCGGTGCGAATGGTTAGAGAAGAACAGATGGTTGAAGTAAAAACCAAGGCCGAAGAATTGGCCAATGAGCGCCTCGTTAAATTACTTGTGCCGTCAGAGAAAAAAACAGCGCAAATGAAGAATCCGTTTGATATGTTTTTTGGCGGCCAAAATCAAAACTCGAATGACAGCGAAGAACCTAAGGAAGAACAATCAATTCGGGAAAAACGCCAACAAACGCGAAAATTGTTGGATCTTGGCGAATTAGAAGATCATATGGTTACCGTTGAAGTTGAAGAACAACAGCAGCAAGGCATGTTTGACTTGTTCCAAGGAGCGGGTATGGAACAACTGGGCATGAATATGCAGGATATGTTAGGTAATCTCATGCCAAAACGCAAAAAACGTCGAAAATTGACAGTTAAAGAGGCGCGGAAAGTACTGACTCAAGATGAAGCGCAAAAATTGATTGACATGGATGAAGTCACACAAGAAGCTGTCATGCGTGCCGAACAATCGGGTATTATATTCATTGATGAAATTGATAAAATTACCGGAAAAAACCAAAATTCCGGTGATGTTTCCCGAGAAGGCGTACAACGGGATATTCTTCCGATTGTAGAAGGGTCAACCGTTATGACCAAGTACGGAACGGTTAAAACCGACCACATTTTATTTATTGCTGCCGGCGCCTTTCATATGTCAAAACCGTCGGATCTTATTCCGGAACTTCAAGGGCGTTTTCCGATTCGAGTCGAACTCTCTAACTTGTCAGTCGACGATTTTGTTAATATTTTAGTGGAGCCCAGCAATGCTCTCTTAAAGCAATATCAAGCTTTATTAAAAACTGAAGGTATAAATATTGAGTTTTCTGACGATGCTATTCGTAAAATTGCTACGATTGCTTATGAAGTAAATCAGGAAACCGATAATATTGGCGCTAGACGCCTGCACACGATTCTGGAAAAATTGCTTGAAGACTTGTCTTATGAGGCACCCGATATTACCTTGGAGAAAATCACAATCACGCCGGAGTATGTGGAAGAAAAATTAGCGTCTATCGTAAAAAACAGAGATTTGAGTCAATACATTTTATAAGAAGTTATTAGGAGGATTTTTTAATCATGGAACTTTTAGAAAAAACAAGAAAAATTAATAACATGCTGCAAGGTACAAAAACACAAGTGAATTTCAATGAGATGGCGCAGACGCTTCGCGATGTCATCGATTCTAACGTGTTAGTTGTCAGCCGCCGCGGTAAATTATTAGGCATGGCACTTAAGTTAGAATTTGAAAACGAACGTATGAAACATATGTTTGAGGAAAGACAATTTCCGCAAGATTATACACAAAATTTATTTACAATTAATGAAACATCGCCAAACCTTGATATTAACCATCCATTAACCGCTTTTCCAATTGAAAACAAAGAGTTGTTTGAAGGCGGCTTAACGACAATCGTACCAATCGTCGGCGGCGGTGACCGTCTGGGGACTCTTATCCTTTCCCGTATTGGCAACCCGTTTGAAGATGATGAATTAATTCTTGGCGAATACGGAGCTACTGTTGTAGGTATGGAAATTCTTCGCGAGAAAACAGAAGAAATTGAAGAAGAAGCAAGAGAAAAAGCAATTGTACAAATGGCTATCAGTTCGTTATCCTATAGTGAGCTTGAAGCTATTGAACACATTTTTGAAGAACTTGACGGTAAAGAAGGTCTTCTGGTTGCAAGTAAAATAGCTGACCGCGTCGGTATTACACGCTCTGTAATCGTTAACGCATTAAGAAAATTAGAAAGTGCAGGCGTTATCGAATCCCGCTCGCTTGGAATGAAAGGTACTTATATTAAAGTGCTTAATGACAAGTTTCTTGTTGAATTGAACAGAATTAAAGGTGAATAAAAACTTATTAATCGGCAATTTTTAAGCAAAACTTCTCAGCAGCCTTGGATCAACAGAGCCGATTCAGGGCTGCAAAATTTTTCGGTAAAATAGTTTCTTTTTTCTGCAAATTAGTGTATGATCTATTTTAAGATAATTTTTTTGGTGTTATAATAGCTTCTTTTATACCTTTAGTCTCTTTTACCCCTGAAAACACTTAATTAACCTTTTCCCCTATCAGCAAGCAATAAAATTTTTTTTGACGATAAAAAACACCTAATCCCCAAAATCTGTTGGAATTCAAATATTTTATCCTCACAAACATTTGATTAAAAGTTCCCGTGATTTAAATGGCTTTTTAAAAGTGAGAATAAGCGACAAATTTCTTAGAAAATACTTTGAAATTGATCAAAAAAATTCATTCTGCAAAATCAAATAGTAAAATAGACCTATGGAAATTCGTCATAAATTAGAGAATAATGACATGTAGCGGTGAATTTTGGAGAAAAAGTTGTATTTATATGTAATTTTTTGTTAGACTGCCAATAATTAATTTGTAATGATGAGGGATAGAAATGAATGTTCAATATCAATCTGTGACATCTTTACTTGAAAAAGCCTTGGATAATACCTCTGTTAGGCAGAAGGTCATAGGCCAAAATATCGCAAATATTGATACGCCAAATTATAAGGCGAAACAAGTCACTTTTCAAAATGAATTAAATAGTGCATTAGAAGCTAATAAAACGGACTCTAAACATATTTCTTTTAGTAATGAAAGTGAAAAAGAACCGAGAATTACAATAGATCATTCAACATCGTTGCAAAACAATGGAAACAATGTCGATATTGACAAAGAAATGTCTGAGCTGGCTGAAAATCAAATTGACTACCAGGCATTAGTAACCGCAGTTAGTCAAAAGTTTCAGCAATATAAAATGGTGCTGGGAGGAGGCAAATAGGAAATGGGGATGTTTGACGGTCTAAATATTTCCGCTTCGGCTCTAACAGCACAAAGGCTTAGAATGGATGTCATCTCATCGAATATGGCTAACGCTGATACAACTAGAAGTAAACTAGTTAATGGCAAGTGGCAGCCGTACCAGCGGAAAGAAGTCGAGATGGCGCCGATAAATCCTGGATTTCAATCACACCTGAATAACGCTTTAAGCAATTCAGCAGGCGGCGTAGAAGTAAAACAAATTACCAATGATCCGACACCTTTTAAAGAGGTTTATCAACCGGAAAATCCTGAAGCGGATAAAAACGGCTACGTTAAAATGCCGAATGTTGACCCCTTGAAAGAAATGGTCGACTTAATGAGTGCCACGAGGTCATATGAAGCAAATGTTACCGTACTTAATGCTAATAAGGATATGTTATTAAAAGCTCTTGATATTGGGAAGTAGGTGAAAAAGCAATGAATGTTGTCCCAGTTAACAATGTCAATATTCATCCTTCGGCCGGCGGTCAGCCATTGACGTCAAAAACAAAGACATCTTTTTCTAAAGTATTGAACAATGCACTCGATAAAGTAAATCAATCGTTAACAAAATCAGATCAAAGTATGACTGAAATTGCTTCAGGAAATGTCCAAAACTTACATAATGCGATGATTGATATTCAGAAGTCTAATATTCTTCTTCAAGCAACTGTTGAAGTACGAAATAAAGTAATCGATGCCTATCAGGAAATGATGAGGATGCAAATCTAGTAATCTGTCTGAGGTTGTTCAAAAAGCCCGGGGAACCATTGTGCGGTGTTTTGGTAAATCCGCCGCCGGAGTATTGTTCTAAGAGTAACGCCGTTTTCACCGTACGAAGGGCAGTTTATTCAGATTGCAGCTTTCCTCCTTTTTAACTGGAAATTTCAGTAAAGGCTTCGATTGGAGGATTTTATGAAAGACAAACTAAAAAACATCTTAGAAAAGATAAAGGGAGTATGGAACCGGTTTAGTAGAAAACAAAAACGCTGGCTGATTTTTTTAAGTTCGGCAGCTGTTATAATCATTATCGCCGTTTCTGTTTTAACATCCATTCCGCACTATGCACCCTTATACAGCCATTTATCGGCCAGTGAAACGGGGCAAATTAAAGAAACATTGGACAGTAAAGGAATTAAATATAAGCTGTCCGATAACGGTACGACAATAAGTGTTCCAAAAGACCAGGTCGATAATTTGAAGGTTGAACTGGCTGCTGACGGCATTCCAAAAACAGGTGATATAGATTATTCGGTATTTAGTAATAATACAAGTTTTGGAATGACAGATAAACAATTTGATGTTATGGAACGGGAAGCAATGGAAACCGAGCTTTCAAATTTAATATCACAAATTAAAGGTGTTAATTCGGCAAAGGTTATGATTAACATGCCTAAATCAAGTGAATGGGTGAGCGATAAACCGCAAAAAGCTTCCGCATCGGTTGTACTTCATCTTGAACCGGGATATCAATTAAATGATGAACAGGTTCAAGGTCTTTATCACTTAGTCAGTAAAAGTGTGCCTAATCTTCCTGAAGATAATATCGTCATTATGGACCAATTTTTCAACTATTACGATAAGAAAAGTTCAGACAGCTCTTCGGCATTATCAGCCTATCAGCAGCAAAGAGAAATCAAGAATGATATAGAAAAAGACATACGTGAACAGGTACAGCAAATGTTAGGCATGATGATGGGCAGTGAAAAAGTCATGGTTAATGTAACGGCCGACGTAGATTTCACGAAAGAAAGAACCAAAGAGGATCTTATCAAGCCGGTTGATCCTAACAGCTTAGATGGTGTACAAGTAAGCGCCGAGCATATTACTGAAACATATTCCGGCAAAGGTGCCGTCGGGAAAGCCGGTACAGGCAGTAATGATGTGCCGACATATCAAGCATCATCCGATGGCAATGGTAATTACAAACTTGAAGAAGAAAGAATTAATAATGAGTTCAATCGGATCCATAATACAATCGTTAAGGCCCCGTACACAATTAAAGATATGGGCATACAAGTTATGGTTGAACCGCCTGATCCTAATAATCCTGCTTCACTTCCTGGGCAGCGTATAGACGATATTAAACAAATACTTAATACAGTTGTTCGAACAACATTAGCGGACCAAGGGGGTCAGGAGTTAAATCCCAGTGATATTGATCAGAAGACAATGGTTGCTGTAGAAAAATTCAACGGCAAGATTCCTGATCAAAAACAAAAAAGTAACGGTTTCCCCTGGTGGCTTTATATGATTATAGGGATTATTACGACTGTTATGATAATCTTATTAATCTGGCTGTTCAGAAGAAGGAGAAATGACAAGGATGAGGATGTTATCGACCTCGAGGAATACACAATTCCTGCAGAAAACTTAGAAAGCAATCAAACCCGGGACAAACCAGAGGTTCAGAAGTATAAACAATTACAGGTGATGGCAAAAGAAAAACCTGATGAATTTGTTAAATTGCTCAGGACATGGCTTTCTGAAGATTAAGGGAGGCTAATATGGCACGAAATAAACAATTTCAGCAAAATGGCAAAGAAAAAGCTGCCGTTCTTCTTGTTGCGCTAGGTGCTGATGTTTCCGCTGAAATATATAGACACTTAACTGAAGAGGAGATTGAAGAACTGACTTTAGCCATTTCAAATATAAGAAATATCGATAAAGAAACAAAAGACGATGTCATTGATGAATTCTATCAATTGGCTTTAGTACAGGAATATATTTCAAAAGGCGGTATAGGCTACGCAAAGCAAATTTTGGAGAAGGCGCTTGGGCCTGATGAGGCTATGGAAATTATAGGCAGGCTTACATCTACACTGCAAGTTAGACCGTTTGACTTTATGAGAAAAGCCGACCCTAAACAAATTTTGAATTTTATTCAATATGAGCACCCGCAAACAATCGCATTGGTTCTATCTTATTTAGAACCGCATCAATCATCGCAAGTTTTATCTGAATTACCGCAAGACAGTCAAGCAGATGTAGCGAGAAGAATTGCGCTTATGGATCGCACATCTCCTGAAATCATTAACCAAGTGGAACAAATTTTAGAGAAAAAGCTGTCAACAGCTGTTACGCAAGATTATACACAAACAGGCGGCATTGAAACGGTTGTAGATGTTCTAAACGGCGTAGATCGAACAACCGAACGGACAATTCTTGAGAATTTAGAAACCAGGGATCCGGATCTTGCTGAAGAGATTAAAAAACGAATGTTCGTCTTTGAAGATATTATAGTCCTTGATGATCGGGCTATTCAGCGTGTTATCCGTGAAATTAATAACGAAGATTTGCTGTTAGCCCTGAAAACAGCCAGTGAAGAAGTTAAACAAGTTTTGTTCAAAAATATGTCGCAGCGGATGGCGGAAACATTAAGAGAAGAAATGGAATTTATGGGGCCTGTCCGTTTGCGTGATGTTGAAGAAGCGCAAACTCGCATTGTTAACACCATCAGAGGACTTGAAGATGCAGGTGAAATTGTCGTTGCCCGCAGCGGCGGAGATGATGTCATTGTCTAATGTAATAAAAATGCCGGATTTCCTTTTTGAAAAAAAGCATCTGTCCTTAATAAAAGAGGAGCCGGCAGTTCAGCAGTTTGACATTGACGATGAATATGCCTTGGCTGCTTCACCTTTACTGAAAAAAGCTCATGATGAAGCACAAGAAATCATTACGAAAGCGCGTCTTGAGTATGATCAAATTCAAAAAAACATACAAGAACAGGAAGAAGCTTTCAAGGAAAAGTGCAAGGCTGTATATCGAAAACATTGTGAAAGAGGCTATGATGATGGTTTCAATCACGGGAAGAAAGAAGGAAAAGCTTTATATAAAGAAAAGATAGATAAGGCTAATCGAATTATCAGCTGTGCCGAAGCGGCATATGGCGACTATTTATCCAGAGCTGAACCCGATATTTTATCACTTGCTGTCCGGATAGCGGAAACTATTATCAATACTGCCTTAGAGGAGAAGCCTGAATGCTGGATGTCTTTAGTAAAGAAAGCGGTTGCGGGTGTTAAGGAACAGGATGCGATACAAATTACTGTACCGCCGAAATGGTTTGAATTGGTTATCAGTCATCAAAAAGAACTCTTGTCACTCGTTCGCGGCGCAAGGTTACAAATTTTTGCAGATGAACAATTAGAGGAGCATATGTGCTATATAGAGACACCCTTTGGCAAGTTAGATGCTAGTGTTGACAGCCAATTAACAGTCATGAAGCAAACGCTCTTAGAAATGATGGAGGCATCAAGTCATGAAGGCTGTTCAGTTGATTGATAAAATCAGCCATATTGATACTTATAAACGATTTGGAAAAATAACAAGAGCCGCCGGCTTATTAATAGAATCAAGGGGGCCAATCGCTTCAATCGGCGATGTATGTCATATATATTTGCAAAAAGAACATAGGAAGGTTTTGGCAGAAGTTGTCGGTTTTCAGGATGAACATGTTTTGTTAATGCCATACAATGATGCTGCACAGATATCACCGGGCTGCCTTGTCGAAACAACAGGTCAACCGTTGCAAATTAAGGTTAGCCGCGCTTTGATCGGACATGTTTGTGACAGTTTAGGCAGACCGCTCGACGGCCGTTTACAACAAACGCCCATGCCGGCTTATCCAACATCACGTCAACCGCCTGATCCAATGACACGTCCGCGTATTTTAGAACCAATGGCTACAGGGATTCGTTCTATAGATGGCTTATTAACTGTTGGGAAAGGGCAGCGTATGGGCATATTCGCCGGGAGCGGCGTTGGAAAAAGTACGCTGCTTGGAATGATTGCGCGGCATACCTCTGCTGATTTAAATGTCATTGCCCTTATCGGTGAAAGAGGCAGAGAGGTTCGGGATTTTATTGAAAGAGACTTGGGTTCAGAAGGTTTAAAAAGATCGATCGTCATTGTAGCAACATCTGATCAGCCGGCACTTATGAGAATTAAGGGCGCCTTAACAGCTACATCCATTGCCGAATACTTCAGATCCGAAGGGCAGAATGTCTTACTTATGATCGATTCATTAACAAGGGTGGCTATGGCACAGCGTGAAATTGGACTCGCTGCCGGTGAACCTCCGACAACGAAAGGCTATCCGCCATCTGTTTTTGCTATGCTCCCTCAATTATTAGAACGCACAGGTACAAGTGTATCCGGCTCAATTACAGCTTTCTATACAGTTTTAGTTGACGGAGGAGATTTTGATGAACCCATATCTGATGCCGCGCGCGGTATACTCGATGGGCATATCATCCTTGACAGAGAGTTGGCGCAAAAGGGACAATATCCGGCCATTAACATCTTGCAAAGTGTCAGCCGGGTGATGAATGATATCGTATCTCAAGATCACTTAGATGCGGCTGAAACACTTCGAAACTATTTAGCTCAATATAGAGAATCTGAGGATCTTATCAATATAGGTGCCTATAAACCGGGATCCTCAAAAGAAATAGATGATGCGATTCGCTATCATCCTGTCATACAGTCTTATTTGAAGCAGTCCCGCAATGAGACACCTGATCGGGAAGAAGCGATCAATCAGCTAATTAGACATTTTGGAAAGGGTGCGGGTTAAACGATGCCGTTTGAGTTTTCAATGCAAAGAGTTTTACATATCACTGAAAACGAAAAAAAACAACTTGAATCAGAATACCAAACGTTTTATCAAATGTTTGAACAACTGGCCAATGAATTGTTATGTCTTATGAAAAAAAAAGAAGAAGTCCAAACCCAATTGCAACAGGAACTGAAAACTTCGGTAACTGTCGATGATATCAAATCACAAATCAATTATGTCGAAAACCTTGAAAAACGAATTGAAGATCAACAGCGGAAATATGATCAGGCAAGGGAAAGATTGGAATCCTTTCAATTAGTATTAAAAGAAAAAACGATTGAAATTAAGAAATACGAAAAATTAAAGTCGAAAAAATGGATCAATTATTTAAAAGATGAAAAAAAGCGTGAGATGAAATTGATGGATGAAACAGCTTCTCTTAATTTTATGAGGCATTAAGTAAGTTAAAGCAGGGTGAAAAATGGAACAGACTAACCGTACATCGTCAAAGATTTTAAAAGGTCTTCTAATTGCCATTGCCGCGATCTTGTTTTTAATTATTATTATGATTCTTATTATGAAACTTTTTGGGTTAAACTTTTCAGATTTATTGCCGCAATCAGGCGGTATTTCAAAAAAACAATTGACAGCTGAAATTGAATCTTTAAAGGGTACTATTAAAGATCAGAATAAGACAATTGATAACCTGAATGCTCAAGTCAGAGATAAGTCAGATAAAATTAATCAACTGCAAAATGATGTTGAGCAGCAGAAAGTTGCAGCAAAAGATCAGGAAACCAATGTGAAAAATCAAAAAAAGCAGCAGCAAGTTAATATGATCTCGCAAACTTATAAAAATATGGATCCTGAGAAAGCTGCCGCTATATTTTCAGAAATGAATAATCAAAAGGCAGCGTCCTACATGAATATGCTTGATGATAAAACTAAAGCTAAAGTTTTAGAAAACTTACCTGCCAAAAAAGCAGCCGGCATTACGCCGTTATTAAAATCGCAGCAATCAAAATCTATTCAAGATAATAGTACCGCAGGCGTTAGCAACGCTAATAACGGATCGGGTGAAGGGAGTTGAATAGTTTGACGCTGTCAGTAGCGAATGCCTTGAATCCAGTACCCGAAAACAGCAGAAAAGATTATACATATGGCAATGGTGTAGAAGAAACGATATCTCCTTTTTCGATATTAGTTAGTGATTTGTTCGGCGGCAATCTTTCAACTAAAGAGAAACAAAATCAGCCAATTGCGTTTGAAGTAAAACATCAACCCTTTACCATTGAACAACAGATGGAGGAAGAAGCGGATACTCAACCAGCCATTAATGATGTTTTAAAAGAAATTGAAACATATCTAAACAAATGTCATCAATTGAACAAAAATGGCATAGACAAAAATAGCTTTTTTAAGGATTTATATCAATTACTAAATAAATTGAATAAAGATATTAAACAGGCTATTACAGATCACCGTTTGGTTAAAATTACCAGTAAAATCAATATGCAAATGGATAAGACGCTGGGTGATGAAGATTGTCCAGATTTTAATCAGCGACAAGCTAAGCAAATCATAACGGACTTGAGAACATTGATGGCCGATTTAAAACAATTATTAGTTTTCCAATTACAGCCGGCAGACTTTGTAAAAGAAGTATCAAAGGAAATTGAAAAGTCAGAACAAAATAATGGCATTAATAGCACTTTGAAAATAATAGCAAGCAATTTGCTATCTATACAGCAATTGTTCGAGGAAGAAAAAAACAACCAACAGAAACCAGAAGGCGGGCAACAAGACTATTCAAATGGAAATAAAGCTGACAATGATAACAGCTTATTTAAGCAAAATATAAAACATCCGCTTCAACAGAATATTAAAGATTTCGCTGCATCTGGTGGTAAAAGTAAGCAAAGTTATTTTATAAATCTTGAAGAATTAAAGCCAAACAAGTCATTTAAAGAAGAAAAAGTCAATCTACAATCCTTTCAAACGGGACCGATGAATAAATTACAACAATTTATGATTTATCAAACAAATCAGCCGGCAGCATCAACAAATCAAAAAGTGATTGAGCAAATTAGCAAGTATTTATCATCATCCCGTTTAACGATATTGCATAACAGTGTTAATGAATTTCGGATCAAATTGCATCCTGACCATTTAGGAGAATTGAATATATTTATTCAAAACAATCCGGAAGGATTAACGGCTAAAATTATTGCATCGACCCGGGAAGCAAAAGAAATGATTCAATCTCAGCTGCATCATTTAAAACAAAGTTTAGCCGCCGAGGAAATACCGCTGCAAAAGATTGATATTGATTTATCTTCTTTTAACAATCAACAAGATTCTCAGTATTTAAACGCCCGTCAAGATCACAGCGGCAGAGACCAACAACAAAACAGCAGGGAGAGAATGGAAGACAAGCGGGAAGATGAAATGCTTGATGAAGAATTAACCTTTTCAGACTGGCTTTCAGGAGGTGAGAAAAATTGAAAATCGATGATAACCTATTTTTACAAAATAAACCTGATGAGAAAAAACCGGCAGGGAACAGCAATCTAGGTAAAGATGATTTCCTTAAATTGCTTATTACTGAACTGCAAAATCAGGATCCGACGCAGCCGATGGATGACAAGGAATTCATCTCGCAAATGGCGACCTTCTCATCTTTAGAACAAACACAAAATATGAGTGAAGCAATTAATAAATTTGTCAAAAATCAATCGCAAAATTTACTTTCTTCACAGTCCGATATGATAGGGAAGCAGATTACTTGGGAAAAATCCTCGACTGATGCAGACGGGAAAAATTCGACAGATAAAGTCGAAAATACAGTAGCGGGGATTACTTTGAAAGACGGTGAGATCAAATACGTGACGGATAAAGGAGATTTAGTAGATCCCGGGCAAATTGATTCTATTTGGGATGAGGATAAGAAAAAGGCAATGACTTAAAGAATTAAAAATTAGCAAGCATGGTTGATGTTCAATAACCATCATCTAAAGTTGATTAAGATAAAAAAACTTTTTACAAGGGGGATTTATATGCTTCGGTCCATGTATTCAGGAATCAGCGGTATGAAAAACTTCCAAACAAAATTAGATGTAATTGGCAACAATATTGCCAATGTCAGCACTTACGGTTTTAAGAAAGGAAGAATTACCTTTAAAGATATGATTAGCCAGGAAACACAAGGTGCCAGCGCCCCGCAAGGCGGACGCGGCGGAACAAATGCAAAGCAAGTGGGTTTGGGGGTTGACACCGCTTCTATTGACAACATACAAGGTCAAGGAAGTCTGCAAAATACCGGAAGAAATCTGGATTTAGCGATATCAGGTGACGGCTTTTTTGTTGTTAAAGACGGCAATCAAACCTACTATACTCGTGCCGGAAATTTCTATCTTGATGGAGATGGCTATATTGTAAATGCAGATGGTATGAAGGTGCAAGGAACAAAAGGTCCCATACAAATTAGTAAGAATGGTTTAAAGGAATTTTCAATAGGCAAGTCAGGAGAAATTACCGGAGTAGATGCCAGCGGGAAAACAGTAAACCTAGGTCAAATTCAAATAGCCACCTTTAATAATCCAGAAGGGCTGGAAAAAGCAGGGGGCACGCTGTTTCAACAATCGCCTAACTCAGGGCCTGCTTTTCAGTCAAATCCCGGGCAAAATGGCGCAGGTGAACTTGCGGTAGGCGAACTGGAAATGTCTAACGTTGACCTATCAGAAGAATTCACATCAATGATTGAAGCGCAGCGAGGTTTCCAAGCAAATTCCCGCATTATTACAACTTCTGACCAAATTCTTGAAGAGCTCGTCAATTTAAAACGATAGTTAAAGGGGGACGGGTCAGACGCTTGTGTTTGACCTTATGAATAACATGATTCAACTTACCCGTTTGAATGGCTGCTCATTTACTCTAAATGTATTATTAATTGAACAAATTGAGTCGCTGCCGGATACAACTATAACTTTAACTACCGGAAAGAAAATTGTAGTGATGGACTCAGTAGATGAAGTTAGGAAAAAAGCGATAGATTTTATGAGGGAAATACCGCTTTTATCTTTGTCTGCAGCCAGGGAGGGAATTTCCTCATGTTCAGAAGCAGAGGATTAAAAATATTTTTCATCGTTGTTTTCAGTGTTATTGTCATCGGATTAGCGGGGTATCTTTGGTTCTATTTTATGGATTCAAATAAAATTGGTTCAGCAAAGGATAAAAATAATGATATTAAGTATATCATTAAGAATTTAACAGTAGATACCGACGAGATCACAACGAACTTAAAGGATGATCACTACATAAAAGTTCAATTTAAGATTCAAGTATCTAATAAAGATGCGAAGAAGGAATTGACTGATAGGGAGTTTCAAGTTAAGAATGCTATTATTTATATTTTATCAGGGATGACACCTCGTGATTTACAAGGCCCTAAAGGATTAACCAGGCTTGAAAATTTAATAAAATCTAAAATCAATCAAGACCTGGAAAGCGGTCAAGTGACTCACGTTTATACAACCGAAAAGATTATTCAATAATAGAGCAAGGGGTGTATCAGGTGTCAGACATTCTATCACAATCAGAAATTGATGCGCTGCTGTCAGCTATTTCAACTGGTGAAATGGATGCAGACGAATTAAAAAAAGAAGAACAAGCAAATAAGGAAAAAGTTTATGACTTTAAAAAAGCACTCCGTTTTTCCAAAGATCAAATTAGAAGCTTGACAAGAATTCATGAAAACTTTGCGAGGTTATTAACTTCTTATTTTTCTGCTCAGCTTCGTACATATGTTCAATTTAATGCAGCATCAGTCGAGCAATTGCCTTATGAAGAATTTATCCGCTCGATTCCAAGCATGACGATCCTTAATATTTTTGAATCGCCGCCTTTGGAAGGCAGAATGGTTATTGAAGTCAATCCGAATGTAGCCTACGCAATGATTGACAGGCTGCTTGGAGGATTAGGTGCCGGGCTGAATAAAATTGACAACTTAACCGAAATTGAATCGAAACTGATGAGCGAGTTGTTTATCGACTGTCTTGAAACCTTTAAAGAGGCATGGTCTTCTATTCATGAAATTCAGCCTAAATTATTGGATCTGGAGACAAATCCGCAGTTTTTGCAATTAGTTTCACCTAATGAAACAGTCATCGTTGTTACTTTGGCAACAACGATTGGCGAATCAAGCGGCATGATTAATATATGTCTGCCGCACGTTGCATTGGAGCCAATCCTTCAAAATTTATCTATGCATTATTGGATGGACGAGAAAAAAGTTGAACACTCGCCGGAAGATCACCGAGCCCTTGCGTACAGCATTAAAGGGTCGTCTTTAAAGGTTGTCGCTGAATTAGGGAATTCCTCCATGACGGTGGAAGAATTTTTGGATTTAGAAATTGGTGATGTCATCGTGCTCAATCAAAAAATCACCGACCCGCTTATCGTTAAAGCAGGGGGGTATCCTAAATTCTATGCCCAACCTGGTAAACAAGGCAGCCGGTTAGCAGTACAAATCTTAGATGCAATGATGGAAGGGGATGACATCGATGAGTGATGATGGGATGCTTTCACAAGAGGAGATTGACGCATTGCTAGGTAATACAAGTGATGACTTTAATGAAAGTAAAGCTTCAAATCGTAAGGACTTGAAGGATTATATCAATGAAATGGAGCAAGATGTTCTTGGTGAAATTGGCAATATTTCATTTGGCAGTGCTGCAACAGCCTTGTCAACCATTTTAAATCAGAAGGTAGATATTACGACACCGGTTGTTTCCCTCGTTGAAAAGGGTGATCTTGAAAAGGAATTTCCAGTCCCATATGTTTCAGTTCTTGTTAACTACACTGAGGGTTTCAAAGGATCGAATGTACTAATGATAAAAACGCAGGATGCCAGTGTCATTGCTGATTTAATGATGGGGGGCGCCGGCTCCGATCCGAAAAAAGAAGTCGGTGAAATGGAATTAAGTGCTGTTCAAGAAGCGATGAACCAAATGATGGGATCATCAGCGACCTCAATGTCAACGGTATTTGATAGAAAAATAGATATTTCTCCGCCAACAATTGAACTTATGGATATTAAGACTGATCGTGGAACGTCTATCTTGCCGGATGATGATACGATGTTCAAAATATCATTCCATCTAACTGTTGGAAATCTAATTGATTCAAGCATTATGCAAATTGTGCCGATTGACTTTGCGAAAGAATTGGTTACGCATCTTTTAAATAAGGATGAAGATAATGCTTATGATCCAGTCAAAGACGATCAATCTGAAACAGTAACTGTCTCCCAGGATTTGGCCAATGACTTAGAACCGTTTCGGTCTAAACAGGATGATGAAATCATATCGGTTGCCAAAAAAACTTCATCAAAAAGCGCGCAGTCAAATTTAAATGTTCAAGCTGTTGCGTTTCCCGAATTCGATCAGCAAACAGATTCGATGCCTAAAAAACAAAATCTTGAGCTGCTGTTTGACATACCGCTTCAAGTCAGCGTTGAACTTGGCCAAACAAAGAAAACAATTAAAGAAGTTCTTGAATTGAGCCAGGGATCTATCATTGAATTAGACAAACTGGCTGGTGAACCGGTGGATATATTAATTAATCAGAAACCGATTGCTAAAGGAGAAGTTGTTGTAATAGACGAGAATTTTGGGGTAAGAATTACTGAGATTATAAATCAAAGAGACCGTTTAAATAAAATATAACAAAATATTAAAAGTCTCAGTCTAGACTGGAGAAATAGAGAGTTGGAGGAGAAAAAATGGGAAATCGTATTTTAATTGTTGATGATGCTGCTTTTATGAGGATGATGCTGAAAGATATTTTAACAAAAAACGGTTATTCAGTTGCAGGTGAGGCTGGTGACGGAAAAGAAGCTGTAGAAAAATATAATGAATTAAAGCCTGATTTAGTCACCATGGATATTACAATGCCTGAGATGGATGGTATTACAAGCTTGAAAAAAATTCGTGAAATTAATCCCGACGCTAAAGTCATAATGTGTTCAGCGATGGGGCAGCAGGCGATGGTTATTGATGCTATTCAAGCCGGAGCAAAAGACTTTATTGTAAAGCCTTTCCAAGCTGACCGGGTTAATGAGGCTATTAAGAAAGTATTGGGTTGACTACAACATAAGAGGTGCATAAGTTAATGCAAAAAAAGCTTTTAGCCTGTGTCATGTTAATCGTCTTGTGTTTTGGTCAAGCCATTATTGCTAAGGCTGAAACACCGAACGACAGCCAAACGGTCGAAGAAGCCATTAAGCAAGGCCAGCATGATGTCAAAGTTAAATCAGGCAATCAAAGCAATGGTATTAAAAGTCAAGCGGATATGCCGGCAAAGAAGGCGAACTTATTTGTTGTCTTTTTAAAACTTATCGGCGCCCTGGCTGTCATAATCGCTTTAATTTATTTTTTGTATAAAGTGCTTGGAAAAAAAACGAAGGCATTCCGGGAATATGGCGCCATTAAAAATATTGGCGGTGTTTCGGTTGGTCCAAACAGATCTGTTCAACTTGTCAGGGTTGGCGGGGAAATATTAGTCGTCGGTGTTGGTGACAATGTTCAATTACTGAAAGAAATTACGGATGAATCAGTGATCAGGGACCTGCTTGAAAAAACTGATGAGCCGGATCCGGTGCAGCGGAACATTAAAAAAATGCTTGATTGGACGGTCGACAAAGCTAAAAAAGATGATAACTACAAAGCGGCACATTATGATTTTAAAAAAATATTAGCCAGACAGCTTGGGGCGATAAAAAGAGAACGTTCTAAAAAGATAAAAGAGGTTATTCGGAAGGATTCAAATCATGAGTAATATCATACCGGGAATACATACAAATGTTTTAAGTCAACATCCATCAGATGTTGCAACATCGCTTCAACTGCTGTTATTAATAACAATTTTATCTTTGGCCCCGGCCATTTTAATTCTAATGACGTCATTTACCAGAATCGTCATTGTGCTTTCATTTGTACGCACTTCGCTGTCCACCCAGCAGACGCCGCCAAACCAGGTACTCATTGGCTTAGCTTTATTTTTAACGCTATTTATCATGGCACCGGTATTTTCCCAGGTGAATCACGATGCGCTGAAGCCTTATTTAAATGGCCATATCTCACAAAAAGAAGCGATTACCAGAGCTGAAGATCCTTTTAAAGAATTTATGGCTAAACAAACAAGGCAAAAGGACTTAAATCTTTTTTTAAAGTACGGACATTATAAACAGCCAAAAACGATTAATGATATTCCAATGACAGCAATGGTGCCAGCTTTTACGATTAGTGAAATGAAAACAGCTTTTGAAATGGGATTTATGATTTTCATACCGTTTTTGGTTATCGATATGGTTGTTGCCAGCGTTCTTATGGCAATGGGAATGATGATGCTCCCGCCGGTCGTTATTTCATTACCATTTAAAATCCTGCTGTTTATTATGGTTGATGGCTGGTATCTTGTTGTTCAATCGTTGTTAGCCGGCTATTCGTGATATGGAAGGTGAATACTTGTGAGTTCAGAATTTATCATAACGCTGGCAGAGAGAGGTGTCATGACGATACTTGTCGTTGCCGGTCCCTTGCTCGCTGTTGCTTTAGTTGTAGGTTTACTCATCAGCATTATTCAAGCCGCTACGCAAATTCAAGAGCAAACATTAGCTTTTATTCCGAAGATTGTTGCTGTATTGTTAGTTCTTATTTTATTTGGTCCATGGATGTTATCGAAAATGCTGACGTTTACTCAAGATATTTTTGCAAATCTGGATCATTTTGTAGGTTAATATGAATCTATTAAACGCATTGCCTATTTATCTTTTAGTTTTAGTAAGACTCGCAAGTTTTTTCGTAACGATGCCGATTTTTTCTTACCGGACGATACCGGGAAGAGTAAAGATTGGGCTGGCAGCCATTTTAGCCTTAATTGTAACAGCAACATTGATGCGGGAGACGCCGCCTTTATCTATAAATGCCTATTATCTGTTACTTATTATTAAAGAAGCGATCGTCGGGCTCTCTATTGGATTTGTAGCGGGGTTATTAATCTATGCTGTGCAAATGGCAGGTTATTTTATAGATGTACAAATGGGTTTGGCTATTGCAAATACAATTAATCCTGAGAACGGTGTTACTTCCCCGTTAACCGGGCAGTTTTTAAATGTTCTTGCTTTGTTATTAATGTTAGCACTTGATGGTCATTTGATGCTTATTAAAGGCATTTTGGATAGCTTTCGGCTTATAAAAGTTAATGATTTATCGATTCATTTGATGCAAGGTTCGACAGCTCATTTTATTGTGAATGTTTTTTTAAAGATGGTGGGTATATCTTTTCAAATGGCAATGCCGATTATTGCTTGTCTATTTCTGGTAGATGTGGCATTAGGGATTGTGGCAAGGACGGTGCCTCAGGTCAATGTTTTTATCGTTGGCTTGCCGATGAAGATCATCGTTGGTTTTGTACTTTTATTATTGATTTTTCCGGTGTTTTTTACGCTGGTTCATACCATTTTTGAATTAATGGCAGAAGCGGTAAATAGTTATATGCAGTTTTTAGGGAGTTTCTAGGATGGCGCTATTAAAAGTTGATTTACAGTATTTTTCGGGAGAAAAGACTGAAAAAGCAACACCGAGAAAGAGGGAAGAAACCCGTAAAAAAGGGCAGGTAGCGAAGAGTGCTGATTTGAATACAGCGCTTAGCCTTTTGACAGTGTTTCTATCATTTATCTTTTTGGCAGGAAGTATCGGTAAAAAATTATTAGATATGATGTTTACCATATTCAAAAATGATCTTATTATGCCGGTGACAGAAGAGAATATTCATCATTTATTCAGCAGTATGATTATTCAAACCGGCTATATCGTTGCACCTGTCTTAATCATCAGTCTAGTTGTTGGCATGATAAGCAATCTATTCCAGACCAGATTAATTCTATCATCTGATGCCATTCAATTTAAATTAGATAGAATTAATCCCCTTAATGGTTTTAAAAGGATCTATTCAATAAGGGCGCTTGTTGAATTAATCAAATCTTTATTAAAAATTTTAAGTATCGGTTTTATCACTTTTTACGTGATATGGATGAACAGGGAAGCAATTTTTCTTTCTATTCATAAGCCGCTCATAGATGGATTAGTTCTTGTTGGAAAAGTAACGCTGGAAATGGGTTTGGCTGCTTCAATTTTTCTTATTTTCCTTGGGGCATTAGATTATGCATATCAAAGGTTTGATTTTGAAAAAAGTATCCGGATGTCAAAGCAGGATATTAAAGATGAATATAAAAAGACCGAAGGGGATCCTTTAATCAAATCAAAAATTAAAGAAAGGCAACGCCAAATGGCAGCAAGACGGATGATGCAGGAAGTCCCGGGTGCCGATGTGATTATTACTAACCCGACCCACTTTGCTGTGGCATTAAAATATGAAGACGGAAAAATGGCGGCCCCTGTCATGATTGCTAAAGGCGCCGACTATCTTGCTCTTAAAATTCGGGAAATAGCGAATGCCAATAATGTAGTCATTATTGAAAAGCGAAGTTTAGCGAGGGCTTTATACCATCAATTAGAGGTTGGCGACCTGGTTCCGGAACAATTTTTTAAGGCAATTGCAGAAATTTTAGCTTACGTTTACCGCCTCAAAGGTAAAGTTTGACTTAAAATGTGTTGAAAGGAGGACAAGAATGAAGGCTAAGGATTTAATCGTCTTATTCGGCGTCATTTTAATCGTTTTAATGCTTATTATACCATTGCCGCCGTTTATTCTAAGCCTGCTTATCATCGTAAATATATCTTTAGCATTAATCGTTATACTCGTTTCAATGAACATGAATGAGCCGTTGCAATTTTCTATTTTTCCATCATTATTGCTTTTATTAACACTTTTTAGATTAGGACTGAATGTTTCAACAACAAGATCCATATTAGGGAATGCAGATGCGGGCAAGGTCATTGAAACATTTGGACAGTTCGTTATTGGAGGAAATCCAATTGTCGGATTTGTTGTCTTCCTTATCCTCATTATCATTCAATTTATTGTTATCACTAAAGGGGCGGAAAGGGTCTCGGAAGTTGCTGCCCGGTTTACGTTAGATGCAATGCCGGGTAAGCAAATGAGTATTGATGCCGATCTGAATGCCGGAATAATTAACGAACAACAGGCACGCCGGGAACGTTCAAAGATAGAACAGGAAGCAGACTTTTACGGGGCAATGGATGGTGCGAGCAAGTTTGTTAAAGGAGATGCTATAGCAAGTATTATCATCGTGACCATTAATCTTATCGTAGGCATCATCATCGGTATGGTACAGAAAGGGATGTCTATCAGTGATGCATCACAGACCTTTACGCTGTTAACTGTTGGGGACGGCCTGGTCAGTCAAATCCCTGCTTTGTTGATTTCGACGGCGACAGGGATCGTTGTAACGAGAGCGGCTTCAGAAGGAAATTTAAGTCAAGATATTACTAAACAGCTATTGCGGTATCCCGCCATGTTATTTGTGGCCGGCGGTGTTATTTTACTGCTTGGATTTACGCCGATCGGATTATTCGTCACTTTGCCAATTGCTGCATTGCTGTTTATCGCGGGTTTCTTTTTAAGAAAAAACAGTATACAAACTGACGAACAACCAGCCGAAGAAGAGGTTATCGATGAAGATCAATTTAAAAAACCGGAAAATGTTGTTCAGCTCTTGCAAATGGATCCGATTGAATTTGAATTTGGTTACGCTTTGGTTCCATTAGCTGATGCCGGTCAAGGCGGTGATTTGCTGGATAGAATCGTTATGATTCGCCGCCAATTGGCAATTGAACTTGGTATTGTTTTACCTGTTGTCAGAATCAGAGATAATATTCAACTGGAACCGAATGCCTATCGTCTAAAAATAAAAGGCTCAGAGGTTACTAGAGGCGAGTTGCTTCTGGATCATTATTTAGCAATGAGCCCCGGCATCGAAGACAAGTCTGTTATGGGGATTGAGACGACAGAACCTGCTTTTGGTCTTCCGGCCCTTTGGATAACCGAAGATATAAAAGAAACAGCGGAGCTTGCCGGTTATACAGTTGTTGATCCGCCTTCTGTCGTTTCAACGCATTTAACGGAAGTATTAAAGAAACATAGCTTTGAACTATTGGGCAGGCAGGAAACAAAACTGTTAATTGACCACTTAAATGAATCCTATCCGGCGCTGGTTGAAGAGGTCACACCAGAACCTCTAAGTATAGGGGATGTTCAGAAGGTGCTCGCTAATTTGTTAAAAGAAAAACTTTCAATTCGAAATTTGCCTGTTATCTTTGAGACGCTTGCAGATGTCGGGCAATTAACAAGAGACACTGATTTGCTGACTGAATATGTAAGACAGGCTTTATCGCGGCAAATCACCCGGCAGTTTGTTAGACCGGATCATTCCCTTAAGGTTGTTACGTTAGGACCGGATTTAGAAAAAAGAATTGCAGAATCGATCCAAAAAACAGAACATGGACATTTTTTATCATTAGATATGGAGCAAACGCAGCATATTCTTGATCAGATGTCTCATTATGTTGAGCAATGGGTGAATTTCGAAGAAGAACCCGTCATCCTATGCTCACCGGCCATCCGTATGTACGTCAAGCAATTGATTGAGCGCTATTTTCCTCAAGTTGCTGTTTTATCATATAACGAGCTGGAAGCATATGTTGAAGTTCAAAGTATTGGGGTGGTGAAAGCTGCGTGAAAATGAAAAAAATTACTGCGCCTACCATGTCTGAAGCAATGGCTAAAGTTAAAAAGGAACTAGGCTCAGATGCTGTTATTTTATACACGAAAAAAGTTTACCATGGCCGCTTCTTCTTTAAAAAAGAGAAGATTGAGGTGATTGCAGCTGAGGATCCCGATCCAGTCACACCAACTAGGAATAAAATTGTGGCTAAAGCCAAACAAAGTCCGTTAGCTAAGGTTGTTGAGGAAACGGTATACCAACCGGTCCAATCCTTTGATAAGCATATACCGATTCCAAATATTGTTTTTAATTTTAGAAAGCGATTATTGGAACAGGGGATTACGTCAGATGAAGTTGACCGCCTGACAAAACATCTCGTTAAAAACTGGTATAAGAGTGACGAAACACTGCTGGAAACTGAAATGAAAAATTGTTTGTCAGAGGAAATAGCAAGGCGAATCATTTCTTCACGTTTTAAAACACAGACTAAAAAGAAATTTATTGCCCTTGTAGGACCAACGGGTGTCGGAAAAACAACGACAATTGCCAAACTTGCGGCACAAGCGATCCTTGATGAAGGGAAAACGGCCGCTTTTATTACTACGGACACTTACCGGATTGCGGCGATTGATCAATTAAAAACATACGCGCAAATTCTTAAGGTTCCTGTTGAAGTAGCCTATTCGTCTGCAGATTTTAAAGAGGCTGTCAGCCGTTTAAAAAATGTCGATATTATTTTTATTGATACAGCCGGCCGTAATTTTCATAAAGACTGTTATATTCAAGAATTGCAAAATATTTTACCGCAAAATAATGACCTGGATACATATCTTGTTTTAGCGGCTACTTCTAAATATAACGACATGGCAAGGATTATTCATCAATTTTCAATACTGCCGGATTTAAAATTAATTTTTACGAAAATGGACGAAACATTAACAGTCGGTGATGTCATAAATGTGCTGTTTAAAAATCCTTACTATGAAGTTGCTTATTTTTCAAATGGTCAAAATGTACCGGATGACCTTATTAAGGCGAATATAGAAGATTTGATCAATCATCTTTTGGAGGAAAAAAATGAACGATCAAGCTGAATTGCTGAGAAAACGCATGACTTGCATAGAGCAGCCGGAAGCTAAAGCGATCGCTGTTGTCAATGGAAAAGGCGGTGTTGGTAAATCGGTTTTTACCGTTAATTTTTCAATAGCTTTGGGCTCTTTTGGCAAGAAGGTATTAATTATTGATTTGGATAATGGTAGGGGAAATATTGAATATTTACTTGGCATTAAAGCCAAAAGTAATTTTTTGGAAATAATTAAGGGCAGTCTGCCGATTCATGAATGTGTTGTTCAAGGACCAAAGCAAGTTTCCTATGTCTCGGGAGACGGAGGATTTTCTGAACTTTTTCATCTTGATACAAAATCTTTGGATACTTTTTTAAACCAACTTGATCAATTAAAGAGCCGCTATGATTTTATTATATTCAATATCGGCGCCGGAACGAGTCAGGGTATACTGAGTTTTATCCAGGCTGCTCATGAAATTATTCTCGTTACAAATCCCGAACCGACAGCGCTCGCTGATGCTTACTCTATTTTAAAGTTAGCCACACTTAAAGATAAAAACCTTCCTGTTTCTTGTGTTTTAAATGAAGTTAATAACAAACGGGAGGGTCAGCAAGCTTGGTTAAAACTGTCAACTGTATCCAAAAGGTTTCTTAATAAAGATATTGAATGTCTTGTTACAATTTCCCGGGATAAAGCTGTGATCCGCTCTGTCAAAGAGCAGCATCCTTGTATCCTTTCACAAACTAGTACAATTTTTGCCCGTGAAATAATGACAGCAGCTAAACAATATCTTCGATGTCAAAAAGAGAAACCAGTTACTTCTTATCGGACTTTTCTTACCCGGTTAAAAAAGTTAATAGAATTAGGATGATAAAGGATGAAAAAAATCGTTTGTATTGGTGCTTCTACAGGCGGTCCGAGAGCTTTACAAAGAGTGATTCCCCGTATTCCGAGGGGGGTTCCGTCACCAATTCTTATTGTACAGCATATGCCTCCCAAATTTACAAAATCCTTTGCAGAAAGGCTGGATCGTATCTCTCAATTGACCGTCTGTGAAGCAAATAATGGCGAAACGATTAAAAACGGAAGAGTATACATTGCACCGGGCGGCTATCATATGGGCGTTAAACATAGAGGATCCTCTCCTAAAATTGTCATTCATGACGCCCCGCCGATACATAATGTCAAACCTTCAGTTGATATGCTATTTCAATCAATTGCAGGGTTAGAAGGGTATCAGGTGATCGCTGCAGTTCTTACAGGTATGGGGAAAGATGGTTCTCAAGGCTTAAAAGCATTAAAATATCATGTTTCGACTTATGCAATTGCTGAATCCAAAGAATCGGCAATCGTTTATGGAATGCCAAAAGCCGCTGTAGAAACGGGATTAATTGATCAAATCAGCCATATAGATACGATCTCCACCGACATCTGCCGTCAACTAAATTTTTCAGGGAGCTGATGATTTATGGATATGGATCAGTATATTGATATTTTCATTGATGAGAGCAGCGAACATCTGCAAAATTTAAATGAAAAGTTACTGGAGTTGGAAAACAAGCCAAATAAGCTCACCATTATAAATGAAATATTTCGTTCAGCACATACATTAAAAGGTATGGCGGCTTCCATGGAGTTTGAAGGTATGGCAGATTTAACTCATAAAATGGAAAATGTTTTGGATGATCTCCGCAATGAACAATTAACCGTTACTGAACAGTTGATGGATACCCTGTTTGAAGCAGTTGATCATCTGGAGAAGATGATTAGTCAAATTTCATCAGGTGAAGCGTGCGATAGGGATACTTCTAATACGGTAAAGAAATTAGAAGATATTAAGAATAGTCAAGCCGAAGAAAGAGAAACTTATTTGGCCAATCGAGATAAATTCCAATTACAGTTTCAACAATTAGATGGTTTTCAAAAATCAGCAGTCGAAGCAGCTGCTTCATCAGAATGTCATCCGTATCAAATCGACATTCAATTACAAGAAAATTGTCTGTTAAAATCAGTCAGAGTATTTATGGTATTAGAGGCACTTGGTGCAATAGGCGAAATAATTAAAACCGTTCCGGAAACCCCGAGGCTCGAAGAAGAAGATTTTGATCTGACCTTCTCATTAATTTTTCTTTCAACCGAGGAAAGTCAAACAGTCAAAAAAACGATAATGCAAATCTCTGAAATAGCTTCCGTTAAAATTATGGAACTAACATTGCCATCTGAGCAAAAACAACCTGAAACTCAAATAAAAAAAAGTGAATTTCTTAAGCAAGACGAGAAAAAACGATTATCGCCCGGAACGGCTGGAAAAACAGTACGCATTAACTTAAAACGTCTCGATAACTTGTTGAATTTATTTGAAGAATTAATCATTGATCGAAGCAGACTTGAAAAAATCACTGATTCTATTGAAAACATTGAACTAAAGGATACTGTTAATAAAATTGCCCGGTTATCTAATCAAATGCAAGACATCATTTTAAGCATGCGAATGGAACCGGTCGAAAAAGTATTTAATAGATTTCCGAGAATGGTAAGAAGTCTCGCAAAAGAATTGGATAAGAAAGTTAAACTTATTATCACAGGAGCAGAAACGGAAGTCGATAGGTCGGTCATTGATGAAATCGGTGATCCGATTGTCCATTTGTTAAGAAATTCATTAGATCACGGTATTGAGAAGCCTGAAGTGCGGGTCCAGAGCGGGAAGGAAGAAGAAGGGACCATTGAACTTAAAGCCTATCAGCGCGGACATTTTATTTATATAGAAATTAGAGATGATGGAAGCGGCATCGACCGTACCAAAATTTTATCAAAGGCCATTGAAAACGGACTGGTAACTAGGGAAGAGTCGGCAGGAATCTCTAATCAACAAGTTTTTGATTTTATGTTCCAATCAGGATTTAGTACGGCCGAAAAAGTATCCGATGTTTCGGGACGCGGAGTTGGATTGGATGTTGTAAAAAGTAAAATTGAATCTCTCGGCGGGCGCGTCAGTGTTCAATCTGTTCCGGGGAAAGGTACAGCCTTCACGATTCAGCTGCCGCTAACTTTGTCAATCATTCATGCTTTATTAATTAAAGTAGCCAATGAAACTTATGCGCTTCCGGTTTCCGTAATTTTAGAAACAGCATTGTTAACAAAGATTGATAAACAATGGATTAACCAACAAGTTGTTATGACATACAAGGATAAAGTTGTACCTTTTATTGATCTGCATCAATATCTATCTGTCCCTGGGGAAAGTAAAGATCATAACAACAAAGCTGTCATTATTGTACAAAAGAGCAATAAAATTTCTGCATTGATCGCCGATGACATATTAGGTCATCAAGAAATTGTTATTAAACCGCTCAGTAAATTTTTTTCGCATCTAAATGGTTTTTCAGGTGCAACGATACTGGGCGATGGTCAAGTTGCGCTTATATTAGATGTGGTTTAATTGATATTAAGGAAGGTGTGTAATTTAATGGAAAAAGAGGGGTATATTTCAAACGAACTAAAAATAGTTGCTTTTAAATTAAAAAACGAAAATTATGGAGTTCCAATCAATCAAGTACTGTCTATTGAAAAACTTCAAGAATTCACCCGTGTCCCACATACTTTTGATTTTGTTAAAGGTGTGATGAATTTACGCGGTATCATTGTTCCTGTAATTGATTTACAGAAACGCTTCAGCATAGGTGAAGTATTATCTGAATCGGATGCACGGATTATTATTGTTGAAGCAGAAAGTATAACAGCAGGTCTTTTGGTTGACGCCGCAAAAGAGGTCATTAGCATAGATCAGGACATGATCATCGACACACCGGAAATCGTTGGAGGGCCGGAAGTTGATTATATCCATAGCGTTGCGAAAATCGGTGAAAATGATTTGCTCATTTTATTAAATTTATCAAAGGTATTGAGTCTTGAAGAAATAGAAGCTATTAAAGCGATAGAGGCCTAGATGTTTTCTATGAGAGATTGTATTCATGTAGGTTTATCAGATATTAAAATAGCAGAGCCTAATGTCTCCATAAGAGCAGCAGGATTAGGGTCTTGTGTAGGGGTTGTTATTTATGACCAGGTAACTAAGACGGCTGGTATGGCACATATTATGCTTCCTGATTCAGCACTTTCCAAAAACAAAACGTTCCCTCCCGGAAAATATGCGGATACAGCATTAGCAGCTTTGCTGAAAAAATTAAAAGCCTATGATGTTAATGAAAATAGATTATACGCTAAGCTGGCAGGCGGTGCTGAAATGTTCAGGTATACGGAAAAAGTGTCTATTGGGAAAGTTGGTCCAAGGAATGTTGAAGCTGTAAAAAAAGAATTATATAGGCTTTCTATACCTGTCGTATCCGAAGATACCGGAGGGCATTATGGGCGAACTATTGAATTTTACACCCGTACCTTAATGCTTCATGTCAAAACAATTTATAGAGGCGAAAAAATGATTTAGTTAGATATGATATAACATTTGGCTTCTTTTAAAATGACCTTTTTTATTTAGGCTTTTAAAAAAGTCATAATGAAAAGCATGATTTAAATGAGGGGGGATCAAAAATGGCATCGTTTGAGGATGAAAAAGGTTATTGGGAAGAGTGGATAAATCATAAAGATCTAGAGGCGGCAAACGCCCTCATACGTTTGTACATGCCCCTTGTTAATTATCATGTTCAACGTATTGGCGCGGGATTACCTAAAAACATCAATAAAGATGATTTAAAGAGTTATGGTATGTCGGGATTATATGATGCTTTATATAAGTTTGATATTACTCGTGACTTGAAATTTGATACATATGCATCATTCAGAATTAGGGGAGCGATCATTGACGGGCTGCGTAAGGAGGACTGGATGCCCAGAACATTAAGGGAAAAAGCGAAGAAAATGGACACTGTAACCGAGATGCTTGAACAAAAATATATGCGGCATGTCAGTTTAGAAGAAGTAGCAGAGGAACTGGATATTTCAACTGAAGAGGCTTCGACGATTGTTTACGAAAGTTTATACGCCAATTTGCTTTCTATTGATGACGATGTACAGAACGATCAAAATGAACACCCTTCTTATGCTGTTGAAGATAAAAATACGGTTCTTCCAGATGATCAATTAATAAAAGCGGAAACAAGGTTTGAATTAGCGGAAAAAATCGTTGAACTTAATAAAAAAGAGCAGCTTGTAATCAGTCTATTTTACTATGAAGAGATGACTTTAACTGAAATAGGACAGGTTCTTGGACTGTCAACGTCAAGAATTTCCCAAATCCATTCCAAAGCATTATTCAAATTAAGGAAATCACTCGTAAATCCATTAGCATTGATGGGTCAGCTGTAATGGGGGGTTAATATGATAGCTGCATGGCTGGTGATAAGTTTTATATGTCACCTTACAGCATTTTATATTATTATCCATTTGTGGCAAAGGGTCGTACAAATGCAAAAATATCATCCTGAAACACTAAAGAAGGATATTGAAGATACATTAACCGCTTATGTCATTGAAATGGAAGAAGAAAATAATAGACTGATAAAAGAGCTTCAGTTTTTACGGGAGAAAAGAGCAGATGATCAGCCGATAGAACGGGAAAATAATTACACCTTATCTAATCCGTCTGGTAAAGGAGAGCCCCCATCTTTAAAGGAAGATACATATCAAAAGCCGGTGATTACAAAAAGGAGTGATGAAGAAACTTTTCCGGATCATTTACCGCAGCTTGAAAATATAAAAGATAATTATGAGGAGACAGTTGCCGCAAAGGCGCTTAAATTAATGAAAAAAGGGTATAATGTGAATGATATTGCGAAAGAATTGAATAAAGGAAAGGGAGAAATAGAACTTTTACTTTACTTTCAAAAAGATAAAATTAATTAAGGATGAAAGTATAAGGTCAACCAGGCCCCTGTCTTCGCCAACGGCAAGTTTTCTATAAAAATAAACTCATAAAGTGCTATTATTATCTTGTCAATGTGTAAGCTTTATGATATATTTACCCATGGTGTCAATCACTCACGTTCGTTAATTCATGTATTGGTGCTGTCCTAAGCGGGTAGTCGTACTTGAAAATGATACGGGCGGTGGAACAAACCAATTAGGAGGAAAGAAAAAATGGCAGTTATTTCAATGAAACAACTTTTAGAATCTGGCGTTCACTTCGGCCACCAAACACGTCGTTGGAACCCAAAAATGAAGCCTTATATCTTTACTGAAAGAAACGGTATTTATATTATCGACCTTCAAAAAACAGTAAAGAAAGTTGACGAGGCTTTTAACTTTGTAAGAAATATCGTGGCTGACGGCGGGAAAATCTTGTTTGTCGGTACGAAAAAACAAGCGCAAGAATCAGTGAAAAGCGAAGCAATCCGTTCTGGTATGTATTATGTTAACCAACGCTGGTTAGGCGGTACGTTAACTAACTTCCAAACAATCAGAAAACGTGTAAACCGATTAAAAGAAATCGAAAAAATGCGCGAAGACGGCACTTTTGATGTTCTTCCGAAAAAAGAAGTCGTTGGTCTTAATAAAGAGCTGGAAAAACTTGAAAAGTTCTTGGGCGGCATTAGAGATATGGAAAGCCTTCCAGATGCACTTTTTGTTATCGACCCTCGCAAAGAAAGAATCGCAATTGCTGAAGCGCGTAAATTAAATATTCCGATTATCGCTATCGTTGACACAAATTGTGATCCTGATGAAGTTGACGTTGTCATCCCTGGTAACGACGATGCTATTCGCGCGGTGAAACTTCTTACTGGTAAAATGGCTGATGCTGCACTTGAAGCAAACCAAGGTGAAGAAGTAACAGAACCAGTTGTTGAGGAAAAAGCTGCAGAAGCTGAAGTAGCAGAAGAAGCTGCAGCAGAATAATTTTGGTGAAAATAGGGTGATAAGGGGTGATCAACCCTTTATCACCTTTTTTACGAATAATATTGAATATTACATAATTCAAGGAGGAAATAAGATTGGCTATTAGCGCAAAACTTGTTAAAGAGCTACGTGAAAAAACAGGTGCAGGTATGATGGACTGCAAAAAGGCACTGACTGAAACTGATGGAGATATTGAAAAAGCAATTGACCTTTTAAGAGAAAAAGGCATAGCTAAAGCAGCGAAAAAAGCCGATCGGGTTGCTGCTGAAGGTTTAACACAAATTAAGGTTGACGGTAACAAAGCTGTTATTGTTGAAGTAAACTCTGAAACCGACTTTGTTGCAAAAAACGAACAATTTACCAGCCTTATTGACAATATTGCTAAACATTTATTGGCTGCATCACCGGCGACTGTCGAAGAAGCTCTCGATCAGAAATTAAATGGTACAGATTCAACTGTCGGCGAATATATTAATGAAGCCATCGCAAAAATTGGTGAAAAAATTTCTTTGCGCCGTTTTGCCATTCTTGAAAAGGCTGACAACGAAACTTTTGGTGCATACCTTCACATGGGCGGACGCATCGGTGTTTTGACGCAACTTGAAGGTGACAACGAGGCTGTTGCGAAAGATGTCGCTATGCATGTGGCAGCGGTAAATCCTAGATATCTTTCTCAAGATCAAGTACCAGAGGCTGAAGTGGAGCATGAGAAAGAAGTGCTTAAGCAACAAGCATTAAACGAAGGCAAGCCTGAAAATATTGTTGAGAAAATGGTAGTTGGCCGTTTGAATAAATTTTTCCAAGAAATTTGTCTTGTTGAACAACCTTTCGTTAAAGATCCAGATATGAAAGTCAAAAAATATCTATCTGATAAAGGTTTAACAATCAAAAAATTCGTGCGTTTTGAAGTAGGGGAAGGCTTGGAAAAACGCGAAGATAACTTTGCTGAAGAAGTTCAAGCACAAATGAAAAAATAAAGAAAACTCGGCCGCGGCGAGCCTTTAAAAGGCGGCGATTAGGCTAATTGCACTTATACTGTCGACCTGATCTTAGCAGCTGAGCCGAATCTTCATCACAGTTGCTAAGATAGACTTTCCGATAGTACAAATAAAGGGACACCCAAAAGTGTCCCTCTTTTAAGATATACATGAGAGAGTGAAGGTGAGAGCATGTCACAAGAAGCAAAGTACAAGCGAGTGGTTCTTAAGCTCAGCGGTGAAGCTTTGGCAGGCAAGGCGGGCTTCGGCATTGATCCGGAAATTATTAAATCTATTTCGGAACAAATCCAGGAAATAGTCGAATTGAATGTTGAAGTAGCCGTTGTTGTTGGTGCAGGGAACATTTGGAGAGGTAAAACAGGAAGCGAAATGGGTATGGATCGTGCCACAGCCGATTATATGGGCATGTTAGCTACTGTTATGAATGCACTCGCCATCCAAGACAGCTTAGAAAATATTGGCGTAGATTCTCGCGTTCAAACTTCAATTGAAATGCGTCAAGTTGCTGAACCTTATATCCGGAGAAGGGCAATTCGGCATCTTGAAAAAAAACGTGTCGTCATTTTTGCTGCAGGTACAGGAAATCCCTATTTTTCAACGGATACAACCGCAGCTTTGCGTGCAGCTGAAATTGAAGCAGATGTTATTCTCATGGCGAAAAATAATGTTGATGGTGTATACAGCGCGGATCCTATGATTGACGCAAACGCGACTAAATATCAAGAGATTTCTTATTTGGATGTTTTAAATGAAGGGCTTGCTGTGATGGACTCAACAGCTTCATCATTATGTATGGATAACAACATTCCGCTCATTGTTTTTTCTTTCACAGAAAAGGGAAATATCAAACGCGTGGTACTTGGTGAACAAATTGGAACGATTGTAAGGGGGAAATAAGGATGACAACCGAAGTTATTAATGATACAAAAGTCAGGATGGACAAAGCTATCAATTCACTAAAAAAAGAACTTGCGACAATTCGTGCCGGAAGAGCTAATCCTTCACTTTTGGATAAAGTTCTTGTTGACTATTACGGCGCCCCAACACCATTGAATCAGTTGGCTAATGTAACAACACCTGAAGCGCGCCTTCTTGTTGTAAGTCCTTATGATAAATCAGCTATTGCTGATATGGAAAGAGCGATTTTAAAATCTGATTTAGGGATTACCCCAACCAATGATGGCGAAGTCATTCGCATTGCTATTCCAGCCTTGACAGAAGAGCGCCGCCAAGAGCTTGTTAAGGTCGTGAAAAAAGTTTCAGAAGAAGGCAAGGTTGCCGTAAGAAATATTCGCCGTGATGCTAACGATCAACTTAAAAAGCTTGAAAAAGACGGCGAGATGACAGAAGATGAACTGCATCGCACAACAGATGAAGTTCAAAAATTAACGGATCAATATATTTCTAATATTGACAGCATTGTTGCAAATAAAGAACAAGAAATCATGGAAGTTTAGCGCATTTCAATGTAAAATAAGTGATGATACCCTCTTATTTAGGGGGTTTTTTTGTTAAGTCTAATAGGGGTTGTTCAAAAAGTCCGGGAAAAAGTGCTCCTGCGCCGTCGTTTATTCCCAGAAGTATTACTACTTCTCGTCGCAAAGCTGCATGGATGTAGATTCAGGTAGTAGCTTAGCTGCCTTTAGAACTTCCGACGCACAGGACGTGCTAGTACTGACGTTGTCATATAGACGTTTTTAGCTGGTCTCGGCTCTTTTTGTCCTCCTTTTTGAACACCACTAATAATGGAGGAAACACGATGTTTGAGAAATTTTCCTTTAAAGGCGCTAAACAAAAAAATAAGCGGGATGACATTTTAAATAAAGGAATGACTCCAGATGAGCCTCGCATTCCAAAACATATTGCTATCATAATGGACGGGAATGGACGATGGGCAAAAGAAAGAGGATTGCCGAGAATTGCCGGTCACCGGGAGGGTATGAAAGTTGTTAAAAAAATTGTCAGCGAAGCTAACAGCCTAGGTGTAGAGTTCTTGACAATGTATGCATTTTCTACAGAAAACTGGAAGCGGCCTAAGGATGAAGTTGATTTCCTTTTAAAGCTGCCGGAACAATTTTTAACAACATATCTTAAGGAGTTAATAGATAACAATGTTCAAGTCCGCATTATTGGGGATACTGAGCAGCTTCCGGCCCATACATTAAGAGCCGTTAATATTGCCAAAGAACGTACGAAAGACAATGACGGCATGATTCTTAATTTTGCTTTGAATTACGGCAGCCGATATGAAATGACGGCAGCTGTAAAACAAATTGCTCAAGACATTGAGACAGGCAATTTAAATGCCGCGGATGTAACGGAAGAGGTTATTTCGAACTATTTATTTACTAAAGCTTTGCCAGATCCGGACTTGTTAATCAGAACAAGCGGTGAAATTCGCTTAAGTAATTTTATGTTATGGCAATTGGCATATACAGAATTATGGTTTACAAGCGTTTATTGGCCTGACTTCAATAAGGAGCATTTGCATGAAGCCATTGCTCATTTTAGCAGGCGTAAACGCCGTTACGGAGGGGTTTGAGGTTAGGAGGATTCAATGAAACAGAGAATTATTACGGCAGTCGCATTCGGCGTTTTATATATCGTGTTTATATTAATTGGCCACTTCCCTTTTGCTTTATTTACAGCATTGATTGCCGCAATAGCGTTCATGGAACTTGCAGCTATGAAAAAAATATCTGCGGGATCACCCCCGGCTGTCATTGGCGCTATATTTGTCGTATTGCTTGTTATACAGGCAACTAATACCGGATTTTCTATCTATGTGCCTATGATTAAGCTGTCAGCTATTTTTGTAATCGTCATGCTCATTTATATGGTGTTTTCCAAAAATCAATTCAGCTTTGATCAAGCAGCGCACATTTTTTTGGCTGCCTTTTATATCGGCTTTTCCTTTTACCTTTTAGTTCATCTTCGTTATAGCAGTTTAGCTGAAGTATTCTTTGTGCAAATTTTGATGTGGTGTACTGACAGCGGTGCTTATTTTGTCGGCAGAAAACTAGGTAAAAGAAAGCTTTCGCCGCATATCAGTCCGAATAAATCAATTGAAGGTGCAATAGGCGGTGTAATTGTTGCAGTTGTCGCAGCGATTATTTTTGAATTGATCGTTCCCGGCCAACTCTTTCCTTCATGGGGAATTCTGCTGCTTGTAAGTGTTATCATTTCGGTTTTTGGACAACTTGGCGACTTGGCAGAATCGGCGATAAAAAGATATTACGGCGTGAAAGATTCGGGAAATATTTTACCAGGGCACGGCGGACTGCTGGATCGATTTGACAGTATGATTTTTATCCTGCCAGTCTTATTTATTTTTAATGTGATTGTTTAATGAAAGGTGTACTAAAAATGAAGAATATTACTCTTCTTGGGGCAACTGGTTCCATTGGCACTCAGACTCTTGAGGTCGTAGAACAGCATCCAGACCGCTTTAATATAACGGCTATTTCCTTTGGACAAAATATCGGGCGAGGCATTGAAATTATCAAACGATTTAGGCCGAAGCTGGTAGCGGTAAAAAATAATCAGGTCAAAAATGACCTTCTTCATGCATGTACTTTAGAAGATACCCGTGTTGTCTCGGGTTTGGAAGGATTGATTGAGGCGGCGGTTTATCCTGAATCTGATATTTTGGTTAATGCAGTTATGGGAAGCATTGGATTAAAGCCGACGCTCGCTGCCATTAACACGGGGAAAGATATCGCAATTGCTAATAAAGAAACTTTAGTCACCGCCGGTCATATTGTTATGAACAAAGTGAATGAAAAAGGTGTCCGGCTGCTTCCCGTCGATAGCGAACATTCAGCTATATTTCAATCCATTGAAGGTCATCGTAAACAAGATGTTTCGAGATTGATTTTAACAGCCTCAGGCGGCAGTTTCCGTGACCGTTCCAGAGAAGAACTGACAGGTGTGACCGTTGAAGAAGCTTTAAACCATCCAAATTGGTCCATGGGTGCGAAGATAACCGTTGATTCTGCTACTTTAATGAATAAAGGTTTGGAAGTTATTGAAGCCCATTGGTTGTTTGATATGCCTTATGAAAAAATCGATGTTGTCATTCATAAAGAGAGCATTGTTCATTCACTTGTTGAATATCATGATAAGAGTGTAATTGCCCAACTCGGCAATCCTGATATGAAAGGGCCTATTCAATATGCCTTGTCGTATCCTGAAAGACTTGAACTTGAAGATGTAAAAAGGTTAAACTTATGGGAAGCAGGTACGCTTCATTTTCAAAAGGTGGACATGAACCGTTTTAAAAGTTTGTCTTTAGCTTACAATGCAGGGCAGATTGGCGGCTCCTTGCCTACCGTATTAAATGCTGCGAATGAAGCAGCTGTCGGTCATTTTTTGGAAGGGCGAATTGACTTTCTTGAAATAGAATCACTTGTAGAAGCGGCGCTTGAAGGTCATAAAGTGATTAAAGATCCTGACCTTGAGGCGATAGAGGAAGCAGATCGTGAAACTCGCCGTTTTATTAATGATCGGGTACTTAAATCATAACGCTTAAGTTGTGTTCAAAAAGGAGGACAAACAGGGCCGAGAAGTTCGAGGCGCGGAAGCCGTGAGGATCGGAGCGACGAGCGAACTACTGCGAGTTGCGACGAGAAGTAGCTATACTTCTCTGAGTATTTAACGGCGCAGGAGCATAGTTCATCTTTGAATTGCCCGATACGTGAGAACCGGAGCGGCGACGCAACGAAGAAATTCGACGGCAATGTTTCCCGGACTTTTTGAACATCCTCTTTAAGAATGAGTGAATGAACACTAGAGGTGGTTACAAAGTGGAAACATTTATTGTAGTCGTGATTATGTTTGGACTGCTCATATCTTTTCATGAATTTGGACACTTAATATTAGCCAAACGCGCGGGTATATTATGCCGGGAATATGCGATTGGATTTGGACCTAAATTATTTTCAATTAAAAAGAAAGAAACCGTCTATACATTGCGGTTGCTGCCAATCGGCGGTTTCGTTAGAATGGCCGGGGAGGATCCGGAACTAATAGAAATTAAGCCGGGGCATCGTGTTGGGCTTATATTCAATTCCCATGATCTTGTATCAAAAATTATTATTAATCATACCGAGAAATATCCTGAGGCAAAAATGATCACTGTCGATGATGCAGATATCGAGAAAGATTTAGTGATTAGAGGATATGAACAGGAAGATGGAGAAAAGTTTACTTATTATTTAGATAGGAAAGCTGACTATGTTGTTGACGAACAAGCCTATCAAATAGCTCCTATAGATCGTCAATTTGGTTCTAAATCTATATTAGATAGATTTTTAACGATTTTTGCCGGGCCGTTTATGAATTTTATTTTGGCGATTATTATTTTTATTGTGCTTTATTCGATACAAGGGATCCCAACTGATAAGCCTGTACTTGGAAAATTGGTGCAAGGCGATCCTGCAAGCACTGCCGGTCTGCATCAAGGCGATCGTGTCTTAAAAATAAATGACCAGTCGATTGACACATGGAAAGATGTTATGACTTACGTAAGTGACCACCCGAAAGAATCGTTGATTTTTACAATAAAACGCGACAATCAAACAAAGCAAATGAATGTTGTCACAAAAGAACGTAAGGGTAATAAAGGCGCTAAAGAAGGCTATATAGGTGTTTACCAGCCAACTGAAAAATCCTTTTTAGACACAATTACTTACAGTTTCAAACAAACATTCTTTTTTATTAAACAAGAGCTTTTAGCTATTAAAATGCTTATCACAGGCACGATTGGTCTTAATCAGCTATCAGGTCCTGTCGGTATATATAATATGACAGGTCAAGTTGTCAAACATGGCTTTTTAATGGTACTGAGCTGGGCAGCATTATTAAGCATTAACTTGGGGATTGTCAACTTATTGCCTCTTCCTGCTCTTGACGGCGGCCGGCTGCTGTTTATCATTGTTGAAGCCTTGAGAGGCAAGCCTGTTGACCCAAAACGAGAATCATTGGTTCATTTTATTGGTTTTGCTTTTCTAATGTTGTTAATGATTGTTGTTACATGGAATGATATTCAAAAGATTTTTCTATAAAAAGTGATGGGGGTGTCCTCTTCGGATGAAACAAAGTCAGATGCTGATTCCTACATTAAAAGAAACGCCTGCGGATGCTGAAATTGCCAGTCATCAATTGCTGCTCCGCGCAGGGTTTATGCGGCAAAACGCTTCAGGCATTTACTCGTATCTGCCATTAGGCTTTAGAGTGCTGCAAAAGATCGAAACAATTGTCAGAGAAGAAATGAATCGTACAGGAGCCCAGGAACTGCTTATGCCGGCGATTCAGCCAGCTGAACTTTGGCATGAGACTGGGCGCTGGGATGTTTATGGACCTGAACTGATGCGGTTAAAAGACAGACATAACCGTGATTTCGCGCTCGGTGCAACACATGAAGAATTGATTACCAGCAATGTGCGAGATGAATTAAGCACTTACAAAAAATTACCAATGACCTTGTATCAAATTCAAACCAAATACAGGGATGAGAAACGTCCAAGATTCGGGCTGTTAAGAGGCCGGGAATTCATCATGAAAGATGCCTATTCATTTCATGCTGACCAAGAGGATTTGGACAAGCAATATCAAATCATGTACGATGCCTATACAAAGGTTTTTGAAAGGTGCGGCCTTGATTTCCGTGCAGTAATTGCTGATTCCGGGGCTATGGGCGGCAAAGATACCCATGAATTCCAGGCGTTAGCATCTGTTGGCGAAGATATGATTGCTTACTCTGACTCGTCCGATTATGCGGCAAACATCGAGATGGCTGAGGTGTTAACAGCTGATGAGCGTCCAAACGAAGACCTGCTGCCATTAACTGAAGGCGAAAATAATGAACAACAAAATCGCAGTTTAAATTATGTCTGCTTTAAGGCAAATGAAAAGCTAGTCGTCGTCTATGTCCGCAGAGACGATGAAATTAATGACGTTAAAGTAAAAAACGTTTTAGAAGTTGATATGATTGAGCTTTTAAGTGACCAAGAAAAACAGGCAGCCGGGCTGGATCCATTTCATTTAGATTCTGAGGTTATTGTACTGGCTGATAATGGGGTTAAAAACATCGTCAATGGCACGCTGCATGTTGAAGAGACAAATAAGGATTACATCAATGTTAATCCTGAACGCGATCTTAGCATTAAGTCTTTCTATGATTTAAGGTTTATTAAAGAAGGCGACCCATCCCCTGATGGAAAAGGGCGTATTAAATTTGCCCGCGGTATTGAAGTTGGACAAGTCTTCAAGCTTGGAACTAAATACAGCGAAGCTATGAATGCTGTTTTCTTAGATGAAAACGGAAGGACTAAACCATTAATCATGGGCTGTTACGGGATTGGTGTTTCCAGAACCTTATCAGCCATTGCTGAACAATGCCATGATGAAAAAGGTTTGATTTGGCCGGTTTCGGTTGCACCGTTCCAACTGCATATTATTGCTGTCAATTCAAAAAATGAAGAGCAAATGGCACTTGCAAATCGTTTATATGAACAATTCGGAACCCGCTATGAAGTATTGCTTGATGACCGGAAAGAAAGAGCTGGAGTTAAATTTGCTGAATCAGATCTTATCGGCTGTCCTATCCGAATTACGGTTGGTAAAAAGGCGGAAGATGGAATCGTTGAACTGAAAGTCAGAAGAAACGGTGAAGTGATTGAATGCCAAGTCAATGAATTAGATCAATTAATAGATGCTCATTTAAAAGATTAAAAAGAAATATGGTGCTCCTTTGATGGAGTGCCATTTTCTTTGGATCGTTGCATAAAAGACTCGTATTATTTTACACTTTAAGAAAGCTTAACTTCTTCAAAAGGGTTAAAGTAAAAGAAAAAACTAAGGCTTTCGCTATTAAGATTCGCGACATGCCGAGTTTTTCTAAGAAAGATAGGTATGAGAGGAGAAAAACCCGTGGTTGAAGGAAAAACAAGACATGAACGGTTCATGCTTCTTCTCAAACAAATAGAGACGCCGGCTGAGTTGCTCGAGAAATATATGAGCAATGGAACGATTGAAAGGTTAACCGTACATCAGCAGGAGCGGCGTTGGCATTTCACTTTTTTGCTTGATCACTGTCTGCCTTTACATGTTTATCAATGGCTGCAAAAACAAATGACACATCATTTTCAGCATATTGCGCAAGTATCTTTTTCAATTAAAAGCCGGCATGCTGATGAAGACAGCCATTTTATTATTGAATACTGGGATGAACTTATTGGTAAGATCTCAGGGTTGTCTGATACCTTTAGAAGTTTTTTGAAAAACCATAAACCAGTTATTGAAAACCGAACATTAATCATGTCAGTGCAAAATAATGCAGAAGCTATGATTGTCAAAAGAAAACTAACGTCAGGCATTCAAGAAAATCTATCAGCTTACGGCTTGCCAAGCATAGATTTGGATGTTCGTGTTGAAGCGCCGGAACAAGCTTATGAGCAATTTAAAAAGCAACGTGAGGAAGAAGATAAACTTAAAGTCATTAAGGCCATGGAAGAACAAGAAAAGCTGAGAAAGCAAAAACAAGATAAGTCAGCTGATCAACCACAGCATGAGGGGCCGATATTAATCGGTTATCAAATCCAGGATGATCCGGTTACTTTAAGAGAAATTGAAGATGAAGAACGCCGTATTACAGTTCAAGGTTATGTTTTTGACGTTGAAACAAGAGAACTAAGAAGCGGCCGGACATTGCTTTTGTTTAAAATTACTGATTATACAAGCTCCATTTTAATTAAATATTTTTCAAGGGATAAAGAAGATGCACAAAAAATCACTGCCCTTAAAAAAGGCATATGGGTAAAAGTTCGCGGCGGTGTTCAAAACGATACGTTTGTCAGGGATTTAGTCATGATTGCTAACGATATTGAAGAAATCCAGCCAAAGAAAAGGAAAGACAATGCCCCGGATGGACAAAAGCGGGTGGAATGTCATGCCCATACCGTTATGAGCCAGATGGACGCTGTTGCTTCCGCAGAATCACTTGTTGCAAGAGCCGGTGAGTGGGGACACAAGGCAATCGCCATAACCGACCATGGTGTTGTACAATCATTTCCTGAAGCATATGCCGCCGGGAAAAAGCATGGCGTTAAAGTCCTTTATGGTTTGGAAGCAAATCTGGTTGATGACGGTGTGCCGATTGCCTATAATGAAAGCCATCGTCTTTTAAACGATGATACTTATGTCGTATTTGATGTTGAGACAACAGGACTTTCGGCGGTTTACCATAAAATTATTGAGCTGGCAGCGGTAAAAGTAAGAAGAGGCGAAATTATTGACCGGTTTGAAAGATTCGCCAACCCTCATGAGTCTCTTTCGCAAACGATTATTGAACTGACAAGTATTACGGATGATATGCTTAGGGACGCACCTGAAATTGATGTGGTGCTGAAGGATTTCTATGATTTCATCGGCGATTCGATTCTTGTCGCTCATAATGCGAGCTTTGACATGGGATTTATGAATGCGAGCTATGAACGTATCGGTTACGAGAAATTAACTAATCCTGTTATCGATACGCTTGAACTGGGGCGGTTTTTATACCCTGATATGAAAAACCACCGGCTAAATACTTTATGTAAGGCATTTAATATTGATTTGACACAGCATCACCGAGCTATTTATGATGCTGAGGCAACGGGTTACTTACTATGGAAAATGCTCACTGATGCCGAAGAGAAAGGCATTACTTATCATGACCAGCTCAATGATAATATGGGAAAAGGAAACTTTGAGAGGGTAAGACCAAGTCATGCGATAATACTTGCCAAAAATCAAACGGGTTTAAAAAACCTTTATAAGCTTGTTTCACTTTCACATGTACAATATTTTTACCGCATGCCAAGAATACCGAGATCCCAGCTTGAAAAGCACCGTGAAGGATTATTGATCGGCTCAGGCTGTGATAAAGGTGAAGTTTTCGAAGCGATGATGCAAAAATCCGCTGATGAAGCGGAAACTGTTGCCAAATTTTATGATTATATTGAAATTCAACCGCCGGCAAATTATGCGCATCTTATTGAAAAAGAATTGGTTAATGATGAACTCGCTTTAAAGCAAATAATAGGCAATTTAGTTAAACTGGGCGAAAAACTGAACAAACCGGTGATAGCAACAGGAAATGTTCATTACATTGATCCGCATGATCACCTGTACCGTAAAATATTAATTGCGTCACAAGCCGGCAACCCTTTAAACAGGCAAACACAGCCGCAAGTCCATTTTAGAACGACTGATGAAATGCAAGATTGTCTAAGTTTTTTGGGTGAGGAGAAAGCGAAAGAAGTCGTTGTTACAAATCCTAATCAACTTGCCGATCTTATTGACGATATAGCTCCAGTACCTGATCAATTATATACGCCGAAAATTGAAGGGGCAGATGATGAAGTTAGAGAAATGAGTTATCAGAAGGCCCGTTCCATCTACGGTGATGAGCTGCCCGATATTGTTGAAAAACGGTTGGAAAAAGAATTGAACAGCATTATCGGCCATGGTTTTGCTGTCATATACCTTATTTCTCATAAACTTGTTAAAAAGTCCCTGATAGATGGTTATCTTGTCGGATCCAGGGGGTCAGTAGGCTCTTCATTTGTTGCAACAATGATGGATATCACGGAGGTTAATCCGCTGCCGCCTCATTATGTTTGTCCAAAATGTCATCATGTTGAGTTTTTTACAGACGGATCAGTGGCCTGCGGTTTTGATTTGCCTGACAAAGCCTGCCCGGAATGCGGGACGGAATATAAGAAAGACGGTCATGATATTCCTTTTGAAACATTCCTTGGTTTTAAAGGTGATAAAGTACCGGATATTGATCTGAACTTTTCCGGGGAATATCAGCCTACCGCCCATGCTTATACAAAAGAATTGTTTGGTGAAGATTATGTTTATCGTGCAGGAACGATCGGTACCGTTGCTGATAAAACAGCTTTTGGTTTTGTAAAGGGGTATGAAGGCGACCACAATCTGCATTTCCGCGGTGCTGAAATAGATCGCTTGGCATCAGGATGTACAGGCGTTAAAAGAACAACAGGACAACACCCGGGTGGCATTATCGTTATTCCTGATTATATGGATGTTCATGATTTTACACCGATTCAGTACCCGGCGGATGATAAAAATTCTGAATGGCGAACAACCCATTTTGATTTCCACTCTATCCATGATAACGTATTGAAATTAGATATTCTGGGGCACGATGATCCGACGGTTATACGGATGCTTCAAGATTTGAGCGGGATTGATCCAAAAACCATTCCTACAGATGATCCGGAAGTCATGAAAATCTTTAGTTCCCCTGAATCATTAGGTGTAACCGAAGAACAAATTCGCTGTAAAACAGGAACACTTGGGATCCCGGAGTTTGGTACACGATTTGTTCGTCAAATGCTTGAAGATACGAAACCTACGACATTCGCTGAACTCGTGCAAATTTCCGGTCTTTCACATGGAACGGATGTTTGGTTAGGGAATGCACAAGAACTTATTAATAACGGGACATGTGTGTTAAAAGATGTTATCGGCTGCCGTGACGATATCATGGTTTATTTATTGCACAAAGGGTTAGAACCTTCCCTCGCATTTAAAATTATGGAGTTTGTAAGGAAAGGCAAAGGGCTTACCGACGAGTGGATAGCGGAAATGAAAAAGCATGATGTTCCGGATTGGTACATCGATTCCTGCTTAAAAATAAAGTATATGTTCCCTAAAGCCCATGCTACAGCTTACGTATTAATGGCAGTTAGAATTGCTCACTTCAAGGTTCATAATCCAATATTATTTTATGCGACCTACTTTACAGTAAGAGCAGATGACTTTGATATTGATGTCATGAGACGCGGCTCTAATTCTATAAGAGCAAAAATAGACGAAATTGAAGGCAAAGGCTTAGATGCTTCGCCGAAAGAAAAAAACTTGTTAGTTGTATTAGAAATGGCCTTGGAAATGTGCGAACGCGGGTTCAGTTTTCAATCTGTAGATCTCTACCGCTCAAAGGCGACAGAATTTGTAGTGGACGGAGACAGCCTGATTCCGCCATTTAATGCCCTGCAGGGTGTGGGAACCAATGCTGCTATTAATATTGTTAATGCAAGGGAAGAAGGAGAATTCCTGTCTAAGGAAGATTTGCAAAAGCGTGCAAAGCTTTCGAAAACAGTTGTAGAATACCTTGATCAGCATGGCTGTCTTGAAGGTATGCCTGAGGCTAATCAGTTATCTCTTTTCTAATCTAAAGATTCAAGCCGGAAGCCGGGGAACATGAAAATTCTCCTTTAACCCCTAGGATTTCTAAATTGTTGCCTTCCACAAAAGGGTATGATATATTAATTTTGGAGATACTAGTGAATAGGTCGTTACCAAAGAGTGGGATTTTCCCACTCTTTCGTTTTTCGTGAAAGGAGGCTTTTTATGGCCAGTAAAGTTGCAGAATTAACCAAAGAGCTTGTTAAACCGATACTCAACGACCTTGATCTAGAACTGGTTGATGTTGAGTATGTCAAAGAAGGAAAGAGCTGGTTTCTTCGCGTGTTTATTGATTCACCCAAGGGCGTGGATTTAGACATATGTACAGCTGTAAGTGAAAGGCTGAGTGAAACCTTAGATGAAAAAGACCCAATAAAGGATCCTTACTATCTTGAGGTATCGTCTCCCGGGGCTGAAAGACCTTTGAAAGATTTAAAGGACTATAAGCAAGCTATTAACAAAAATGTCCGTATTACAACTTATGAGCCCATTGATGGCGAGAAGGCTTTTGAAGGTGAGCTTACTGAAGTGGGCGACAATCATATGAAACTTGCGATCAAGAAGAAAAACAAAGTTGACACAGTTGTTATACCATTTGAGAAGATTGCAAGTGCACGTCTTGCAATCATTTTTTAAGGTGTTAGAAAACGCGGGGCTATCCTATATGAGCAAGTACTTTATGTCAAGTTTTTTATTACAAGAAGGGGAGATTAAATAAAATGGCTAGTGACCTTTTAGATGCTATTTCGGCACTGGAGAAAGATAAAGGAATTAGTAAAGAGGTCTTAATAGACGCTTTAGAAGCTGCACTGATATCAGCGTATAAAAGAAATTTTAATCAGGCACAAAATGTGCGTGTCGACATTAATGAAGCATCAGGAAGCATTAAAGTCTTTGCCCGCAAAGATGTTGTCGATGAGGTTGTTGATCCCCGCCTGCAAATCTCCTTAGAGCAAGCAAAGGAGATTAATTCGCAATATGATTTAGACGATGTTGTTGAAATAGAGGTAACGCCAAAGAACTTTGGGCGCATCGCAGCTCAAACGGCCAAGCAAGTTGTCACCCAACGTGTGCGTGAAGCTGAACGCGGTGTGATATATTCTGAGTTCATTGATCGCGAAGATGATATTATGACGGGAATTGTACAAAGAATTGACCATCGTTTTATTTATGTAGATTTAGGCCGTGTAGAGGCTTTGCTTCCGGCATCGGAACAAATGCCAAACGAGCAATATCACCCGCATGACCGCATTAAAGTGTATATTACAAAAGTTGAGAATACGACCAAGGGACCGTCAGTTATGGTGTCGCGGACACATCCGGGCCTTCTTAAAAGACTTTTTGAACTCGAGGTTCCAGAGATCTATGATGGCACTGTAGAAATTAAGTCAATAGCCCGGGAAGCCGGAGATCGTTCGAAAATCGCCGTTTATGCGGAAGATCCTGAGGTTGATCCTGTGGGTTCATGTGTCGGCCAAAAAGGATCACGGGTTCAGGCAATAGTCACTGAGTTAAAAGGTGAAAAAATTGATATTGTCCGATGGTCAGAAGACCCTGTTGAGTATGTGGCCAATTCCTTAAGCCCGTCCAAGGTCGTTAAAGTTCTTGTCAATGAAGAAGAAAAGGCAACAACGGTTGTTGTTCCTGATTATCAGTTATCCCTTGCAATCGGTAAGAAGGGTCAAAATGCAAGGCTGGCAGCCAAATTAACAGGTTGGAAAATAGATATCAAAAGCGAATCAGAAGCGGGAGATATTCTTTTGGACCAAGAAGAAATTGAAGAAAACATTGATGAAAATGTTGAAGAAAAACATGATGAGTCAATGACGGACGTTCGTGATGATATTGTTAATAATGAGCACGAATCCGAATCAGAAAGTAGATCATTTGAATTAGAAGAGCTTGATGAAAAAAATGAATAGGTAGGTGCATGCACGTGAGAAAACGTAAAATTCCAATGCGTAAGTGTATCGCTTGTCAAAATTCACAAGAAAAAAAGGCTCTTTTCCGTATTGTTCGTTCCCCGGAAGGAGAGGTTTCATTAGATCTTACCGGTAAAAAGAACGGCAGAGGCGCTTATTTATCAAAAAACAAAGCATGTATAGAAAAAGCCCGTGACAAAAATCTGTTATCCCGTCATCTGCAAGCTGACGTTAGTGATCAAGTTTTTGATGACATGCTCGCTTATTTAGAGGAGCATCCGTCAGAGAATGTCTAATCAAAAATGGGAAACATTTCTGGGTTTAGCAAACCGGGCAAGAAAAGTCGTTTCGGGAGAAGAGACTGTTTTACGAGTTGTACGCCAAAATAAAGCAGCAGTTGTGATCTTATCCTCTGATGCTTCGGAACGTAAAAAAAAGACTATCACCAATAAATGCCGTTTTTATAATGTCCCGCTTCGTACCGTTTGCGATCGGGAACGGCTTGGTCAAGCGATAGGCAGGCCAGCTCGTGTCATCGTTGCGGTAACGGATAAAGGCTTTGGTGAAAAATTGGTCGCTTTGTTAGATCAATCACTACGGGGGTGAACGTATTGAGTAAAATGCGTGTCTATGAATTCGCGAAACAAAATAAATTGACAAGTAAAGAAGTCATTTCAAAATTGAAAGATTTAGGATACACGGTTTCAAGTCATATGGCGGTTATTGATAATGATCAAGTAAATAAATTAAATCACAGTTACAATGGCAAAAAAGATAATCAATCCAAAACACCGCATAAGCAAGATAAAGGAAGCCAATCCGGGCAACATAATAATACACAAAAAACTAAAGACATTAAATCAAAAAACATTAAATCAAAGGAAGTAGATGAAGGGGTACACGTGAAAGAAGATACTAGAAAAAATCACAAAAACTTTAATAAAGACGACAGACAGCCGCGGAACGACCAAAAGAAAAATTCAAATTTTAAGTCCAAGAAAAGGCCTGGGAATAAAAACCATCATTCCGGCAATAAAAACCATAGTCATAGAAATCAGCCGCAACAGCACAGGGAAAAGAAATTACCTGACAAAATTACTTTTACCGGTTCTTTAACCGTCAGTGAACTTGCTGCAAAACTTGGCCGGGAATCAACAGAAATTATAAAAAAACTCATGGCTTTAGGTGTAATGGCCACTAAAAATCAGGATTTAGATAAGGATACTATCGAGCTTATCGCAGAAGATTATGGTATTTCTGCTGAAGAAGAAGTTATTTTTGATGAAACGGCGTTTGAAGATCAAGAAATTGAAATTAACGAAGAAACAGCTGTTACAAGACCGCCGGTTGTTACGATTATGGGTCATGTTGACCATGGAAAAACAACTTTGTTAGATTCTATTCGTCATACAAAAGTGACAGCAGGCGAGGCAGGAGGAATTACTCAGCATATCGGTGCTTACCAAATTAATCATAATGATAAGCTGATTACTTTCCTAGATACACCCGGGCACGCTGCATTTACAACAATGAGAGCGCGCGGTGCGCAAATTACTGACATTACAATTTTAGTTGTTGCCGCAGATGACGGGGTTATGCCGCAAACGGTAGAGGCAATTAATCACGCTAAAGCAGCCAATGTGCCGATTATCGTAGCCGTTAATAAAATGGACAAAGAAGGTGCCAACCCGGATCGTGTTATGCAAGAATTGACAGAACACGAGCTTGTTCCGGAAGATTGGGGCGGAGATACGATTTTCGTCAAGCTTTCAGCTGTTAAAGGCGAAGGTATCGATGAACTTCTTGAAATGATTCTTCTTGTTGCAGAGATGGGCGAATATAAAGCAAATCCCGATCAATTGGCAAGAGGAACCGTCATTGAAGCAGAGCTTGATAAAGGACGCGGTTCTGTTGCAACATTGCTTGTTCAAAACGGCACGCTGCATGTCGGCGATCCGATTGTCGTAGGCAATACTTTCGGACGTGTCAGGGCAATGGTCAACGATTTGGGACGGCGTGTTAAATCAGCAGCACCTTCGACACCTGTTGAGATTACCGGTTTAAACGATGTACCAAATGCCGGAGATCAATTTAAAGTGTTTGAAGATGAGAAGAAAGCCCGTCAAGTCGGGGAAGCAAGGGCAGAAAGACAGCTTGCCGCTGACCGAAATGAAACATCGAAAGTCAGTTTGGATGATTTATTCCAAAAAATTCAACAAGGCGATATGAAAGAAATTAATGTCATCATTAAAGCGGATGTACAAGGATCCGTTGAAGCCGTCGCAGGTTCACTGCGTAAGATTGATGTTGAAGGTGTCAAAATTAACATTATTCATACCGGTGTCGGCGCCATTGCTGAATCGGATATTATTCTTGCTTCAGCATCTAATGCTATTATTATCGGCTTTAATGTTCGTCCTGATAACCATGCTAAGAAAACCGCTGACGCTGAAAAAGTCGATATTCGTCTTTACCGGGTTATCTATGATGCTATTGATGAAATGGAAGCAGCTATGAAAGGCATGCTTGATCCTGAATTCAAGGAAGCGGTTATTGGCCAAGTCGAAGTCCGTACCACTTTTAAAGTATCAAAGGTAGGAACCATTGCCGGCTGTTATGTTACTGACGGCAAAATTTCCCGCGATGCAGGCATCCGTTTAATCAGAGACGGCATTGTCATTTATGAAGGACATGTTGATACACTTAAACGTTTTAAAGATGATGCCAAAGAAGTATCCGCCGGCTATGAATGCGGGGTAACCTTAGAAAACTTTAATGATATTAAAGAAGGCGATGAAATGGAAGCTTTCATCATGGAAGAAGTTAAACGGTGATTATCGGTGTCGTAAGATGTGAATGCTTTATATATAATGCTCATTCTCTTAAAGATAAACGCGCCGTTATAAAGAGCATTTTAACTAAAGCAAAACAACGTTTTAATGTTTCTGCCAGCGAGATTAACTATCAGGATATTTGGCAACGGACGGAGCTTGCATTTGCAGCAGTCTCAAACTCTAAAGTGTTTGTCGAACGTGAGCTTCAGCGCTCACTGTCGCTAATTGATCAGCATGGTGAAATAGAAAGAACAGATACAGTTTTTGAGTGGTTGTAAAAAGTGAGGTGGCAACATGGCTAATGTACGTGCATATCGGGTTGCAGAACAAATAAAAAAGGAATTAAGCGATATTATTAATAATCACTTAAAAGACCCGCGTATTGGTTTTGTGACCATAACAGGCGTTGATGTGACAGGCGATCTGCAACAAGCTACAGTATATATTACTGTTTTAGGTGACGATGAGAAAAAAGATGAAACACTGAACGGTCTTTCAAAGGCAAAGGGTTTTATCCGCTCTGAAATTGGTAAAAGGATTCGTTTAAGAAAAACGCCTGATATTAACTTTAAGTTTGATCAGTCGATTGAATATGGTAATCGTATCAACCGCCTATTGCATGACTTAAATGATGATGAAGATTAACAATGTAAAGATAGGATAGGCATATATTTGTCTATCCTTTTAGTTTTCGTAATAAATCATATCTATTAATCTTCTTGAATGGGACTTAACGTTAATTTTAAAAGGAAAATCACAGCAAGACTTCCCTCCGTTTTAACGTTAACAATACATCCAGAGTGAAAGGAGCACGTCTTTTGACAGATTACCATGGTATTCTCCCGCTTTATAAACCAAGAGGGATGACTTCCCACGATTGCGTGTATAAGTTACGTAAATTGTTAAATATGAAGAAAATTGGCCATACCGGTACGTTGGATCCAGAGGTTGATGGTGTATTGCCAATGTGTATTGGCAGAGCAACCAAAATAAGTGAATATTTAACAGCTTATCCTAAAAGCTACGATGGTGTCATTAGTCTTGGAACAGCAACTGCGACCGAGGATCAAACAGGCGAAATCATTGAACAAAAGGATGTCACCCAGCCGGTTTTCCGTGAAGAAATTGAGTCTGTTTTCCGCAAATTTACAGGTGAAATTGAACAGCAGCCGCCAATGTATTCTGCTGTTAAAGTTAAAGGGAAAAAACTTTATGAATATGCGAGAGAAGGCATTGAAGTTGAGCGGCCAGTAAGAAACGTTACGATTTACCAATTGCATTTGACAGACAGCGAGGCTTATTTTGAAAAGGAGATACCTTTTTCTGTTGACTGCAGTAAGGGCACTTATGTCAGAACATTAGCAGTTGATATTGGCAGGCAACTCGGTTATCCGGCGCACCTTGCCCGGTTAACCAGAACACGCTCAGGTCCTTTTTATCTGAAAGAATGTTATACTTTTGATAGGGTAGAAAGAGCTGTAGAAGAAAATAACGTTGCAAATATACTTTCCAGCATTGGCTTCGGTTTAAAATTTATGGCGTCTTGGATTGTTGATGATCATACCGCGAATCTTGTTTCAAACGGTGCTGTATTGCCTAAACCTAAAGATATTCAAAATGATATCTTTACCGTATATAATAGAATTGGCGACTGCTTAGCTATTTATAAGCAGCATCCTAAAAAATCCGGATATATCAAACCGGTAAAAGTCCTTATATAGGAAGCTCAAAATTGAACACGATCTTATATAATTTTTTGAGATAATAATTTATAGAAGGTGGCATCTATGGAAAAGATATTTTTAACGCATCCACCTGAGATTGGAAATAAGGATGCCAAAGAAAAAGTCATAGCTTTAGGCTACTTTGACGGCGTACATATAGGCCATCAAAAAGTCATTAAAACAGCTATTGAGTATGCAAGGGAAAAAGGGCTTGAAGCAGCTGTTATGACTTTCCACCCGCATCCGTCTGTTGTCCTGAAACAATTAAATAAAAGGGAAAACTATTTGACACCGCCGGAGGCTAAAGCCGAACTTATTCAGGAACTTGGTGCCGATCTCTTATATTTCGTTAAATTCGATGAAGCATTCAGCCAGTTGTCTCCGCAAAGCTTCATTGATGAATATATTATTAAACTTCATGCTAAACACATTGTGGCAGGATTTGATTTTACCTATGGACGGATGGCTAAAGGTACAATGGGAAATATTGATGAATACTCAAGGAAAATGTTCAATTATACTGTTGTGCCAAAAGTAGAATACCAAGATGAAAAAGTCAGTACCACAAAAATCAGATCACTGATATCCGAAGGGAAAGTGGATGAAGTTGTCCATTGTTTAGGACGGCATTACCAAGTGTCAGGTACGGTTGTACATGGTGATAAAAGAGGACGTACGATTGGATTTCCGACAGCCAATGTCAAATGCGATGAACCTTACGTCTACCCCGCAAAAGGCGTTTATGCCGTAAAATGTCAAACAAAAAACGGTTGGTATAATGGCGTTTGTAACGTTGGCCAGCGTCCAACATTCTATGATCGTGAGCAGCCGATCACTATCGAGGTCTTTTTACTTGATTTTGACGGTGATATTTATGATGAAAACATTAAGGTTTTCTGGTATAAAAAGCTTCGTGATGAAAAGAAATTCGACGGTATCGATCAGCTGGTCTCGCAAATTGAAAAAGATAAGCAGCAAACAATTGAATATTTTTCCGCCGTTAACTCATAAAACGACTTGAATTTTACTTTGAAAACATGTATGCTAATTCTTGTACGTAAAACCGCAGCATGGCAGCACGAGATTCACCGGCGGCTGCTGGGCTGGCGGGGATTTATACAGGGAGGTGAAAAGGATGGCTTTAACAAAAGAACGTAAGAATGAACTTATCAGCGAATTCAAAACTCACGAAGGTGACACTGGTTCTCCTGAAGTGCAAGTTGCTATCCTGACAGAACAAATCAACACGTTAAACGACCACTTACGTACACATAAAAAAGATCACCATTCACGCCGTGGTCTTCTTAAGATGGTTGGTAAGCGTAGAAATCTTCTTACTTACTTACGTAATAAAGATGTTACGCGTTACCGCGAGCTTATTAATAAGCTTGGTTTACGTCGATAATATGAACAAAAAGCGGGGAAAAACACCCGCTTTTTTGTTAGCCATAAATGATCAGAAAATTTTATAGATCATGATTTGGTCCAATAACGAGAGTTCAAAAAGGAGGACAGCCAGGCAACTGCCTGAACATCATCCTGAGCCTTGCGACGAGAAGTTGGAGACACTTCCCTGAGTATGCTGCGGCGCAGGAGCACATGTTTCCCGGACTTTTTGAACATCCTTTAAGAAGTATTTAATGAGAGGGGTACCTATAATCATGGAACAAACAAAGCAAGTGTTCACCATGGATTGGGCTGGGCGGCCGTTAACCCTTGAAATTGGCCAGCTGGCTAAACAAGCTAACGGCGCGGTGCTGGTCCGTTATGGTGAAACGGTTGTTCTATCAACTGTGACCGCATCAAAAGAAGCAAAAGACCTGCCATTCTTCCCATTAACAGTTAATTACGAAGAAAGGCTTTATGCTGTAGGGAAAATTCCCGGCGGCTTTATTAAGAGGGAAGGACGTCCAAGTGAGAAAGCTATCCTTGCCAGCCGTTTAATTGATCGCCCGATTCGTCCGTTATTTGAAGATGGTTTTAGAAATGAAGTACAAATCGTCAGCATGGTGATGAGTGTTGATCAGGACTGTTCTTCGGAAATGGCAGCTATGTTTGGTTCATCTCTGGCCCTTTGCGTTTCAGATGTACCGTTCGAAGGTCCAATTGCCGGGGTTATTGTCGGCCGTGTTGACGGAGAATTTGTCATTAACCCAACGGTTGAACAAGCTGAAAAAAGTGATATTCATTTAACTGTTGCAGGTACAAAAGATGCTATTAATATGGTCGAAGCCGGTGCGGACGAAGTTCCGGAAGAAGTGATGCTTGATGCCATTTTATTCGGGCATGAAGAAATCAAAAAACTCGTGGCTTTTCAAGAGAAAATTGCTGCTGAAATCGGCAAAGAAAAAATGGAAGTTGTCTTGTTTAAACCTGAAGAAGAATTTGAAGCGCGTATTCGTGATATGGTTGGCTCAAAAATGAAGGAAGCCATTTTTACCAAAGACAAGCAAGAGCGTGAAGAAGCGATTGAAGCTGTAAAACAATCTGTTATTGAGGTCTTTGAAGCGAACGAAGAGGAAGCGGATAAAATCCCGCTCGTTCAAGAGGTTTTACATAAAATCGTTAAAGAAGAAGTCAGACGAATGATCGTTGTCGACCAAATTCGTCCAGACGGAAGAAAAATTAACGAAATCAGACCGCTGTCTTCCAGTGTCGGCTTGCTGCCGAGAACACACGGCTCAGGACTTTTTACGCGTGGACAAACCCAAGCCTTCAGTATTTGTACACTAGGTGCGCTTGGTGACGTTCAGATTCTTGACGGGTTAGATGTCGAAGAATCAAAACGGTTTATGCATCATTATAATTTCCCGCCATTCAGTGTTGGGGAAGCGCGTCCAATGAGAGGGCCGGGACGCCGTGAAATTGGCCACGGAGCATTAGGTGAGCGTGCCCTGGAACCTGTTATACCATCGGAAAAAGACTTCCCATACACTATCCGTTTGGTCTCAGAGGTTTTGGAATCTAACGGTTCGACGTCGCAAGCGAGTATCTGCGGAAGCACATTGGCTATGATGGATGCAGGAGTACCAATTAAATCTCCAGTCGCTGGTATTGCTATGGGACTTGTTAAGCATGAAAATGATGTCGTTGTTTTAACTGATATTCAAGGAATGGAAGATGCCCTTGGCGATATGGACTTTAAAGTGGCCGGGACAGAGCACGGCGTGACAGCCTTGCAAATGGATATTAAGATTTCCGGAATAAATCGGGAAATTCTCGAAACTGCGCTCCATCAAGCACGTGAGGGACGTATGACTATCCTTAAACATATGCTTTCAACCATCGATGAACCAAGGAAAGAACTGTCACCATTCGCTCCGAAAATCTTAACAATGGCGATTGATCCGGATAAAATTAGGGATGTTATAGGACCAAGCGGAAAGGTCATTAACAAAATTATTGAAGAAACAAATGTCAAAATTGATATTGAACAAGACGGTACAATCTTTATCGCTTCAACCGACCCGGTTATGAATGAAAAAGCAAAACACATTATTGAAGATATTGTTCGTGAAGTCAAAGTTGGCGATATTTATTTAGGAAAAGTGAAACGGATTGAAAAATTTGGTGCCTTCGTCGGCCTGTTTGGACAAAAAGACGGTCTCGTTCATATTTCCGAACTCGATGAAAAACGTGTTAACAAAGTCGAAGATGTCGTGAAGATTGGCGATGAAGTCTTAGTTAAGGTCATTGATATTGATAAACAAGGAAGAATTAAATTATCAAGAAAACAGGCAATAAAAGATAATAATAAAGATGAAGAAGAAAAATCCAAAGACTAAAAAAGGAGCTGGTCAAAACTGACCCGCTTCTTTTTTAAATTAAAAAATGGCACCGTTTGCACTGTCCATACCTGTCCCCGCAAGATTGCAGCGAATATTTCTTAAGTTCTACTCCCTATAGTGCAATGCATAAGTTGTACAAGGGGGGAAGCTTGTCATGAAAAAGCAAAAATGGCATTTTATCGTTTTTGTTTGTTTATTAATGCTAACGTTTAACACGATCATGAGAAATCCGTATATGAATGTGTTTTTTTCATCAGAATCAATTCCGGCTGCAGCACCTGTTATATCGACTAAAAATGTAGATCAGCCGCTCATTAAAAAAATTGAAGCTTTTGCAAAAACACATGAAATTAAACCGGTTGATGCGGCGGTTGACAGGGTTTGGAAGGCTACACCAGGCTATAATGGATTAGCTGTTGATATTAATGCGAGTTATCAAAAAATGAAAGCAAAACATAAATTTAATAAAGATGATGTTGTTTATAAGGAGGTTCCTCCAAAGAAGAAATTAAACGATTTGCCGCCTTCGCCAATATATCGCGGCAATCCCCAAAAGCCAATGGTTGCCCTGCTTATCAATGTAGCTTGGGGGAACGAATACTTGCCAAAAATATTAAAGGTGCTTAATAAGTACGATATTAAAGCAACTTTTTTTCTTGATGGCAGCTGGGTTAAAAAATATCCTGATTTGGCAATGATGATTAGTGAAGAAGGACATGAAATTGGCAATCATGCTTATAGCCATCCAGATTTAAAACAAAGTTCAAAACAAGAAACATATAAAGAATTAAAGAAAACAAATGATGTTATTGAAGCCACGCTGGATGTTAAACCGAAATGGTTTGCACCTCCGAGCGGCAGTTTCACTCAGCAAACAGTTGATGTAGCACACAAATTAGATATGAAAACGATTCTCTGGACTGTAGATACTGTTGATTGGAAAAAGCCGCCAACGATGGAAATGGTCAGGCGTGTTGTTCCTAAAACGACTGCAGGCACCATGATATTAATGCATCCGACAAAACCGGTTGCGGAAGGATTGGAACAAATGATTAACGGGATTGAAGAAAAAGGGTATCGGTTTGGGACAGTATCAGAATTAATGAGTGAAAAACGGATCGGCAGCTTTGAAAATAATAAATAGTCTATATTTTAATACGTTAAACGTATAAATTAGCAGCAAACTAAATCAACTGAGAAATCATCAGCGCAAAAGCAATAGGCATAGCTTCTCGAATTATTAAATGTTATAGTATTCCATAGTCAGAGATTTAGGAATGGAGGAGACATCATTTGATTACTAAGCACACCGCTTCAAATGGCGTGCGTATCATTATGGAGAGAATACCATCAGTACGTTCCGCGACGATCGGTATTTGGATTGGTACAGGCTCGCGTCATGAAACAGAGAAAAATAACGGTATCTCGCATTTTATTGAGCACATGCTCTTTAAAGGAACAGCAACCAGGAATGCCCGGGAAATCGCTGAAGCTTTTGATCAAATCGGCGGTCAGGTTAATGCCTTTACTTCTAAAGAATATACATGTTTTTATGCTAAAGTTTTAGATGAACATGCTGAATACGCGGTGAACGTATTAAGCGATATGCTGTTTCATTCGATTTTTGATAAAACCGAATTAGAAAAGGAACGTCAAGTTGTCTGTGAAGAAATTAAAATGTACGAAGACACACCTGATGATATAGTTCATGACTTATTGAGCGAGGCAAGTTTCGGCAGCCATCCGCTTGGTTACCCCATTTTAGGAACGGAAACGACGCTTGAATCATTTAAACCAGATGATTTGCGCGCCTATATGAATGAACACTACCGGCCGGAAAACATTGTCATTTCTATCGCAGGCAACGTTGAAGAATCAATCGTCAGCGCTGTTGATAAGATTTTTTCAAACTATCAGGTAAGCGGTGTTGAAAATCACTATGATGCACCCGTTTATCAATATGAGAAACTGGCGCGGCAAAAAGACACGGAGCAAGCGCATTTATGTATTGGTTATAAGGGGCTTGCTATCGGTGATGAACAGCTCTACCCGCTCATGGTTATGAATAATGTTTTAGGGGGAAGCATGAGCAGCCGTCTTTTTCAAGAAGTAAGAGAGGAAAGGGGATTAGCCTACTCCGTTTTTTCTTACCATACCTCATATAAAGACAGCGGTATGTTAACCATTTACAGCGGAACAGGCGCAAATCAAATCGATCGGTTGTCAAGCACCATTTTTAGCGTTTTAGATGATCTTATTAAAAACGGTTTAACTGAAAAAGAATTAAAGAATAGTAAAGAACAAATCAAAGGCAATATGATGTTAAGCCTTGAAAGTACCAGCAGCCGGATGAGCCGGAACGGGAAAAATGAGCTGTTATTAGGCCGCCATCGTTCATTGGATGAAATGGTAAAAAAAATCAATGAGGTTACACTCAGTGATATTCATCAGCTTACTAAAGACTTATTTACCGAAGATTTCTCCTGCTCGGTTATCAGCCCAAGCGGAACAATCCCAAAGTCACTGCATAAATAATTATCCTGACTTGCGGCTGTTTTAATAAAGCATAAGAAGTAACTTCTAACTATAATAAATGTCGTCATTTTAAACTCGCCATTGGGCGAGTTTTCTTTATTATTTTCACCATACTAGCCTAACTATCATAAGATAACCTAGGAATTGGGCGAAGTCCCTCAGGCATGAATAACAATTGGAGGGGAGTATGTGCTTGATATGTTAACTGGTAAGCATCTTGTGATATTAGGCGGAGATGCAAGGCAATTGGAAGTCATCAAGAAATTAAATGAATTGGACGCCCAACTTTCATTAGTTGGCTTTGATCAATTAGATCAGCATTTAACTGGTACCTCGAAAGTTGATTTAGATGAAATAGATTTTTCGCATGTTGACGGAATTATTTTACCAAGCTCGGGAACAAATGAGGATGGCATTGTTGAAACTATTTTCTCAAATAAAATTGTTAAAATAACAAAAGATTGGCTGGAGAAGACTCCGGAACATTGTTCAATTTACAGCGGGATCAGTACACCTTTTTTAGATTCCCTCGTTCAAGAATGCCATAAGGAACTCATTAAGTTATTTGAGCGGGATGACGTAGCTATTTATAATTCGGTCCCGACTGTCGAAGGCGCCATCATGATAGTCATTCAAAATACTGATATAACAATTCATCAGTCTAATGTAGTTGTACTGGGTTTAGGGCGAACGGGTATGTCTGTCGCTCGAACATTCGATGCGTTAGGGGCTTATGTAAAGGTAGGTGCACGCAGGCCGGAACATATAGCCAGAATTACCGAAATGGGTTTAAAACCTTTTTATATTAAAGACATAGAAAAGCATATCAGGGATGTTGATATTATTATTAATACGGTACCTGCAAAAGTGCTAAGCAGCAAGGTTCTGTCTCATATACCTGGAAATGCTCTGATTGTAGACCTTGCATCAAAACCCGGCGGAACTGATTTCAGGTACGCTGAAAAAAGGGGTATTAAAGCGTTATTAACGCCTGGGCTGCCTGGAATGGTTGCACCAAAATCAGCCGGCAGAATTATTGCCAATGTTTTATCTGAATTGTTATTAGATAAATTTTCTGGGGAGGATGAGTAACTTATGAATCTTACTGGTAAGCATATCGGTTTGGGTATTACGGGATCGCATTGTACGTATAATCAGGTTGTCCCTCATATTCAATCATTACTTGATGCCGGTGCAAAAGTATCAGCCTTCGTGACTTATACGGTAAAAAATACAGTAACACGTTTTGGAGACGGTAAGGATTGGATTAACAAAGTTGAAGAAATTACTGGAAATAAGGTGGTGGATTCTATTGTAGATGCCGAACCCTATGGTCCTAAGACACCTTTAGATTGCATGGTTATCGCGCCATTAACCGGAAATTCAATAAGTAAATTTGCTAACGCTATGACTGATTCCCCTGTATTAATGGCTGCTAAAGCAACATTAAGAAATCGCCGTCCGGTTGTGCTTGGCATTTCTACAAACGATGGCTTAGGACTTAACGGGTCTAATATAGCCAGGCTGCTTTCCTCAAAAAATATATACTTTATACCGTTTGGTCAAGATGATCCTGAAGGTAAGCCGACGTCGCTCGTTTCACATATGCCTCTTATGAAGGAAACTGTTGAAGCAGCATTAGATGGCAAACAAACCCAGCCGATACTTATTGAGAAATTCAGATATTAACCCATTCATCTTTCAAAAAAATCATAGTATGATAAAATAGTAAGCAAAGTTTAAGAAGGAGAAATGTCTTTGGTTTCTCCTTCTTTTGAAATTTAACTTTTAATTCATTTTAAATATCTGAATTAATATGACAATGTATCTCGAGGAGGAACCGTAAATTGTATAATGACCAAGGTTTTCATGTAGCAGTTGTCGGAGCGACAGGCGCTGTAGGACAACAAATGTTAAATATGTTAAAGGACACAACGTTACCAATCAGAGAACTCACATGTCTCGCCTCAAAGCGATCGGCAGGACAAACTATAGATTTTGAAGGTGAAAAAATAGTTATCAAGGAAGCTGTTCCGGAAGCATTTGAAGGTATAGATGTTGCTTTGTTCAGTGCCGGCGGTTCAGTCTCCAAGGAGCTTGCTCCCGAAGCAGCCAAAAGGGGAGCAATTGTCATTGATAATACAAGCGCATTCCGTATGGATGAAAATGTGCCGTTAGTTGTACCCGAAGTAAATGAACAAGCCCTTTTTGATCATCAAGGTATTATCGCCAATCCAAACTGTTCAACGATCCAAATGGTAGCTGCTCTTGAACCGATTCGGAAGAACTTTGGCTTAAACCGCATTATTGTATCAACTTATCAGGCTGTTTCCGGCGCAGGAGCTGTTGCTATTGAAGAACTTCGGAATCAATCTCAGCAATTATTGAATGAAGAAGCTATTAAGCCTGAAATTTTGCCGGTTAAAAGCGATGAAAAGCATTATCAAATTGCTTTTAATGCGATTCCGCAAATTGATAAGTTCCAAGATAATGATTACACTTTTGAAGAAATGAAAATGATTAACGAAACGAAAAAAATTATGGATGATTCAAACATTCGCGTCGCTGCGACGTGTGTTCGTCTGCCAATTGCGACAGGGCATGCAGAATCTGTTTATATTGAAGTAGATAAAGACGATGTATCATCGGAAGATTTGAAAAAAATCTTATCAGAGGCACCAGGGGTCACTTTACAAGATGATCCGGCAAATCAAATTTATCCGATGCCTGCGGATTCTGTTGGAAAGAAAGATGTTTTTGTCGGAAGGATTCGCCGCGACCCTGATATCAAAAATGGTTTCCATCTTTGGGTCGTTTCTGATAATCTATTAAAAGGCGCAGCGTGGAATTCGGTACAAATTGCTGAGAGTCTGGTCAAACTTGGTATTCTTAAACTTAAGTGAGGCGTTCATTAAATGAAAGTTATTGTCCAGAAATTTGGAGGAACATCTGTTAAAACGAATGAAGATCGTATTCGTGCCCGAAAACATGTTTTAAAGGCTGTAGAAGAAGGGTATAAAGTCGTTGTCGTTGTCTCAGCTATGGGACGTACAGGCGATCCTTATGCAACTGATACTTTATTGAGTCTCGTCGGCCGCGACCATGTGAGCAACAGAGAAATTGATTTGCTTATGTCCTGCGGTGAGATCTTATCGTCAATTGTTTTTTCCAGCTTATTGAAGGAAGCAGGACTGCAGGCAGAGGCATTAACCGGAGGGCAAGCAGGATTTCGAACAAATGAGGTTTTTAATGCGGCCCGTATCATGGAGATGAAATGTGATCGTATTAAAAAGATGCTTAATACGCTTGATGTTGTTGTCGTCGCCGGGTTTCAGGGGCAATCAAAATCCGGTGAAGTGACAACCATCGGCCGCGGCGGAAGTGATACTTCAGCTGCTGCACTTGGCGCCGCTTTAGATGCTGAATGGATCGATATCTTTACAGATGTGACAGGCGTCATGACTGCTGATCCAAGAATTGTTTCCGATGCGCGTCAACTGTCTGTTTTAACATATAATGAAATTTGCAACATGGCGTATCAAGGGGCAAAAGTCATTCACCCAAGGGCTGTAGAGATAGCGATGAATGCTAAAATACCCCTTCGAATCCGATCTACGTATACAGATGATATTGGAACACTCGTTACATCGATTAAAAAGAAAAATAAAGGTCAGGACGTTCAGGAACGGTTGATTACAAGTATCGCCTACGTTCAGAACGTATCTCAAATAAGAGTCCAAGCGAAAAAAGATGACTATGATCTGCAGGCGAAAGTTTTTAAAGCAATGGCTGAAAATCAAATCAGTGTCGATTTCATTAACATTAGTCCAAGAGGTGTGATATATACAGTAACCGAACAAATGACTGATCTTGCTGTATCCACACTTAAGACCTTAGGTTATGAACCTGTGGTTGTTAAAGGGTGTGCTAAAGTATCAGCTGTTGGTGCAGGGATGACAGGGGTTCCAGGTGTTACGTCCAAGATCGTTAATGCCCTGACTCAAGAAGGCATTCAAATTTTACAATCAGCTGACTCGCATACAACGATTTGGGTACTTGTAAAAGAAGACCAATTAAAACAAGCGGTTATTGCCCTGCATAAGACTTTCGAATTGGAGAAAGAGGATAGTGAATTAGCAGCTGACCAGTTATAGAGGATGTTCAAAAAGTCCGGGAAAAATAGCTGTCGAGACTGCGGGATAAGTGCTCCTGCGCCCGTAGCATATTCATAGGCGTATCGCCAACTTCTCGTCGCAGCTCGCAGTAGTTCGAGAAGCATCGCTCGGTGCTCCTCCGCTCCTCACGTATTAAAGGCATACGCTTCGGTGCTCGGAGGCGGCGCTTCCTTGAACTTCTCGGCTCTTTTTGTCCTCCTTTTTGAACACGTAGTTATAGAGGATATTCGAAAAGTCCTTTTGAACACATATTTAAAAGGAGAGGTAGACATGGCCGATTTCGGCAGATTATTAACAGCGATGGTAACACCTTTTGACGATAAAGGTGAACTTAGCTTAGAAAGAACAACAGCACTTGTTGAATATTTGATAGAACATCAAACTGAAGGGCTGGTTGTCGCAGGAACAACAGGAGAATCACCAACACTTTCAAAGGATGAAAAGCTTAAGTTATTTGAGCATGTTGTTAAAGTCGTTGATGGACGGATTCCTGTTATCGTAGGAACAGGAAGTAATAACACAGCTGAATCTGTAGAGTTTTCCCGTAAAGCAGAAGCTTTAGGTGTTGACGGGATTATGATTGTTGCTCCTTATTACAATAAGCCTAATCAAGAAGGACTGTATCAGCATTTTAAAACAATCGCTGAAAGTATCAATGTACCTGTTATGATCTATAATATTCCGGGGCGTTCTTCGGTAAATATAACGGCCGAAACAATTATCCGTCTTTCGGAAATTGATAATATAACGTCTGTCAAAGAAGCAAGCGGTAATCTTGATCAAATGGCAGCCATTATTAGAGGAACAAGTGATGACTTTATACTATACAGCGGTGACGACGGTTTAACCTTGCCAGTGCTTTCTATCGGCGGCCACGGTGTTATTTCCGTTGCTTCGCATGTTATTGGCGACGGCATGTCAAATATGATTCAAGACTTTTTATCAGGGAATCATGAAGATGCGGCGAAACAGCATTTAAAATATCTTCCTGTCATGAGGGAATTATTTGCGGCACCAAGCCCCGTTCCGGTTAAAGCATTGCTGAGTCAAGTCGGAGTTGAGACAGGTCCTGTCCGTCTGCCGATGGTTGATTTAACGGAAGAAGAAAAGTCATCATTAACAAAAATATTTAAAGAACTTTAAAGAAAATTTAGATGATGACAGGCCTTTCCGGTTTTTCAAAACTATAAATTTCGATAGTATGAAGAAAGAAACTCGCCCAATCGGCGAGTTTTCTTTTATAAATTGACAAATACTAAATATAAAAGCATGTTGGACAAGCGATGATTAAAAAATCAACTTGTAAATTTTGCAAAGGATCGGTTATAATAAAAGAAATGATTAGTTCGGGTGAATTGATGGCTGTTTAATTTAATAGGAGGAATGCTCATTGCAACAACGGAAAGAAGACGAGGTTAGGATTTATGCAATGGGCGGCGTTGGCGAAATTGGAAATAATATGACAGTCATTGAGGTTAATAATGATATATTTATTGTCGATGCTGGTTTAATGCATCCAAAAGATGATATGCTTGGTGTTGATACTGTTATTCCGGATACATCTTATTTGGTTGAAAATCAGGATCGGATTAAGGCTATTTTCCTCACACACGGTCATTATGCGCATATTGGAGGATTACCTTATTTAATTAAAGAGCTGCATGCTCCGATTTATGGTACAAAGTTTACACTTGCCTTGCTTGAAGAATCGATAAAAGATAAGAATACACTAAAGAAAGCTAAGCTGAATATAGTTGAACCGGGGAAGGATCTAAAGATCGGTTATAGAACGATAACATTCTTTAGAATGAACCATAGTGTTCCCGACTCAATCGGTTTGGCTATTTATACCTCTCAAGGTGCAATTGTCCATACTGGTGATTTTAAATTTGACTATACACCGGTTGATGATAAAAAAGCGGATATTAGCAAACTGTCCCGAATCGGTGACAGAGGTGTCCTCTGTTTACTGTCAGACAGTAAAAATGCTGAATTACCTGGGAAAGCACGTTCAGAAAAAGAAGTTGGCGAAACCTTAGACGATATTTTTTATTTTGCCAAAGGCAGAGTGATAACTGCTGTATACGCAACCAATATTCACAGAATACAGCAAGTTGTTAATACAGCCATTCAAAACAATCGTAAGGTTGCGATTGACGGCCGCTATCTTGAACGTGTCATCGGTATGGCGACAAAACTGGGTTACCTTCAAGTACCAAAAGGCACATTTACAAGTTTGGATAAAATTAACAAAAGGAAAGAAAATGAAATAGCCATCTTAACTTCGGGTCCGGAAGGCGACCCAATGACACCCCTGACTAAAATTGCTAATCATTCACATAAGCGTCTTTCACTTAAAGAAAATGATCTCTTTATTTTTGCGGCATCGTCTACACCTGGAAATGAGAAAAGTGTTACCAAGTCTATTGATGCATTAATGAGAATCGGTGTTAAGGTCATTTATGGCGATTGCGTTCATGTATCAGGCCATGCTAAACAAGAAGAAATTAAACTTATGTTACAGCTGACAAGACCTAATTATTTAATTCCGATTCATGGAGAATTTAGAATGCTTAAAGCCCATCAGGACCTTGCGGTTGCCACAGGCATGGAGCCGCATCATATCTTCCTTTTGGATAAAGGCGATGTTGTATCATTTACAAAGGGCGAAGCAAGGCAGGCTGAAAAGGTTCCTGCCGGCCAAGTGCTTGTAGACGGGTTAGGCGTTGGCGATGTCGGTAATATTGTATTACGCGACCGCCGTTTGCTGGCCCAAGATGGAACGCTTGTCGTTGTTGTCACTCTTGGCAAACAATCCAAAAAGATTTTATCAGGACCTGAAATTATTACCCGCGGTTTCGTTTATGTCAGAGAATCCGAAGAACTTATCGAAGACGCCAATAATATTGTTTCAGAAGTGTTGTCGCAATCATTAACGCAAAATATCTCAGAATGGTCTTCTCTGAAAAACAGTATCAGGGATTCTTTAAGTCGCTATTTATATGATAAAACAAAACGCCGTCCAATGATATTGCCAATTATTATGGAAATATAATATAAAAGCTGACATCACTCTTACGGGTGATGATGGCTTTTTTCTTTTGTATCAAATGTTTCTCTCCTTCAAATACTAATTTGTAGTATAACGAAAGGAGAGTAAAATGAATGACAGACGAACAAACTGAATTCGAACAAGAGCAACAAGAAACTGAGCAGCAAAACACGATGATGAATGATATTCAAAAGTTAGGTGAATCGCAAATCCCTCAGGCGGCACCCTCAAATATTCATTGTTTAACAATTGTAGGGCAAATTGAGGGACATATGGCACTGCCTCCAAAAAATAAAACAACAAAATATGAACATTTAATTCCTCAACTTGTGGCGATAGAACAGAATGATCAAATCGAAGGACTGCTTATTATTTTAAATACGGTTGGAGGAGATGTTGAAGCTGGTTTGGCAATTGCTGAAATGGTTTCAACCTTATCGAAACCGACGGTGTCATTAGTTCTTGGAGGCGGACACTCTATTGGTGTCCCTATTGCGGTCGCTTCTGACTATGCTTTTATTGCCGAATCAGCTACAATGACAATACACCCTGTCCGGTTAACCGGATTAGTCATTAGTGTACCATCGACTTTCGAATATTTAGATAAGATGCAAGACCGTGTCACAAAGTTTGTCGTTAGAAATTCTAATATTACTGAAGAAAAATTTAAAGACCTGATGTTTAGCCAAGGAAATCTTGCAAGAGACATTGGAACAAATGTTGTTGGAAAAGATGCTGTATCATACGGTCTGATTAATGAAGTAGGCGGTCTTGGCCAAGCTTTATCTAAATTAAATGAGTTAATTGAGAACAATAGGGAGCACGGAGAAGCGCAGAAGGTGGTACAATGATTTTATATACAATTTGTCCTTTAGAGGATATTTTTGAAGAAGAGGAAAAACAACCCGGGAAAAAACAAACGATAGAAGTGAACGGAGTGAAACTTATTGTCGAAGACAAAGGTGATAATAATTATGAAATCGTCCAATTAATTAGTTCAAATCCTCAAGACTTCTTAGACGGACGCTACCAGCCTGGAGAAAAATTGACAATGAAACCTTTACTCCCATCCGCAACTTGAGTAACATTATAATTAAGGCTTATAGCTTCATGATTTAACAAGCAGCTTTAATACAGCTGCTTGTTATCTATTCACATGAGTTCTGAGGTGACATCATGGCAAAGAAAAAGAGAAGAAAAAGCCAAAAGAAAAAAGGCTGGAAAGAAACGCTGATTTACGAAATAGCCGGTCTATTAATATTTTCATTAACGTGTATTGCTATTTCCAAGCTTGGCGTTGTAGGGGAAGTGTTTGTTGAAGCAGCAAGGTTTCTGGCAGGGAACTGGTATATGCTCATATTTCTTGGGACTCTAATTCTATCAATCTATTACATATGGATGCGCAGTCAGCCTTCCTTTTTTACCCGGCGCTTAGTCGGTGTTTATTTATTCGTCTTTTCATTGCTTTTATTAAGCCATGTAAAACTTTTTGAAGAATTATCAGATCATAACAGATGGCAAAATGCTTCGGTAATTACAAATACATTGGCTTTATATAAAGGGGAAATTTCAGGGGCGATAGCAAACGAACAGCTTGGCGGAGGAATGATAGGCGCTCTTGGGTTTGCGTTTTTTTATAAGCTATTTTCGGCTACCGGCACGATGTTTATGGCTGTTTTTCTCATTATCGTTTCTCTGATTCTTATTACCGGAAAGTCCTTGCGTGATACGATGAACAAAATATTACGCCGTTTTAAAAAATTAGGACAAGGTGTAGCAAATAAACAGAAGGAAAACATGCAAAAGATTAAAACCGCTATGGATGAGAAAAAAGAACAGCGTAAAGAACAAGAAGAGGCGGAGAAAGCTGAAGAATTAGTTGCCGATGATAATGATCCCGACCAGAACCAGGAACCTATTATTCATGATTTTAATGAACAACATCCACTGGATATACCGCAAGTAAAAGAAGATCATCCTAAAAAAGTGAGGGATGATTTAGAAGACGAACAAGATCTTGTACAACCTTCATTTTCAACGCCGGAAGTTGAGAATGAAGATTACCAGCTTCCTCCAATTGACTTATTAGAGCGGCCGAAGTCTAATTCGCAGTCTAATGAGCGAAGGCATATTGCTGATAATGTCCGTAAACTTGAAAAAACCTTTGAAAGTTTTGGCGTTAAAGCTAAAGTGAAAAAAGTACATTTAGGGCCAGCTGTAACGAGGTATGAAGTTTATCCGGATGTCGGTGTGAAAGTCAGCCGGATCGTTAATCTTAATGATGATTTAGCCCTGGCGCTGGCTGCGAAAGAAATCCGGATTGAAGCGCCGATCCCTGGAAAGTCTGCAGTCGGTATCGAAGTCCCAAATAAAGATGTAGCAATGGTAAGCTTAAGAGAAGTTTTAGAATCTGAATTCGCCAAAAGGCAAAGCTCTAAATTGGCTATTGGTTTGGGGCGGGATATTTCAGGTGAGCCTGTATTAACTGATTTAAGTAAAATGCCTCACTTGCTTGTAGCGGGTGCGACCGGAAGCGGGAAGAGTGTTTGTATCAATGGCATTATTACGAGTATATTAATGAGAACAAAACCGCATGAAGTTAAATTGCTGATGGTCGATCCCAAAATGGTAGAATTAAATGTTTATAACGGAGTACCTCATTTATTAACGCCTGTCGTTACTGATCCGAAAAAAGCTTCCCAAGCACTTAAAAAAGTCGTTGCTGAAATGGAAAGGCGATATGAGCTGTTTTCTGAGAGCGGCACGCGGAATCTGGAAAGCTATAATAACCATGTTCGCCGCTATAATGATGAGAACAATGATAATCAGCCTTACATGCCGTACATTGTTGTTATTATTGACGAGCTTGCTGATCTTATGATGGTTGCTTCCAAAGACGTTGAAGATGCCATAACGAGACTCGCACAAATGGCGAGGGCAGCCGGTATTCATTTAATTATTGCAACACAACGCCCGTCAGTTGATGTTATCACAGGTATCATCAAAGCTAATATTCCATCAAGAATCGCCTTCAGTGTTTCCTCACAGACCGATTCACGAACGATCTTAGATTCAGGAGGCGCTGAGAAGCTGTTAGGCAAAGGTGACATGCTGTTTTTACCTATTGGCGCATCAAAGCCAACCCGTATACAAGGAGCTTTTCTATCTGATGATGAAGTCGAAAAAGTGGTCGATTTTGCTGTCAGCCAGCAAAAAGCGCAATATCAAGAAAATATGATACCGTCAGATGAACCGGAGAAATCTGTTGATAAAGTTGATGATGAATTATTTGATGATGCAGTCCAGCTGGTTATTGATATGCAAACCGCTTCAGTATCCATGCTGCAAAGGCGCTTTCGTATTGGTTATACAAGGGCGGCCCGGCTTATTGATGCCATGGAGGATCGTAATATAGTCGGACCGTATGAAGGCAGCAAACCGAGGGCTGTTCTTATTGGAAAGCAAGATGATGAAGCCTCCTCGCAATAAAAAAGTATTATAAAACACGATAGTCGCATAGAATAATTGGACAAAGGTCGCTGACTTTTGTCCCTTTTTGTTTTGATTCAGGCTTATCTTCCCGCTGGTTAGGGACTTGGGGTATAGGTTACAATGAAAGAGAGAAATTATGATGGAAAAAAGGGGTGTAAAACATGTCTTATATCAATGAACAAGTCCATGATTTTAATGGGTTTAAAGTACATATGATACCGACAGATAAATTTAAGACAGTAACAATGTTTTTACAGTTTTGTGCACCGTTAAACGAAAAAGATGTGACAAAACGGGCGCTTTTATCTTACGTACTAAAAAGTTCGACCAAACATTCACCTTCAACTCAAGATTTGCAAAAACGTTTAGATGATTTATATGGTGCAAGCTTTACGTCAATGTTAACAAAAAAAGGGGATTACCACATTCTTACATTATACATGACTGTTGCTAACGAACGGTTTATCTCCGGTGCTTCCACCAAATTATTAGATGAATCTGTAAAGCTTTTGTCTGAAGCGGTATTTCAGCCTGCGGCAGCCAATCAACAATTTGACAAAAAAATTGTTAAAAGGGAAAAACGTTCACTTAAGCAAAGACTCGAGGCTATATACGATGATAAAATGCGTTATGCAAGCCAAAGATTAATTGACGAAATGTGCCAGCATGAATTGTATCGGTTACATACATACGGGTATTCGGACGAACTTGAACAAGTGACGCCGGAAAGTTTATTTGATTATTATCAAAAAATGGTGGCAGAAGATCAAGTTGATCTTTATATTATCGGTGATATTGAGGAAAATCAAAGTCATATTTTAAATGCTGTTCAATCTGAATTTACATTTAGTAAACGGCAGGAAAGAACAAGGGATGTACGCATTAATTTTGACCCGGTTATTCCTAATGAAGTCAAAATAGTTAAGGAAAATCAAGATGTCGAACAAGGTAAACTTAATTTGGGATACCGTACTAATATTATTTATGGAGATCCTTTATACTACGCCTCCCAGGTGTTTAATGGTTTATTCGGCGGATTTCCTCATTCAAAACTATTTATGAATGTCAGAGAAAAAGAAAGCCTTGCCTACTATGCATCATCAAGCTATGAAAGCTATAAAGGGTTAATGATTGTTATGAGCGGGATAGAATTTTCAAATTATGACAAAGCAGTCGCGATTATTAAAGAACAATTAGAAGCCGTCAAAAAAGGCGATTTTACCGATCATGACATTGATCAGACAAAGGCTCTGTTGAAAAACGCGGTTTTAGAAGCATTAGATAACCCGGGTTCTCTGACTGATTTTCTTTACAGGCAAGTGTTAACCGGGCAGCCGGTAACTGCTGAAGATTGGCTTGATGCAATTGAGAATGTGCAAAAAGAAGATATTATTAAAGTCGCTGAAAAAACATCACTTGATACCATATACTTTTTACAAGGCGAGGAGGGAAATTAAAATGAAACAAATTCATTTTGACCAATTGCAAGAAACGGTATATCATCATAAGTGTGATAACGGGCTGCAGCTTTTTATTTTACCAAAAACAGGATTTAATAAAACTTATGCCATTTTTACAACAAATTATGGTTCGATTGATAATCACTTCAAACCGTTAAATCAAAATGATTGGTTAAAGGTACCTGATGGCATTGCACATTTTTTGGAGCATAAAATGTTTGAAATGCCGGATGGGAGCGATGCTTTTCAAGCTTTCGGAAATCAGGGGGCATCCTCAAATGCTTTTACTTCATTTACCAGAACGGCTTATTTATTTTCCAGTACATCGAACATCGATAAAAACTTAGAGACGCTTATTGATTTTGTGCAAACACCGTTTTTTAAAAAAGAGAGCGTCGAAAAAGAAAAGGGTATTATAGGTCAAGAAATTCGAATGTACAATGATACACCGGATTGGCGCGTCTATTTTGGACTGATCAGCAATATGTATCACCATCATCCTATTCAAATTGATATTGCCGGAACGATTGAATCGATCAGCCATATTACTGATGATTTGCTTTATGATTGTTACCGGACTTTTTATCACCCAAGCAACATGATGTTGTTTGTCGTTGGTCCTGTAAATCCTGATGAAGTGATGGATCTTGTAGTGAAAAACCAGGCAGGCAAGGACTATACTAATCAACAACCGATTGAAAGAAAATATCCTGAAGAACCTGAAAGCGTCGCCAAGAAATCTTCTGTTATCAAAATGGGTGTACAAACACCGAAAAGTTTAATTGGCTTCAAAGAACGGCGTGTCCACCGTACGGGTAAAGAATTTATGGAACATGAACTTTCAGTGCAATTGCTTTTAGAGCTCATGTTTGGTAAAGGGACTGAAAATTATAAGTCGCTGGTAGAAGACGGATTAATTGATGAAACGTTTTCTTTTGAATATACTGAGGAATATGAGTTTGGTTTTTCAGCAATAGGGGGTAATACAGAAGATCCGGAAAAGCTGCAGAACAGGTTAAAACAAATTATTGAAGAGTATAAGTCGGGCCGACTTGATTCGGAAGCTGTTGAACGCGCACGTAAGAAACGAATCGGCGGAATGCTTCGCGCATTTAATTCCCCGGAATTTATCGCTAATCAGTTTACGCGATATTATTTTAATGAAACAAATCTTTTTGATCTTATTCCAGTATTAGAATCATTAACAACAGAAACTTTGACAAAAACGCTTCATGAGCATTTTAGTGATGAAGCACTCTCAACATGCGCTGTTGTTAAAAAGTAAGGTGGTTTAAAAATGAATATTGCACTTATAACAGGCGCAAGCGGCGGTATTGGTCAAGCCGCATCCAAACGCTTAGCGGATGACGGTTATTCCCTTTATTTGCATTACAACGAAGGACGGGAAAATATTGATACACTCGTCAATGAGTTAAGTTATAAGTATCCAGACCAGCAATTTACGGCTGTACAGGCTGATTTAACAACTAAATCAGGCGTTAAATTGCTTATAGAACAAATAGCAGATCCTGTTGACTGTGTTGTATATAACAGCGGGAAAAGTCTGATTTCATTAATAACAGAAGTCCCGGAGTCTGATCTTGACAGTTTTATTCAATTACATATGGCAAGTCCTTTCCAACTTATCCAGCATCTGCTTCCTGACATGATCAGCAACCGGCACGGGAAAATTATTTTTGTTACTTCAATTTGGGGTCTGACGGGGTCATCAATGGAAGTGCTGTACTCAATGGTGAAAGGCGGACAAAACAGTTTTGTTAAAGCTTTGGCAAAAGAGGTTGCTCCAAGCGGCATTTCTGTAAATGCAGTTGCCCCGGGCGCTGTGGATACTAAAATGATGGGCGATTTCAGTGAAGAAGAAATCGAATATATCAAACAGGGCATTCCGATGGGACGTCTTGGCCGCCCTGAAGAAATTGCTGATTTAATCGGCTACTTAGCTTCAACAAAATCAGATTATATTAATGGACAGGTGGTCTCCATTAATGGTGCATGGCATTGTTAAATGTCATGCATATTTTTTTTATAGCAGTGCAAGCTAATAATGAAAGATGAAAAAGGAGGAATCACAATGTCTGTTTTGAATAGTTGGGATGATTGGAAAAGCTTCCTGGGTGACCGTCTAAATAAAGCAAAAGCAAAAGGTGTCAGCCAAGATGCTATTGCCAATTTTGCAACTGAAATTGGAGGATATCTTGCCGATAAAGTTGATCCAAAAAATGAACAACAAAGAGTGCTTTCTGACTTATGGAGTGTTGCTGACAAAGATGAACAGCATGCCATTGCAAATATGATGGTAAAACTTGTAGAAAATAACGCTACTGATAAACAACAATAAGCTGATTTTAAAAGGAATGTCTTTGAAGGCATTCCTTTTGTTTTTGTTTATTTCTTTTTTGGATAATTTAATTTTTTTTTGATTACAAAAAAACACCTTTTCTTGAAAGTTATTATCATTTATTATAAATTTATAATGATATGTGTTCAAAAGGGGTTATGCTATGGAAAAGAAAGAATGGTATTTAGAATATGAAATACATAGAAACCGCCCCGGATTATTGGGTGATATCGCATCTTTGTTAGGCATGCTTGGGATTAATATCGTCACAATTAATGGTGTTGATAATGAAAGAAGGGGCATGCTTTTACGTACAGAAGACGATGCCCAAATTGAACGGCTGATTGCTATTGTAAAAACAATGGATAATATTAATGTGACCAAATTAAGGGAACCCAAATTAAGCGACCGTTTGGCTGTTCGTCATGGCCGCTATATTGAGAGAGATGCGGATGACAAGAAGACATTCCGGTTTGTCAGAGATGAATTAGGTTTGCTTGTCGATTTTATGGCCGAATTGTTTAAGAAAGAAGGCCATAAATTAATCGGCATCAGGGGCATGCCCCGTGTCGGTAAATCAGAATCAATTGTTGCATCTAGTGTTTGTGCTAATAAACGCTGGCTTTTTATTTCTTCCACATTATTAAGGCAGACTGTCCGAAGTCAACTCGCTGAAGATGAATTTTCTGATGAACATATTTTTGTCATTGACGGTATCGTCTCAACGAAACGTTCATCGGACCGTCACTGGGAACTTCTTCGGCAGGTTATGCGAATGCCTGTCACTAAGGTTGTTGAACATCCGGATGTCTTTGTACAAGGCACGGAGTACTGCCTTGACGACTTTGATTATATTATTGAGCTGAGAAATAACCGTGACGAAGAAATCACCTATGACGTTGTGGAAGAAGATGAAATGTCTCCGTTTGACTTTTAAATATGGTGTTCAGAGTAATCCTCTTATAGTACTTTTTTGAACATCCTCTAAATCATATTGGCAGGTGTTAAGCATTGAGTGAGTTAGGTACAGCGTTGAAAGAAGCGCGTGAAGAAAAGGGGATGACATTAGAAGATATTGAGAGAAAAACAAAAATACAAAAACGATATCTCCTGGCCATTGAAGAAGGGCATTTTGATCAGCTTCCCGGCAATTTTTATTCAAGAGCATTTATAAAAAATTATGCTGAAGCTGTTGGTCTTGATCCCAATGCTCTTTTTAACGAATACGGACATGTTATTCCAAATATCCGCCAAGAGCCTTCCCAAGTCGTTTTACCGCCAAGAACGCAGCGCCAGAGTACTGGATTGTCATTTAAATCAGCGAAAAGAAGACAAACTGATTCTAAATTTAATTCTTTGTTGCCAAAGATAATCATTGTCGTTGTACTTTTATTGATTTTAATTGGTATTTGGCTGTTGGCGCAACATTTTAAGTCAAGTGATAAATCATCAGCGACAAATCATACAAGCCCTGATGTCGTTTATAAAAAAGATGAAAACGGCTCAAGCAAAAATTCAGGTGCTCCAACACAGAATGACCAAAAAGCCAAATCAGAGAATAAAGATACTAAAAAACAAGCTAAAGCTAAAAAGGATAAATCAAATCAAAAGCAACATTTATCATTGGATAATACTAAGGGAAATATTTCTTATTATACTTTAACAGGTGCCAAGACATTTAATGTTGAAATATCGGCCAAGCCAAAGAAACAAGCATGGATAGATGCGAGGGACGGCGGACCCGGCGGGAAAAATTTTGCTTATGGCATGGCTGAAAACAACAAAAAGTTTAGCTTTGATGCTTCTAATGCAAGTAAATTGTATATCAAGGCAGGCAACACTTATAATACAGAGATTAAAGTGAACGGAAAAACTTTAGACTTTCCAAACAAAAGTATTACTCAAACGATTTATATCACATATAAAAAACCATGATTAAAAAAGCCAGGGGAAATTCACCGGATTTTTTGAATAACTTTCATCTAAGAGAAGAGTCATCACCAATGGTGACTCTTTTATTCATCTGGAGGTATTAAAATGAACATAGCAAATAAAATAACAATATCTAGAGTGATCATGATTCCTATTTTTCTTATCTTTTTACTTGTTCCAATGCATCTGGGCACCGTCCCAATATGGCATGCTCATGTTCCTGTCAGTCAATTCATTGCGGGTATTATTTTCATTGTAGCTTCATGTACCGACTGGCTTGATGGTTACTTTGCACGGAAATATAATTTGGTAACAAATTTTGGGAAGTTCCTTGATCCGTTAGCAGATAAGCTGCTTGTGATGAGTGCATTTGTTTCTCTTGTCGATTTCCACTACATACCTTCATGGATGGTCATTATTATTTTGGCGAGAGAGTTTGCCGTAACGGGCCTTCGCTTAGTAGCAGCAGGAGAAGGGGATGTGATTGCAGCGAGTAAGGTGGCAAAATGGAAAACAACCTTTCAAATGCTTGCCATTATCTTTTACTTATTTAACAATCTGCCGTTTGGTTTAAATGGTTTTCCGCTCGCAGACATATTATTATGGATTGCTGTTATAATGACAATTATCTCCGGTTGGGACTATTTTTATAAAAACCGAGAAATCATTTTAAAGTCAAAATAATAATATCCTTTGCAGAGAAAAAAATGAGGTGAATAGAATGAATGCTGAATTAATAGCTGTCGGTTCCGAGCTTTTGCTGGGGCAAATTGCTAATACGAATGCCCAGTTTATTTCAGAGCAATTAGCTGCCTTGGGAATTAATGTTTATTTCCATACAGTTGTCGGTGATAATCCGGAACGGCTCAAAATGGCGGTTAATCAGGCGGAATCCCGTGCCGACTTAATTATTTTTACCGGGGGACTCGGACCGACCAAAGATGATTTGACAAAAGAAACAATAGCGGAAATGGTTGGGAAACCGCTTGTATACGATCAGGACGCATTAGACAGTATCATGGCTTATTTTAAAAAAACCGGCCGTGAGATGACAGAGAATAACCGGAAGCAGGCACTTGTCATTGAAGGCAGTCATATTCTTAAAAATCGCCACGGTATGGCACCTGGAATGGTAACAAAAGCCAAGGGCAGGATTTACATACTTCTTCCAGGCCCGCCGTCAGAAATGAGACCGATGTATACGGATTTTGTAAATCCTTATTTATCTAAGCATTATTCAGAACATATTGTCTCAAAAGTATTAAGATTTTTTGGTATCGGTGAATCGGCCTTAGAAACAAAAATTATCGATTTAATTGAACAGCAAACGAATCCAACGATTGCTCCGCTTGCAAAGGAAAGTGAAGTAACGCTTCGCCTAACGGCTAAGCACCGGAGCAAGGAGGAAGCTGAACGCATGATCAGTGAAACTGAAGCTTTGATCAATAAGCGTGTCGGCCAATATTTATACGGCTACGGGGAAACTCAATTACATGAGGTCGCTTTTAACCTACTAAAGAAACATAATCAGACGATTTCGGCTGCCGAAAGCTTAACAGGCGGATTATTCAGCCAAATGATCACAGACTTTCCTGGCGCTTCAAGTGTTCTGAACGGTTCGGTCGTTTGTTACACCAACCGGGTTAAAGAAACGCAAGTGAATGTTCCGGGTTCATTATTAGAGACGGACGGGGCAGTCAGTGAAGCTTGTGCAGAAGTTATGGCAAAAAATATTAGAAATCTTTGCGGATCTGACCTTGGCATCAGTTTTACAGGAGTAGCAGGGCCAGGCCAAAGCGAAGGTAATGAGGCGGGCACCGTTTATATTGGTTTGGCTGATCAAAACCAAGTCAAAAGCTTTAAGTATCAATTTAGCGGAACGCGGGCGGCTGTTCGAACGAAAACCGCTAAGACGGGCTTTGATCTTATACGTCGTTATCTTTTAAATAAATAAAGACGAATAAATGTTCGTTAAAACTATTGGCAAAAACATAAAAAACAGCTATCATAGTAATAGATAAAGTGTGTGTTTAAAAAGAAGGGGAAAACTCTCTGTTTTTCCCCCTTTAGAGGAGTGATCTCATGAGCGATCGTAAAGCAGCCTTAGATATGGCGTTAAGACAAATAGAGAAGCAATTTGGAAAAGGATCCATTATGAAACTTGGTGAACAGGCTGAGCAAAGAGTATCTACTGTTTCCACCGGATCTTTGGCGCTTGATATTGCTATCGGTGTCGGCGGTTATCCGCGCGGACGAATTATTGAAGTTTATGGACCGGAATCTTCCGGTAAAACAACTGTTGCCCTTCATGCTATTGCAGAAGCACAAAAAAACGGCGGACAAGCAGCATTTATTGACGCCGAACATGCTTTAGACCCGGTTTATGCAGAGAAACTTGGCGTTAATATTGATGAACTGTTACTTTCGCAGCCTGATACAGGCGAACAAGCACTGGAAATTGCCGAAGCTCTTGTCAGAAGCGGTGCAGTTGACATTATTGTTATTGACTCTGTTGCTGCGCTTGTCCCGAAAGCCGAGATAGAAGGAGAAATGGGCGATTCCCATGTTGGTTTGCAAGCCCGTTTAATGTCTCAGGCATTAAGGAAACTTTCAGGTGCCATCAGCAAATCAAAAACAACGGCAATCTTTATTAACCAAATTCGTGAAAAAGTCGGCGTTATGTTCGGCAATCCGGAAACAACTCCGGGCGGCCGGGCGCTCAAATTCTATTCATCAGTCCGGCTGGAAGTGCGCCGTGCGGAATCTTTAAAGCAAGGCAACGATATGGTTGGTAATAAAACCAGAATTAAAGTCGTAAAAAATAAAGTGGCGCCGCCGTTTAAACAAGCTGAAGTCGATATTATGTACGGAGAAGGCATTTCCAAAGAAGGGGAAATTCTTGATATCGGCTCAGATCTTGATATTGTTCAAAAAAGCGGTGCATGGTATTCATTTAATGAAGAACGGCTTGGTCAAGGACGGGAGAACGCCAAGCAATTCTTAAAAGAAAATGAAGACATTCGTGATGAAATTACCCAGCAAATCAGAAGCCACTATAATTTAAACGAGCAAACAGAACCTGAAACCACAGATGAAAATGAACAAAGTGAATTATTATAAGTTTGTGTTCAAGAGGTTGGATATGTTTTCCGGACTTTTTGGACATCATCTAAAAAAGAGGCGCGTGCGCCTCTTTTTTTTATATATCGCCCATTGTTAGGTTGACAAGCGTTTTTTCCAAATATACAATTAAGTTGTATATTTAACCTATCTTTAAAAAATCAATGACATTTTTGAAAAGCTTTTAAATGAGGTCGATTTGACTTCTGCATGTCTTTTTAAAACGAGTTTGTGAGAGCAAGGAGGTGAATATGGTGACTGTATGGTTAATCATCTCCATTGCGCTGATCTCTATAGTTTGTCTTTTTATAGGCTATTTTATTAGGAAATCTATCGCAGAGGCCAAGATTGCAACTGCTGAGAATGAAGCTAAGCATATTGTTGAAGACGCGAAACGCGATGCTGAAGCAACGAAAAAAGAAGCTCTTCTAGAGGCAAAAGATGAAATTCATACACTACGTACTGAGGCCGAAAGCGAGATACGCGAGCGTCGAAATGAACTTCAAAGACAAGAAAATCGACTTGTTCAAAAAGAAGATTTGCTTGACCGTAAAAGTGAAACGCTTGATAAAAAAGAAGACTCATTAGATAAAAAGGAGGATTCTCTTAATAAGCAACAACGACAAATTGAAGAGATGGAAAGCAAAGTGGAGGAACTGCTGCAAGAACACCAAGCGGAACTCGAACGCATTTCCGGTTTAACCAATGAGGAAGCCAAGGAAATTATTTTCAATCAAGTAAGGCAAGAAGCATCTCATGAAGCGGCGCAGCTTGCTAAAGAAATCGAAACCCGCTCTAAAGAAGAAGCGGATAAGAAGGCTAAGAATATTCTTTCGCTTGCGATACAGCGTTGTGCGGCAGACCATGTTGCTGAGACAACAGTTTCGGTTGTTAATCTTCCAAACGATGAGATGAAAGGCCGTATTATAGGACGTGAAGGACGAAACATTCGTACACTTGAGACCTTAACTGGTATAGACCTTATTATAGATGATACCCCTGAAGCTGTTATTTTATCAGGGTTCGATCCAATTAGACGTGAAGTTGCCCGGGTAGCTTTAGAAAAGCTTGTCCAAGACGGACGGATTCATCCGGCGCGGATTGAAGAAATGGTCGAGAAATCCCGTCGCGAAGTGGACGAAATGATCCGTGAATACGGCGAACAAACGACTTTTGAAGTGGGTATACATGGTATGCACCCTGACTTGATTAAAATACTTGGACGACTGCGGTTCAGAACCAGTTATGGACAGAATGTGCTTAAGCATTCAACGGAAGTTGCATTTCTAACGGGATTAATGGCTGCTGAACTGGGTGAGGATGTCACGCTTGCCCGTCGTGCCGGATTGCTTCATGATATCGGTAAAGCCATTGACCATGAAGTTGAAGGCAGCCACGTTGAAATTGGTGTTGAATTAGCAACGAAGTACAATGAGCATCCTGTTGTTATTAACAGTATTGCATCACACCATGGTGATACAGAGGCAACATCTGTTATTGCAACACTTGTTGCTGCGGCAGATGCCTTATCGGCTGCGAGACCTGGAGCAAGAAGAGAAACACTTGAAACATACATCCGTCGTCTCGAAAAGCTTGAGGAAATCTCTGAGTCCTTTGAAGGTGTTGAGAAGTCTTACGCAATACAAGCTGGCAGGGAAATCCGCATTATGGTTCAACCGGATACGATTGATGATGCTGGGTCCTATCAACTTGCCCGCGAAATTACCAAAAAGATTGAGAATGAACTGGACTATCCAGGACATATCAAAATCACAGTTATTCGTGAAACAAGAGCTGTTGAATATGCAAAATAAAGTGGCGCTTCGCCACTTTTTTTTATTTTAAAAATATGGTTAAGCTATTATAAATAATTATTAGCGTATTAAGGAGAATCATCATGAGAATTTTGTTTGTAGGGGACGTATACGGTAAACTTGGCAGAACGATGATCAAGGAATATTTGCAAAAATTAAAAGCCTTCTATAAACCGACCTTCACTATCGTTAATGGAGAAAATTCAGCCCACGGAAAAGGTATTACCGAAAAAATCTATCGTGAATTAATGGAAGCCGGTGCAGATATCATTACGATGGGAAATCATACATGGGATAACCGTGACATCTTCGAATTTATTGATGATGTTAACCGGCTGGTTCGTCCCGCCAATTTTCCAGAGGGAACGCCGGGGGTTGGTATGCAATTTTTGAAAATTAACCAGATAGAAATGGCGGTTATCAACTTGCAAGGAAGAACCTTCCTTCCAGCCCTTGATGATCCATTCCGGACAGCCGATGACCTTATTAAAGAAGCAAGAAAAAAAACACCAATTATTTTTGTTGATATTCACGCGGAGACAACCAGTGAAAAACAAGCGCTGGGATGGTACTTAGACGGACGGGTCTCTGCCGTTGTAGGTACACACACACACGTTCAAACGGCTGATGAAAGAATTTTACCCAAAGGTACGGCTTATTTAACGGATGCAGGCATGACGGGCCCTTATGACGGCATTCTGGGCGTTCAGCGCGAAGCCGTCATTAAGAAATTTTTGACGAATTTACCAGTCCGGTTTGAAAGTGAAACAGGGCGCGGTCAGCTTAGCAGTGTCATTATTGATATTGATGAACAAACGGGAAAAGCTACACAAATTCAAAGAAGACTTATTAATGATGATCATCCATTTTATGAATAGTATTTTTGAATTCTTAGAAAATTATTTTTTAAATAGAAGGAATACCAGCATGAGTAGGGAATATATTTAGTATGGGATGACAATCTATAAGGAGGTACAGAAATGGACATATTAAAAGTTTCAGCAAAATCAAACCCTAACTCTGTAGCTGGCGCACTTGCTGGTGTCCTTCGCGAAAGAGGATCAGCTGAAATTCAAGCTATTGGTGCAGGCGCCTTAAACCAAGCGGTGAAGGCTGTAGCTATTGCGCGAGGATTTGTTGCACCGAGTGGAGTTGATCTCATTTGTATTCCAGCTTTTACGGACATCTTGATTGAAGGTGAAGAAAGAACGGCTATTAAATTAATTGTCGAGCCGAGATAAAAAAATTGATAAAAAGCAGCCTGTTTGTTCTGTAAAGGACAGACAGGCTTTTCACATGGAGGACGGGTATTTATGAACATTTTTGATGGACATTGTGATGTGCTTTACCGCTTAAAGGCGGATCGAAAACTATCATTTAATAAAGATAACGGTTTACATATTACGCATGAAAAGTTACGAAAAGCAGGAGGAAAGGTTCAATGCTTTGCCCTGTTTGTCAGTGATGACGTGCCTGAAGAATCCCGGTTTTCGGCTGTATTGGAAATGATTGATATATTTCATAGAGAAGTGATAGAGCCTTATGATGACATGATCTTTGTTAAATCAAAGCAAGATATTAACAGCTTAAAAGAGGGACAAACCGGGGCGTTATTAACGCTCGAAGGATGCGATGCTATCGGCAAAGACATTATTAAGCTGCGCACGTTGTTTCGTTTAGGGGTAAGATCTGTAGGCTTAACATGGAACCATGCTAATGCAGCGGCAGATGGCGCAACAGAACCAAGGGCTGGAGGATTAACCGGATTTGGGTTTGAAGTTGTTAAGGAAAACAATCGCCATAAAATTTGGACTGATGTCTCTCATCTGTCTGAGAGAAGCTTTTGGGATGTCATAGAAACAGCAGATTATCCAATAGCCTCTCACTCTAATGTTAAAGCTCTTTGTGACCACCCAAGAAATTTGACGGATAAGCAAATTAAAGCGCTTATTAATAAAAATAGCGTCATGGGAATAACCTTTGTTCCTGATTTTCTAACAGATCGTTCCGAAGCAAATATTAACGATATTCTTAGACACGTTGAACATGTGTGTGAACTTGGCGGGGAGAATATCATCGCTTTTGGATCTGACTTTGACGGCATTGAACGAACACCAAAAGAGCTTAATACTTACTCAGATTATCAAAAACTAGCTGAAGCTTGTTTGAAACATTATCCAGAGAAACTCGTTCGAGGATTTTTCTTTGATCATTTTTATCTAGCATTACCTCAATAACCTTGAAAATTTTTTTACAAAGGGTTACATTTTAAAAGTGGTAAGGTTATTAAGTAGATTAAAAGGTTTACAATCCATATAGAGATAATCATGTTAAACTGGGAGAAACGAATGTAACCTACCTAAGTAAAGGGGAGTAGATAAATGATCAATCAGCTTTCATGGAAAGTCGGCGGCCAACAAGGGGAAGGGATTGAAAGCACCGGCGAAATTTTCGCCAAGGCTTTATACCGCTTAGGCTACCATCTATACGGGTACCGCCACTTTTCTTCTCGTATTAAAGGCGGTCATACCAATAATAAAATCCGGGTTAGCACCGAAAAAGTACGTTCTGTATCAGATGACTTGGATATTTTAGTTGCGTTTGACCAAGAAACAATCGATGTTAACTTTGGAGAATTGCGTCAAGACGGCATTATTATCGCTGATGCAAAATTCAAGCCGGTTAATCCGGATGAAACCAAAGCGAGATTATTTGCAGTGCCGTTTACAAAAATCGCCACAGAACTTGGAACATCGCTCATGAAGAATATGGTAGCGGTCGGGGCTTCAAGTGCCGCTTTAGGAATCCCGCTTGAAAGCTATCATTCTATTGTTAAGGAAATTTTCGGCCGTAAAGGCGACAAAGTTGTTGAAAGTAATATTCAAGCAATCGAAAAGGGTGCTGAGTATTTTAATAGTGAAGCAGGCGGCCAAATTGACGGACTAACGCTTGCGCCTGGAGACGGCAAGCAAAGAATGTACATGATCGGCAACGATGCCATTGCCATGGGAGCAATAGCGGCCGGTGTCCGCTTAATGAGTGCTTATCCGATTACACCGGCAAGTGAAATTATGGAATATTTAATTGATAAACTGCCGAAGTTCGGCGGAACGGTCATTCAAACAGAAGATGAGATAGCTGCTGCAACAATGGCCATCGGTGCTAATTACAGCGGTGTCCGGGCGTTTACAGCTTCTGCAGGACCCGGCTTATCTCTAATGGCTGAGTCTATTGGTTTGGCCGGTATGACGGAAACCCCGCTTGTAGTTGTCGATACACAGCGCGGCGGCCCAAGTACTGGGCTTCCGACTAAGCAGGAACAATCTGATATTATGGCGATGATCTACGGGACTCACGGAGAAATCCCGAAAGTCGTTATGGCGCCAAGCACTGTTGAGGAAGCTTTTTACGATATGGTTGAAGCGTTTAACATTGCTGAGGAATATCAATGTCCGGTGATTTTCTTGAGCGACCTGCAGCTTTCACTTGGCAAACAAAGTGTTGATCCGTTTGCTTTTGATAAAATTGACATTCGCCGCGGTAAACTGTCGATAGATCAACCATTACCAGAGATTGACGGTAAAGAAAGCTTTAAGCGCTATGAAAACACGGCTGACGGTGTATCGCCGCGGACAATTCCAGGTATGAAAAACGGCCTTCATCATGTAACAGGGGTCGAGCATGATGAAACCGGCAAGCCGTCAGAGACGGCAGGCAATCGGAAAATCCAAATGGATAAACGGCTGAGAAAGCTTAATAGCCTAAAGTTTAAAAAGCCGGTTCATATCGACGCCAAACATGAAAATCCTGACCTTTTATTAATAGGTATGGGATCGACGCGCGGGGCAATTGAAGAAGCTGGAGCAAGACTTGAAAATGCTGGCATCAGTGTTAACCATGCGCATATCCGGCTCGTCCATCCATTCCCGGTTGAAGAAGTCAAACCGCTGATCGAGAAGGCGAAGCGTGTCGTTGTTGTCGAACAAAACGCGACAGGCCAGCTCGCTGGTTTAATTAAACTAAATGTTGGAGAACGAGATAAAATATCCAGCGTACTTAAATACGATGGCAATCCATTTAAGCCGATGGAAGTTTATAACGAATGTAAAGGAGTTGTTTGTCATGCCAGTCACATTTAAAGATTTTCGCAACAAGGTTCGGCCTAACTGGTGTCCGGGATGCGGCGACTTTTCTGTACAAGCTTCCATACAGCGTGCGGCGGCAAACTTAGGTTTAACACCGGAGAAGCTTGCTGTTATCAGCGGTATTGGCTGTTCCGGAAGAATTTCCGGTTATATTAACTCTTACGGATTTCATGGTACTCATGGACGGGTTCTGCCGCTGGCTCAAGGCGTTAAAATGGGAAACCGCGACATGACAGTCATTGCCGCCGGCGGTGACGGCGACGGTTTTGCGATAGGTATGGGCCATACGATTCACGCGATTCGCAGAAATATTGATATTACTTATATTGTCATGGATAACCAAATTTACGGGTTAACGAAAGGACAAACTTCACCGAGAAGTGAAATGGGCTTTAAGACGAAGAGTACGCCGGCAGGATCCATTGAATCGGCGCTTTCAATTATGGAAATGGCATTAACAGCCGGGGCAACCTTTGTCGCTCAAGGCTTCTCAAGTGATTTAAAAGACTTAACTTCCCTGATCGAACAAGGGATTCAGCATAAAGGCTTTTCACTCATTAATGTATTCAGTCCTTGTGTTACCTATAACAAAGTGAATACTTATGACTGGTTTAAAGAGAATTTAATCAATCTTAATGATATAGAAGACTATGATCCTGCTGATAGAGTAACAGCGATGCAAACGTTGATGGCGCATAACGGACTCGTTAAAGGCCTTATCTATCAGAACAAAGAGAAAAAGTCTTATCAGGATGCTGCACCGGGGCTTAGCCAGGAATCACTTGCCCACAGCGATATTGAGCTAACAGAAGAGCAATTTAAAGATTTAGTCGGAGAATTTATGTAAGGAAACCCCTCACTTGAGGGGTTTTTCAATATGCCATCTTTTCTATAAAGCCAATCTTTGCTATAATAAACAAGTTACCATTATGATAGAGACCTTTGAAAGGAGGCTTCTTAACGATGAGTGAGACTAAGGTAAATAATAAGACTGAGAAAGATTATTCAAAATACTTTCAAACAACTTTCCAGCCGCCTTCGCTGAAAGAAGCCAGAAGGCGCAGAAAGAAAACCGTCCAATTTTTAAATGATTTTAGTATTCCTGAAGATATAAAAGGCATCGGAAAAGATAAAAAGTTTTTAATCCGTACTTATGGATGTCAAATGAATGAACATGATACAGAAGTTATGGCAGGTATTTTAAGCGAGATCGGTTATACAGCTACTGATCGTGAAGAAGATGCGGATATCATCCTTTTAAATACATGTGCGATACGTGAAAATGCTGAGAATAAAGTGTTTGGTGAAATCGGCCATCTTAAAAACTTAAAAAGAGAGAATCCTAATTTAATTTTAGGTGTTTGCGGGTGTATGGCTCAAGAGGAATCAGTTGTCAACCGTATTTTAGAGAAACACCAGCACATGGATCTCATATTCGGAACCCACAATATTCACAGACTTCCACAGCTTCTAAAAGAGGCGCTCTTTAGTAAAGAGATGGTCATGGAAGTTTGGTCAAAAGAAGGCGACGTTGTTGAAAACTTGCCGAGAATGCGTAAGGGTAATATCAGAGCCTGGGTTAACATTATGTACGGCTGCGACAAATTCTGTACGTATTGCATCGTTCCTTATACACGCGGAAAGGAAAGAAGCCGTCATCCGAAAGAAATCATTGATGAGGTCCGCGAACTTGCCCGTCAAGGCTACAAAGAAATTACGCTTCTTGGTCAAAACGTTAATGCTTACGGTAAAGACTTGGAATCCGTTGAAAATTACGGTTTAGGCGATTTGATGGACGAAATCCGGAAGATCGATATTCCGCGGGTCCGTTTTACAACAAGCCATCCAAGAGACTTTGATGATCACTTAGTAGAAGTGCTTGGAAAGGGCGGAAACCTTGTTGAACATATTCATTTGCCGGTTCAATCAGGAAACTCTGATATGTTGAAAATCATGGGCCGGAAATATACGAGAGAAAGATATTTGGAATTGTTCTATAAAATTAAAGAAGCTGTTCCAAATGCCTCATTTACAACGGATATTATTGTCGGTTTTCCAAACGAAACCGATGAGCAATTCGAAGATACAATGTCCTTAGTACGGGAATGCCAGTTTGACGGTGCCTATACGTTTATCTATTCGCCGCGTGAAGGTACACCTGCTGCAAGAATGGAAGATAACATTCCTATGTCTGTAAAAAAAGAACGTTTGCAGCGATTAAATGAGCTTGTCAATGAGCTTGCTGCAAAAAGCAATGCGAAATTAAAAGATCAAGTCGTCGAAGTGCTGGTTGAAGGCACAAGTAAAAAGAATCCGAAAGTACTATCCGGTCATACAAGAACGAACAAAGTTGTTAATTTCCGCGGTCCAAAATCTCTGATCGGTGAATTGGTTAATGTTCGTGTCACTGAAGCTAAAACATGGACGTTAGATGGTGAATTTGTTGAGAAGGCGGGTGTAAGTGTCAAATGACACAATATACGAAGAAGGAAGTTATTGCTAAGGCGCAAGAAATTGCCCAAATGATTGCTTCAACAGATGAAGTCGACTTTTTTAAGCGTGCGGAAGAGAAAATTAACAGAAATGAAAAGGTGCAAAAGTTAATCGCACAAATTAAACTTTACCAAAAAGAATCTGTTAACCTGCAGCATTATCAAAAACATGAAGCTCTTAAGAAAAATGAAGAGAAAATAGATGAACTCTTAAAAGAGCTTGACAGCATTCCGGTTGTCCAATCATTTAAACAGTCTCAAGAAGATGTTAATGACTTGCTGCAATTAATTTCCAATACGATTTCCAACAAAGTCACCGAAGAAATTATTAAATCAACCGGCGGAGACTTACTGGCCGGTCAAACCGGCTCCGCTATCGAATCTAAAAAAACTCAAGGCTGCTGACATTAAACATGTCAGCAGTTTTTTATTTTCAGATAAACTGCATTTAATACTTGTATTTATATTTTCAACCAAACAATGATTTTATTATGTAAACTAAATGTATTTTAATATACCCAAACATCCTGCCTCTTCATAATATGTAGTAAAAATCAAAATCATTCTTTTTAATGGCTGCATGGATATAAAATTTAGCACACTAGTTATTCGCCCTGCATACGATGACAGAGAAGAAGGCAAAGAGGAGGTTTGGACTCGTGGCTGATAACGGCTATAGAGAAATTATAACAAAAGCGATTTGCGGCAAAGGGAAAAAATTCAGTCAAACAGCACATACTGTTTCACCATCACATAAACCTTCTAGTATTCTTGGTTGTTGGGTGATTAATCATAAATATAAAACCCATTATCAAAAGGATTGCGTTATTGTAGAAGGTTCATATGATGTGAACATTTGGTACTCTTACAGTAATAATACGAAAACAGAGGTTGTCACTGAAACCGTAACTTACCGGGATCAAGTTGCATTAACAATCAAAGATAAAAAGGTGATATCTGATCAATTGGAAGTGGCAGCTAGAACGCTGCAAGAACCTAATTGTTTAGAAGCAAATATATCCCCAAATGGCAACAAAATTGTCGCACAAGTAGAAAGGGAATTCCTTGTTGAAGTGATTGGTGAAACAAAAGTCAGGGTTCGAGTTGATGATGATGATCTCTTTGAAGAAGACGATGATTGGGAAGATGAATTAGAGGAAGCCTTTGAAGATCTGGATTCTGACTTTTTAGTCGGCGAAGTAGAAGAATAACATCGCGGGGGAGAAGACGGGGATCTTCTTCCTCGTTTTATTGTCTGAAAATTCAAGTGCACTAAAGGATAAAAGTACAAGTGCAACGAAGCGAGTCTGCGAACAAACTGAATTAGCGAGAATTGTACTCTGAAGTGCTAAGCTGTTGATGTCCCTTTGTGAGGAACAAGCCAATTTTTCTTTTCCAAATTCCGTTTCTTTGTTTTATACTAAGTATCTTATGTTATAATACTTGTCGAATATAGTCATTGTTAGGAGAAGAAAAGCATGGCATATACTCCAATGATCCAGCAATATTTATCGATTAAGGCACAATATCAAGATGCCTTTTTATTTTTTCGTCTTGGTGATTTTTATGAAATGTTTTTTGAAGATGCAAAGAAAGCATCACTTGAACTAGAAATAACTTTAACATCCCGGGACGGCGGACAAAATGAAAGAATACCGATGTGCGGGGTTCCTTACCATGCAGCGAAACAATATATTAAAGTTCTTGTAGAAAAAGGTTATAAGATTGCGATTTGTGAACAAGTCGAAGACCCAAAGACTGCAAAGGGTGTCGTTAAAAGGGAAGTCATTCAACTGATTACGCCTGGAACGATAATGGACAACCAATCTTTAACCCCGAAGGAGAATAACTACCTGACATCAATTACAGCATTTGATGATGAAACATTTGGCTTTGCGATTTGTGATTTAACAACCGGCGAAATGAAAGTCACAAGTATTGCAAGCTGGGAAGGTATTATACAAGAGCTTGCTGCCTATGAATCAAAGGAAGTTGTCGTCTCTTCCTCATTTGATGAAACAGCGTCAAAGGAGTTAAGTCAAAGGCTCGGTGTGACAATCTCCTTTGAAGAAAATGCGGAGATCCCGGACACTTTAAAGGCATTGGCAGTCACTATAGATCAAATTAAAATGCAGCAATCACTGGGCCGTTTGCTCCAATATTTAGTTAAAACGCAAAAGCGATCTCTGGACCATCTTCAGCCGGCAGAATTTTATGCGGTTCAAGATTATATGGCGATAGATCCAAACTCAAGGAGAAACCTTGAGCTTGTCGCCACAATGAAAGATAAGAAGAAATTCGGCTCCCTATTATGGCTTTTGGACAAAACAAAAACGGCAATGGGCGGAAGGAAACTCAAACAATGGATCGAGAAGCCTTTGTTAAATCAAACAACAATTAACGAAAGACTGTCCTGTGTCGAATCATTAATTGATCATTATTTTGAGAGAGAGACCGTCCGCGAGTGCCTGGAGAATGTTTACGATCTGGAACGCCTTGTCGGCAGGGTGGCTTACGGCAATGTGAATGCCCGTGAACTCGTTCAATTAAAACAATCGCTAGCGCAAGTACCAGCTGTTATTCAATCATTAAATGATATTGAAAATGATGTCATAAAACAATTAGCGGACAGAATGGACCCTTGCGATGATGTTAAAGCAATTATTGATAAGGGAATTATCGATGATCCGCCGATATCGATTACTGACGGCGGAATAATTAAAACAGGTTATCATGAGAAGTTAGATCAATACCGTGATATTAGTCAAAACGGTAAAGCTTGGATTGCCGAACTTGAACAAGCCGAACGTAAAAGTACAGGTATTAAATCATTAAAAGTCGGTTATAACAAAGTGTTCGGTTATTATATTGAAGTAACAAAAGCTAATTTAAGGCATTTGCCTGAGGGCCGTTATGAACGAAAACAAACGCTGGCAAACGCTGAACGATTTATAACCCCTGAACTTAAGGAGAAAGAAAAGTTAATTCTTGAAGCGGAAGAAAAAATGGTTGATTTAGAATATGAATTGTTTCAGGAGATTAGAAGCCATATTAAAGCACATTCAAAGAGACTTCAAGAATTAGCGCAGTTAATCAGTCAAATCGATGTCCTGCAAAGCTTTGCGATTGTAAGCGAAAATAATCAATATACAAAGCCGGTATTTACAAAAACCAGAGCAGTTGAACTTAAAGAATCCCGTCACCCGGTTGTAGAACAAGTGATGGAGAATAAAATGTTTGTTGCAAATGATTTATCAATGAATGAATCTTGTGATACCCTGCTGATAACAGGACCTAATATGGGCGGTAAGAGTACCTTTATGAGGCAGGTGGCTTTATCGGCTATCATGGCGCAAATGGGCTGCTTTGTCCCTGCCGAACGTGCCGAGCTTCCGATATTTGATCAGATTTTCACCCGGATTGGAGCGGCTGATGATCTTGTTTCTGGGCAAAGCACCTTTATGGTCGAGATGATGGAAGCCCAGTATGCCTTGTCACATGCAACACAAAACAGCTTGATTTTATTAGATGAGATAGGCAGGGGAACGTCAACCTATGACGGGATTGCTATTGCCCAAGCCATTGTCGAGTATATCCATGACAAAATAGCTGCGAAAACATTATTTTCAACACATTATCATGAGCTTACCGATTTAGAAGACCGTCTGTTAAGATTAAAGAATGTCCACGTCAGCGCTATGGAAGAAGACGGAAAGGTTGTCTTTTTACATAAAGTCTTGCCGGGACAAGCCGATAAAAGCTACGGCATTCATGTTGCCAAGCTTGCAAATTTACCAGATTCATTGATTGACCGAGCAAATGACATTTTAAAAGAATTAGAAGGAAAAGAAGATGCTTCGCTGACTGATCATGCGTTATCTCAGAATACAGTATCAGAAGATAGTGAGCAGCTGACATTTTTCACAGAGCAGGAAACGAATAAAAAACAAACATCTATTAGTTCTAAAGAAAGCCAGATCATTAAAACATTGGAATCATTAGATCTCCTGGCTATGAATCCAATGGAAGCGATGAATGAGCTGTATAAGCTGCAAATGGCTTTAAAAAAATAACCATACGGAGGGTCCGCTTTGGGAAAAATAATCAAACTGGATGAACCGTTAGCAAATAAAATAGCCGCAGGAGAAGTCGTTGAACGGCCGGCATCAATTGTAAAGGAATTGGTAGAGAATTCATTGGATGCCGGTGCCACGCAAGTTCAAGTTGATGTCGAAGAAGGCGGCCTTAATAAAATTAAAATTACTGATAATGGTCATGGCATTGCCCCTGATGATTGCCGAATCGCGTTTGAACGTCACGCCACTAGTAAAATATCAGAAGAAAGCGATCTGTTTCATATCCGCACGCTTGGATTCCGGGGGGAAGCATTGCCAAGTATTGCTTCGGTTTCACATATTGAATTAAAAACAGGGACTGGTGACGGCCCCGGCAGTTACCTTATTTTACAAGGCGGACACGTTATTCAACAAGGGCATTCTGACAGCCGCAGGGGTACTGAAATTACGGTGAGAAACCTTTTTTACAATACCCCGGCACGATTAAAGCATTTGAAAACGATCCATACAGAACTTGGCAATATTACAGATATTATGAATAAATTAGCCCTTGCTCATCCGGATGTACGTTTTCAACTGACACATAATAATAAAATGCTATTAAACACAAACGGACGAAATGATTTAACGCAAGTGATTGCGGCCATTTATGGTATGCAAACAGCCAAACTCTCATTGCCATTCAGCGGCGAATCTTTAGATTTTAAGATTCATGGCCGCGTTGTAAAACCGGAAATAACAAGAGCCGGCAGACAGTACGTCTATATATTGATCAACGGCAGATACATTAAAAACTATCCGATTTTTAATGCAATCATCAATGGATGCCACACTTTGCTGCCTATTGGCCGCTATCCGATCGCTGTTATTCATATAGAAATGGATCCCACGCTCATTGATGTTAATGTTCATCCTGCCAAACTCGAAGCGCGGATTAGTAAAGAAAAGGAACTATGCGGACTTATTGAAAAGACAATCAGAGAAACGTTTCATAAAGAGCGGCTGATTCCTTCAGTAAAGAAGAATGACAAGCCGAAAAGGCCAAAATCCGATCAGCAAACGCTCGATTTTAGCGAACCACCGCTCCCTCAAAGACAACCGGAAAAACGGGCTGAGAAAATAAATTCACATGTGGAAACAGATAACGCTTCAAATCTGGAATATAATCAAACTTTTGATAACAACAATCATACTGATGACAATGACAAGCTTGTCCGAGCCCAGGAACCCCGTCAATACCAGGAGGTCATTCGAGAGTCGGAGAGTATAACTGAGACTATAGAGCAGAATAACGATTTACCAACGCCTGATTCACACGGGGATTTCAATAATGATGTTATAGAAGAGTATACAGCCCATGAAGATCCGCTTGCGGACTCGGAACCGGATTCTCATAACAAAAGACGGATGCCGAAGCTATATCCCATCGGACAAATGCATGGCACTTATATATTTGCTCAAAATGAAGAAGGACTTTATATCATAGACCAGCATGCTGCTCAAGAAAGAATAAAGTACGAATTTTTCCGTGAAAAAGTAGGGCAGACTGAGCATGAGGTTCAAGAATGTCTTGTCCCGATAACATTTGAATTTACCGCAAAAGAATATACTATCATCGAAGAATATCATGATTATTTAAAACAACTAGGGTTAGATTTTGAACCCTTTGGTCAGCATTCCTTTATCGTCCGGGCACATCCGACATGGTTTCCGAAAGGCCAAGAAAAAGAAACCATTGAAGATATTGTTCATCAGCTTTTGGAAAACAGCCATGTGTCTATAAAAAAATTAAGAGAAAAGTTAGCGATCATGATGTCTTGTAAAAAATCAATCAAAGCCAACCATTATTTACGTGATGATGAAATTGAAGCATTGTTAGAACAGTTAAGACTGGCGGAAGATCCGTTTACGTGCCCGCATGGCCGTCCCGTTATCATTCATTTTTCAACGTATGAAATGGAAAAATTATTTAAACGTGTAATGTAAGGGGATTTTAAAGGGCGTGATTTACTTTTGGTTATTTTGCCCAAGGTTTTTTACCGAATAATTGGCTCTTTTTTTTAATGAGTTTTTTATTTTCTCTAACCATTGCCTATACTGTTACGGGTGATGAACATGAAAGCTAACGATCAAGAACGGAAAAAATTTGATAAAGCATTAGACGACATTCTCGAATTGTTTAATGAATTAGAGGATGATAAACCTTTGATTGATTTTGATGACGATGTTATTGAAAATATCGAAAAAACAAAGCTCAAATTCGGTGAAAGTGAAACTAATGAAAAAATTAACACGTTAATACGAGACATGCTTTCATGGTTGGATTTAAGCGATGTCGATTTAGAAGAAGATACAGAAGACGATGAAAAGGAAGAAGAATAACCGCCCAAAACAGGCGGTTCTTTTTTTTAAGACCGAAAACATTAATAAATATCGAATTATACTGTCAGGTAGGTATCAAGAATTGTATACTGGTGAAAAAATTGCACAATCCATTTATGTTGTTAACCGCCTTGCCAAGAAAGCTACAGAGGGCTTCTTCATAGCAAGCTTAGTTATGTTCAGAATCCAATTGCGGCGTCCACTTCTTGAACAATGATTGCCACCGCTGTTTGTTGGAATACCTATGATTATTCTTGGTCAAGGTTACCCCTTACCCGTCCTTATAATAGTCACTGTGTTGGCCGGGATTGGATCGAGCGTCGTTGAAATAGCGTGGGATACCTCATTATAGCAGGCAATTCCACAAAATATGCTCTCTTGGGTGTGATCCTCGATGTCTTTGGCTCTTTTGCCACCATCCTATAGGTATGATACTTGCTGTTCCACTAGCTAACATTATCGGCTACAACACGGTTTCTACTGGAGGGATTATTTTCATCGTCATTGCACTTCTACCATTATCTGAACGACGTGTCCGCCAGATGACAACAGAAGACATTCAGGCACATCCCTTAGATATAGCAAGACGGATATTAAGGATTTTCCCGAAAGTCCAGCTGATGATATAAGAAATGATTTAGGTATGAAAGAAGAGGCTCGAATAAGAAATGCAAGAACCGTTAATGGTAAATATTTTGATGCAATTAAAATGGGAATATTACGAAAGGAATGGGAAGAATTAAATAGAAATTATTTAAAGATTCTTAACTAATGGGAGGCTAATTATTAGTATTGAAATCGCCTCCCTAGTAATTATGTGGAATAGGTTTTATCGTTCAAAATAGAAATAATTTATGGACAACAACTAGAATGTCAAGAAGTTAGGGTTTAAGACTTATATATTATCCGATGCAATAGCTACTTTTGATCGATCTGGATATAATGGGAACCGTTATAAAGTACAAGAAATCCATAAATTATCTTTAGTTAGCCTTAACGAAATGTTTGCAACAGTGGTTTCTACAAAGGATGTACATACAGAAATCAGTAATAAAGCCGAAATGAATATGAAAATTTAGTATTTATAAAGAAATTGATTCTCATTATTTTGGGGAACCTGTTTTTCTCTTTACGGGGTAGCGTCAGCGCCGGTGACTTCAATCACATGGAAATAAATCAGCTTTATTAGGTTATGTAAACAAAATTTAATTATATTCTTTGTTGAGTTAACGGGACAGGGGAGTTGAGATCTAATATAATAATATTTATACTAGTAATCAAAATAATGAGACTTTGGAGTGGGTTTTTTGGAAATTAAAATAGATGATTTAACTGGATCTGAAGTGGCTGAATTGCTAAGGGAGCACATTCAGAGTATGAGACTACATTCCCCGCCAGAAAGTAAACATGCACTTGATCTTGAGGCATTGCGAAAACCAGAAATTACATTCTGGAGTGCATGGGAAGGGGCTGAATTAGCTGGCTGCGGGGCACTTAAGGAACTTGATCGTCGCCATGGAGAAATAAAATCAATGAAAACTGCTTCCTCTCATCTTCGAAAAGGTGTTGCCAAGCGACTCCTTCAACACATAATTGAAGAGGCTAGACGGCGTTGCTATCGACGTTTAAGTTTAGAAACAGGATCAATGGATGCCTTCGAACCAGCTAGAAGGTTATATTCAAACTTCGGGTTCCAATATTGTAGTCCATTTTCAGATTACATTGAGGACCCAAACAGTGTATTTATGACAAAGGAATTATGATTTCATTTTTATCGTCCACCCTATTTGGAATACCGTCAGGAAAATTCGGAAACTACAATATTAAGGTCAATATTATTAATTCCCATTCAAATGATAAATTAGTTGCACAACGCCAGAGGAGAAAGTTCTTGTATTAACCATTTTTAAATTCAACCTCTGATTTATATCAATAAACAACGGTTTTCCTTCTCCCAAAATAACAGGATGAACAGATAATCTAAATTCATCAACAACCCCTAAATTGATAAAAGTTGTAATAAGACTTGCTCCGCCATATAGCCAGATGTCTTTACCAGGCTTATTCTTTAATTTATTTACTTCTTCAAGAATATTATCATTTATGAATATTGCTCTATTAGCAGTCCCTTTTTTCGTTTTGGAAAACACATATTTTTCTTTACTATGAATCAATTCCCAAAGTTCTTTTTCAGTATCATTATCTTCAATTTCTGGAGTAAATTGTCCCCATAAATCGTAACTTTTTCTTCCATAAAAAATAGTATCTATTTGATTTAAGAAATTAATAAACCCCATCTCAGAGTCCATGATGCACCAATCAACTTCCCCATTTTTCCCTTCAATAAAACCATCTAAAGTAACCGCTAAATCCAAAATTATTCTTCTTGGCCTTTGGTTATTGGACATAATTCTTCCTCCCTACAATCATTTAGATATTGTTTAACCCTCTTTAATTCAGAGAAAATGGTCTCGCTAGATTCTTTAACTATTAAAAATTCCTTAACATTTTAAAATCGGAGTAATCGTCAGGAAAATTTGCTCAGCGTTGTAAATCCGTATTTTCCTGACGCTACCTTTTACAAATTCCTTTACATAAATATTTAACTTGGGAAATTAATTATTTTAATGGAATTTATGGTAAAATAGCCTCGGACGATGATTTGGAGTTAAGATAAATTAATCAATAAATAAGTATTCACTACCCGAAGGGAAAAACTTTTATGAGTTACTTCACAATTGCCATAATAATAGTTTTGGCTGTTATTATTGATTGTTATTTACTTGATTTTGATAGAAAAAGATGGGAATTGATGAAAAATTGGCCTAAGCATTATCAGGTTTTATTTTTCTCTTATTTTATAATAGGATCATTTTTAATTTATATTGGTTTGAGTACTTTTAAGAACAACAACCTACAAATTCCATTGGGGGAAAACGTATGGAAAATGAACAGCTAAAGATTTTTGATGAAAACAGAACACAATTAGGCGTTGCCACTCGAGAAGAAGTACATAGGATTGGTTATTGGCATGAAGCCTTTCATTGTTAATTAATGAGAATGTAGGAAGAAATAAATTCGTACCTCATCAAATTGTATTTTATAAAACTGTTATCCAAAAAATAAAGGAACAGATTAAGTAGAAATATCTTGAAAAGTAACAGGCGTTTAAACAGGAGAATTTAGGCTTTTGTTCTTATAACTATCACTTAAACTGCATCCATACTAAAACTATTCCCTACTAAATTTTTGTGATAAAATTATTTTTATTAATTTCTAATATTTAGCTATCATAAAGAGGTGTATTTATTTGACTAGTCCTGATTTAAAAGCCAGATCACCTTGGTCAAATTTAAATGATGTTCAAAGCGTTAAAATTTCGCCAATACAAAATCAACAAATCAATCATGACATTACAATTCCCGGAAGCAAAAGTTTTACAAATAGAGCATTAATTATTGCTGCATTAGCTAAAGGGACTTCAACATTATCCGGGATTCTCAAAAGCGATGATTCCTATTGGTGTATAAATGCTTTAAAGGAACTTGGCGTTAATGTAGAAATAGACGGAGATACGGTCACTGTTAATGGCTGCCATTCAAAATGGCCAAATAAACAATCACATATTTATATCGGTGCTGCCGGTACAATTGCCCGATTTATGCCCGGAGCTTTGGCGGTCAGCAGGGAAGGAAGCTGGGTTTTAGAAGCAAGCAACAGAATGAGTGAACGACCAGTTGCGCCTTTAATAACAGCCCTTACTGATCTGGGTGCGAACATTGAATATTTAGAAAAAGAAGGGTATTTTCCTATTCATATAAAAGGTGCAGGCCTTGAAGGCGGCTCAGTAAGTATATCGGGTAAAATCTCGAGCCAATTTATCAGCGGTTTGCTGTTGGCAAGCCCTTATGCCAAAAAAGAAGTCACTGTATCAATTCCTGACTATATCGTTCAACACGACTATGTCAGAATTACTTTAAGTTTAATGGAGCAATTTGGGGTTAAAGCAAGTTACTCTGATGATCTTTCACAAATTATTATTCCAAAATCAGAGTATGTCGGCCGTGAGCTTCAATTAGAAGCTGATGCATCAACGGCAAGTTATTTTTTAGCTTTAGCAGCTATTACAAATGGACGGATTAAAATTAACAATCTTTTAGTAGATACAAATCAACCCGACATAAAAATGATAGATGTTTATGAAAAAATGGGCTGTAAAGTTGTAAGAGGTAAAGACTATGTTGAATTAACGGGTACCCCAACATTACAAGGGGGATTTGAAATCAGCATGAAAGAAATGTCTGATCAGACCTTAACCCTTGCTTCAATAGCACCTTTTGCTTCAGGTCCTATTACTTTAAAAGATGTTGAACATATACGTCATCACGAATCTGATCGAATCAGTGCTATTTGTACTGAGCTAAATAAATTAGGCATAGATGTTAAGGAAGTTGAAGATGGGTTAACTGTTTATCCCGGAAATCCGTTGCCTGCAACCTTGGATTCTTATGATGATCATAGAGTAGCAATGTCCTTATCCTTGATCGGAACAAGAGTACCAGGTATCATTATCAATAATCCAGGCTGTGTATCTAAGACTTGCCCGGAATACTTTGAATTGCTTAGCCAATTGGGAATTAATGTTGAGTATTTAAAATAACTTAGCAGTTAAGACTTATTAAAAATCAAATTAAACTTACCCCTTAAAGAGCAAAAGTCCTTTAAGGGGGCTTTTAAATAACACGAACAGACCGAAGGGTTACGTTCCCAACGGTCAAAAGTGCTAACTATACCAATACTGGATTTTATATTGAGTTAAATAGCTAAACACTGAAAGACATGTCCTTCGTTCGTGCCGAGATTTTGATGGTAACGCTATTAGTCAACTATTACGAAAACCTCTCGTAACTATATTATTGACACTGTTATATGAATTTATACTGCCTCAGACACAATTAATTTAAAATTCAATATTCGCTAAATAGAGAATGACACCAGCTAATTCACCTGCATGATATAGCCTAGCGTTCACTTTGCCCACAAACAATTGCAAAAACACTTTAAAACATGTTATTGTTAATATTATCCCGGCCATGATTGGAAGGGAGGAGTCAAGATTGAACAGGAATAAGAATTATCCAATACCAATGAAATTTCTTCCCATTTATGAAAAATTACTGCATCCATCTTGGGTAAATAAGCTGATTGAAGGCAAAAATCCTGATGGGCATTTTATTAAAGACTTTAAAATTTTTGAGGTGGATAACAAAGGGTTACACAACTATTATCAAGGCCATATTCCGGGAGCTTTTTATTTCGATACAAATGAGATCGAGGAAAAACCGTTTTGGAATCGTAAATCGGATAAAGATCTAAAACAAGTGTTTGAAAAAAATGGGATTACATATGACCAAACGATTATTTTATATAGTAAGAATATGATGGCAGCTGCTCGTGCAGCTGTTATACTCATGTATGCAGGTGTTAATGATGTCCGGATAGTAAACGGCGGTTATCGGTCATGGCTTTCTGAAGGGTATAAAATTGATAAAATGCCTCATATTCCTGAACCAGTAAAAAACTTTGGAGCAGAAATACCTGCACACCCAAAATATTTTACAAATATAGACAAACTGAAAAATAGCATGTCTAGCACTGAAACTGTGCTTGCTGATATACGAAGCTGGCAGGAATATATTGGTGCTGTCAGCGGCTACAGTTATATTAATAAGAAAGGCCGTATAAAAGGTGCAAAATGGGGACATGCCGGTTCAGACGCCTATCATTTGGAAGATTTTCTTCAAAAAAGCGGAAAATTACGTCACCCTCATGAAATTGCCGATAATTGGGCAAAATGGGGTATTACACCTGACAAACATGTTATTTTCTATTGCGGGACAGGCTGGCGAGCAAGTGTGGCATTCTTCTATGCTTATCTTATGGGATGGAAAAACATTTCTGTCTTTGATGGCGGATGGTATGAATGGAGTAACGACCTTGCCAATCAAATCGAATCGGGATACCCGTAAAAAACATTTTAACCTCACCTCACATAAATATAGAATTAAGATTTTTTCGAGAGAAAGGTAAATAAAATGATTCAAGCAAAGAGAAAAAAAGACAAAGTTGTCGCTGTTGTTGGCCCGACAGCGGTTGGCAAAACAGCTTTAAGCCTTGAGATTGCCTCCCATATGAATGGAGAAATTATTAATGGGGATGCTATGCAGGTCTACAAGGATTTAGACATTGGAACAGCAAAAATACCTGTTAATGAAAGAAAAGGTATCCCTCATCATCTTATTGATTTTTTGCCCCCGGATCATACATATACAGTTGCTGAGTTTCAAAAAGATGCAAGACAATGGATCCGTTCGATTAATCATCAGCATAAGCTGCCAGTTATTGTTGGCGGTACTGGATTATATATAAAAGCAGCTCTATATGATTATCAATTTTCGGATATTGACAGTCAGCCGGAATTGCGAAAAAAACTGGAACATGCCGCTCAAGTGGAAGGCCCTGATTCATTACATAAAATGCTCGCGGAAGTTGATTCGATTGCAGCACAAAAAATTCATCCTAATAACGTGAAGCGGGTGATAAGAGCTTTAGAAGTTTACTATTCAACAGGTGTTCCCTTTAGTAAGCAGCAGCAAATAGACAAACCGGAACCGGTTTATGATATGGTTCTCATTGGTCTGACAATGGAACGTGAACTTCTCTATGAAAGGATTAATCAACGTGTCGATGACATGATTGAAGCAGGATTAATTGAAGAAGCAAGACGACTCTATGACAGCGGGATTCGAAACACCCAATCGGTTCAAGCTATCGGTTATAAAGAATTGTATCTTTATTTTGACGGTGAATGTTCATTAGATGAAGCAATCCGCTTACTCAAACGCAACTCTAGGCGATTTGCTAAAAGACAATTTACATGGTTTAAGCACCAAATGGACATTACTTGGTTTGATATGACAGGTTTTAGCTCGCATTTTTCACAAATAGCTCAAGAAATCCTTGCGTATGTGGCAGGAAAGTTAGTATAAAAGTCGAAGTAACAGTTATAGAGAAAAAGAGGAGGATCATGGCAATGAAACAAACCATTAACATTCAAGACACGTTTTTAAACCAGCTTCGTAAAGAAGGAACTTTTGTTACTGTCTTTCTTCTTAATGGATTTCAACTGAAAGGAACAATTAAGGCATTTGATAATTTCACAGTGCTTATTGAAACTGATGGAAAACAACAGCTGATTTTTAAACATGCGATATCAACCTTTTCGCCGGCACGCCCGGTACGCTTGAATACACAAGACGAGTAAACAGCCCCCCTAATCATGATATGATTAGGGGGTATTTTATTTTGTCCGGGAAACAATTTTAAACATATGATTGAATATTTCCCCGGCAAGCGCATAAGTCGACAATATGCTTAAAAATAAATTTTTAAATTGTCGAACTATTCATTACCCTGGCGTATTTTCTTAGAAAAACTGTTTTTTAAGAATAAAAATTTTATCTCATCAAACATTATAAGGTATAGGGTGGTGATTTCATGGAAAAAAAGAAAACGGAAAAAGAAAATAGAAATGTTAAAACCATGAAAAATGACAAAATGTCGAAAGCACAGCAGCCATTGCCGCAGCCGAAGGATTACGAGGAAATTGAATATTAAAATTACAGCTTAGCTTTATAAATTTACAGAATCCGGTTTCGGATTCTGTTTTTTAATTTAGAAATTAAAGTTCCTCTATCGTCTTTCTTTAACTTATATTATGATAAGATTGGGTAAGAAAAAGAGTGAGGTGAGTAATGGCAGAGCTTTAATTGCAGCGTTGGTCAGGAGGATACTTGATGTTTGTGGAATTTTGCATTCAAATATTTTTAGTTTTAACGATACTCATTTTATACCTCGCTTGGACGAGACTTCATCCAAAATTAACAAAGCAAAAATTTGTTTTTTTATTTTTCTTTTGCAGCTTAATTATTATTTTATGTATGTCATATCCGGTTAAGTATCATTCGGGTATCATTATGGATTTACGAATCATTCCCTGGATGGTGTCCTTTTTATACGGCGGTTTTTTTGTAGGGATACCTACAACACTGATTATGTTTATTTATGGCTTTTTTGTTGATGGGACCAGCATTGGTTACATTATTTTTTCCCACATAATTATTATTATTTTTATGCTAATGATTAAGAAAAAATTTGAAGAGAGCAGTTACTTAAATAAATTAAAATATACAAGCGGTGTTCTGTTACTTCACGATGTTTTTGTTATTTTTTTGTTATATATCAATCATAGTAATATGATTTACCATTCAAAATTATTGATTTCTATGGGTATTATCATTGTTCCAATACTTGCAAATTGGTTGGTTATCTTCTTAATTGAAGCTATCCAAGCCAACGAAAAATTTCGACTTGAGATGGCGCGTTCAGAAAAGATTCATATTGTCGGTCAATTAGCCGCAAGCGTTGCTCATGAAGTTAGAAATCCTATAACAGTTGTAAAAGGGTTTATGCAATTAATACAGCACGATGAAGAAATGTCCGGACGCTATCACTACTATTTACAAACGATGGAGAAGGAGCTTGACAGAGCAACGGGAATTATTAATGACTATTTATCGCTTGCCAAACCGCAAGAAGGCTGTACAAAAATTATTAATATGACAGAATTACTGCAATTTGTTTGTCAAACACTGCATTCTTATGCCTTTATAAATGGTGTGAAATTGCATTGTAAAGCCAAAAAGGCTTATTATGTTAAAGGCAGTATCGAGAAAATGCAGCAGCTATTGGTTAATATTATAAAAAATGGAATTGAAGCATCACCTAAAGAAAGTGTCATGGATTTAGACATTCTCGAAGAAAAAAAGCATATTTTAATAAAGATCAGAGATTACGGACAAGGAATGACGGCAGAACAAATTGAAAAAGCGGGGATGCCGTTTTATACAACAAAAGAATCTGGTACTGGTCTCGGCTTAATGGTTTGTTACCAAATTGTAGAAGCGTATAATGGGAAAATACATATTGATAGTGAACTTCATAAAGGCACCTGTTTTACAATAAAATTACCGGCTTATAATGGTTAATAGCTATAATATTTATAGGCGTTTGTCACAAAAGATCATTTCACAACGTATAATAAACCAAAGGAACAGTGAGGTGAGCTTAGTGTCGGGAACCTATACATTTAAGCAAAAAGGCCAAATAAACGTGGTTTTGAGCCAGAAGAAGGAAAAAGAAAAAGATTTGCCTTTTACGGCTAATAAAGAAGAGCGGACGAAGCATCAGCCCCTCGAGCAAATGGAAGCTAAGCTAAACCGGCTGGTTGGTTTAGAAGAGGTTAAACGTACTGTCAGGGAAATTTACGCCTGGTTATATATTTGCCAAAAAAGAAAAGAACAGCATCTGAAGGTGGAAAATCATTCTTTGCACATGCTGTTTAAAGGAAGTCCAGGTACAGGAAAGACGACAGTCGCACGGCTGTTAGGCGAATTGTTCCGGGATATGGAAATTTTGCCCAAGGGCCATTTAATTGAAGCTGAACGGGCGGATCTCGTCGGCGAGTATATTGGCCAAACAGCCCAAAAAACAAGAGAATTGGTTAAAAAGGCACTAGGCGGTATTTTATTTATCGATGAGGCTTATTCACTGGGGCGCGGCGGTGAGAAGGATTTTGGAAAAGAAGCGATTGATACGTTAGTTAAACAAATGGAGGATAAAAAAGATCAATTTGTTCTCATTCTTGCAGGATATTCCAACGAAATGGAAGATTTTTTAAGCTTAAATCCCGGGCTCCCGTCCCGCTTTCCGCTGATCATCTCTTTTCCAAACTATACAGATTCCGAATTAATGACAATCTCAGAACAAATGATAGAAGAACGGGATTATAAATTAACGACTGAAGCAAGCCGGAAACTGGCCAGACACTTGAAGCAAAAGGTTTATGAAAGCGATCAAACATTCAGTAACGGACGGTATGTAAGAAACCTTATAGAGAAAATGATACGGCTGCAGGCAGTTAGATTATTAAGAGAAGGAAGCTATGATCGTGATTCTTTATTAACGCTTCGGGCCTGCGATCTTAATATTGAAGAAAAAGAGTTAAATAGACAATCATTTTAATTTTAAATTAATGTTCAAAATTCCCAGGAATTTTAACATCTAGTTCAAAGGCAGGTATGACATGGAACAAATTATATTAGTCGGTTGCCAATTGCCCGATTTAAGTGATGAAGCGTTTTCCTCCTCAATGGATGAATTAGCTTCATTAACGGATACAGCCAGCGGCAAAGTACTGGTAACTGTTACACAAAAAAGACAACGAATTGACGCTGCAACTTATATAGGCAAAGGAAAAGTTGAAGAACTCAAAGCGCTTGAAGAAGATGTTGAAGCGGATACAATTATTTTTAATGATGAACTTTCACCAAGCCAACATTTACAGTTAACCAAAATTTTAGATGCTAAAATCATTGACCGGACTCAACTGATTTTGGATATCTTTGCGATGAGGGCGAGATCAAGAGAAGGACAGCTGCAGGTTGAACTGGCTCAATTGCAATATATGTTACCAAGGTTAAGCGGGATAGGTACGTCCTTATCCCGTCTTGGGGGCGGCATCGGCACAAGGGGCCCCGGAGAAACCAAATTAGAAACAGATCGCCGTTATATCCGCAAACGAATTGATGATATTAAAAAACAATTAAATGTTATTGTTCATCATCGCGAGCGTTATAGGGAGCACCGCAAGAGCCAGCAGCAATTTCAAATGGCTTTAGTCGGTTATACAAATGCCGGCAAGTCGACATTATTTAATAGGTTAACGACAGCAGAATCTCTTGAAGAAAATAAGTTATTTGCGACATTAGACCCTTTAACGCGAAAATGTAAATTGCCAAACGGTTTCATCCCGCTGTTAACCGATACCGTTGGTTTTATACAGCACTTGCCGACCCAGCTTGTCGCGGCTTTCCGCTCAACACTCGAGGAAGTCAGCCAAGCTGATTTAATCATTCACGTCATTGACGTCTCTCATCCTGATCATCGCCAGCATGAAGAGACTGTTGATAAATTACTACTGGAACTTGGCGCTTCCAGCATTCCACAGTTATTTATTTATAATAAAAAGGATTTATTAACGGAAAGCTTTATTCCGCCAAAAGACGCCTTGCTTGTGTCGGTTCTGGACGATAGTGATTTGGAAAAGATTCGTTCATCTATACAAGAAAAGATCACCCGGCAGATGATACCGTACCATACCGAGATCAATGCACAAAACGGAAAATTAATGTCAATGTTAAAGACACAAACAATCGTTATTGAAAATCGTTATAATGAAACAAATGATTGTTATGAATACAAAGGATATGTTTCAGAAAAATCCCCGTTACTTCATATTTTAACTGACAGGAAAAATACTAAGGAGTAAAGATAGAAAATGTACGAACAACTAAAACATGGCATGAAATTACAAGAAGTGGTCATAGATATTGAGAAGCAAATTGCCCAGGTTTTTCAGGACATTGATCACATGATTGAAAAAAATCAATTTAAAGTATTAAAAAGCTTCCAAAAGCATCAAGTGACAGATGCTCACTTTCATGGCACGACAGGCTATGGATACGATGATTTTGGGAGAGATACCATCGAAGCGATATATGCGGATGTATTTGGGGCGGAAGCGGGATTGGTGCGACCCCAGTTAATATCCGGGACACATGCGATAACGACTGCCTTATTCGGCGTGCTTAGACCCGGAGATGAATTGATCTATATCACAGGAAAACCTTACGATACCCTTGAAGGTGTCATTGGACTAAATGACAGCGGTAACGGGTCCTTAAAGGATTTCCACATTAATACGAAAATTGTTCCCCTTAAAGATAACAAAATTGATATTGATAGTGTAGGACAAGCTATTAGTGCAAAAACAAAAATGATAGCCATTCAAAGATCATGCGGCTATGATAAACGCCCATCATTTTCGATCAACGAAATCGGCCAGGCTATCCAGCAAATTAAAGCCGATTTTCCAAATATCATTGTATTTACAGATAATTGTTACGGGGAATTTACTGAAGACAGAGAACCAACTCAAGTTGGTGCTGACTTAATGGCGGGTTCTTTAATTAAAAATCCTGGCGGGGGGCTTGTTAAATCCGGAGGGTACATAGTAGGAAATCAAAACCTTGTTGATCAATGCGCTGAACGATTAACAGCACCAAGTCTTGGGAGAGAAGTCGGACCGACGGCAGGGCATTTATCTGATATGTATCAAGGTTTTTTTCTGGCTCCTCATGTAACAGGACAAGCTCTAAAAGGGGCTGTTTTCACCGCAGCATTAATGGAAAGACTGGGGATGAAAACAACACCGTCTTGGCATGACAAAAGGACGGATCTTATTCAGTCTGTGACATTTGATGATCCGGAAACAATGGTCTTGTTTTGCCAGGAAATCCAAAAAGCTTCCCCGATTAACTCGCATGTCAAACCATATCCGAGCGAGATGCCTGGTTACGATAGTAAAGTCATTATGGCAGCGGGGACGTTTGTACAAGGTGCAAGTCTGGAGTTATCGGCAGACGGTCCGATACGGCCGCCATTTACAGCCTTCGTTCAAGGCGGACTGACATTTGCTCATGTTAAAGCAGCTGTCTTATCTGCGTTAGATGTATTAATGGATAAAAACCTTATACATGTTTAAAACTCGCTAAGACAGCGAGTTTTTTTATAAATTAAAACCACCTGTGAAAATAGGTAGTTTTGATTAGCAATAGCTGAATCTTAAATTAACTAAATTTTTTATAAAAAAGTCATGTAAGAAATCCTAACATCACTTGACAGTTATAATATCATATAATAAACTAAAGAAGAGCGAAAGGGGGATATTTAAAATGGATAAAGAAATTCGCCGTACAATGCCTGTTTTTCCAATGAGTATTGTACAAAAATTAACTGGTTTATCCGCCCGTCAAATTCGATATTATGAACAGCATCAACTCATTTATCCCGAAAGGACAGAAGGAAACCGGCGTATGTTTTCTTTTAATGATGTTGAAAGACTTTTGGAAATTAAATCTTTGTTAGATGAAGGTGTGAATTTGGCCGGGATCAAGCATGTTTTGAATATGAAGCCGCTCACGGACGAGCATCCCTCTTCTAAGAATGAACAAACGAAAAAGGAATTATCTAATGCAGATGTCATGAAGTATTTGAAGGCTGAACTTATCGAAGCCGGTAAGTATGGCAAATCATCATTGATACAAGGGGAACTTTCACGCTTTTTCCATTAAGAACCCCTTTTGTATATAAAAACTGTGTTCAAAAATCAGGATAGACAGGGTTAGGAATGTTTCCCGAAATTTTTGGGCATCTATTAAAATAAGACGGTTTGGGGAGGAACTTTTTAGATGGGTAAATACACACGCAATGACATTATGAAAATGGCCGAAGAGGAAAATGTACGTTTTATTCGTTTGCAATTTACAGATTTGTTAGGAATCATTAAAAACGTTGAAATTCCTGTAGACCAATTGACTAAGGCTTTGGATAATAAAATGATGTTTGACGGATCATCAATTGAAGGTTTTGTACGAATCGAAGAATCCGATATGTATTTATACCCTGATCTTGATACATGGGTAGTTTTTCCGTGGACATCAGAGAAAGGCAAAGTTGCCCGCCTGATTTGTGATATTTACAATCCGGATGGCACACCATTTGAAGGCGATCCTCGTTACATCCTTAAGCGCCAGCTTAAAGAAATGAAGGAGCTTGGCTTTAGTCATTTTAACATCGGCCCGGAACCTGAATTTTTCCTATTTAAAATGGATGAAAAAGGCGAACCGACGCTTGAACTTAATGATAAAGGCGGCTACTTCGACTTGGCTCCTACCGATTTAGGTGAAAACTGCCGCCGCGATATCGTTCTTGAGCTTGAAGACATGGGATTTGAAATTGAAGCTTCTCACCATGAAGTGGCTCCTGGACAACATGAAATTGATTTTAAATACGCTGACGCTGTAGCAACATGCGATAACATTCAAACCTTTAAATTAGTTGTTAAGACTATTGCACGTAAGCACGGTCTTCATGCTACTTTCATGCCAAAACCGTTATTTGGCGTTAATGGATCAGGTATGCATGCTAACATGTCATTATTTAAAGGCAAAGAAAACGCGTTTTATGATGAGTCAGCTGAAAATGGCTTAAGTGAAACTGCTTTGCAATTTTTATCAGGTATTACTAAGCATGCACGTGCATTTACTGCACTGACTAACCCGACAGTGAATTCATATAAACGTCTGGTACCAGGATATGAAGCGCCGTGCTATGTCGCATGGTCACTAAGAAACAGAAGTCCGCTAATCCGTATTCCGGCTTCCCGCGGTATCAGTACAAGAATTGAAGTAAGAAGCGCAGACCCTTCAGCTAACCCGTACCTTGCAATGGCTGCCATGCTTGCTTCAGGATTAGACGGTATTAAAAACAGTTTAACGCCGCCGGCTCCAATTGACAGAAACATTTATGTCATGGATAAAGAAGAACGCGAAAAAGAAGGTATTCACGATCTTCCTGCAACATTAAAAGAAGCCCTTGACGTTATGGTCAAAGATGAAGTCATTACCAGTGCGTTAGGCGAACACGCGCTTGTTCACTTTATCGAAGCCAAAGAAATTGAATGGGATATGTTCCGTACTCAAGTCCATCCTTGGGAACGCGATCAATATATGAGCACATATTAATAGGTGAACCCCTTGATACCAGTGGTGTTGAGGGGTTTTCTTATTTGGTCGTTAAAAATAATTTTAAACTGCTTAGTAAAATGACCAAAATATGACCAAATAAATTATAAAAAAATAATACATTTATTCTAATGAAGAAATTTAATGTTAAAGCTGAATTAAAATGCCCAAAAGTTGACGGTATTGCCTGTCAAAGGATTGACGGATATAATGACAGAAAACATATGCTTTATAGTTTGAGGGACGACTCTGGTACTTTGTGGGAACTGCACCAGAGTCGTCCTTTTTCCTTTCTTCGGACCTCAATGGTTTTATATATGAAAATATGTTCGGTTTATACTGAGGTGCAAACTAATGTTCGTTAAAGTTCTACGTTGTTAAAGTAGAAATAATTGTAGAAGGAGAAACAAATAGATAAAGCGAATTCAAGAAAAAGTAATTGAAGTTAGTACTTTTCTAGGAGGTGCACTCAGAAGATGGTGAAATCTCTATTGAAAATAGGAGCACTCTCTAGTCCTCAGTTTCGATGGTTTTACATTGGGCGTACCATTTCTTTATTTGGCAGTTCCATGACACCTGTGGCACTCGCATTTGCAGTACTTCAGGTTCGACACGGTCAGCATCTGTTAGGATACATTCTTGCTGCACAAATTTTACCTAACATTCTGATGTTACTTATTGGTGGCAGCATTGCAGATCGTTACCGTCGTGACAGGCTGATCTTCCTTAGTAACCTTGGTTCTGGAGTAACCCAGACAGGAATTGCCATTATCATCCTTACTGAGGCGAATCCGTATTGGATATTCCCATTAGCAATTTCTAACGGTATTTTGGAAGCCTTTACTTCCCCAGCTATGCGAGGTATTGTTCCAGAGATAGTTAATAGGAAGGATATTAAGCATGCTAATTCTCTACTTAGCACATCTCGCAGTACTTCAAAGATCATTGGACCAATAGTTTCGGGAATTTTTGCCGCAACGCTCGGAGGGGGCTGGGGAATTGCGATAGATGCGGCAAGTTTTTTTATCGCCTGTGTTTGCATGATCCCGGTCCGTATCCCCGCCCATCCTAATGTTAAAGATAATTCTCTGCTTCAACAGATGCGCGAGGGGTGGTCATACTTTCGACGTCATCGGTGGATTTGCATTCGCCTTGATGAACCCAGTCCAGATGGGAGTTTGGCAAGTGCTTGGCCCAATCATTGCAAAACAATCTTTTGGTTCTGCTGGCTGGGGGTTAACACTGAGCATGAGAGCAGTAGGTCTATTAATAGCAAGCTTATTAATGTTCAGAATCCAATTACGGCGTCCACTGCGCGAATCAATGTTTGCCACAGCTATAGTTGGAATACCTATGATCATTCTTGGTCAGGGTTTTCCTTTGCCTGTCCTATTACTTGTCACTGCATTGGCCGGAATTGGATCTAGCATATCTGGCATAACGTGGGATACATCATTACAGCAAGCCATTCCAAAAAATATGCTCTCTCGTGTATGTGCCTTCGATGACTTTGGCTCTTTTGCCACCATCCCTATAGGTATGATACTTGCTGTTCCCCTGGCTAACATTTTCGGCTACAACACAGTGGCTACAGTTGGAGGTATTATTTTTATCGTAATTGCACTTCTTCCTTTATCAGAAAGAACGGTCCGTCAAATGACAACCGAAGACATTCAAGCTAAAGCAGAGACAGAAACTTTTTAATGCAGTTTCAAACCAATTAAGAGATCAATAACAGATAAATGGAATGAGTTTTTAATATTTTGGCTAGAAGGATATTCATTTTGAAAAATAGAACTACTTCTTTATACAACTTTACAGGTAATGTTGCAGATTTTTAACGACAAAAATCAATTTTTGAAGTATTCCCATTAAATCTTAGTTTTTATAGAAAGAAGGTTGGCTTCTGAGTGAATATACAAAAATTCCAACAATATGTTTTAGAATTCAGCAGGGAAAAAGGATTTGAAAATATTCCAATTGAAACCAGGGTTATGTTTTTAATGAGTGAAGTTGGGGAATTAACTGATGAAATATTAAAGTTAAAAACAAATGATAACGGTACCAAACAAAAAGACATTAAAAGGGACATTGGTTTAGAAATGTTTGATGTCATTTGGAATATTTTTGATTTAGCTAATAAATTGGATATAAGCTTAGATGCAGCTTTTATCGATAAAATAAATATAAATAAAAACAGAGAATGGGTTAAATAGGAGGGCATTAGGTTGCCAAAAGGTCTGATTCATCATATTGAAATATATGTATCAAGTTTAAAAAATACAGTTGAATTTTGGAGTTGGTTCTTAGAGGATTTAGGTTACAGCGTTTTTCAAAAGTGGGAAAACGGGCAAAGTTGGAAGTTAAATGAAACGTATATTGTTTTTGTTCAAGCAGAAGAAAAATTTCTTGATGTTCCGTATCATAGATGTCGTGTTGGCTTAAATCATTTGGCATTTCATGCTCCCTCTAAACAGCACGTTGATGAAATAACTTCTAAGTTAAAAGCTAAAGGGATTAATATTCTTTATACAGATAAGCACCCATTTGCAGGAGGAAAAGGACATTATGCTGTTTATTTTGAAGATCCTGATAGAATCAAAGTGGAATTAGTAGCACCTTAATTTTTTTAAGAAATAATAAAACTGATCCCCCCTTTAATAAAGGTGATCAGTTTTTATTTCTAGAACAAATTTATAAAATCTACCTATATTATAGACACGATGGATGCAACATCTTTAATAGCTTTTTTAGCTGCTAAACTGATACCTGTAAGCTGAAAAAATCCGTGATTTACTCCAAAATAACGTTGACATTGTGCATCAACACCATATTCTAATAAACGACGGTAGAATTCTTCTCCTTCGTCAACAAGAGGATCGTATTCAGCAGTTAAAATATAAGTTTGTGGTAGTCCTGAGAGATCATTTCGATATAAAGGACTTGCTTCTGGATGATCGGGAGATATATTCGATAAATAATTCTCAAATCCACTTAAAAGAGCATCTCGAGTAATCACATAATCATCACCGAACTTTTTATAACTCCCACTTGAAGCAGTTGCATCAAGCATCGGGTAGATGAGAATTTGGCGTTTAGGCATCCATTGACCTTGTTCTTTTAGTCGTAGACAGGTAACTAGAGCAAGATGTCCTCCTGCACTATCCCCTACAATTGTAACATTATCGGGATTTCCACCCCAGGACATTGCATGTTCACGAACGATATGGGCAGCTTTGAAAGCATCATCATGTGCAGACGGATAAACATGCTCCGGAGCTAAACGATAATCAACACCGACTACTAGACATTGACCTATGTTAGCTAACATTCGTAATTGTCGATCATGGGTCTCCAAATCGCCACTTACAAAGCATCCACCATGATAATAAATTAAAACTGGAAGATTAATTTGATCTGAAGGCATGTATATACGAAACCTTAATCCCTCAATTGTTTGATCAAAAACCTTCCATACAGGTTCTGATTCTCCGGCAAGATCGATTGTACTTAAATATCCTTCTCTTCGTTCTTGAATACTTTGATTTCTAGACGACGGACGCCCGGCTTCGATAAACTGTTCGACCAATTTTCGAATACCGGGCTCGAGATTGTTTAATTTTATCACTTTTTATTTCCCTTTCGTCTTTAATAAAAGTTTTCTGCATTCAACTTTATTATAAAATTAAGAATCGATTTTGTCGTTATTAAAAAAGGTTTAGTTAAATTAGTATAGAAATAATTAATATCTTTTATTCTAAGCATTTTGATTATGGAGGGATTTGCATTGAAATTATCACACATTCGACTACTTGTTAAAGATTATATTACGTCCTTAAAATTTTATCGTGATGTTATGGGCTTTAAAGTTATTTGGGGAGATGAAAACACAAATTATATTAGTTTCAAAACTGGTGGATCAGAAATCGCTCTTTTTCCTCGGAATCAGATGGCTTTATCTCTGGGTGAATCAAATAGACCTTTTGATGTTGAGCGTCAATCTAGTCAATGTTTAATAATAGCTGTAGATAATGTAGATAGTACATATGATCTTTTGAAATCCAAAGGTATTGAGACCGTTAACGCTCCTCACAATCAAAATGACTGGGGAATTCGATGTTTTCACTTATATGACCCTGATGGAAATTTAATTGAAATAAACAAAGAGCTTAGTGTGTGATAATGAAAAATTTTCTCGAAATATAATATTCGTCTATTTTAAATTCTATTTTTATAAAGGAAACGATGCAGTTGTGGATGGAAACAAAATAGTTTTAGAAACTAAAAGATTGGTGATGAGATCTTATGAAAAAATGGATGCAGAGTCAATTTTTAAAGTAGTAAGTAACCGTGAAATTGCAGCAACCACAATAAATATTCCACACCCATATCCGAGAGAAACAGCTGATTGGTGGGTTAATCATGTAAGGGATAATATAGATAAGGGTACTGCATATCAATTCGGGTTATTCAAAAAAGATAATCCCGATGAATATATCGGTAATTGTGGCTTAGTGAGCATTTCAAAAGAACATAATAACGGGGAATTAGGGTATTTTATCGACCCTGGTTATTGGAATAAGGGATATGGTACAGAAGCTTGTATAAAGGTACTCGAATTTGGATTTAAGGTACTTGGTCTAGAAAGGATTTACGGAAAATGTATGGCTAAAAACTTTGCTTCCAAGCGAGTTATGGAGAAATCAGGATTAAATGATGAAGGTATTGCAAAAAATGCAGTATTAAAGTGGGGAAAATATGAAGATGTTTGTACTTTAGGTTTGATTCGTTCTGATTGGACTAGTACTTAGTTTGATTGATCGAAATTTTTTCTTTAAACAATAGAGCTAATGTTTAATAAAGAAACCGGTTCTCCATAATAAAATGAATCGGTTTTTTCCATATAAAGGATTATGTTAATTAATAAGGAATTTTATTAATATCCTATTTAAGCTAACGGATGTTGTATCGTTGAAATGGGGAATTTTATGAGGAAGTGGAAAAAAGTTTATTCATACATCTCGTGGGGTTTTCGAGGTATTTGTAAAAGGTGAAGGTGATCCTGTTTGTGTTACACATCATTATTCTGAATTTAACGAGACAGGTGATTATTTTGCAGAAACCTTCACAAAAACTAATAAGGTATTTTTAGTAAATTTAAGAGAAGCAGGAAACTCAGAGAAAGCAATAGAACCTTATCAACTAAGTATGCTGGAATCAATATTTGATTTAGAAGCTATCCGTGAAAGATTAGGTTTTGATAAATAGTCGTTTGCATGCCATTCAACTGGGGGTATGTTAGGGATTATTTACGGGATCTACTTTTCAAAATACCTAAATAATATTGTAATTGTTGGGGCAGCAGCAAGAGAATACATGACATTCTCTAAAGATTCCATTTATAATTCAGAACACCCTCGATTTAACAGAATGCAAGAACTTATCGAAGCATTGAAACGTCCAGATTTACCATTGATTACGGCCACTGAAATGTACCACCAACGACATAGTTTTTACCACCGAGTGACAAAGAATGTACCAGTAAATGACAAGAAATTTACCACTATACTTTCTGTATAATTAGTGAACACACCTGC